>NZ_CP016538.2:1622500-2222500 GCF_001687625.2 Planococcus maritimus
ATCGGAAAGGCATTTTGGTATACTGAGTTATCGATGTCGTCAAAAGAAATCCATACACATTTTGAAGGGAAGTTTCCTGATTCCTTTGCTTGCAGTAATTCGTCTTCTGACAAGAAAACAGCTCCTGCATCAGCTAATGACGCCAATTGTTCTTCAAACTCTGTAGTTAATACGCTGTACTTGACCAATTCATCAGAGTTTAATAGCCACCTGCTGATTCGATTGGGAACAGTATCTTCTAATACACGGTGATAGTTTAACCCCAAGCAACTCTCTTTTTTAAGTTCTTCTGGAAAAGACATTGCGGACTCATCTACTGTAAATACTTCTTCTCGAATATCATCTTTAAACAGAAAAAATGCATATATCAAAGCTAGAACAATGATTAGTTTAATGGCTTTCTTCATGCTGTTTTTCCTCTTCTAATGAAATTATTGGATTTCTTTCAAAAACCATATAGTTATTCTGAAGTTTTTCAATATTTTCGGCGCTCATTAATTGCAATGAGAGTAAATCATGCTCAGTTACCGTTTTGGGGTAAGTACGACGGGTCAGGTGGCCAAACCGTTTTTGATTGTAGAGATGATTGGTAAATAGCAGTAAATAAATCACAATAAATATAGTAAATCCAAACAAAATGACTGCTTGAACTTCGCTGTTTGTTGTTTTGAATGTCGTGTTCAGCGTTCTTGTTACACCATTATTAATTCCAGTAGTAGCTGATAAAATGAAAATCATTACGATAATCGTATATCCCCAAAAAAATAACGTAATGAGCAGATCGCTAAGAAATCGAAGGTTTGTGCGATTTCCGCTTATAATCATGATTTCTTTAGACCTCGATCTGGACTTGACCATACAGCGTAACCTCCTTTATAACGGGATTTTATGGCCCTTGGCAAAGCAACAACGACTACTAGTGTGTTTACCATCCAATAAATAGCTGGATACCATGCGGCCCACAAATAGTACTTCATCACACCGTTGTGTCTAGAATCAATTACGAGAGAGATGAATAGTTGAATCATGCTGATAAATACAAGGAAAAAAGAAGTTAATGTCAACCAAAATAAGAGATCTTGGAAGGTATTAGCCGAAAAAATAAGGACCAACGTAATAAATAACCAACTAAAAGCCCAAATGGTACTGACACATTGCTCTAAAAAGATAAGCCACAGTCGTCTTTGTTTCCAGCTGAAAAGAATGCGCCAGTGGCGTAAGACGACTTCCTGTCCTCCTTGCGCCCAACGAATCCGCTGTTGCCAGATACCAGAAAGTGTTTCTGGTACAAGCATCCAACAAATTGCTCGAGGTTCATAACGAACATCCCAAAATCGTTTTTGCAATTTCCAGCTGACCGCAATATCCTCTGTAATCATATCGCGGTCCCACAATCCAACATCTACTAATGCTTTTTTACGAAATGTCACAACGACTCCCGATACCGTCATTACTTTTCCTAATAGTCTTTGTGTGCGCTTGATCGCGCCAATAATAGATGCATATTCAACCAATTGCATTCGACTCAACAGCGTATTTCGATTCCGAATGGATGGACTTCCTGTAACGGCGCCCACTCTTTCTCCACTTACAAAGAATTGATGAACCATATAGTAAGGGGCTGTATCTGCTAGAAGAGCATCTGCATCAACGCAGACTAAATACTCAGCTTTAGAAGCAAACAAGCCAACTTGTAAAGCATTTGCTTTCCCTTGGTTTTGTTCGAGTTGAATTACTCTTACTTCACTGTGTTTTTTTGATAGTTCCTCTAAAAGGTAAGTGGTTTGATCGGTTGAGCCATCATTTATTAAGATAATTTCCTTTTTGGGGTAGGATAGCCCAGTTAGGTTTTCTACTGTCTCCATAATCGTATCTTCTTCGTTGTAACAAGGAACGAGGATACTGATCATCGGCCAATCAAATCCATCTATATCGATGTCATTTTGTTTATTTTCTTTCGTTCTTAAAAACAGAATAGATCCTGCCATCCAAAAAAGTGCCATTAGAAATGGATACCAGAAAACAAAACTTGCAACCACACCATATGGTCCTGAAAAGAAATTCATTTCAATTTTCCTTCTTTCGTATATCTCTATTTAAAATACTCGGTTTCCAACTAAGTTTCCGAGGTTTCTTTGCGTCCGGAATTGTTGTTGGAAAAAATAAATGTATCCACTTTAGTAACTCCTTTATTGAAAGGTCACTACAATTGTAGATAGGAGGTTTTTATATTGCCGAACCGTACCAAAAAAGAGCTCTTCCATTTACCGAAGCTTCTACATGGAGAAGACACTCGTTCTCGGTTAGTCAGCGGTGTCATATTAGATACTTCGAGACGTCACGTTTCATTGATGTTCTTAATGCGCATAATTGATGAGATTCAAACAGGTGGTGGAGATTATCTTCAATTGCATTTTTCAGATGCAGAGGGATACCGATTATTCTCTGAAATTCTAGGTCAGACTTCGACGAAAACGAATGATCAATACCTTACTAAAAGCGAAATTTTAGAACTCATCACTTATGCAAACGATAGAGATGTGATGATCATTCCCGATTTTGATGTTCCAAGCCATTCAAAAGGGTGGTTGAATCTGGTGAAAGAAAGGTTCGATAAAAAATTTTATAAATCGATCGTGTCAGACTTCGATGACAATCTAGTTGACTACTTTGATAATCCCAGTGCAGCAACACATGTCAAACACCTGATTGAGGAAATAGCCTCGTTGTTTAAGCAAGATAAATATAGAGGACAGCTCATATTCTCAATAGGCGGTGACGAAGTACCAGGAACAATTAGCTTTCAGGATGAATATATAAGGTTTATGAACATAGTTTCTAACTATGTCGAGCAATGCGGCTACAAGCCGAGAATGTGGAACGATTCTTTGACCGAAGTCGGGTTGCATGCATTAAATTCAAATGTAGAGATCGTCTATTGGCAAGAAAGCATGTTGCCCCCCGAGGTTTTCATTTCAAACAATAGAACACTTCACAATTCGAATTTTTACACTCTAGTGTACAGTCCAAGTAACGACAATATAAATACAGAAGCTATCACTGAACAAATTAACTACGTAAAGGCGTTTCATAACTCATCTGTATTTTGTTGCAAAGATAATCCTTATCGCGAAGTTAATTCTCAAGACGCCCTTAAAGGTACTGCATATACGTTCTGGACTGAGCGCGGCATTGAACTAACTGATGAACAATTATTAGCTCAAATTTTGCCTTTAATAAAAAACTATTTGAACATAAGCCAAAACTAACCATGCCTTGGGATATGTCGAACTGATGATTTTTTAAACCATGACAGTTGACTAAATGCTCTCGTCATTGACTATAGGAAAAACAGCAACTGCAGATGGTTTACGCTGCTAGAGTTGAGTAATGATATAAAATGATAAACGTGTCATCGGACCTGATGTGAGTTTGAAATCCTTATATTTTTTTTGAAATCTAAAAACTTGGCCATATAAATTTCATTGCGCAGTTTATTATTGGTTATTATTGAATTTTTGCGAATACCTTCCGATTCATACCCAATTTTCTCAAAAAGCTTCCGAGCTGGAGTGTTTTCGTCTGAAACAATCAGCTCAAGACGAGTGATGGCGTTTGTGGCAGCCCATTCTTCTGCTGTTTGAAGGAGGGAGGAAGCAATTCCTTTCCCTTGTGCATCAGCTTGAATCCCAAGGAGCAAGGCAGCACGATGACTAGCTCGCTTGGCCTCATTCCCTACGGCCATCAAATAACCGACATACTCCCCGTTTAAAATAGCAAGAAAGGCGATTGAATGACCGCTTTGATTCCACTCAATAATCTGCTTTTTCATTTTTTGTGTAGACAGTGCTCGTTCCTCTTTTCCGTACAACAGAAAGTCCGATTCTCCTTCAATTTGCTTCTGCAACTCTGCGAGAAAGCGCGCGTCGCTATGTCTAGCTTGGCGAATAAGCAAAATATCTTTATTTTCATAATCATTATTTCCGCCGTTTTTATCCAGAAGATCCATTCTTTCAAAACTGACAAAACGATTTGGTTTAAATTCCTTGACTCTGTAGCCGTGGTCGATCCAAGCATGAAAATACTTAGAGGGCGCTTTAGTCTTTTCCCACCAACTTTGATTTAAATAGGCACTGTTAGGTAGGTTCTGGCCAATAATCTTTTCAACTTCAGAAAGGTGTAGCGTCAGGAGTGGTTCTTTTGCCATGGAAAAATAGTTTGCTAATGGAATATATTTCTTTTCAAGCGCTTTAGTCATTAGTTTTAATTCCTTTCAATCTCAATCAATTTTAATTAGTTGAATTACAGCGTTCGGTAACGCCTTTTGTTTCAATACTATTTATGAAGACTCTTTCTTTAAAGTATCCTGTGTTAATTCTCTATTACACTCTTTAAAATGCTCGTATTTCTAAAGAAAACCTCCTGAATGATAACGAAATATAGAATCATTGGCTGAGGTGTTTCTAGCACCATCACTTCTACTTTGCATCACTTTTTATTTTTTTGTAAAAACTAACCGATGGCAGATCACTTGAGCCGAGTTCTGGTGTTCTATTTTGAAAGAAGAAGTTGCCAGAAGGGACTCTGTCTGTAGTGATGTCCTTTCCTTCTTCTCGTGGTTCTGGAACGTTGTGGAGGATCTAAAGAATGCAAAAGAAGTTTATTATTGCATTACCGAAAGAAACATACCGCTGAGACTGGATATTCACACATTCTTTCATTTTCCAATTTCAGTAGGACAACGTACTTTTAACTTGAAAAGATCTTTATTAGGTGAATATGAGCCTTAATGTTCATTGAAAGATGTGTACCACAGAACTTATATACCCATTAACATGAGGTATATTTATATTTTTTGAAATTAAATACATATTTTAGAACTATACATTTATATAAAAAATTTAATATTAATAAATTGTAGATATAAAGTTATTTTTATTTGGGATATTAAGGTATTAATGAAGTGGTTATATTGGTATTTTCTGAAATAGAACATATATTAGCAAAAAGCGGAGGGCGAAATTTTTTTATCTTAAAGCTGAAAAAGATCAATATTGCAGAGATGAATGAGCCGAAGGGGCATATGACCCCTTATCGGAAGCGAAGAAACTCTGATACGGGTTTCTTCTTTTTTTATCTGTAGAACTGTACTTATACGAACGCTATAAAAAATATATAACTTATTAAAAAGGATTTGGTATAAGTCCGATGAATTACATAACTAATAAAGAGGCTATGAACTAAAGAAAAATTTAAAACAAAGAGAGCGAAGGAGGACAAAGAAAACAAGTGAACAGTTCGGTGACAATTTTTTGAGATAATCTATATTGAGGAATAATCGATAAAGCGAAGAGAATAGTAGACAAGAGAGAACCCTGGAATAAAACAATTGCTAGAGGAGGAAAACAATGGATGGGCTGCTGATTTTGAAGGTTGTCACTATCATACTTGGCCTTGCAATATTAATAGGAGGAATATTTTACCGAAAAAAAGATCACTAGGGATTTAGCGAAGGGGCTTCACCAGGGGTGTACTCAGGTTCGTTTCTTGCTTATATAATTGTGCTTATTTTTAGTTTCTTGTTAAGTATAGGACCGTGGTGGCTAGCTAAAACAGTCATTATATTTTTGGTAACGTGATAGATTGAAAATTAGCAGTCGATCTTCAAAAATTTGCGCTGAAGAAACCTTTAGAACTTTTAACTGAATATAAGTTTACATATTGATGGATTATCGGAAGCTCTTAATAATACTTAAGGAGAAAAGAGGCTGTACGCAGCATATCTTTTCTCCTTTTACATTTGCGGATAGTCATTTTTCGAACACGTTTAGTTACTTGGTATCTCAGAAATAAAATCAAATATATCTTAAAGTCTGATTATCATATAGTTCTCAATGGATAAAATTGGTATAGTTGAGCTGGCTTAATTTTTTTAGATCCTCAACATAAGGGAGGCGTTTAAGTGAGTAAAACAGTGAAAGTATTTATTAGTTTGGCACTTATAGGACTTATTTTTTTCGGAGGTTTTATCGTCGGCAATATGAGTAAGGCAGAGATTATGAAAGAAATAAAAATTGGGTATCAGGACATTGAAAAATCAAGCAATGTGATATACGAAAAAGTTTTTACCGACATAGAAAATCCAACTATTATTGATAATTTCATTATGATTTACTTAAACGCCAAGGCAATTGATGATCCAAATATTGATTTGGAAAAACCTGATATGGACATTGAGTTAACTAATCCAAGTGCTTCTGTCAGTTTAATTGATTCAAAAGTATGGTTTGTAGGTGACGACGCACTTATTGGAAGACGAGCAGGCGAGAGTTGGGATCAGATTGCTTTTTATAAAACTGATGAAAGTGATGCCAAATATATAAAAGAAATTGTTGGTTACCAAGCAAAGTAACAAGTTTGAACGAGGTTTTCAGAGGCTTAAAAATCAAGAAGGATCCTGCGGAAGGACTTTAATTTGTATTGCTAGTAGATATGTACTTTTTCGCTTCATAACTCTGTACTTTTATTTTGCACTACACACATATTAACGGGGTGCTCTACTGAATCTCAAAAAGTTCGTACTGGGCAAGCTAATGTAGGGGAAGAAACCTCATATGCAGCAATTGTAAGAGTAAATGAATCGTTTCCGGTGGCAATGAAAACCAAGGCAAATATATTGTTCAGCTAGAGATTGGAGAAATCAAAAAAAGAGTACCAGCAGAGGTTCTTCCGCAGGAACATCTTGTATCAAATTATTTAGATGAAGGGACAAGGATTTTTTCAGTGAGCGAAAATAGAAATATCTTACTTGCCGAGAAAAAAGGTGAAAAAGAGCGGGAGATTTTCGAAAGACAAAATAATGAATAAATCGGTTGGCAAAGCTGTACCTAGATTTATTTGTTCTCTGATTTTTTGTTTGAATAAAAAATATAGGCAGCATTTAGAATGAACAAGACTATTGCAGATGTTAAAAAAGCAAGTATTGCAGTTAAGTTAGGCCCCGTTATTAAGTGGAAAATAGCAGCCAAAATAAATGCAGTAAAGCCAGCCATACTCATTTTCCATCGGGAATTTTCTATTTTCTCCATTCTTTTGATCCTCCTATGTGATGAAATAGTAGTTGCCTTAAAAATAGCAGTTCTGATGCTTTAATTTGGATTACCTTAAAACGATTACTGTCTCTAGTATAATCTATGATACATAATATTCTCTTCAGCCGTTTTCTGTAACCCTTAATTCAACTTGACGTCTAAAAATGAAATAAGGGGGAGTCAGAAAATGAAAACTAACTTATTATTATATATGCTGGCTATTTTTATAATCATTGGCTGTTCTCAAGAAATGGAAGTTATTAAGCATGGAAAAGGCAATCGTACTTCTGCAGAAAGCCCAAAGAATACATCTCAAAGACCCCCTAATTTGAAAATAAGTGTAAATGACAAAGAATTTGTTGCTGCTCTGAATGGCTATTCTTGGAGTTATTACGATGAAGCAGAAAAGGGCATGGCCGGTATAGAAGCTGAAGCTATATCTGTTTCTGACTTAATCGGGAATCGGGAAGCTCCTGTCGTCAATTCGGATACATCTATTGAACTGAAATTTGAAGAAAAGCCAACTTTTTACGAAGTATATGTTTTGGGCTCTGTCCCTCTTAAGGGGGGAACTGACGTAATTTTAGATAGACAAGTCGGGAGAACAGTTTATGAAGTCAAAGCCACCTGGGAACAAGGGACTGGATACTACGTTTTTCCTTTAACGATTGAATAGATTTTTCAACACCAATTCTGGCTAATTTTTGAATACAACTTAAGTCCATTTTGATGACAAATGGTCAAAATTATACCGGCTATTTTGCAGAAGGTAACTATTCGTTCCTGGTGACAGGCGATGAAGACAGTATAGGATTGGAACAAGTGGAGGAGATCCTGCAAGCCATTGAGTTGAAATAAAATGCCGCATCTGAAAAGAAGAAACTCCAGCGTGAGTTTCTTCTTTTTTTGTATCACAGTACATCTATGAACGATTTCCTTCCCAATAGTTGAAAACGGATCCACCGTTAATCACAGTGAATCCTTTCAACAAGCGATCATTTCACACTTCTTTTATTTGTATTCGATCATTCCCCAGGCAGCAAGACAATTTTCCCTAATTTCCCTGTTTTTTTAAAGTACACTTGAGCTTCTGGAGCTTGTTCGAGTGGGAAAGTCTTATCGATAACGGGTTCAATTGTGCCTTCTGAAATGGCTTGGAGCATACGTTTGAATTCTTCAATCGTGCCCAAAACAGAACCGTAAAACGTAAGATGTTTTAAGTACAAGGTTCTAAAGTCAAGGTCTGTGTGTTGTCCTCCTGCAGAGCCAGAGATACAGAATTTCCCGCCTTTTTTCAAGACTTGAAGAGAGGTGGAGAACAGGGCATCGCCTACAACGTCTAGAACAGAATCCACTGGGCCTCCATTTACCTCGAGTATGTCCTTGGCTAGGTGAGCTGATTTGTAAGACAATACGTGTGTGGCCCCCAGCTTTTTTAATTTATCGGTTACAGCTAGGTCGCCAACGATCGCAATGACCTTAGCGCCAAATACCTTTGAGGCAATTTGTACGTTTAACGATCCAACCCCTCCGTTTGCGCCAGTTACCACTATAGTCTCGCCAGAATGAGCTTGAATTTGTTCTGTCATATGCCAGGCCGTCATCCCACTAACAGAAAATACAGCACTTTCCGTGTAGTTCGCGAGCGGCATATCAAAACAAAGTTCAGCCGGCCAAACTACGTATTCCGCATATCCACCATCATATTCCGAACCGATAAAAGACATATCCTCTGAGATGTGTTCCGTTCCTTCCTGGCCACTCGAAGTGAAGGGAAACAGCACAACATCTTTGCCGATCATGGATTTATCTACACGGTTTCCAGCTTTTACGATGGTGCCTGCTATATCTGAACCGGGTGTCCTTGGGAAGTGAACACCTTCTGGGCGCCATCCGGACTTCGAGTCAGTGCCATAAGCGCCTTCTCTCATCCAAATTTCCGTATTATTGATGGCACAAGCTTTTACTTGGATAAGCACATCGTTTTCTCCTGGTTCCGGGATCGCTAGTTCCACAAGCTGGAGCTTGTCTACATCACCATATCCTGTCACTTGAATAGCTTTCATCGAATGACCACCTCTTAAAGTTTGATTTTGTAGTACAGACTGCAGTTACACTTTTCGTTGATAGCTAATGCATCTTTGATCCTTTATTAAACTATGGGGGAGGTTATTGTCAGAGTCAATGTATGTATTCTTATAGGTTTTGGCGACTAGACTTGTAAATGGAAGCTCGAGCTGCATAGAAAAATAGGCTGTCGAATCAGTTAACTGGCAGCTTCACATGTGAATTAGAAAACTAGTCGATACTATGAATGAAAAGAACTAACACCTATTTGATTGTACGGGCTATGGACCAGAACCTTATATTGTTCAAGGAAACTTTGTGGGAGTAAGTAACATGTAATAAATAGTGCACGATAGGAAAGAGGGGATTTCTAGTTATTAGAAGTTCCCTCTTTTTCAATGCAAATGAGGTCGTTCCAGCGATAATTTTAAAGTGTAGCGAATGTTCAAGTTAGAATAGACGATCCAAAACGCTATTGTGTCCTCTAATAAAACGCCAACTTTCACGATTTCCGACCAGAAAACCCAGGCGAATTGCTTATATTTTCATTTGGATCATTACTTTTATAAGGGGTTTCCATTTTAAAAGGTTTAGTTTTCTATTTTAATGGGTATTTATATATATGGAGGGATGCTAAATGACTACCCTCTAGAAAATACGCTAAAAAATAGGTTGCATGTATAAAGAGATATGTCTAGTGAGCTTACTCTCTTTATATGCGGATTCGATCACTTAGAGATTCAAGTCGCATAAATTGATACAAATTTTGGTTCTTATAAGCAATTTGCAAAACAGAAAATTAGCACCTCAATTTGATGATTTAAACAGGTAAAATGCTTTAGACTACAGCGCTATAAGCAAAGCCGCAAAGAATCTATAGATTCTTTGCGGCGTTTTTTCTAAGGCTCTCATGAAGGGGCTATCAAATTACGATTTTCGAAAGGAAGTAATTGAATGGAACTGGCATTGGAAAAGAAGTATCGTTCGTTGGCTGCGTACTTTTCAGAATCGGCTAATCAAACGATTACATTGAAGTTTGAGGAAATTGAAAAGATTATGGGATACAGTCTTCCTAGCAGCGCCTATTTGAATTACAGTTGGTGGAAAAAAACAAAAGCCCCTGCGAGACATTATCAGGCATGGACAGCTGCAGGCTATTTTGTGAAATATGTACAGCCTAATCAATATGTCGTGTTCGAGAAAACGGAAGCTGTGCCGGAAAATGAGGGACACCAGGATGTCCTGATCATCCGTCCGGCTTTGCATGGAGATGCCCGTTTTCTGTCAGTCTTGTATAAAAAATCGAAGATGGAATCGAAGTTTCTCGTATATGGACAAGAACAACAGGAAGCATCGGCGAAAAAAATCAGACAGCAAATTATCGAGTGGAACCAAAGTGGGCGATCAGTCATCTTGCTGGCTATTTTAAACGGCGAGCATGTTGGATACATGAAGATTGCGGGGAATGATTCGAAACGAGCTGCTCACCGGGCAGAAGTCGATCTGGTGGTTCAAGCCCATAACAATGATATGAATATCCTTTCTGCCTTGATCCAAAAATCAGAGGAGTGGGCGGCAGAAAAAGGCATCAAACGTTTTGAAATCACGATATTGGAAGAAAACGCGCAGGCCCGTAAGTTGTTTGAGCAGAATGCTTATCAAGTAGAGGGCATTCGAAAAAGCTCAGTCTCGGTTCACGATACGCTGCAAAACGAAGTCTATATGGGCAAAGTTTTCAAATAAAAGCGAGAAAAAATATACTATAGAAAAGACTAGGAAGTGGCAAAGCCCATTCCTAGTCTTTTTCAGTCTGTGCTTCTAATCTGAAATCCTTCTTGCTTCAGAGCGCTTTTTACTGCTTAGATTCTTGATTCTCCAAAGGAAAAATAGTGTTGCCAACACGTAAAACACTGTAGTTAAAATAATGAAGATTTGGTCATCAGCAAAGGAAAAACGGCCATTTGAAAATACCAGCAAGTAGATAGTCCAGATTCCAACAAACTTGAGCAGCTGATTCACCAGATTTGATTTGAGCATGCCACCATTCCTTTCGCTAACTCGACTTCCATCACTTGATCGATAGAAAAAGGTATATTTTCTTAACAAGGGATTTATGACTAAGTTAAATCTCGAATAACTTTAAACATTTCGTAATAAAGCCCTTTAACTGTTTCTGTATAATCCTCTTCAGTCAGATCTTTTGCCATTATATGATTTCCATATTTTTACCTTATCATACTTTTAAGTCTAGTTGTACGGAAGACAAGTCGTGAGAGTTCAAGTGCAACTTATGTGTCGATTCGCCATCATACACTTGATAAAAATAAGTGCAACTTCTTATCTACATGCTATTCCATTCATCAGTTTAAATGGTAAAATTTATAATAAAGAGTCTGAAAATTCTTTATACGATCATTCCATTTAATGAAAAGGTGCTGGCAAAATGCATAATTACAACGTATTAGAGAGTGTATTGTTTTTACCTTCTCCCATTTGTTTTGAAAAGCTGAAAAAACAAGTGGACGGCAAGACGATCCTAATTACTGGAGCGAGTTCAGGAATCGGGAAGGAATTGGCTTTTTTATTTGCGCAGACCACTGCGCATTTGATTCTCGTGGCTCGCAGAGAAGACCTCATGAATGCGATGAAGACCGAAATCGAAAAGTCTTCTGCTAAAGTTACGGTATTTCAAGCAGATCTACGCAATGACGTAGACTTAAACGAATTGCTGGCATTTCTTCACCTTTTAGAAGGCGGAGTGGACATCGTCGTGAGCAATGCGGGCCTTTCGATCAATCGACCAATTGTTCAATCACTAGATCGTTACCACGATTTCACGCGGACGATGGCACTCAATTATTTTGCGCCGGTCCAGTTGTTGCTATCACTCATCCCGCTGCTTGAACAAAATAAAGGGCATATCGTGAACGTTTCCACTATCAACGCGTTGTTGCTTCCTGTGCCGTATTGGGCTGCGTACCAAGCGTCAAAAATTGCTTTTGATACGTGGCTGCGGTCGGCCGAGCCGGAATTGAGATCCCGAAACATTTCTACGACGTCTATTTATTTGCCGCTGGTGAAAACACCGATGATTGAACCAACCAGGGCTTATCGAAATTCACCGGCTATGTCTCCCGTGCATGTGGCTGAAATTATCGGACACGCGTTGTATTCCAAAAGACAAATCTACAAGCCTTGGTGGCTAATCTTTGGACAATGGGCTTCGCTGATCTTTAGAGCTCCATTGGCATTTATCGTTCCCAAATTGCTATCGAAAAAGGAGCGTGCACGAGGGAATGCTTAAGTTGATGAAGATTTTGTCGCTGCTCCATTTGCTTTCGCCGCCCAAATTAGCCCGCCTAGCATTCGCCATTCGTCAGAACGGGATTAACCTGATGCTAATATTTGCACTGACGGACCAAACGAACAAAAAGAAAACGGCTTTAGTCGATAGCCGTGAATCGATCAGCTATCAGGAACTGCAGGAGCGGAGTGAAAGTCTGGCTTATCTGTTAGCGGAAAAATATAGGCTAGGCAAAAATCAACGAGTGGCCTTTTTATGTCAAAATCACGCATCCCTCGTACAAGGCATTTTTGCTGTTTCGCGCTTAGGAGCGGATGTGTACCTGCTTAATCATACGATGAGCCAATTGCAATTTGATCAGAGAGTGGAAGAATACAACTACGATTTGTTGATTTACGATAATGAATTTAGTGGATTGATCAATAACTCAGCTTACAGAAACCCTAGAATCGTCAGTGATTATAACAAAAACGAACCCCTCAATACATGGCCTGACTTGTCTCTACATCCAAATCCAAAACTCAATGCTTCTTCAAGCGGGAAGATCGTATTGCTGACAGGCGGGACGACCGGCAAGCCGAAACGAGTGGTCCATCGTCCATCGCTCGTAAATTTTCTTGATCCTTTTGCAGCATTGCTGGACCGTTTGCGATTGTCGCAATATAGCACTGCCTATATTGCGACACCAATTTACCATGGCTATGGGATTGCAGTATTGTTGGCATTTTTTGCTCTCGGAAAGAAAGTGATTATCCAGGACAGCTTTGAGGCGAAACAAGCGTGCGCCTTGGTACGGCATCATCAGGTAGAAGCTATAACGGTAGTTCCGCTTATGCTTCATAAGATGATGACGCACGACCAAGTGGCTCTCGGTTCTCTTCGCTGCATTGCCTCTGGAGGCGCGAAGCTGAATCCCGCTTTAGTGAAGGAAGTGAACAATCGACTGGGAAATGTCCTATACAATTTATACGGAACGTCGGAAGCGGGATTGAATATCATTGCCGTACCTGAAGATTTAAACTATCATGCCAACACGATTGGAAAAGCGATCAAGGGAGGGCGATTACGGGTAACGCGTGAAGGGAAGGAAGTTGGGCAAGGCAATATCGGTCAATTATGCATTCGCAATAAGTGGTCGATGACGAACAGTCCGACCCGCTGGATTCAAACAGGTGACACCGGATATCAAGACGCGAACGGCTATTTTTTCCTGTGCGGGCGAACGGATGATTTAATCATTTCAGCTGGCAATAATATCTATCCGTTAGAAATTGAAGCCATACTGACCGATCACCCAAGTGTAAAAGACGCTGCCGTCATTGGCGTAGAAGATCATTACAGCGGACAGAGGTTAAAAGCTTACGTTCAGTTGCATAGCGGAAAAACCTTGGCGAATGAGGAACTATTAGGGTGGCTGGAGACGCAGTTGGCAAAATTCCAAATCCCTAGAGAAATTGTTTTCGTGGATGGCTTGCCTTATACAGCGCTTGGGAAACTGGATAGAAAGCAGGTTGAAACACTTACAAATCATCAGGAGATGACAATTTAAAAGTGAAATGATGAAAGCGACCCAAGACTTCGATTGGGATTTCTTGAAGTAAACAGCCTAACGGTGAAAAGCTTGAAAATGGAGAGAAGAGGCAGTTCAAATGCCTTTTCTTTCCTTTTTTTATTGAACTTGTGCAGAAACCCAGCTAGACGGTTTGTCGCTCAATCAGCTTCACGGCGATTTCTTCTTGGGAACTGATGCCCTCCTCTATGGCTTGGGCGAATAGTTTCCTTCCGATTTCGACCAACGGTATTTCAAGTGTTGTGATGTTCATAATTTTGGCGATCGGTTGATTGTCAAAGCCTAGTAAAGCAAGCTGATCCGGCACTACAATGCCTTGTTCTTTGCAGCAAGTTAATATGCCGGCAGCCACTTGGTCACTGGAGATGAGTAGCGCAGCAGGCGGGCTTTTCATCTCCGTAATGCGGTTTAAGACGTGTTCCCCGTCCTCGAAATTAAAGCAATTGTAGAAGACATAGTTTGGATTGAATGCCAGCTTGTATTTTTGCAGAAAGTCCTGATAGGCGGTTCTTCTTAAATCGCTATTGGCTCCCATTTCTCTGCCAAGGCAGTAGCCGATTTTCCGATAGCCTTTGCTGTGCAAATACTCCAGGGCCAGAAAAAAGCTTCCGTAATGGTCGACAAAGGTTGAGGATACGTTCGTTCCCCTCGTGTTTTCGCATACTACGATGGGCCCGTAAGATAAGTATTCCTCAATCAGATGCCACGGGCTGATTCTCGAACAAATAATCAATGCGTCGATTTGCTTGTCCTTCAACATTGCCAAAGCTTCAAGCTCTCTTTCTGTCTCGTAATTGGTTTGAAACAAGACCAACTTGTAGTTCTGTTTCAACGCTTCGTTGGCGATTCCTTCGATCAACAGGCCGAAATAAGGATGGTTTGAAAAAGGCACCACGACGCCTATTAAATTCGTTTGTCCCTTGCTTAAATGAACCGCATTTATGTTCCGGTTGTAATTCACTTGTTCCATCGCCCGTAACACGGCGGCCTTTTTATCCTCGCTAACATAGGGATGATGATTTAACACTCGAGAGACAGTCGCGACGGATACTCCGGCCATATGGGCGACATCTTTTATGTTTGCCATGTTTTTCACCTTTTCTTAAAAGATTTTCTTGCTCTGAAACGCGTTTCATAAACTAAGCTTGGCTTATAACCAAAGGAGGAATCTTATATGGCAATTATCGTAGGGATTGGCTGGCTACTAGTATTGTGCGCTTTGATTGTATTCCTTGCAGCAGGAGCTATTTCGCAACACACAAAAAAAGGACTCACACAAGACAAGAAGGACCCGTACGACTATTTATTCGATGTTTACAATAAGTAAGAAGTAAGTGAGCTGATTATCAAGAGCGATCTTCTCTATGTCGAGTATAGGATATCATAGCCGTTTTAACATGCATCAATTAAAGCCGGAATATATTTTAAGTCAAAAAAAGGGGAGTATTTGGTAAACTAGAAGTAATGAGATGGCGATCAATAGCGGCTAATGTATGAACCAGAACTAACACAAGAGGAGGTTTTCTATGAAGAGCTTAGCCCTGGGAACCTTGATTTTCGTTTTTGTTGTTGCTTACTTTTGGATGCAGAATAATATTGATCTTGCGATGAACATCACGGGAATTGTTGGCATTGGAGGTGTTTTAATCGGTGGCTTTTTGAAAACTGGATTTTTCAGTTCCTCTGCGCCTGTGCTCGGTAACCTGGCAATTATCAACTTGGATAAAACGATGAACTTGTCGAATAGAATGTTGTTGATAGCTTTACCTAACGCAATCGGGTCTTTGCTGCTGTATTTGATAAAGTGAAAGACGATTTTTATATACGGTGATACGGGGGATAAGCATGAAATTAATTGATGAACGAATCTACTTGAGACCAGTGCAACTAGCAGATGCACCGCTGTTTTTGAAGCATACGGAAGATGAGGAAATCCGCTATATGACAGGAACAAAAGCTAGGTTTTCAGTCGAGCAGATCGAGCGCCATATCGAACGGATTCAACAAGACGATACGCGTTATGATTTTGCGATTTGCTTGAACGTAACGGATCAATTGGTCGGCGAACTGTCGGTGCTTGATATTGATCCAGATAACCAAAGTGCGGGATTCAGGATTACGATGAATGCGATGGAATTGACGGGAAAAGGCTATGGGACAGAAGCGATAGAACTGATCTTAGCTTTTGTATTTCAGGAATTGAAGCTGAACCGCCTGCAATTGGAAGTTTATAGCCATAACGAGCGAGGCTTGCGGGCTTATGAAAAAAATGGGTTTAAAAGGGAAGGGGTCTTACGGGAAGCACTTTATTTGAACGGAACGTTCTCAGACGAGATCATCATGGCGGTCATCCGGAGCGACTACTTAAAAGCACGATCATGAAAGGCTATAGGCCTTTCTTTTTTTATGGTTTAAAATCGGACTGAAACTTTATGGTTGCATTTTGAATCAAACGGGTTTATATTAAGTGAGGCATCAATGAATGAGGGGTCAATTAATAACCTCTCCATACTTTATAACAGAAAAAGGAGCAATTAATCATGAACACAGTACAAAAACAACAAACAAATGACTTTAACGAAATCGTCAATGGGCGTCGTTCCATTAAACAATACGATCCGACAGTGAAAATCAGCCGCGAGGAAATGACGGAAATGCTAGAACAAGCATCAAAAGCGCCATCTTCTATCAATATGCAGCCTTGGCGCTTTGTCGTCATCGATAGCGAAGAAGGAAAAGAAAAGCTTGCGCCTTTGGCATCTTTCAATTTGGATAAAGTGATGAGCGCATCAGCTGTAATCGCCGTATTCGGTGACCGCAACAATATCGAATATGCAGAAGAAATTTACGGAAAATCTGTCGAGCTTGGCTATATGCCAGAAGATGTGAAAAATTTCCAACTGGGATACTTCAAGCCTTTATATGAAGGCATGTCCGATGAGCAAATGAAAGATATCGTCATGTTGGACTCAGGTCTTGTGTCGATGCAATTGATGCTAGTTGCACGTGCATATGGCTATGACACAAACCCAATCGGCGGATACGATAAAGAAAAAATCGCTGAAACATTCGGATTGGACAAAGAACGTTATTTGCCAGTTATGCTTCTAACAATCGGCAAAGCCGCAAACGAAGGCTTCCAGTCTTACCGCTTGCCAGTCGATACGATCACAACTTGGAGCTAATCCAGTCCTATCTTGAGTCTTATGCAGTTATGTATTATATTTGATTGGTCAATGAATAGTGGGCACAGCTATCAATTGACTTCATCTATTACTTAGGAGGTCTTTCTATGCCGTGTTCATTTTCGAAGCAAGAACAAGTATTGCAGCAGTTCAAGGGCCTGACCAATCAAATCAGCCCGAAGTTCGAACGATGCACGGGCATTAGTTCATCACGCTATGAATTATTGTCCCAACTTTACAAAGTCGATGAAATCAACCAGTCGACGTTGCAAAAATTGGTCAATATCGATGGCGCTGCAATAACGCGTCACTTAAAACAACTTGAAGCGAGCGGCATGGTCACCAAACGCAGAAATCCAGAGGACAACCGCGTGATTTTTGTCAGCCTTACCGACGATGGCCGCGAGCGCATCATCGAATACCGAAAAGAAAACACAGGATTCGTTAAGCAAATGCTTCACGATTTCACCACTGAAGAAGTCGATGCGCTGAGTGATATGCTCCAGCGTATGCAAGACAATATCGTTGATTATTAACAATACAAATTAAAGGATGGCGAAACCAAATGATGATTATCCATGCACATTTACAAGTAAAACCTGACCAAGAACAAGCGTTTTTAGATGAAGGCAAAACGCTTATTGAAGCGTCGCGCCAAGAACCGGGAAATGTTCAATACGATTTGATGAAATCAGTTGAAAAAGAAGGCCATTACACAATGGTCGAAGTGTGGAAAGATGCACAAGCAATCGAAGCTCACAACACGAGCGAGCATTTCGTGGCATTTTCTAAAAAAGCGGCTGGATTCATGAGCGCGCCAATGGAATTGAAAGTTTATAGCGGCGAAGCTGTCCCAATGTAAGAATGTCTTGTTCGTTTGGTCATGATGCCGGATAGGGCTTGAACAAATCAGGCACTTGTGACAAGATAGAGCTTGAAAGACAACTATTAATTTCATAAAACACATGTGGGGGAATCGGTGTTGCCGATTGAGAGAATATCCGTGAGGTATTGACCCTTGGAACCTGAACTGGCTAATACCAGCGGAGGGAACATATTCAAATCGATCTATTCTGCGATGATATGCGCCCAAGGTTTCTAAACCTTGGGCGCTTTTTTATATCCGCAATTGGATATGTCCCCTGACTCAGCTCCTGAAATCATCTTTTATGAGTAAACTAGAGGGGGAAAACAACATGAAGAAATGGACAATTGCCATCGCGCCGGTATTGCTGATGGCCGCCTGCGCAGACGAAGGCGAAAATACAGGCAGCGATGTGTCGAATGAACAGCAAGAACTAAAAGAAATAACGATGGTCTTGGATTGGACGCCAAATACCAACCATACCGGATTGTATGTAGCCCAGGAAAAAGGCTATTTTGAAGAGCAGGGGCTTGATGTGGAAATCATTTTGCCCGGCGAAGCAGGCGCCAATCAATTGGTCGCCTCCAATCAGGCGGAATTCGGCATTGGGGCACAGGAAAGTTTAACTGAAGCGAGAGTCCAGGACATTCCGATTGTCTCGATCGCCGCGCTCATCCAGCACAATACTTCCGGCTTTGCCTCACCAGTAGATAAAGGCATCGAGTCCCCGGGCGATTACGAAGGGAAAACCTACGGCGGATGGGGAGCGCCAGTCGAAAAGGCTGTACTTGGATCCATCATGGAGCAGGAAGGGGCCGATGTGGAAAAAGTCGACATCGTCAATATCGGCAATAGCGACTTTTTCACGGCAGTCGAACGCGACATCGATTTTGCGTGGATCTATTATGGCTGGACAGGCATTGAAGCCGAACTTCGCGGCGATGAACTGAACATGCAGTATTTAACGGATTACTCGGACAAACTGGATTATTATACCCCAATCCTAATGACGAACGAAAACATGATCGCAGAAGATCCGGAAACGGTTCGGGCATTCACGGAAGCAGTGTCTCAAGGCTATGAATTCGCCATCGATGAGCCAGAACAAGCAGCGGACATCTTAATCGAAGCGGTTCCGGATTTGGACCCGGAATTGGTCAAGGCGAGCCAGGAATGGCTTTCACCAAAATATCAGGATGATTCCCCGCAATTCGGCCAGCAACAAGAACAAGTATGGGCAGACTATGCTGATTGGATGTTCGATAATGGCTTACTGGATGAAAAATTAGACGTCGAACAAGCTTTCACCAATGAATTTTTACCTGAGGAGGAAAACTGATGGGCAACGCACTACTAAGCATTCAAATCATTCCAAAAACGAAAAATGGGGAAGACGTTATTCCTTATGTGGATAAAGCGATCGCCGTTATTGAAAAATCAGGCGTCCCTTACCAAGTCAATCCACTCGAGACAACAATGGAAGGCGATTTGGCCCATTTGTTTTCAATCGTCGAAGAAATGAATCAAGTGATGATCGAAAACGGCAGCCCGAACGTCATCTCCCAGATCAAAGTGCTGTATCAACCGAGCGGTGCATCGATGGATAAATTGACGGAGAAGTACCGGCCGTGATGATAGTGAAAAAAGGATGGAGACCGGTTCTGGTCCTCATCCTTTTGTTGATCATTTGGCAAGTGCTGGTTCCGCTTTTTGAAGTGCCGGCTTGGCTATTGCCGACGCCTGGCCAAATCGGGCTCGAAGCAGTGAACAGCTGGCCCAATTACAGCGGCCATTTAGCTGCGACGATCCGTTTGTCTATACTCGGTTTGATTATTGGATCGGCGGTAGGACTTGGCGTCGCGATGGTTCTCCATTTAGTTCCGAAACTAAGGGAGACTTTTTATCCTTTATTGATTTTATCGCAAAACATTCCAATCATCGTGTTGGCGCCGCTGTTGGTCATTTGGTTCGGTTTCGGCGTCATGCCAAAATTGATCATTATTATACTCGTATGCTTTTTTCCGATCACCATTGCCGCACTTGATGGATTTCGGCAGACGAGCAGTGAATTGCTGCATTATATGAAGATGGCTGGTGCTGATAGACGGCAGATTTTTTGGAAACTGGAATGGCCGCATGCGATGCCGTCTATTTTTTCTGGCTTGAAAATTGCAGCGACCTACAGCGTTATGGGCGCTGTCATTTCCGAATGGCTTGGGGCGCAAGAAGGCATTGGCGTTTATATGACGCTTGCCTCCTCGTCGTTTCGGACCACACAAGTATTTGTCGCGATCTTCTTGATTATGTGTTTGAGCATGGTGTTTTTCGCAGCGATCGTGTTGCTCGAAAAGCGGTTCATCCGCTGGAACACGAACAGGGGAGGAGATTCGAATGGCTGAACTGATGATCGAACAATTGACGAAAAGCTTTGACGGGGCCGAAGTGCTCAAAGAGCTGTCGCTACACATCCAAGAAGATGAATTTGTCGCTGTGCTCGGTCCTTCCGGCAGCGGGAAAAGCACTTTGTTCCATTTGATCGGCGGACTTTACGAACCGGATGAGGGAACGATTGCACTCGGTGGCGACAAGATCAACGGCCAAAAAGGGTCAGTCAGCTACATGCCTCAAAGCCCGTCCTTACTCCCGTGGCGGAGCATATTGGACAATGTCCTCTTGGGGGCGGAACTGGCGGGACGTAAAGATAAGGAAGCCGCCTTGGAAATGATGGATAAAGCAGGGCTGTCTGGATACGAGCGGGCATACCCCCATCAATTATCGGGCGGGATGAAACAACGCGCTGCCTTTATCCGCAGTTTGTTGAGCCCGCAGCCGCTCATTTTGCTGGACGAGCCGTTTTCGGCGCTGGATGAATTCACCCGCTCGGAAATGCAAAAATGGCTGCTTGATATTTGGCAAAGCAATAAACGATCGATTCTTTTTGTCACGCATAATATAGAAGAAGCTTTGTTTCTTGCAGACCGCATCCTGGTATTGTCGGAAAAACCTGCACGGGTCGTCGCCGAATTCCAGGTCGAATTCACGCGGCCAAGGGCAGAGGATATTACCTTGACTGAAGAGTTTCTGCAACACAAGAAGGAAATCTACAAAGTATTGAAGAAAGGGACAGGAGAATAAAACGATAAGCGTGCATAGCAATGATTTTTTGGATACAGGGGGAGGGCAAGTGATGGAAACTTGGTTTGGTGCAAGATCCGATTATCCGTTCACGCTTTTTTCCTCCAGCCATCTGATCGTTTTGGCCATCGCTTTGTGCGGATTTCTATTCGTGATTCTTTTCAAAAACACGCTATCCGCTACAGGTGCCTTGTTTCAGCTATTGCGCTGGCTATTGTTCAGTGTCCTGATCCTCTCCGAAGTGTCTTATCAATACTGGGCGATCACCCACGGATTCTGGAGTTTTAACCGCTATATGCCACTCCATTTATGTGGAGTTGCTTCGGTCACTGCCATGATCGGCTTATGGACTTTGCGCCCATTCTGGATCCGCCTGTCCTTTTTTATCGGCTTCGCACCCGCCGCTTTAGCCCTCGTGACACCCGATATGCCTTATGATTATCAACACTTTCGCTTTTGGAAGTTTTTTGTCCATCACACGGTTATTGCCTGGGCTAGTTTGTTTTTGGCCGTGGCTTTTCCGAAATCCATCACGTGGCGTTCGGTTTTCACTGTCTATGGCCTGTTGCTGGCTTACGCTGCACTCATCGGCTTCTGGGTTAATCCTTGGACGGAATCGAACTATCTTTACTTGTCGCAAAGGCCCACTAACGTCTCGCCGTTAGATTTTTTCGGTGACGGCCTGTGGTATTATTTGAATCTATGTCTAACTGCCTTATTATTGTTTGCGGCACAATACGGAATTTTTCACTGCTTAGTCCACAAAAAGCGAAATGCCACTAAATAAGCGCTGCCTGGCCGCCGACTGGAAACCTTTCTATTTGGCGGCTTTTGTCTGTCCAAAAAAGGACTATTTGCACAGATAGAGAATACAAAGAGAACGGGACGGAAGGGGGAGTGAGCATGGATTGGGTACTGATCATGAGCTGGACATTAAATTCGGTGTTGCTGCTAAACGTTGCACTTGCCATTGTCATCATCTTCAACGAACGACGTGACGCAGGTGCAGCTTGGGCCTGGTTATTGATCTTGTTCTTTTTGCCAGTTATCGGTTTTGTGGTTTATTTGTTTTTCGGCAGGCATTTGACCGACAATAATTTCTATAATTTGAGTGAAGATGAACAGTCTTATTATTCCCGCCAAGTCTATTCGCAAGTCAGCCGCATCGAAGCGGGGGAAGCGGAATACGATGAGGAACTCTTGAAGAAGTATAGCCAATTGCTGGTCATGAACTTGCAGTCCACCCGGTCGCTCGTGAGCTTTTATAACGAAACTCGCGTGTTTTCGGACGGGCATGAGAAATTTGATACCTTGATTGAGGATATTGGGAAAGCACGAGAAGAAGTCAACGTCCAATACTATATCATCAAGCGGGATGCACTCGGCCAGCGGCTTTTCGATGCCTTGCTCGAACGGGCCAAGGCAGGGGTCAAAGTTCGGCTGCTGTATGATGCTGTCGGATCCAAAAGCTTGAAGCAATCGGATTTCACCGAATTGATCGAACATGGCGGTGAAGTAGAGATTTTCTTCCCGCCTGCTCTTGGTCGGATCAACTTACGGGTCAATAACCGGAATCACCGCAAAGTGTGCATTATCGATGGGAAAGTCGGCTATATTGGGGGCTTCAACGTTGGAACGGAATACTTGGGGGAAGTGAAAAAATTCGGCTATTGGCGGGATGTCCACTTGCGTATCGAAGGGGACGTGGTCCATCATCTGCAGGGCCGTTTTATCTTGGATTGGAACTATGCCAATAACTACACCAGTCGAGAAGATATTTTTTGTTTTCCTCCTCATGGCATTAAGCATTATTCACCGATGCAAGTGGTCACGAGCGGGCCGAATTCCCAAACCGAGCATTTGAAGAATATGATGATCAAAATGATTGCCTCCGCCAAACGTGAAATTTATATCCAAACGCCTTATTTCATTCCGGATAAAAGTTTTATGGATGCTTGCAAGATGGCTTTATTGAGTGGTGTGAAAATGCATATCATGATACCCGGCAAACCTGACCATCCGTTTGTCATGTGGGGATCCTGGTCATTCCTTGGCGAATTGCTCGATTACGGAGCGGATGTCTATCTCTATGACCGTGGCTTTTTGCATGCCAAAACCTTGACGGTTGACGGGGAGATTGCAACGGTTGGAACAACGAACTTGGATGCCCGCAGTTTTCGTTTAAACTTCGAAATCAATGCGCTGGTGTTTAATCGGCGGGTAGCGTTGGAGCTGGAATCTTTGTTTGAGTCCGATACGGCCGATTGCCGGAAACTGACGAAAGAGTTCTATGCAGCACGTAATTGGACCATCAAGCTGAGAGAAGGGTTTGCCCGCTTGCTGAGCCCGATTTTGTGATTTATTTTATTGAATGAAAAAAAAAGCTGGAGCCATTGGGTTCCAGCTTTTTTTCGTTATTGTCTATAACCGTTTTTGCGACATGGCTTCCCGCATATGGCGGAGTGCCACTTTGCCTTCGTCTCCGCGGGCGATCATAACATTCGTATAAAGCGCGTCAATCAAGCTGAGCTGGGCGATGCGGGAGGCGAGGGCTTCTGAGCGAAAATCTGTCTCTTCCGATAAGGTGTACAACACGATATCCGCCTCTTTGGATAAAGGCGATTTTGCGAAATTGGTCATGCAGATAATCGTCACTTCTTTTTCTTTCAGGACGTGAAGCACTTCAAGCACATCACGCGTGCTGCCGGAATGGGAGATGACGATGGCGACGTCACCCTTTGATAGTTGTGATGCAGACATAAGCTGCAAGTGGGCGTCCATATTCATCGCAACATGAAGGCCGAGGCGAACGAACTTATGGTAGCCGTCCATGGCAATCATCGCGGACCCACCGTTGCCGAAGAATTCAATCTTACGCGCAGATAGCAATGCGTCGACCGCTTGCTTTAATGCGTCTTCATCCATGATCTGCAACGTATCTTCAAGCGTCTTGATGTTCGAGCGGAAGACTTTTTCCGCGACCGTCTTGACTTCGTCGCCTTCTTCAATCTGTTCATGGATGTCTTTTAACGGTGCCACGACTTCAGCGGCGAGTGCGATTTTAAACGCTTGAAAGCCTTTAAAGCCAAGCCGCTGGCAGAAACGGAAGACCGTGGATTCTGCAAGACCGAGCTCGTCAGCGATTTGGTTGATCGTCAAATGGATGATGTTACGGGGATCATTCAAAATGTAATCGGCGATTTTCTTTTCTTTCTCACTGAAATTCCGGTAACTGCCACGGATGGCCGGTAATGCAAATTGTGGTTGTTTCATTCTGCCACGCCTCTTTCTATTACTAGAATTATTTTATATTTCTATCATAACACGCTTGCATGTGGAAAAATATTTGATATACTGAATTTATTAAGGAAAAATATTCTTTTATTCTACAGGAGGTTTTACAATGGAAATTGGAATTATCGGCTTGGGCAAGATGGGGAAAAATCTTGCGCTTAATTTAACAGACCATGGGCATACGGTAATAGGGCATGATGCGAACGCTACAGAAGTAAGCGGTTTCAAGACAGTTGGCTCACTCGAAGAGATGGTACAGAATTTGCAGGCGCCACGCACCGTATGGTTGATGGTACCAGCAGGAGAGATTACGGAGTCAGTCATCGCACAATTGGTGCCGCTTTTGGATAAAGGCGATGCAATCATTGACGGTGG
Source organism: Planococcus maritimus (assembly GCF_001687625.2). Taxonomy (NCBI): domain Bacteria; kingdom Bacillati; phylum Bacillota; class Bacilli; order Caryophanales; family Caryophanaceae; genus Planococcus; species Planococcus maritimus. The sequence goes on from NZ_CP016538.2 coordinate 1,647,387, forward strand.
CAACTCGAACTACAAAGAATCGGTGCGACGCGCTGAGGAATTGAAAGCGAACGGAATTTATTTCTTCGACTGCGGAACAAGCGGTGGAACAGAAGGTGCTCGCCATGGAATTTGCGCGATGATCGGCGGAGACGAAGAAAGATTCAACGACATCGAACCTCTCTTCCGTGATATCTCAGTCGAAGGCGGTTATCTATATGCCGGGAAATCCGGAAGCGGACATTTCATGAAAATGATCCATAATGGCATCGAGTACGGCATGATGCAGTCGATTGCGGAAGGTTTTGACATTCTCCACAAAAGCGATTTCGATTACGACTATGAAAAAGTTGCTGGCGTCTGGAACAACGGCTCCATTATCAGTTCCTATTTAATGGGCTTAACACAAAACGCTTTCTCGAAAGATGAAAAACTCGATGGCATCAAAGGGGTCATGAACTCGTCAGGTGAAGGGAAATGGACAGTAGAAACAGCGCTCGACTTAAATGTGCCAGCACCGGTTATCACCATGTCGCTAATGATGCGCTATCGTTCACTTGAAGACGATACGTTTACAGGAAAAGTAGTCGCTGCACTTCGCAACGAATTCGGCGGCCACGCAGTCGTTAAAAAATAAACTATTGCTTATCTGACAGGGGGAAATGAAATGGACGGTTCAACATTGATTATCATCGCGGTTGCGAGTATTTTCGTTTTACTATTTTTGGTTATGCGAACGAAACTGCACGCGTTTGTCGCGTTATTATTGGTAAGTTTACTGCTCGGTATCGCAGCGGGTATGCCGCTTGGGGATGTCATTCAATCGATTCAAAGCGGTATGGGCGGAACACTCGGCTTTGTCGCAGTAGTCGTCGGACTAGGCGCTATGTTCGGGAAGATGCTTGAAGTTTCTGGCGGCGCTGAACGCTTAGCAGCCACATTGATCGCAAAATTCGGGGAAGATAAAGCACCGTGGGCTCTTGGTGTAACAGGTTTTATCGTAGCCATTCCTGTATTCTTCGATGTCGGCTTCATCATTTTGGTACCAATTGTTTACAGCTTGGCAAAGAAAACCGGCAAATCGCTATTGCATTACGGGATTCCGCTACTAGCGGGTCTTGCGGTAACGCATAGTTTCATCCCACCGACTCCAGGGCCGATTGCGGTTGCAGAATTGGTCGGAGCAGAACTTGGCTGGGTTATCCTGTTCGGGGTGCTTGCAGGGATTCCATCCATGATTTTAGCCGGTCCATTATTCGGCCGTTTTATTGGTAAGCGTATCCATTTAACAATTCCAGATTATATGGATATTAAAGAACAGGAATACGATAAGGAATTGCCAAGCTTTAGCATGATCATTTCCTTGATTTTGATTCCGCTTGTGTTGATTCTCTTCAACACCTTGTCAGCTGTCATCTTGGAGGAAGGCAATCAAATTCGCGAAATTTTGACTTTCCTTGGCCATCCGTTCGTTGCTTTGACGATCGCTACGATCTTGACATTTTTCTTCCTCGGCACACGCCGCGGGTATTCGCGCCAAGAAGTTCAAGACATTGCAACAAAAGCGCTGGAACCTGCAGGGATTATTATCCTTGTCACAGGAGCTGGTGGCGTATTCAAACAAGTGCTGATCGACTCTGGTGTCGGCGATGTGCTTGGTGAAATGATGGGCGACTCGGCGCTTCCGCCGATTGTGCTAGCATTCTTGATCGCTTCCGCGGTCCGTGTGGCGCAAGGTTCTGCGACGGTTTCCATGGTAACGGCTGCAGGATTGATCGCACCGCTTCTGGAAATTACCGGTACGACCGGCCCGGCACTTGGTTTGATCGTTATTGCCATTGCTGCAGGTGCAACTGTCTTGTCACACGTAAACGATTCCGGCTTTTGGCTCGTTAACCGTTACTTCGGGATGAGCGTGAAAGATACCTTGAAATCCTGGACCATGATGGAAACCATCATCGGCCTCACCGGATTCGTGGTAGTATTGATTTTGAGTTTCTTTATCACATGATTGCAGCAAAAAGAAAAAGGGATTCTCCTTTTTCTTTTTCTGTTATAAGGAAGGAAGAAAAACATGCCTGAACAATCCTATTATTTAGGGGTCGATATAGGGACCACTTCCACTAAAGCTGTATTATTCAATAAAGCTGGACAGATTAAGGATAGCCATACGGTGTTCTATCCTTTGCACACACCGAACCAATTGACCGCTGAACAGGATCCGGAAGAAATATTCCGTGCAGTTTTAACGGCTGTCCGCGAAACTTTGAGAAAAAGCGAAATCACCCAAGAGTCTTTAAAGCTGTTGTCATTTAGTTCGGCGATGCACAGTTTGATCGCTGTGGATGCTGAAGGCGAACTATTGACCAATAGCATCACTTGGGCAGACACCAGAAGCTCGAAACATGCAAAGCACATCAAAGACAATCTGAACGGACACGATATCTATTTGCGGACGGGTACACCGATCCATGCCATGTCGCCGTTATCTAAATTATTGTGGCTATCAGACGAAAAACCGGAAATTTGCCAGCAGACCGCGAAGTTCATCAGCATTAAAAGCTATGTTTTCCACAAGTTCTTCGGGGAATATGTCGAAGACCATTCCATCGCTTCCGCAACCGGCTTGTTCAATCTCGAAAAGCTCGATTGGGACCAAGGCGCACTGGATGTGTCTTGTGTAACGACCGATAAACTTCCGCGATTGGTACCAACGACTGAACAATTCACAGGCGTCGCATCAGAATTCGCTGCATTCATGGGCATCCGGGAAGACGTCCCGTTTGTTATTGGTGCCAGTGATGGCGTGTTGGCCAACCTTGGTGTTAATGCCATTGACCCCGGCGTCATTGCAGTGACCATCGGGACGAGTGGTGCCATCCGCACGGTGTCTCCGGTGCCGAAAACCGACCCGAAAGAACGCACTTTCTGTTATGTATTAACCGAAAACCATTGGGTCATCGGTGGGCCCGTCAATAACGGCGGCATCATTTTACGCTGGCTGCGCGATGAATTCGCGTCATCCGAAGTGGAAACGGCGAAGCGTCTCGGGATTGATACGTACGATGTGTTGACAAAAATCGCCGCTACCGTTAAACCAGGAGCCGACGGATTATTATTCCACCCTTATTTAACAGGGGAACGGGCACCGCTATGGGATGCCAATGCCAGGGGCTCATTTTTTGGCCTCAGTATCCATCACCAGAAACAGCATATGATTCGCGCGGTACTCGAAGGCATCGTCTTCAACTTGTACACTGTGCTTCTCGCTGTAGAAGAATTGACGGGAGAACCGGCAAGCATACAAGCATCCGGCGGGTTTGCCCGCTCTGAGTTATGGCGCCAGTTGTTGGCCGATGTCTTCGATAAGCCGGTCGTCATTCCGGAAAGCTTCGAAAGTCCTTGTCTCGGGGCCATCGTGCTTGGGATGTATGCGACTGGAGAGATCGAGGATTTCAGCATTGTCTCCGAAATGATCGGCAGCACCCATACTCATCATCCGGAAGCGGAAGCAAGCACGATTTACCGCGAACTGCTCCCGATTTATATTCGCTTATCGCGATTGCTGACAGAGGAATACGAAAGCATTTCTGATTTTCAGCGCAAGCATATGCAATAACAAGAAAACCCGAAGCTCAGTGGCTTCGGGTTTTTCTAATTGCTTGATTCATTTTCGTTGTGGAGCGCACCTTTCTCTTTGTAGGAAAGTTCTGATAACGCAGCAAAATTGAAGGCGCTTTTGATATACTAATATTTACAAGTACAGGTGGTTGCTGGGGGGCAATGGTTACCAGCATCTACAATTGGAGGCGCTATGAAACTCGTATTATTATTTGGCCCGCAAGCAGTCGGCAAAATGACAGTGGGGCAGGAATTGGCTAAGCTCACGCCCTTAAAACTACTTCACAATCACATGACGATCGACTTGCTGCATCCTTTCTTTGGCTTTAGCGAAGACACATGGCGAATCTCCACTATCATCCGGGAAGAAATTTTTAAAGCGGCCGTTAAAAGTGAATTAGAGGGCATCATTTTCACCTTCGTCTGGTCATTCGAGTCACAGAGGGATTGGGAGTTCGTGAGCCATGTCCGCTCTATTTTTGAAGAAGCAGGTGGAGAAGTCTATTTCGTGGAACTGGAAGCACAACAGAGTGAACGTTTGCTACGAAACCAAACGCCTCATCGTCTCGCACATAAAACAACAAAGCGCAATATCGCAGAATCCGAAGCCCATTTAATCGAAACACATAAAATGCACCGGTTCAACTCTTGGCCTAATGAAATCCGAGAACAAAATTAACTGCGAATCGATAACACACAGCTAGATGCAGAAGCTGTCGCTAAAATGATCAAAGATCGCTTTGCCTTGTAGAAAAGCTATCGCCGGCCTGTTATGCAACTGGCCAGAAGACTTTAAGAGATTTATTAGAAGCGAGGTGAGAGGCTTGTGTTGGAGCATGTATTGAAGCAATTCCGTTTGGAAGTCTTTACTGTCAATGAAGTAGATGATTCCTTCAGTTCAATGGTCTATAAATGCATTTTACGTAATGGCGAAACAGTGTTTGTGAAAATCCCGTATACCCGCGTGAAATATGAACGCGAGCTGGCCTCCTATGAAATCTTAGCTGGGCACGTACCGATTCCACAGCTGCTTGATTATTGGGCAGGTGATGATAACTGTCCGGGAGCTTTTCTTTTATCCGAACTGAAAGGACATCCTTTGTCCGAAAAGGCTTCTCCGGAAGTTGCTTATCAAATCGGCGCATTGCAAGCAGCGATGCATCAAATCCAACCTTCAAACACGATAGAGTCTGGCGCCATACAAAATGAATTTCCCCATTGGCATGAATTTATCGAAAAGCAGTTTTATAGCTTCGCGGAACATGTAAAGGAAATATTGGATCAGGATGTATTTATGGCCAGCTTGCACAAGTTTGAGCAAATGAAAGGTGAGCTTCCAGCACCAGACGGGCCGAGCTTCGTCCATATGGATTTTCGGCCAGCCAATATCATTGTGGAAAACGGTAGGGTTACCGGCATGATTGACTTCGAAAGTGTGCGTTTCGGATCAACAGAAATCGATTTTACCAAAATTCACCGTGATTTTTTAAAGGGGGATCCTGCTTTGATAAATTCCTATCAGGAGGGCTATACCAGCATCCGGCCAATGATCGATTTGGAAGCTGTCTTGCCTTTTTATCGTTTCATCGACGCCTTTAACAGCATCGGCTGGAGCCAAAAGCGCGGCTTGGAGAAAAATTTTGCGTTCTATGAAGCTAATTTGCGGATTTTGAAAGAAATGCTGCAAGATGTGGAGGTGGAGAAGTGAAGTTGAAAATCCTTTTGTTCATCGTCATTTGTACGCTTGGTTTTTTAGCTGCCTGTAAGGAGGTGCCCACTAAGAGCAACTCTATTTTGGAGGCGGAAGCTTATTTGGAGAGTCAAGGATATGAATTGGTTTCCCTAGTGGGGGAAGAGTCCTTGCTTCTTGATACACAAACTTTAATGGATCCAGGCTATTCGCAAATCTGGCAAGTTCAGTCCTTTAACTCCGCTGAATATTTAGATCAACCCCTGACTACGGTGGAATTTATCATTCAAAGGCATCCGCTTGAACTTCTCTACAATAGCCAAAAAACCAGAATCGTTGTCTATCTTCATCAAAATCAGGTAATAGGTGGCTGGTCTCTTCCCGTGTTTTCTAGTGAAGCGCTTGTCGGCACGGTACATTCGTTAGATGGAAAGACGGCTGAAGAAGTGCAATAAGCAGAGGGAAGTAGCCAAAGCCAAAAGAGAAAGTCGAAAACTATATATGTAAAGGAGGCAAATCAATGATTAAAGGTCTCTACGAAGCTCATTTACCGGTTCAGGATTTAAAACGTTCCATAGAATTCTATACTAGTTTGGAATTGGAACTCGCTTATGAGACACCTAAGCTGGCTTTCTTTTGGATTGTCAAAGGGCATAGCTGGGTAGGCCTATGGGAAACGGAGAAAGCGGAAACGCCTTATCATCCTTCACTGCGCCATATCGCTTTTCATGTGGATAGAGAAGCAATACGCAACGCTAAGAACTGGTTGGCTGAAAGAGGAATCGAAGTACGAACAGCTTTTGGTTTTTCACCGGAAGAACAGCCGCTTGTCTTGCCAAATCGACCATATGCGCATGCAGCAGTGTATTTTCATGACCCAGATGGCAATTCACTTGAATTCATCGCACCGCTTCATCTGGAAGGCGGGAAAGACTTCGAAATGATGTCTTTGGAAGAGTGGGATCGTATGCAAGTGGAAAAATGATAAAAAGGAGCGAATTCAATGAATTTCAAACCAATCAATTTCAATGAAAAACTATCGAAATTTGACGATTTTTGGTCGCCTAAGGTCATTGCCGAAATGAATGATTACCAATTCAAGACCGTAAAAGTGCAAGGGGATTTTGTTTGGCATAAGCACGAAGATACCGATGAAGTGTTCCTCGTACTAGAAGGAGAATTACTCATTAAATTCCGCGACGGGGAAGTGTCGTTAAAAGCAGGGGAGATGTTTGTGGTGCCCAAAAATACCGAGCATAAACCCTATGCGGAAACACAAGCGAGCATCTTGCTGGTAGAACCTAAAGGCGTTGTTAATACAGGCGATGCGACAAGTGAACAGACAGCAGAAAATGATGTATGGATCTAATGGTTTTTCGTGAAATTTAACCTGCCGCTTCTTAAAATGAGGTAAAATTGTAACATACTTTGTTTTAGGACGTGATTTTTTGCCGGATTGGACTTATCATACAATGTTTGAACCCGCTCTTTCAAAGTTGCCGGCAAAAACCGGGAGAGAGTTTATCCATAACGGAATGCACCGGATTGCTTCGATCCCAGGCGGAAGCAAATTAATTGAATACTTAGGGCATACGGCTCCTGCCAAGCAGCTCGAAACGAAAATTTTCGGTTTAACGATTGCCAACCCCGTCGGCTTGAGTGGGAAAATCGATCCCTTGCTTTCCGGAACGAAAGCTTTCGGCCATTTAGGGATGGGCTTTATCGAAATCGGGCCGGTGTCCTGGGATCCGGTAGAGATGGGCACGCCAAGGTTCACCGATTCCAAAAACGCTATGATTTATCCGTATCGGTTAGAGTCACCCGGCATAGAGTGTACAATTGAGAAGTTGGCGAAGCTTGAGTCTTTTGACAAGCCGATTTTTATCCGCATCGGCAGAAACGATACTTTCGAACAAACTATGTCCCTATTGAAAACCTTATCCACGTTTGGAGAAGCATTTATTGTTGAAGAGCTGTATGGCATTAAACAATGGAAGTCTTTAAAAGAAGCGGTCAACGGCAAGCCGATCTTATTTGCCGGTTCTGCCAATAGCATCGATTCGCCAGCTTTTGTGGCGTCTCAAGAAACATACATAGATGGAATTGTCCTCGATGAACAGGGGATAGACACAGGGCAAGGAATGGAATATCCGCTTGATTCGTCGGGGCAATTGATCGAAAAGTTGTCTTCCATCCGTCAGCATAGCAAAGTGCCAATCCTTGTCTCTGGCGGAATCGCAGAACCAAAAGATGCCCTGGCCTTATATGAGGCAGGGGCGGATTTAGTGATGCTCTCGGGCGGCTATGTTCAAACTGGCCCGGGGTTACCTAAACGCATCAATGAAGGATTGCTGGATCAAAAAACCGCCTCGCCTCCTGTATATGATGGCTGGATTTGGCATTGGTTGTTCGGATTGTTCATGTTCCTTGGCGGCGCAGCGGCAATGCTCGTCAGCATGACAATCGTTTTGATGCCTTATGATGAGGCATTTTTGAATTTATCACGCGAAGAACTCATGGCGATCAATCCGAATATCTATTATTTTATGCAGCATGACCGAATGACCGTGGCCGGAACGATGGTGTCTGGCGGTATTTTGTATATGCAATTGGCAAGATACGGTGTCCGTCATGGTTTGGAATGGGCAAAACGCGCCATTCACATCGCCGGTGTACTCGGATTTCTTGGCATTTTACTATTCATCGGATTCGGTTACTTCGACTGGCTCCACGGCATTCTTTGGTTAATTCTCTTGCCATTCTTTTGGAAAGGCTATCAAGTATCCAAAAATTACAGCGAACATTCGACTTCTCGCAACCGTACGAATCACCCAGCTTGGAAACGAAGTCTTTGGGGGCAACTGGCGTTTGTTGTACTTGGGTTTGCACTCGCAGCGGCAGGTTTTGTCATTTCGGCAATCGGCGTGAGCGGCGTCTTTGTCCAAACCGATATCGCCTATATTTGCATGAATCCTGAACAAATCTCTGCTATTAACGAACGGCTCATTCCGGTGATTGCGCACGATCGAGCGGGCCTTGGCAGTGCCTTGATCAGTGTCGGCCTGCTCGTTTTAATGTTGGCACTTTGGGGGTTTCAAGAAGGGCAGCGCTGGGTGTGGTATACCTTTCTACTGGGCGGTTTGCCGGCATTCAGTGCAGCGATTCTCATTCATTACGTAATTGGGTATACGAGCTTTATTCATATCCTGCCGGCTTATGTGGCCTTAGTGTTGTTTGGAAGCGGCTTGTGGTTGTCCAAAAAATTCTTTTTCATGAAATAAGCAACTTGCCGGTGCATCCGCCGGCAAGTTTTTTTTATAAAAAAACAGCCTCAGGGGCTGTTTTTCAGGCTATCGAGAAAGGTAAGAAGTCGTATTTTCCGAAGCTTATCGCTCGCTTTCCGTGGGCTCGAGCCCAAGCCTCCTCAGTCGCTTTGCGCCTTGCGGGGTCTCGGTCATCTCGCTGATCCACAGGAGTCGAGCGAACGCTTCTCCAAATACTAAGACATTTCGTTAATTTGTTCATTGTAGAATAGTGTCACATTCTTTTTATTAATAGATGATTATAGACTTCTTCAACACTCTAAAAAACAGCCTCAAGGGCTGTTTTTGATTAATAGTTTTTTGATACTTGCTTAGGTGCATCAGGTTCTGGGTTGTATGTGGCATTCGGCTGGTTTTGGTCTTTTTGGTTATCCAAGTACTTCATCAAACCAGCAGCGTTATTGCTGTATTGGCTGACTTGGGCGCGGTTGGCAGGGTCATCTTCAACTTTTCTTGAAATGCCAGAGGTAATGCTACGGACAACCGAATTCAAATCGATAATCGAATTGATCGTACCTTTCGCTCCATCGACCAAGACGGCTACTTTTTCTGATTTTTGCTGGATGTCTTCTTGCAATTCAGTTGTCGTATGCTGTAAATGAGTCGTCTCGAGCATTAACTTATCCACGCGGCCTTTCAAGTTATTGGCCGAACCTTTCATTTCCTTCATTGGCTCTTTAATGCCAGATAGGAGCATGAAGACCCCTGCAATGGCCACGATCAGGCCCAGCACGACGATTCCAATTGCTATGTAAAGCCATATTATCGGATCCATTCAAACTTCCTCCTTTTTCGGTCATGTAATAAGCCATACCCGTTTGGGGCAGTTTTTAACACAAAACTTAAAGAGGCTGGGTAAACTTGATGGATTTGGCTAAGTAAATAGAAAAAATCTTGATGCAACATACAGAACGAGGTTGTGCGTACTAGTCCTGAGCGACTTGTGTTCGCAGCGTCATCCGCGTGGCAATGGCCGTTTTACGGTAACACAGACACTAGCTTTCGTTAGCGAGTTTCGGCGGCCAATATAAAGGCGATATATCCGACATCCTGGCTGAAATTCCAATCCATGAAAATTTCATCTATATTCCTTTGCAACGCATGGTGTAACGGAGCGGCTTTCAGCAGCTTGTGCTCCAGCGGACGTTTCGTCAATTTCAACATATCGACAAATCCATCCTCTATCAATGCTTTTTCAATGCCTACCAACACCCCGCTGCGCTTTAGCAGCAAAGTCCGGTTGCTCATCCAGAGCGTGTCGATTTTATCAGGAACACGCGCTGCTTCTTCGTTCACTCGTTCCATTTGTTTATGAAAAATGTCGCGCTGCGTATCTTCCGGCCATTCGAACGAATCCCATACAAGCTCTTCGTTCATGACCCCAATAAACATGCCGCTCTTTAGCGACAAGTTCCAGTCCACGTATAATTCAGTGAAATTCAGCTGGGTTATGTTCAGAAGTTCCTGTAAAATTTCCGTTTTCAGCGCATTGAACATAAAGTTTCTTGTCTCTAGAACCCGTATGTCTTCTTCTTGATCCAGAAGAATCTTCTCCATGGGACTGACGAATCCACGAAAATGAATGGTAATATAAGGCCTTTTGATTGTGACGTAAACAGAAGCGGGCCCTTTTCCAAAATGCTGGCGCAGTAGGTTGGAGATATAACCCGAAACTTCTGATTGAATAGGTCGTGCTTCCTGCATAATAACTGGCTCCTTCCCGGCATATAGCGGCCGGCTTGTTCTTTGCTTTTTCGATCGCTTTTGGCAAGCATTTATTACTACTTGTTACTTGCGTGTTACGACTCGTTTAAAGCTAGTTTCATTTCTAATGCAGTTGCGCACATTAATGAATTGGCTGAACATGCTTCCTGCGGGAATCGGCGGTTGACCCAAGAGAGCAAATTAAATAAAAAAAGACGCCAAAAAGAATGATTCATTCTCTTTGGCGTTATTCCCAGCTCTATTGTCAGGTATATACTCTGCGCAATTTCAATATGGCAGCCGATGCTGCGTTTTTGTTTCCATTTAACTACTTTTCATGGATCCCGCTCGATGTTCGCGGGAGGTGATGCATTTCCTGTAATAAGAATTATAGCGAGAATGGGAAAAAATTTCAAGACGATTTTGTGCAACGGTCGTATAGGCTCTGGATCCAAAGCAAAGATTATGGCCACATGGCTTGTGTCATAAATGGGAAAAGAGCTCACATTACTAATAGATTGCCTTATAAGCCTTCATGAATTTTTGATCGATATACTGTTTGAGTTTCCACGGAACTTTGCCGTGTAAAGCCCAACGCCCATAAGTTAAAAAAGCTTCGCCGCCTCCTGTGGAAAGAATCGCCACGTATTTTGACTGTGGGACGAAGCGGGATAAGGCTTGTTCATCAAGAAAATTCATTAAGTTGTTCCACAATACCGGTCCTTGGCGAACTGCATAAACGCCATTTTTCTCAAGATCTGGGTACCGATTGATTGAGACGCAATCACCAGCGCCGAAGACCTCGGGGAAGCGGGGCGATTGTAGCGACTCATTGACAGCCAAAAAACCCGAACGGTCGACAGGCATGCCAGAGCGCTCGAAAAAGGCAGGGCTTTTCGGGCCTGTCAGCCAAAGGACAGCTGTTTGAGGATAAGTTGTGCCATTGTTTGCGGTGATTGAAGTTTCATTAATGTCATCTATTTGTACTTCGGTGAAAAAGGGCAGTTCTTTTTTACGGGCAATCGCCTCAATTTTTTTGGAAGCCGCTACTCCTTGTGCAGCTAGTAATGGGCCTGAACTGAATAGCGATCCATTGAGCGGCAAGTGCTGCTGTTTTCGCCAGGCGTGAGTGGACAAGGCCAGTTCAACCCCTGAAGCGCCGCCTCCGACGATGACGGGCTTGGCGGATTCCCGGAATGTTAGTAATTGTTTCGGGAAATGGTAATTGGGCTTGATCGGTGAGATGTATTTTCGCAGCGCTTCCGGGCTATCTGTCTGGGAGCCGATGTCGAAAGACACCACATCATAAGGATAACTCTGACCTTGTAAACCCGTCAGTGTGCGGGAAACCGGGTCGATGGCGCAAATGGTGTCTTGATAAAAAGCCGCACCGATTTTTTCAGCCAATCGTTTCAAGTCGATGCGGATTTCATCCAAGTCGTAAACGCCTTCTGTGAATCCTGAAAACATTCCTGAATAATACTGATAAGCCGTAGGTGAGATGAGTACCAATTGCACATCTTCACGCGGATTTTCTGCGAATTGCTTGAGGCCATGCAAATGCGCATGGCCGCCTCCAACCAACACGACGATCTTCATTCCAAACACTCCAATCTAAGACAAAATCCGTTTAGCTTCAGCCATGCGCTGAACAATCGTGAAAATTTGTATGGCGACAAACAATAAAGTGATCACCGTTAGATAAGAAGACAAGGCAATCATCAACGTAAATAGGATAAATCCTTCCGTACGTTCTGCAAGCCCGGCTTGATAATAGAACGATTTCACTCCTTGTTTTTCAGATAATGCCCCGACAGTCAAGAAAATGGTCATGGCAACAATGATGGATGCGCTTAATAATAACAATGCCCACATCGAATCCGGAAAACGGAAGGCCAGTCCAAGAATAACGCTAATTTCTACAAGCCGGTCGAAACTGATATCTAACAGCGTCCCCCACGGAGAAGGTTTCGTTTTCCTGGCCATCGTCCCGTCGACGACATCTAAAAATCCAGAAAGCCAAAGTGCAACAAGCGCTAAAATAGGATGCCCTAGATAAATGAACAGACCAGAAGAAAAGCCGATGGCAAAAGCGGTCTTGGTTACGCCATTAGCGGTCCAGCCTTTTTTTAAAAGACAATCGGCTGTCTTGTCGACTGCAGGTTGGACGTGTTTTCTTGCGTATGTATCAAGCATGTAATTCACCTTCTCTTATAAAGATATTCTCAGTATAAAGCAAATCGCTATTTAGCTCCTAAGCAGAACTCTTTAAATTGAGAGGATGACATAAAAGCAGACTATTCGAGGGTAAATAAGGGTAAGTATACAGAAGGCTTTGTTAAGATGTAGGTAATCCACGACTTAGAAGGGATATGATGAATATGACGAAGAAATATGATATCGCAATAATTGGAGCAGGTGCGGCAGGCCTGACAGCCGCTTTTACAGCCGCAGGATTTTCGAAAAAAACAGTTCTGATCGATAAGAATCTGCCAGGCGGGGAATGTACATGGTCTGGCTGCATCCCAAGCAAATCTCTTATTAATATCGCGAAAGAAGTTCATCACGCCAAAAAATATTCACCGGAATTAAATGTCGATACTTCAGAAGTATTAAAAGATATCCAGAACGTTATCCAAAAAGTTTATGCCGGGGAATCGCCGGAAGTATTGCAACAAGCCGGCATCGACTTTGTGAACGCCTATGCTACTTTTACTGGGCCGAACACATTGGAAGTAGAAGGGGAAACGATTGAAGCGAAAAAAATCATTCTCTCCACTGGATCGACTCCATTGGTTCCGCCAATCGATGGCTTGAGCGATGTAGATTATTTAACTAATGAAACCATTTTTAAATTGGAATCCTTCCCGAAAACAATGACCATTCTCGGCGCAGGGCCAATTGGTGTCGAATTGAGCCAAGCACTTAACCGTCTCGGTGTTCAAGTGACGCTGGTGGAAAAGGCGGACCGTATCTTGTCTAACGACGATGAAGAGCTTGCATTGATGATTCAAGAGAGACTCAAACAAGAAGGCGTCACGATCCATACTGGCGCGACAGCGGTCAAAGCTTCCCAACAAGGCAGCCAAATTAAACTGACAGTTGAAAAAGACGATCAAGAAATGACAGTGTCCAACGAGGGGCTGCTTGTTGCACTCGGACGCCAGGCAAACGTAGCGGGCTATAATTTGGAAACTGCCGGAGTTGAGTACGACAAGAAACGCATCCAAGTAGACGAGCATATGGAAACGACTGCAAAAGGCATCTACGCGATTGGAGATGTGGTCGGCCCTTATCAATTATCACATATGGCCAACGCGCAAGGCATCACAGCGACGCAAAATGCCATTTTGCCGATTAATCGAAAAATGAAATACGATCACGTGACCTGGTGTACATACACGGATCCGGAACTCGGCCAATCTGGCTTGACCGAAGCACAAGCACGCGAGAAACATGGAGATTCTATCCGCGTCTACGAACACGATTATGCCGATATCGACCGTGCCAACACCAAGAAAGACTCTATCGGAAAAGTAAAAATCGTCTTGGATAAAAAAGGCTATATTCTCGGTGCCAGCATTTTGGGTGACCGCGCCGGTGAAATCATCAGCCAGATCCAAACCCTTAAAACACTCGGAATCAATATGGGCAAACTATCAAGTGTTATCCATCCATATCCGACTTATAGCGAAGTATTAGTGAAGATCGGCAAAAAAGTCTATGTCGATAACTTGCTCAATCAACCGGTCGTTAAAACGTTTAATAAAGCGAAAGCAGGAGAACTGCCTGTCGGAAAAATCGGCTTATACGGAGCGGCGGCAGCAGCAGGGGTAGGTATCGCCAATATGGCGGTTCAAAACAATAGCAAGCCACAGTTAGGCGTGAAGAATGGGCGCTTGCAAGAAATGCCGTCTACGCCGAATGCTGTATCATCGCAAACGACTGTAAAAGGGAAGTTTGTTCCAGCTTGGCCGTATAATGGCAGCAAAGAACAAGCGAAGAAAAATGTGCTCGGCATGTTAAAATCTTATGAAGGCGTTCGGATTGTGCAAGTAAGCCACAATTACGTTTATGCAGTCGAAACGAGCAAACTGATGAGATTCAAAGACGATATCGAGTTCTACTTTAATGATGCAGCACAGCAAATCGAATTCCGTTCCGCCTCGCGTGTCGGATATTCAGATCAAGGGGTCAACCGCAAGCGCTATGAGGACATGAGAAAACGCTATTCAAGCATTTCGACTCACACGCGCAATTCATGAATACTAAGCGCGTCATCAAATGGTCTTTAGCGGCTCTGGCCATTGTCCTAGTTATTTGGCTCAGCCGCTCAGTCTTCGACGTAAACGCAGAGGATCTCCGCAATTGGATTTTATCGTTTGGGCTATGGGCGCCGCTCGTCTACATCATTGCCTATACCATCAGGCCGCTGATTTTCTTTCCGGCCTCGGTGTTATCAATCGCTGGCGGATTGGCCTTCGGGGCTTGGATGGGTACGCTTTACACCATCATTGGTGCGACTTTGGGCGCAGCGCTGTCTTTTATTGTCGCTAAGACAGTGGGAAAGAGCTTGGTCAAGAAGCAATGGACGGGCAATGCGGCGAAAATACAAACGCAGATGGAGCAGAATGGCTTTTTGTATGTCTTATTGTTCCGATTGATTCCGGTCATTAATTTTGACTTGATCAGCTATCTGGCAGCTATCGCCAAAGTTCGTTTTGTGTCGTTCGCTTTGGCCACCTTGATCGGCATCATACCGGGAACCTTTGCTTATAACTTTCTCGGCAGCAGCTTCGTCAGCGGGAACCCCCAAATTATTGCAGCAGCTGTCGCAGTCTTCATTGTCTTAACGGTTGTGCCGATTTTGATCCGCAACCGTTGGGCCAAAAAGAATGGCCGCAACTCTGGAACTATCAAGTAAACAGCCGGAATGAATGGATATGATTTAGAAGGCTGCGCTAAATTTAGACCAGCATGAGCAATATTAAAAGGAATTAGGAAGTGGGATTAATGAAGACATATCCATTAGCGGCATTAGGTACACTGAGCATCATCTTATCTGCTTGTTCTTCTGAAGATGCCGATAATGCAACAAATGCGGACAGCTTATTGACAGCTGACTGGGATGCCATTCAAGACACAGCGCAAGGCCAAGAAGTCAATATGTACATGTGGGGCGGGAGCGACAACATTAACAATTATTTAGATGAATGGGTTGCCCCGCGTATAAAACAAGACTATGGCATTGAGCTCAATCGGGTCCCGATGAACGATGCGCAGGACATTATCAATCAATTGCTCGATGAAAAAATAGCTGGTAAGACCGACGGCAGTATGGACATTATTTGGATCAACGGCGAAAACTTTAAAGCCGCAAAAGACAACGATTTGTTGTGGGGAGATTTCACCGGGCAATTGCCGAATTTCAATGATTATGTCAATGCGGATGCACCGGAAGTCTCGGAGGATTTTGGAGAGCCGGTGGAAGGCTTAGAAGCGCCGTGGGGCAAGGCTCAGTTTGTTTTGGTGCACGACGAGAACCAATATGAAGATCCGCCCAAGTCAATGAGTGAACTTGCTGATTGGGTCAAACAAAATCCAGGACAGTTCACTTACCCCGCACCGCCTGATTTTACGGGAAGCGCTTTTATCCGACAGGTGTTATATGAAACAACCGGTGGCCACGTGCAGTATCAGCAACCCGCAGCAGACATAGAGAATTTGGAGGAACGCTTGGAGCCAATGTGGCAATACTTGAACAGCATTGAGCCGTATTTATGGCGCGAAGGCGAAACCTATCCGGAAAGCTTGGCAAAACAAGACCAATTGTTTGCGAGCGGTGAAATTGCTATGACGATGAGTTACGACCCGGCACTTGCGGCGAGTGAAGTATTGAAGGGCCGTTTTCCAGAGTCGACACGAACGTTTATATTAAACGGGGGCACACTCGCAAATACGCATTTTTTATCCATTCCGTTCAATGCATCCGACAAAGCGGGAGCGCTTGTGGCCATCAATGAATTGATGTCACCAGCCGCCCAAACCGCTAAATTGTCGCCTGAAAACTGGGGCGATTTGACGGCGCTGGATTTGGAGAAATTATCTCCTGAGCAACAACTAGCGATGAATGAGGTAGATCTCGGCGAAGCGACATTGTCCATTGAAGAATTGGAACAAAATCGCTTGCCCGAATTGTCTTCTGAGTATATTGATATTATTGAAGAAGGGTGGACGGAACATGTGGCGAAAGAGTAAGCCCTATCTTTTGCTGCTGCCGGCATCCTTTACCATCATCCTCCTGTTTTTCGGGGGGATTTTTGATGGATTGCTGAAAAGCTTCGGTTATTTTCCGGCGATCGGAGAGACTGGTTTGAACTTGACTGCTTATGATAGACTTCTTCATTCTTCAGATTTTTGGCAATCGATGGCTCTTACATTAAGAGTTGCAGCATTATCTTCGTTAATATCCGCAATCATCGGTGCCTTTCTTGCGGTGGCATTGTTTTTCGTCAACAATTCTACGAAAAAGGCAATACCGAGGCCTTGGCAACGGTTGTTTCAATTGCCTTTGACGATTCCGCATCTAGTCGCCGGCTATATGGTTGTGCTGATATTCACACAAAGCGGATTTGTATCAAGACTGCTTGCGACTGTTGGCTGGATCGACGGCATGACAGAATTCCCAGTACTCGTCAACGATTCGTTCGGCTGGGGGATTATCCTCACTTACGCTTGGAAAGAAGCGCCGTTTGTAGCGCTCATGCTGTATCCGGTTCTGTCACGGATACATGGCTCTTGGCGTGACGTGTCACGTGTGTTTGGTGCAGGCCCTTGGCAATTTATCCGCGAAGTGGTCGTGCCTGTCATAATGCCGGCATGGACAATTGCGACGTTTATCGTCTTTGTCTTTACTTTTTCGGCTTTTGAAGTGCCGTTTCTGCTCGGGGTTACCTATCCAAGCGTATTGCCTGTATATTCGTATCAACTCTACACGAGCGGTACCCTTTCTGACCGACCAGAAGCGCTGGCCGTCAATATGATTCTCGCAGCTATTACCATTTTACTGGGGCTAGTAGCGTATTACGTTAGCAAGCGCTGGAACGTATTGAAAGGGTGGGGCTAATGAAAAAACAACCACGCTTTTTATCATTATTATTGATCATCGGTTTGTTCATCTTCGTTCTCGTCCCGTTTGTTCCCTTGATACTTTCAAGCCTGTCATTCGGCTGGCGCTGGCCGGATGTTTTCCCACAAGGTTGGAGCCTCCGCGCATGGGAATATGTTGTCAACGACATTCGCACGTGGCAAGCAGTCGGCATCAGTTTATGGATTGCCTTAATCGTTACGTTCATCAATCTCCTATTAGCGCTTCCGGCTGCCAATGCATTGGTGCGTTATTCGGTTCGCGGCAGATGGCTGTTCGAAGCGATTATTTTTGCGCCGATCATCATTCCGCCCTTTATCTCGGTGATGGGCATTCACTTAAGCTTTTTACGGTTTGGCTTAACTGAAACTGTTTTTGGTGTTGTGTTGGCACATATTGCACCGACCTTGCCGTATATGTTCCGCGCGGTCATGGTCAGTTACCAAACCTTATCGGTTGATTGGGAAGACCAGGCGCGCATGCTCGGAGCACGGGCCATGCCTCGATTTTTCCATGTCGTGCTGCCGCATTTATTGCCTGGCATATTGGCGGGCGCTAGCTTGAGCGTTTTGATTTCGTTGAGTCAATACTTGATCACCTTTATCATCGGTGCCGGTCAAGTGGTCACTTTGCCAATCTTGCTGTTTCCGTTTATCAGCGGAGGCGACCCTGCGATAGCATCAGCGTACTCATTACTTTATGCTGCCATTGCCATTATGGCCTTGGTGGGAATGGACGCTGCATTGAAACGCTATTACCAAATGTCTAGAGTCCCGCAGCAAGAGAAAGGAGTGAAACCGTGAGCGATTTGCGCATTATCGATATCGAAAAGAAATACCGGTCTACCCAAGCAAAGGACGAGGCATCATTTTTGCTTCGCCCGGTCCAGTTAACGATCCGCGAAGGCGAGTTTTTTTCACTGCTTGGCCCTTCCGGATGCGGCAAGACAACTTTGCTAAAATTGGTCGCTGGCTTATTAGAGGCAGATGGCGGGGAGCTTTGGTTTGGAAATGAAAACCTAAGCAATGTGCCACCCGAATCAAGGAAGTTTACTATGGTGTTCCAACAGTCGCTGCTGTTTCCGCATAAAACCATCGAAGACAATGTTGCTTTTAGCTTGAAAATGCAGAAAGTCGGAAAAAAGGAACGTCTTAACGCAGCGCGCGGCATGCTTGATCATGTCGGACTCAGCGGTTTTGGCCGACGTTTTCCTGAAGAACTGAGCGGCGGACAGCAGCAGCGTGTGGCATTGGCCAGAGCTTTAGTAGCGAATCCACGAGTGTTGCTGATGGACGAACCATTCAGTGCACTCGATCCGAGCCTGAGAGAAGAGATGCGCGAGCTGTTAAGCCAGATCCAAAAAGAATTTCGCGTCACCGTCTTGTTCGTTACGCACGACCGCGATGAAGCCTTCGCGTTATCTGACCGGATTGCGGTCATGGGCGAAGGGCAATTGCGCCAAATCGGCACTGCCAGACAGTTATACGAGCGGCCTGAAAATACAGTGGTTGCTTCTTTCCTGGGCTTGAAAAATATCTTGAGCGGCCAAGTAACTAATGGCCGGTTTGTCTCCTCTGATAAAATAATTGACGCTTCTGTATATCAACCGCTAGCAGACGGCGATTATTATATGGTCATTAGGCCAGAATCGATTAAAGCAGCGGCAGCAGACCGATCCAGCCATGTTTCGATCCGCGGAATCGTCCAAGAAATGAAGTATGTCAGTGGTACATACAACTTGAAGGTCATAGCGGAAACCCAGGTGTTGGAATGTGTGTTCACTACTTTTCAAGCCGAACAAACGGCGGTCGGGGAACCAATCGATTTGCTAGTGGACATGAAAGAAGTTTGGTTTTTAAAAGAATAGCGCATCTACATGAAAAACCCCCTTGCCAAATTATCGGCAAGGGGTTTTTCGTTGGCCTATCCAGCGCAAGCTTCCGGCGAAGACCATTATTGCGATATGGACATTTGCGGGGAATTGGGTTATTTTTACTGATTATTTTTACAGTTATTAATAGAACATGTGTTCTTTTTATGGTAAAATAAAGGTACAGTTGCATGAGGGCGGTTTGGCCATTCCCTATAGAAAGGGGGTGGTAGCATGACCATGGCAGAAGCATTTTCGCTTGTGTTCACGAGTGTCGGGTTGACGATTAGTGCATTCACGCTCGTCTTATCCTTGATTCTGGTCATTCCAAAAAAAAAATAACCGTCCCATTGGCGTGGGCTGACGGTTATTTCGTAAACCTATAGTGTCCAGCCGACCGCCCTCGACAGGCGGCATGCAGCTGGCCGGGTGCACACAGCATCCGGTTTTTTTTCGTTACTTTAAGTATACTAAATTACAGCTATTTTGCAACTGTCTCATATCCAACCCCGTTCATAAGGCACAGGAGCTTCGATATCGGCTCCAAGCTCAGTAGCGGCGGTATAGGCCCAATAAGGGTTGCGCAGCAATTCGCGGGCCAGGAAGATGAAATCGGCACGGCCATTTTGAAGAATTTCTTCTGCGTGGCGCGGCTCGGTGATCAAGCCGACAGCTCCTGTAGCAATCGGCGTTTGCTTTTTAATCGTTTCCGCAAAATTCACCTGATAGCCAGGATAGACGGGGATTTTCGCTGGTACGACCGCTCCTGAACTGACATCGATCAAATCGACGTTCTGCTGCTTCATCCATTGGGTCATTTCGACGTATTGTTCAGGGTTCATGCCTCCGTCTGCATAATCTTCTGCTGAAATGCGCACGAACAACGGGCCACTCCAAACAGCATTCACTTCGTCCAAGACACGGCGAAGCAAGCGGTAACGGTTCTCGCTGCTGCCGCCATATTCATCAGTGCGCTTGTTAGTCAAAGGCGACAGGAATTGGTTGATCAAATAGCCGTGGGCTGCGTGAATTTCAATCACATCAAACCCTGCTTTTTTGGCTCGAATCGCACCATCCCGGAATGCTTGAACGGTTTCATCGATTTCCTCTGCTGTCATCGCTGTCGGTGTTTTGTATTGATCGTTGAAAGCAATCGCGCTCGGTGCCTGGATGTCACCATCAACAGTCGCTTTTCTCCCTGCATGGGCCAACTGAATGCCTGTTTTTGCACCATTTGCTTTCATCAATCGGACGATTTCTGCCTGCCCGTCGATATGGGCATCATCCCAAATGCCAAGGTCCCGCGAGGAAATGCGTCCAATTGGCTGGACCGCAGTCGCTTCGGTGATGATCAGCCCGACACCGCCAACTGCGCGCGTTGGATAATGAACACGGTGCCAATCGGTGACATGGCCATCTTCTTTATCGCTTTGGTACATGCACATCGGGGCCATAACGATGCGGTTTTTGAAATGGACTCCTTTAAGCTCAAATTCTTCGAAAAGTTTTGCCACGTAAAATTCCTCCTTCAGTATCTATACAAGGAATTAGTATACCGGAAAAGTTGTCGAGCTTCGATTCGGAAGCCTCACGTTGGCTGCTATCTATTGCGAAGGACCGCTATTCCAAAAACAACCCCCATGAAAACAGGCGTTTTCATGGGGGTTGTTGGATTGCTTATTCGAATTCTTTTCCGAGTTCACGAGAACGGGTGGCAGCAGATGTGACACAATCGCCAACAATGCGCTTAAAGTCGTTATCGTAAAGCGCTTGAAGGCCTGCAGCTGTGGTGCCGTTCGGGCTTGTGACACGTTTGCGCAATTCGCCAAAATCTTCTTGCTGAAGCATTTCCGCTGCGCCGTCGAATGTTTGGCGCACAAGTTTTTTCGCATCCGCAGAAGACAAGCCATTATCGATTCCTGCTTGCACCATGGATTCTGCGAAGTAGTAAAGATACGCCGGACCGCTTCCTGCAATGCCGGTCACCGCATGCAATTGGTCTTCTTCCACGACCGTCACGCCGCCGATGGACGACAAGAGCTTTCTCAGTAAATGCTGCTGTTCTTTGGTGACAAACTTGCTCCAAGCGACGCCTGTCGCCGATTTGCCGATTTGCGCAGAAGTGTTTGGCATCGCGCGGGCAACGGCAAAATCGCCGACATGCTTTTGAATGGTCTCGATCGAAACACCTGCTGCGACCGAAACGATAACGGTATCGCCAGTCAATTTCTCGCGGATGCCTTTTAACGCCACTTCAACATCTTTCGGTTTCATTGCAAGCAAAATGAAATCGGCATCTCTCAATTCGGTTTTTTCAGCGCACACGATGTTAACGCCGTATTCATCGTGCAAAAATTCCAATCGGTCCTGGTCCGATCGGTTCATGACTGAGATTTCTTCTGGTTTCATAATTCGCTTATTGATCCAGCCGTGAATCATGGATTCTGCCATTGATCCGGCCCCTACACATACAATTTTCATACCTTCCACTTCCTTTTCTCAAAATAAAAAGCGCAATCATCCCTGTTACTCCAAGGACGAAAACGCTTGTTTCCGCGGTACCACCTAAGTTTGCACATTTGCACAACTCGATATCCTTATCGCGGACAGACGGCCGTGTTTGCACGGCAGCTCAGAAGCAGGTTCAGGAAGGGAGCGGGGGTGCGGCGTTTCAGCGTTGGCGGCACTCTCTTGTACCCATCACCTTCCGTACTAATCTTCATCTACGCTTACATATGTTATTAAATTATAAGTAATGAAATTTTATTTGTCAAATTGGCTCGGCAGCGTGACGCCGCCCGCCATTCAAGGTATGATAAGTGAATAGACATTCATTTTAAGGGAGTGGGAATGATGGAACCGATCAAAATCATCATCCCGACGCCATTTGCGGTCGGAGATGTCAATTCTTATTTATTAAAAGGCGACGTGTTAACTTTGATCGATGCAGGGCCGAAAACACCGGAAGCTTGGGAAGCGCTGAAGGCCGGATTAAAGGCAGCCAATGTCGCTCCTGAAGACATCGAGCAAGTGGTCCTGACGCATCACCACCCGGATCATGCAGGATGGGTCGATGGCTTCGACGCCGCCAAACTTTATGGCCATCCGTATAACGATCTCTGGCTGCGCCGCGACGAAGCGTTTTTCGACTATCATGATGCGTTTTACCAAGAGCGATTGAAGGAGGAAGGCGTGCCGGGCGATTTGATGTTTTGGGTGAAAAAGATGAAGCGCCCGCTCAATTTATTGGGAAACCGCCCACTTGATATGGCCATCAACGAAGGGGATACGCTTCCAGGACATCCTGATTGGCATGTTTTGGAGACTTTGGGGCATGCCCAAAGCCATCTGTCGTTTTGGAATCCAGAACAGCGCACGATGATCGGGGGCGATCATGTGATTGCCAAAGTGTCGTCGAACCCGCTCATCGAACCGCCTTATCATCCGGAAGAAGGACGCCCGAAATCTTTGCTGCAATACAATGCTTCGCTCAGCCGGCTATTGAAGATGCCAATTGACGTTATTTACAGCGGGCACGGGGAAGAGGTGCGCAATGTTCATGAACTCGTATCGACACGTCTGGAGAAACAGCATTTGCGGGCAATGAAAGTGCTCGATATGCTAGACCGTACGAGCGAACAATCGGTGTATGAACTGACGCAACAGCTGTTTCCGCATGCTTACGAAAAAGAACTCGGCTTGACGCTTTCTGAAACCATCGGCCAAGTCGATTACTTGTTAGAAGACGGTTTAATTGAAGAACGTATGAACGATGAAGGCATTTTTGTCTATCGACAGGCATAAGGAACAAAGTTGCAAGCATAGACTCCAGCAGGTAAACTGAAAATTAAGAGTTGCAACAAGAATCTAAGCGAAAAGGATTGGGATAACGTGAAAAAAGCTAGTTTGTTTCTTGCAGGATTTCTGCTATTGGCAGGGTGCTCAGACGATGAAGCGGCGAAAGAGCCCGCTGGGACAGCAGGTACTGAAGAAGAACCTGAAATTGCAGTAGAACAAGAGGGAATGACAGAGGAAGGTTTCATTACGCAAATTGGAAATGGCCGAATCCTCATTAATAGCATTTACTTCTCAGTGCCAGAAGATGTGGAAGTTCAATTTGCTGAAGGTGGCGAAACGACAGAAGCCGTTATTAGCGATTTGCGTACCGGTATGAAAGTCAAAACGGATTATTCAGGACCGCTAGCAGAATCTTATCCGATGCAAGGCGAAGCTGAAAAAATCACGATCTTACAGGATGAGGAATCCAAGCGTCAAGCGGAAGCATTGCAGGCATTCATCAACGAAGAGCAATTGTCCCAACTTATTATTTTGGGGCAACCACTCGTACGGGGCGAGGAAATCGGCTTTTTATTCAGCAATATGGAAACCGGAGCTTTAACGGAAGTGCGTATTGATATGAATACACTGGAATACACATTAAGCAATGAAGAGAATGAAGAAGAAACTGACGAAACAGAGGATGCCGAGGAGTAAGCCAAACGGCAATCCATAAGAATATCTCACCCGGATGGCCATGCGCTGTCCGGTTTTTTTATGCACGGCATGTTTTCTTTATTATAGAAGTAATGCGGCTTTTTTGCATATTACCTTAAAAAAATGAAAATTTACACGCGACTTTCCTTGCGTTATTAAAAATGCCGTGATATTATGTGTATATTCATCGCATATAACGCATAAAAATACAGGAGGTCATATTATATGAACAAAAAAATCGTACTCGCATACTCAGGTGGACTAGATACATCGGTGGCCATTCCGTGGCTGAAATCACAAGGCTACGACGTTGTCGCTGTGTGTCTCGACATCGGAGAAGGAAAAGATTTAGACTTTATCAAGAAAAAAGCGCTGCAGGTCGGAGCGGTCGAAAGCTATATGATCGATGCCAGAGACGAATTTGCCGAAGACTATGCACTCATTTCGCTTCAAGCTCATACATTATATGAAGGCAAATACCCGCTCGTTTCGGCTTTATCGCGTCCGTTAATCTCCAAAAAACTGGTGGAAATCGCAGTGGAAAGCGGCGCAACGGCTGTTGCTCACGGTTGTACAGGAAAAGGCAACGACCAAGTACGTTTTGAAGTATCCATCAAATCGTTGAACCCCGACCTTGAAGTCGTCGCACCTGTTCGCCAGTGGGGTTGGTCACGTGATGAAGAAATCGCCTATGCTAAGGAGCATGACGTGCCGGTACCCGTCAACTTGGATTCGCCATTCTCCATCGACATGAATTTATGGGGCCGTGCCAACGAATGTGGCATTTTAGAAGATCCATGGGCGACGCCGCCAGCTGATGCATATGACATCACCAATGCACTCGAGGATACGCCGGATACACCGGATATCGTGGAAATCGAATTTGTGAAAGGCGTACCGACAAAATTAAACGGCATTGACTATAAATTGACGGATTTGATCTTTGAATTGAACCACGTTGCCGGAAAACATGGCGTCGGCAGAATTGACCACGTCGAAAACAGACTGGTCGGCATTAAATCCCGTGAAATCTATGAAGCTCCGGCGGCGATGACCTTAATCGCCGCGCATAAAGAGCTTGAAGACATTACTTTAGTGAAGGAAATGGCTCACTTCAAACCAGTCATCGAGAAGAAAATGACGGAATTGATCTATGAGGGGCTATGGTTCTCACCTCTACGTGTCGCACTCGAAGCGTTCTTAAAAGAAACGCAGGAGTTCGTCAACGGCACAGTCCGTGTCAAACTGTTCAAGGGCCATGCCATCACAGAAGGGCGTAAGTCACCAAACTCCCTATACAGCGAAGAACTCGCGACTTACTCGACAGATGATACGTTCAACCACGAATCTGCGGTCGGATTCATCGAGCTATGGGGCTTGCCGACTGTCGTCAATTCGAAAATCAACAAGAAAGAAGTGGCCATTACAGCACAAGTTAAAGAGGAGGTACAGCTATGACCAAACTGTGGGGCGGTCGTTTTCAAAAGACAGCTGAACAGTGGGTCGATGAGTTCGGGGCTTCTATTTCCTTTGACCAGAAATTAGTGCTCGAGGATCTTCAGGGCAGCATGGCGCATGTCACCATGCTGTCTTCCTGCAAGATCTTGCCTCAGCAAGACGCTGACTTGATCTTGTCGGGGCTTCAGACGCTGCAGAAAAAAGCGGAGAACGGAGAACTTGAGTACAGCGTATCGAACGAAGACATCCACTTGAACTTAGAAAAACTATTGATCGATGAAATCGGCCCTGTCGGCGGCAAACTGCATACCGGCAGAAGCCGCAACGACCAGGTCGCAACCGATATGCATCTTTATTTGAAAAACCGTGTAACGGAAATCATCGAGTTGATTGAAGGTTTTCAGTCAGCAATCGTCGAACAGTCGGAAGCGCATGTTGAAACGGTCGTGCCGGGATATACCCATCTCCAGCGCGCACAGCCGATTTCATTTGGCCATCATTTAATGACGTATTTCTGGATGCTGCAGCGTGATAAAGAACGCATGCAGGAATCCTTGAAGCGCATTGATGTCTCGCCTTTAGGGGCAGGAGCGATGTCTGGCACGAGTTTCCCAATCGACCGTGAACTGTCCGCCGAGCTGCTGGGCTTCTCAGGCGTTTATCAAAACAGCCTGGATGCTGTCAGCGATCGCGACTTTATCTTAGAATTTCTCAGCAATTCATCGATGCTCATGATGCATTTGTCGCGTTTTGCCGAAGAAATCATTCTTTGGTCCAGCGAAGAGTTTCGTTTTATTGAACTAGATGATACGTTCTCGACCGGATCGAGCATCATGCCGCAAAAGAAAAATCCGGATATGGCGGAACTTGTCCGCGGCAAAACAGGACGCGTTTATGGCAATTTGTTCGGCTTGTTGACGACCTTGAAAGGCTTGCCGCTTGCCTACAATAAAGATATGCAAGAAGACAAAGAAGGCATGTTTGATACGGTCCATACGTTAATGGGCTCATTGCCGATCTTTGAAGGCATGATTCGGACCATGAACGTCAACACCGCATCCATGGAAAAAGCGGTAAACTCCGATTTCTCGAATGCCACAGAATTAGCCGATTACTTGGCGGCAAAAGGCATGCCGTTCCGCGAAGCACACGATGTGACCGGCAAACTGGTGTTCACGTGCATCCAGCGAGGCTATTATTTAAAAGACTTGCCGCTTGAGGATCTCCAGGCAGCGAGCCCGCTGATTGAAGACGATATTTATGAAACCTTGCTTCCCGAGACAGCGGTTAAACGCCGCAATTCACTTGGCGGGACAGGATTTGATCAAGTTCATCATCAATTGGGACTAGCCAAGAAACTCATCGGGTGAGCGATAGTCCATTTATAGTTGTGCTTGCTTTGTTTGGTACAACGAGCAGGCATCAGTACCCGGCTCTCTTCCCCCTAAAGAGAGCCGGTTTTTTTGTTTGGGTTTATTGTTTAGGGCAAAAGCGTGAAGCTTGTGGAAATGTCCATAAAGATTTCACAGGCTATTTGACAGTTTTTGTACACCATCTCTGATAAGATAGAATTCGTAAGAGAGGAGTGTGTTTGAATGGCAACCGATATTAATTTATTGCTGGCTTTTGGTGCCGGCTTCTTAAGTTTCATCTCGCCATGTACATTGCCTTTGTATCCAGCCTTTTTATCCTATATTACAGGCATGACCATGGATGAGATTAAAAATGACCGGAAAGTAATGCAACGGCGTGGAATGTTCCATACCTTGTTTTTCTTGCTGGGCTTTTCTACGATTTTCATCGCATTGGGATTCAGTACTTCATTTTTCTATGAATGGTTTGTGCGTTATGATGAATTGATTCGTCAAGTAGGCGCTTTGTTCATCGTTATTTTTGGACTGATGATTGTCGGGGTCTTTACACCAAAATTCTTGATGCAAGACCGCAAGTTCTCATTCAAGAATCGACCGTCCGGATTTTTAGGAACTTTCGTTATTGGCCTGGCCTTTGCGGCTGGTTGGACACCTTGCACCGGCCCGATTACAGCGGCGATCTATGCGCTCGCTGCGACCAATCCGGGATCGGGCATCTGGTATATGCTGGCCTATGTACTCGGCTTTGCGATTCCATTTTTCGTGTTGTCGTTTTTCGTTACCCGCCTCGGCTGGTTGCGCAAGCATCACAGCACGATCATGAAAGTCGGCGGATTTATCATGATCGCCGTAGGGGTCTTGCTGTTCTTTGACGGCATGACATACATCATTCGTATTTTGAGCCCGATTTTTGGGGATTTCCAAGGATTCTAAAAAGTAGGTGATGAGATGGAAACCATTTCTTCAATGGAGCAATTCCAACAAAAAATAACAAGCCGCGAATCGTTTTTGCTGTTCGTTAAAACCGACCATTGTTCAGTATGCGAAGGGCTGAAGCCGCAAGTAGAAGGATTGGAGCCAACTGCATCCATTCCATTCTATTTGGTGAACGCAGCACGCGTGCCAGAGCTCGCAGGGCAGCTGACGCTATTCACTGCGCCTGTAGTCATTTTGTTCAAGTACGGGAAAGAACAATTGCGTTTCGCTCGTTTTGTGCGCATGGATGAGCTGGAGAACCGCCTCGGCGAATTGGAGGCAGAACTGGATGGATGAGTTATTCAACAGCATCCCGCCTGCCGTCCTTCTTGCTGTGACGACGCTCGGCGCGCTAGTCATGGGGACACTCGCGATTGTTGTCCGGTCAAAATCGGCTAAAAAGCCAGCAACGGCTAAAAAGATTATCCTGCCGCCTTTATTTATGTCTACAGGCGCCCTGATGTTCATTTTTCCGTTTTTCCGCGTAGCGCCGCTGCAAATTGCTGAAGCGCTATTGGTCGGTGCTTTGTTTTCAATCATCTTGATCCGCACATCGAATTTTGAGGTACGGGATGGGGAAATCTATTTAAAGCGCTCCAAAGCTTTCGTTTTCATTTTGCTCGGGTTATTGCTCGTGCGGTTGCTGGCGAAAGTCATTTTGAGTTCTTCGATTGATGTCGGGGAACTGGGCGGCATGTTTTGGCTGCTCGCTTTTGGTATGCTGGTGCCATGGCGCCTCGCGATGCTACGCAAATACCGGTTGATTGCACAACAAAAAAACGCTGTTCCCGAATAGGGGACAGCGTTTTTCGTGTAGTCACTGATCAAAGTATTGTTCGTAGGGGGTAAGATCGATTTCGAGTTCCCCCATTTTTTTGCGCAAAAATTTATGGTCGCGCTTTGGCGTTGCTTGGATATAGCCGCGGATGATGTGTTGCATTTCCATCTTTTTGGCTTTTTCTTCAAGTAAAATCTCGCCGATGCGCCCTGCAATCTTTTGTTTCGCTACCGGGCGGAACAGATCCGGTACCGGCTGCACGAGTTCATTGAGCAGTTCTTTTTCTTTAGCGCCCCATAGATGAATCGTTTTCTCTACATAATATTCTTCCCAGTTCAGATCGGACAAGCCGTCTTTTTTCGGCATCGATTTCAAGAATTTCCGGAACATAAAATAGCCGCCGATCGCAAACAGCCCGACCAACACCACGACCCAAAATAATATGAACCATAAAAACCAGCCTGCTAATTCCACTTTGTCTCACCTCAATCATTCTCTCTACCATTATAGAAGCCAGCGAAAAAAAATTCACCTGAAATGTATCCTTTTTTCACGTTTATGTCTATATAGCGAATGAAAGGGGGTGAGCAATATGGCATTCAGTGATTTTAAGAACGCAAGCATGCGCTTGACGTTTGACAACGGGCTTGATGGGCAAGGACGTTTGAAGCGTAAAGTGAAGGCGTATCCGAACGTGGCAGAAGCGGCGACTGCTGATGGGATTTTCCAAGTAGCGCAAGTGTTGGAAGCATTCGGCACAAAACCGCTTATGGAACTGGAGAAAATCTCCGGTTCAAGCATTTACCAATAATGAGGGGGGAGTCTACAAATGGCAAAAACATTGGAATTGATTTTTGAAACAGCCGCAAACAAAGCCGTCACCTTGACGGTCGATGAACCACGCGAAAACTTGACGACACAAGAAATCGCTACGGGCATGCAGACAATTGTCGACCAGAATATTTTTGAAGTCGGCGGCTCGCCATTTGCGCTTGTCAAAGGCGCACGTGTCGTTGAACGCAATATCGTCGAATACGAAGTTTAATGAACAGGGCCTTCCCGCAAATGCGGGGAGGCTTTTTTTACAAAGAAAGGAGGCGCTTCGATGCAAGAGTGGATGCAATGGATACAAGAACTGGGGTTTCCGATATTCGTTTCGTTTTACCTGATGCACCGCGTGGAGGGCAAACTTGTGGCTATTCACGACGCGCTCATTACCATGAAGGCGCCGTAATTCACAAAGTTGTGATTTCTGAAGCGTGAATCCGTATTGTTTTCAAGTTCTCATTCGGCTATGATATAGGCAGTTACGAGAGTGGGGGCAATGATATGAAGTGGAAATGGGCGTTGATGCTCATGGCGTTGATGCTTCTTGCTGCATGCGGAACCGATGCGGTCGAAGAGTTCAATTACACTGACCACCGCGGCGAGCAATTAAGCAAACAGCAATTGGAAGGGACACCTTGGCTGGCGACATTTGTCTTTACGAACTGTGAGACGGTGTGTCCGCCGATGACTTTCAATATGGCTGATTTGCAGAAGGATCTGGAGTCGCATGGACTGAGCGATTATAAAATCGTCGCGTTCAGTGTAGACCCGAATGAAGATACACCAGAGAAAATGCAGGAATATTTATCACATTACCCAATCTCTGACGAAAGCAAATGGCATTTGCTGACGGGCTATTCGCAGGATGAGATTGCAGAGTTCGCGACGGACAATTTCAAGTCCTTGGTCAAGAACGACCCGAATAGTGACCAAGTTATCCACGGCACTTCTTTTTACTTGGTGGACCAAAAAGGGGAAGTCGTCGGAAATTACGATGGCTTTG
This sequence comes from Planococcus maritimus, assembly GCF_001687625.2. Taxonomy (NCBI): domain Bacteria; kingdom Bacillati; phylum Bacillota; class Bacilli; order Caryophanales; family Caryophanaceae; genus Planococcus; species Planococcus maritimus. The sequence continues at coordinate 1,677,630 of NZ_CP016538.2, forward strand.
AGCAGGTTCCGACTGAAGAAATCATCGAAGATATGCAAGAGCTGTCACAGTGAAACCAATAAAAAGCTGCCGAACTAGTTCGGCAGCTTGAAGGAACCGGTCATTGGCCGGTTTTTTCTTTTGACAAAAGATCGCGGATCTCGACCAATAATTCTTCTTTTTTGTCGAGCACTTCCGGTTCTTCTTCCGCCGGCACATCTTTCTCGCGTTTCATGCGCGTAAATAAACGAATCACCATAAAAATAGAAAAGGCAATAATGAAAAAATCAATTACAGATTGCGTAAATGCGCCATAGCGAAGTTCTGCGCCATTGAAGGTATAAGTCAAATCCTCCACACTGAATCCACCGAGCAAAATCCCAACCCCGGGCATGATGATATCCTCGACGAGCGAAGTGACAATTTTACCGAATGCGGCACCAATGACTACCGCTACTGCCAAATCCAACACATTGCCTTTTAAGGCGAATTTCTTAAAATCTTCCCACATAGGCTTCTCCTCCTTTCGATTCCCAATTATACATAATTCTCGCTTGCTTCTACTTCTCCTGCTATAACCTCGCGCTCATTCCTTGCGATAAACAGGCAATGGAGGAGGGGCTGTGGTAAACTGAGGCAAAAGAAACTATAGGTGTGAACATATGAAACAGAAAAAAAGAAAAAAACCTTCGCTTGCTTTAAAGTTCCTGTTCGTCATGGCTTTGATTCCGGCAGCGATTGTCGCGCTCACGCTCCTCGCTGTAATGGCGTATTCCTCATACGGCGATACCGTCAAGGAAACGGTGCAAAAAGGGCAAGACCATGTGTTTGAAGTCCCGTTTCCAGAAGAAAACATCGCGCTTTATCAGGAAGCAGCCGAGCACTACGACATTCCGTGGACCTTACTCGCGGCCCATCACCGCATCGAAACAAAATTTTCGACGATGGACCCCTTGCTATCGCCGGTCGGAGCAGAAGGGCATATGCAGTTCATGCCTTGCACATTTGTCGGCTGGAGTCATCCGACGTGTTCGGGGCAAGGGCAAGGAAAAATCCCGGAAGCGGACAAAACCAACCCGCAAATTATCGCAAAATATGGGGGCTACGGCGTTGATGCGAACGGCGACGGGTTAGCGGACCCTTACGATTTGGCAGATGCACTCTACAGCGCTGCTAATTACCTGGCGCAAAACGGGGCAGCGGAAGGCGACTTAGAACAGGCAATTTACCGTTACAATCACAGCGATGAATACGTGGAAGACATTCTTCATTATTACGGACGTTTTGAAGAACAATACAATAATTCATAAAAAAAAGAGTGGACCGGAGTCCACTCTTTTTTGATTATGCGCGTTTGCGTCCTTTGTTCATTGATCCAAGGATCAAGCTCAGGACGAAGACAAAGATCAATGCACCGATCAATGCCGGAATAATTGCTACGCCCGCGATGGATGGTCCCATGTCTCCTAAGAGCATGCCGCCTAACCATGCACCGATGATACCTGCAATGATGTTACCGATGATGCCGCCAGGAATGTCTTTCCCGAGGATCAGGCCGGCTAGCCAACCAATGATACCGCCTACGATTAGATATAAAATGAATCCCATTCTTTCCAGCTCCTTCAAAATGTTTTATTGTTATAAGTGCTACACTCTAGGTATAACCACAAATAGGACTTTTAAAACATAGAACTGCAAAATTATTTTATTCGGGCGCCTAGAATAGTTTCAAAGTGCCTCATAGCGTAGCGGTGGCCGGCATCGTCGAAGCTTGCGACGGCCTGTTCATGGATGACAATTTCAAAACCTTTGTTATAAGCATCGATAGCTGTATGAAGTACGCAAATATCTGTACAGACGCCTACGATATGCACTTCTTCAATACTGCGCTCGCGAAGCAATAATTCGAGCCGCGTCCCTGCGAAGGCACTATAGCGGGTTTTGTCCATCCAGACGATGTCTTCTTGATGGCGATCATATATAGCTTGGAGACGTCCGTATAATTTGCGTCCGGCAGTCCCTTTAATATTGTGTGGGGGAAACAATTTCGTCTCCGGATGATAAGGATCGTCTGATTCGTGAAGATCTACGGGCAAGACCACGAAATCACCGGTTTCGAGAAATTGTTCTGTCAACGCACAGATCGCTTCCTCAATTTCTTGCCCAGGTGCGCCGCAAGTCAAGGCACCATCGTTTGCAACAAAATCGACTGTGTAATCGACTACTAGTAATGCTTTGTTCATCTTATATCGCCTCCAATTTTCTACCAGTATACCCATTTTCTCGATATGCTAATGGTGGGATTGCAGAATCCATGCACAGAATTAATAACTTGCCAATTTTCTGAAAACTTATTATAATAAATAAAACAGAAAAAGGGGTGTGCTCGATGAAATATGAAAACTTGGAAAAACTCAACAGACAAGGTGTATGGTTTACGGTCGTTCACACACTCATCATTTTCAGCTTTGCATTTGATTTCGGCTTTCTGGTTTAAAATGAAAGGCAATTCTAATGAAATCGGCAAAAAAACACCTGATCCGGTAGGGATCAGGTGTTTTTTGATGTGGGCGGATGAGCTTGCCGTTTCATACGCACGAGCGAATCTTTTAACATGCGAGAAGCTGAATCCAACGAGACGCCAAGGATTTCTTGAATTTCTTCCAGGTTTTTGTGTTCGACCGCGTACAAATGATGGACATAGGCAAATCGAATATCGCCAGAGCGCATCGGTGCACCGACGAACTCCGACAAAGCTTCTGTATAATCGGACAGTGAGCCCATTTGAAAATGAGTAAACTGGTCTTTAACTTTTGACGATAGCAGGAAAGACGTACCTCGTGCTTTTGCCCGTTCGATGCCTTGTTCCATTACTGCTTCTTCGTATTGATCGAAATGCAGCGTGCAATGATAGCCATCTTTCTTTTCGACGTCTAAGTGAAGTCCCTTTGAGTCGTTCAAAAAATTATCGATATCAATCGTCACCATATCTCGAAGCCGCAAGCCTCTCAAATAAAAGACGTACAGCAGCTTAGCATTGAGCGGCAATTTAATGGACTTTAAAACATCGGGTTTCTTTTCCAATAGATGTTCGTAATCGACTTCGATGTCGTGGGGGGTTAAATCGAGCTTGTGGTTCAATTTAAACTTTGGCATGAAATCATTCGGAATTTTGCCAATCTGCCACATGTAATCAAACCAGCAGCGAATATGAATCAATTTGCGGTTCAAGGTGCTGTCTTTGATACCGGCTTCTTTTTGTTCCAGTAGAAATTGCTGGATATCAGAAGGGCGGATTTCGTGAGGCTCTATAGATTTTTTATAGGTTTTTCGCAAAAAGGCAAAAAGCGCTCGGATCAATTGAACTTCATGGATGACCGTGTTTGGGCTGATGCCATTATCCAATCTGTATTTTTCATAACCATAGGGCATGGACATTCACCTCTCTAACTAGGTTTTATTCATTATACCAGTTTTCAGTCAGAATAGAACGTACTTTCCCTTATTCTACAACGGAATGAATGTGAAAACGACTTATTCATTCATAAGTATCAAACTACTTAAGGTTATTAAAAAAATAAAAAAAAGCCAACAAGCCATACGAAATGAAAGAGACAACGAATGATCATCGACAAAGCGGGTATAAAGAAAGATAATGGGAATTAGAAATGAGGTGCAAGAATTGCAAACTGAAGAAAACGCTAGAATACGCCACACGATTTTGAAAAAAGTTGAATCTTTCAGTGACAAGGAACTAAACGAGAAACCGTCGGCTGATGAATGGTCAGCCATGCAGATTTTGGACCATCTCTATAAGATGGAGCAGACCATAACAGCGGGCGTAGCTAAAACCGTAGAGAAAAATCAACAGAAAAAAGCAATAAAGAAACCGATTCAACTATCGGTCAACCGCAAAGTGAAAGTCGATGCGCCAGATCACACGGTGCCTGAAGAAACGTTTTTCACTCTAGCTGAAATGACAGAGAAATTGAATGAGTCAAGAAATCGCCTGTACGAAGTTTATGCACGGACAAACGAGGAAACGCTTCAGAAGAACTCCATGCCTCATCCTGTTTTCGGCGATGTGCCACTAGTTCAATGGTTCCCATTTATCGGTTATCATGAGAAACGCCATTTGGCTCAATTAGAAGAGACATTAAGAAAAATTGATGAGAAAAAGAATTAGTCATTAGAAAAACTTATCAGAATGTATAATTTTAATGTAATTTACTTATGCACATTGTTTCGGTATGATGGAAGAGGAGAAAAGATGCGGTAACACGCCTTTTCAGAAGATTTAAAGGAGGAACACGATTATGGCAAAGAGCAGTTTGCACAACAGCCGCACGTCGTTCGAGCTTAACGGCAAGACGTATAATTATTATCGTCTCGCTGCACTCGAAGAAGCGGGGATCGCGAAAGTATCTCGCCTTCCGTACTCTGTAAAAGTACTATTGGAATCCGTATTGCGCCAGCACGACGGCTATGTCATCAATGACGAACATGTAGAAGAACTCGCAAAATGGGGTAAAGATGCGAACAAAGAAGCAGAAGTTCCATTCAAACCTTCCCGTGTCATCCTTCAAGACTTCACCGGTGTACCGGTTGTTGTCGACTTGGCAGCGCTTCGTTCAGCCATGTCTGAAATGGGCGGAGACCCAGACAAGATCAATCCAGAAATCCCGGTTGATCTGGTAATTGACCACTCGGTACAAGTTGACCGTTACGGCACTGAAGATGCACTGCGCGCGAACATGGAATTTGAGTTCGAACGCAATGCAGAGCGTTACCAATTCCTTAACTGGGCTCAAAAAGCGTACGATAACTATCGTGCAGTTCCACCAGCAACAGGAATCGTTCACCAAGTAAACCTTGAGTATTTGGCAAATGTTGTTCACGCGATCGAAAACGAAGATGGCACATTTGAAGCATTCCCAGATACACTTGTCGGTACAGATTCCCATACGACGATGATCAACGGAATCGGCGTACTAGGATGGGGCGTTGGCGGAATCGAAGCGGAAGCAGGCATGCTTGGACAGCCTTCTTACTTCCCGATTCCTGAAGTTATCGGCGTGAAAATGACTGGCGAATTGCCAAACGGCGCAACAGCGACAGATTTGGCACTCAAAGTCACAGAAACCTTGCGTAAAAAAGGCGTAGTCGGCAAATTCGTCGAGTTCTTCGGTCCTGGCGTTACAACATTGCCGCTTGCAGACCGTGCGACGATTGCCAACATGGCACCTGAATACGGCGCTACTTGCGGATTCTTCCCAGTAGACGAAGAAGCGTTGACTTACATGCGCTTGACAGCTCGTACAGAAGAGCAAATTGCCGTGACAAAAGAATACTTGAAAGCAAACGATATGTTCTTCACGGTCGACAACGAAGATCCGATTTACACGGACCTTGTCGAAATCGACTTGACGACAATCGAACCGAACTTGTCCGGTCCAAAACGTCCGCAAGATTTGATTCCATTGTCTCAAATGAAAAAAGAATTCAACACAGCTGTCACAGGCCCAGAAGGCCCACACGGCTTTGCGTTGGATCAAGAAGAAATCAACAAAACCGCAACTGTGAAATTCAATGATGGCAAAACAGCTGAAATGAACACGGGTGCTTTGGCGATTGCTGCGATTACATCTTGCACAAACACGTCCAATCCGTACGTTATGCTCGGCGCTGGACTCGTTGCGAAAAAAGCAGTCGAAAAAGGCTTGACGCCGCCAGCATACGTGAAAACTTCACTGGCACCAGGTTCGAAAGTCGTTACAGGCTATTTGAGCGATTCTGGTTTGCTTGACTACATGAACCAAATCGGCTTTAACTTGGTTGGTTACGGCTGTACAACATGTATCGGTAACTCCGGCCCACTTCTTCCTGAAATCGAAGAAGCAATCGTTGAAAACGACTTGCTCGTTTCTTCTGTATTGTCCGGTAACCGTAACTTTGAAGGACGTATCCACCCATTAGTAAAAGCCAACTACTTGGCATCTCCAATGCTTGTTGTGGCGTATGCACTTGCTGGTACAGTGGACATCGACTTTGAAGTGGATCCAATCGGACAAGACCAAGACGGCAATGATGTATTCTTTAAAGATATCTGGCCTTCTACTGAAGAAGTGAAAAACGTTGTCCACTCTACAGTAACGCCTGAGTTGTTCCGCAAAGAATACGAACATGTCTTCACTGAAAACGCAGAATGGAATGCCATCGAAACAAACGACGATTCATTGTATGCCTTCGATGACAACTCAACATACATTCAAAACCCGCCGTTCTTCACAGGTATGTCGAAAGAGCCGGCACCGATTCAGCCGCTTTCTGGCCTTCGTGTCATGGCGAAATTCGCTGATTCCATCACGACGGACCACATTTCACCTGCAGGCGCGATCGGCAAAGACACACCAGCTGGCTTGTACTTGCGTGAACACGGCGTCGAGCCGCGTAACTTCAACTCTTACGGCTCTCGTCGCGGTAACCACGAAGTTATGATGCGTGGTACGTTTGCGAACATCCGCATCCGTAACCAAGTCGCACCAGGCACAACTGGCGGCTTCACGACATTCTGGCCGACTGGCGAAGTAATGCCAATCTTCGATGCATGCATGAAGTATCAAGAGCAAGGTACTGGCCTTGTGGTTCTAGCCGGTAAAGACTACGGCATGGGCTCTTCTCGTGACTGGGCTGCTAAAGGGACATTCCTTCTAGGCGTCAAAACAGTTATCGCGGAAAGCTATGAGCGTATCCACCGTTCGAACCTTGTCATGATGGGCGTCTTGCCATTGCAATTCGTCAATGGCGAAAGCGCAGATTCTCTTGGTCTGACAGGCCATGAAACCATCAGCGTTAACTTGTCCGACGATGTGAAACCTCGCGACGTCTTGACAGCTACAGCTACTGCTGAAGATGGCAAAGTAACGGAATTCAAAGTCCTCGCACGCTTCGATTCTGAAGTGGAAGTCGACTACTTCCGTCACGGCGGTATCCTGCAAATGGTACTCCGCAACAAATTGCTAGAAGCATAAAAAATAAAAAGGCTGCCTCCGGGCGGCCTTTTTATTTTGGGAAGAATCGTCCGTAAAGGATCTGGCAAGCTGCGAGAAACACAGCTTCAGGGCCTTGTGCTTTTTGATCGCAATGCATGTCCTGTATACTAGAGGAGAGGTGAAGGGAAATGTACATAAGCGAAAAAGAAGTTGAGATCCGCTACGCGGAAACGGACCAGATGGGCGTCGTCTATCACGCCAATTACTTGATCTGGCTCGAGCTCGGGCGCACGCAATTGATCGAGGATCTCGGATTTACGTATGCCGGCATGGAATCGCAAGGGTTCTTGTCCCCGGTGACGGATATCTCCATCCAATACAAAGCAGCGCTGCGCTACGGGCAGAAAGCACGCGTCAAAACCTGGATAGAGTCTCACGGCCGCTTGCGGACCACATACGGCTACGAAGTGCTCCACGAAGATGGCACACTCGCCGCAAAAGCGACCTCCGAGCATGTCGTGGTGAAAAAAGATAGCTTCCGTCCCGTTCCGCTGGCGAAAGTGGCACCTGAATGGGATGCCAAATACAAGGAAGTGGTGAGGGGGGCAGAAGATGGCGTTCGGAATCCGACGACCTGAATTGGAGCGCTGGAAACAGGATGTGCAAGACGGCCAGATTTCCTTTCTTACCCACTACTGGGTAGACCACCGATTTCCCGGTTGCAGCACAGTCACGAAAGTAGGATGCAGTGACATCGACAAACTCGCCGATTGGGGCAGCCGCTACGGCTTGCGGCGCGAATGGCTGGATTTGCGCAATGACTACCCGCATTTCGACTTATTCGGCGACCGGCAAGCGGAAATCCTGGAGGCGGAAGGATATTTGGATCAATTGACTCGTTTAACCAAATGCTGAAATGAATAGGGTGAATAAAAAAGAAGCGTGACGCCATTTGGCGTCACGCTTCTTTTGTTTCGTATGAATAACTTAATTCACCCAATGTGTCATCAACTGTGACATGCAGATCGTGTTCATCAAAATACCATTGATCGGCTTCTTCGATGAAATAAAGCACTTTATCTTCTTCGAGGCGGGTCACCGCTTCGTACGGCTGGTCTTTCGTGACGCCAAGCGAGAAGCCCGGCTGTAAGCCAGCGCCTCCGTAGCGGACGAAAAAGCGTACCGCTTCTCCGGCCTCGACTTCCATTTCGTTATGGAACCAATCTCGTGCATCTTTGCTCAAATGAATCTCCATGCAAACACGTCCTTTCGGGTCCTACCACTTGATCTTGGGTTCGGTACCTGCGCGGATTCGTGCGATGTTCGCGCGATGCCGGTAAATGATGAAAGTGGCGAGTGTCAAAATCACGGCAAAAAACAAGTAATCGCCGGTATTGATAGTGTAAATGATCGTATAGATGACCGACACAAGAGCTAAAATGATAGAAGACAACGATACCATTTTCGTGATCTTCAACGCAATCAATAAGACAGCAACCGCGAGCAAGAACAGCGGCCATTGATAGCCAAGCAAAATCCCGCCGGAAGTGGCAACGGCTTTGCCGCCTTTAAAGCGCGCAAACACCGGAAACATATGCCCGATAACGGCGATTACCCCGAGTATCAACGGGTGAACATCGGTAACCATCACAAGCGGCAAAAGTGTTGCGGCTGTGCCTTTTAGAATGTCCATGATGGTGACGACAAACCCGGCTTTGGGGCCGAGCACTCGAAACGTATTGGTCGCTCCCAAATTGCCGCTGCCCTTAGTTCGAATGTCCGTTTTGTAGAAAAGTTTTCCGATCCATAATGCTGAAGGAATGGATCCAAGTAAATAAGCGATGATTACCGGAAGCAAAATGTTCATGATTGACTCCTTTGACGTACACTGTTTTCTTTTCTATAGTTTACCATGACCGAAGAGATAGAAACAATAGATGACGGATTATTCAACAAACGGCCCGCTTTCATGTATGATAGACTAAAAGGACAGGTGATTTTGTTGAAAAACCCAGACCGCACAGAAATCAAAGAAGTGCTCGACCATGCCAAAACGATTGCCGTTGTCGGCTTGAGCCCGAATCCGGCGAGAACTTCTTATATGGTATCCAAAGCCATGCAACAAGCAGGCTACCGCATTATCCCCGTTAACCCAATGGCCGAGGAAGTGCTTGGAGAGAAAAGCTATGCGACGCTTGCGGACATTCCGGAACCAGTCGACATCGTCAACGTGTTCCGCCGCAGCGAATTTTTACCGGCCATTGCCGATGATTTTCTTAAGATCAAAGCCCCGGTGTTCTGGACGCAACTAAACGTCGTCGATGAAGAAGTCTTCAACCGCCTGCACGCCGCCGGGCATACGGTCATCATGGATCGTTGCATCAAAGTCGAACATGCCATCTTGAAATAGCAATTTTCACGAAGGGCGCCTAGCGCTCTTTTTCTATGAACATTGACAGGAACGCCTCGTATGGCATACGATTAAAAGAAGAGAGTATACGAACAAATGTTTGTGGAGGGAAATAGATGGCTAAAACGAACAACAATGCATACAACGAAGAAGCGATTCAAGTTCTAGAGGGGCTGGATGCTGTACGCAAACGTCCTGGGATGTACATCGGGTCAACCGATTCCCGCGGGCTGCACCATTTAGTTTACGAGATTGTCGACAACTCGGTCGATGAAGCGCTTGCCGGTTTTGGCGACCGCATTACGGTGACCATTCACGAGAACAACAGCATCAGCGTGCGCGACTACGGCCGCGGCATGCCTACAGGGATGCACAGAAGCGGCAAACCGACACCGGAAGTCATTTTGACGGTGCTTCATGCCGGGGGCAAGTTTGGCCAAGGCGGCTACAAGACAAGTGGCGGGCTTCACGGCGTCGGCGCTTCTGTCGTCAATGCCTTGTCGAGCTTTCTCGAAGTGACGATCCACCGTGACGGGCGCAAATACCGCCAGCGTTTTGAGAACGGCGGCAAACCCGCGACGACCTTAGAAGAAATCGGCAAAACGAAGGAATCTGGCACGTTGATTCACTTTTTGCCGGACGAAAGTATTTTTAGCGCATCCAAATACAATTACGACACGCTAAGCGAACGCTTGCGTGAATCCGCGTTTCTCATGAAAGGCATGAACATCGAGCTAATCGATGAACGCAACCAAACGGGTGAGAGCTTCTTTTATGAAACCGGCATCAAGGCATTCGTCGAATACTTGAACGAAGAAAAAGACGTCCTTCATAAAGTGGCGTACATGGAAGGCCAAAGCGACAGCTTGGAGGTCGAATTTGCGTTCCAGTTCAACGACGGCTATTCCGAAACGATCCTATCGTTCGTCAACAACGTCAGAACGCGTGACGGCGGGACGCACGAAACAGGCGCCAAAGCGGCCATGACCCGTGTGTTTAATGATTACGCACGCAAAATCAATTTATTGAAAGACAAAGACAAGAACCTTGAAGGCTCCGACATCCGCGAAGGCTTGGCGGCAATTGTTTCGGTGCGCATTCCGGAAGCATTGCTGCAATTTGAAGGGCAGACGAAGAGCAAGCTCGGTACAAGCGAAGCCCGAGGTGCGGTCGATGCGGTCATCTCCCAGCAATTGATGTACTTCCTCGAGGAGAACGCAGAACACAGTGCCTCACTCGTCCGCAAAGCAATACGAGCGTCTCAGGCGCGTCTCGCCGCACGAAAAGCTCGTGAAGATGCCCGAAATGGCAAGAAACGTAAGAAATCCGACACTTTACTGTCCGGAAAATTGACACCAGCGCAGTCGCGCAACGCCAAAAAGAACGAATTGTACCTGGTTGAGGGCGACTCGGCCGGCGGTTCGGCGAAACAAGGCCGCGACCGGACGTTCCAAGCGATCTTGCCGCTGCGCGGGAAAGTCGTCAACACCGAAAAAGCAAAACTTGAGGAAATCATGAAAAACGAAGAAATCGCCACCATCATCCACGCAATCGGCGGCGGTGTGTCTTCTGACTTTTCAGTAGACGATATCGCGTATAATAAAGTCATCATCATGACCGATGCCGATACCGACGGCGCGCACATCCAAGTGTTGCTGTTGACGTTTTTCTACCGCTACATGAAGCCATTGATCGAAGCCGGCAAGGTGTTTATCGCTTTGCCGCCACTGTATAAAGTATCCAAAGGCGCAGGCAAAAAAGAAGTCGTCGATTACGCATGGACCGAAGCCGATCTTGACGAGTCGATCAAGAAAATCGGTAAAGGCTATATGCTCCAGCGCTATAAAGGTCTCGGGGAAATGAACGCCGACCAATTATGGGAGACGACGATGAACCCGGAATCGCGCACTTTGATCCGCGTCACGATCGAAGACGGCGCGCGCGCTGAACGTCGCATCACGACTTTGATGGGCGATAAAGTCGAACCGCGCCGCAAATGGATTGAAAACAACGTCGACTTCGGACTTGAAGACGACAGCAATATTCTCGAAAATGATTTGATTCACGCTGAGGAGGAACTCGTATGACACAAACCGAACGTTTCCAAGATCTGCCCTTAGAAGAAGTCATCGGCGATCGGTTTGGCCGTTACAGTAAATACATCATCCAGGACCGCGCGCTGCCGGATGCGCGCGATGGGTTAAAGCCGGTGCAGCGCCGCATCTTGTATGCTATGCATCACGAAGGTAACACCAACGACAAAGCGTTCCGGAAATCCGCCAAAACGGTCGGGAATGTCATCGGTAATTACCACCCGCACGGCGATAGTTCTGTGTACGAAGCGATGGTACGCCTTAGCCAGGACTGGAAAATCCGCCACATGCTCGTCGAGATGCACGGCAATAACGGCTCGATGGACGGGGATTCGCCGGCCGCAATGCGTTACACAGAAGCCCGCCTTTCTGCGATTTCTGGTGAATTGTTGCGCGATATTGAAAAACGCACCGTTGAGTTTATCCCGAACTTTGATGATGTGGACGTTGAACCGACCGTTTTGCCGGCGCGGTTCCCGAACTTGCTCGTCAACGGTTCTACTGGGATCTCTGCTGGGTATGCGACCGACATCCCGCCGCATGCGCTGCATGAAGCACTTGATGCCGTCCTTATGCGCATCGACAAGCCGGATGCTTCGATCGATGAATTGATGACGGTCTTAAAAGGCCCCGATTTTCCGACCGGCGGCATCATCCAAGGCGTCGACGGCATCAAAAAAGCTTACGAAACCGGGCGCGGCAAAATCGCCGTCCGTTCTAAGGCGGCTGTTGAACCGTTAAAAGGCGGCAAAGAACAAATCGTCATCACGGAAATCCCGTTCGAAGTGAACAAAGCGAGCCTCATCAAGAAAATCGATGACCACCGCTTTGACCGCAAACTCGACGGTATCTCGGAAGTACGCGATGAATCCGACCGTACGGGCCTCCGTATCGTCATCGAATTGAAAAAAGAAGTCCAGGCGGCCGGCATCTTGAACTATTTATATAAAAACACCGACCTCCAAATCAGCTATAACTTCAATATGGTGGCGATTCATCACCGCCGTCCGACGATGATGACTTTGCCGACGATGCTCGATGCCTACATCGAACATCAAAAAGAAGTCGTGACGAAACGCTCGGAATTTGACTTGCAAAAAGCAAGCGACCGCATGCACATTGTCGAAGGCTTGATCAAAGCCTTGTCGATCCTCGATAAAGTGATCAAAACAATCCGCGCGTCGAAAGACAAACGCGATGCGAAAAACAACTTGATCTCAAAATTCGAGTTTTCAGAAGCGCAAGCAGAAGCAATTGTGTCCTTGCAGCTCTACCGACTGACGAATACCGATATCACCGATCTCGAAAAAGAAGAAGAAAGCTTACGCAAACTCATTGCCGAGCTGACGGGTATCTTGACGAGTGCGACGAAGCTCAAAAACCTCATCAAAAAGGAATTGCAGGCCATACGCAAGAAATTCGCAGAGCCACGGCGCTCTGAGATCGAAGAAAAGATCGAAGAGTTGACCATTACGCGTGAAATTATGATCCCGAGTGAAGAAGTCATCGTTACCGTGACAAAAGAAGGCTATGTGAAACGGACAAGCACCCGCTCCCACGCGGCATCGAACGGCAAAGACTTCGCCATGAAAGACAGTGATCATCTATTGTTCGAAGGCAATCTCAATACACAGCATACGGTGTTGATCTTCACGACCGGCGGAAATTTCGTGTTCCAGCCTGTCAATGAACTGCCGGACATCAAATGGAAAGACCTCGGCCAGCATTTATCGAGCATCGTCACGCTCGATACCAACGAATCGGTGCTCGCTGTATTCCCGTTTGAAGACTTTGAACAAGACGCAACCATTTTAACCGTCTCGAAATTTGGCCAAGTGAAGCGTTCCGCATTAAAAGACTACCAAGTGCAACGCTATTCACGCGCTATCAAAACGATGAACTTGAAAAAAGGCGACGACATGATCTTCGCCGGGCTCGTGACGAACGAGAGCGAATTGTTCCTGGCCACGAAAATGGCTTACGGCGTGCGCTTCCCGCTAGAAGAAGTACCCGTGACAGGTCTCCGGACTGCGGGTGTCAAAGGCTTGAACTTAAAAGAAGGCGACGAAGCGGTGTCTGCAGTTATGATTGATGCAGAAAAAACACTGGATCTCGTGCTCGCGACACAGCGCGGGGCCGCCAAGAAAATGAAACTCAGCGAATTCGAAAGCGGCAGCCGTGCCAAACGCGGCGTTGTCATGCTGCGGGAATTGAAATCCAATCCTCACCGCGTCGTCGCCGTCATCGGCACGACCGGAAAAGAAGAAATTCTGCTCGAAACGACCAAAGGATTGCGCATTCCGATCGCGCCAGGCCGCCTGAAAGCAGTTGATCGTTATTCCAACGGGTCGTTCATCGTAGACGAAACCACCGATGGTACCGTCACGGCTATATATCGCATCCCGACCGCTGAATAATCCAAAAGGCACTGAATGATTAATTCATTCAATGCCTTTTTTGTTTTTTGTTGTGAATTGACTGGCATTTACACCAAGTAACTCTATGACGAAAGGACGAATGGTCCGCAGGGTGCTTGAGGCATAGATTATTCATTTTATTCAATTACTTGGTAAGTGAATTGATAAGATGCCGGCAGTCTTTCTCTACATGACGAAGGTTTGTGCGATTGCATACCGAGGTGGCCTTGTACTATAACAGGAACTGTACATCTTTTGTTTTCTGTCAATTCTGAAACTTACATTGACAGCATGAGTCTGGATTTTTATACTTGATCTATAACAGGTGAATATAAAGAGACAGGAGAGGGGTTTTCGAAATGATCGTACCATTGACACCGTTGGACTGGAAACGGCGGGCAGCCAAGTATTATCCGGAGAAAGTCGCTGTGATCGACGGAGACAAGCGTTTTACATACCGGGAGTTTGCACAGCGATCTGAACAGTTGGGAACTGCCCTGCATCAGGCAGGCATCAAGCCACATGACCACGTCGCTGTGATGCTGCCGAACACTCATTATATGCTCGAAGCCTTTTACGGCATCCCAGCTCTTGGAGCGGTCATCGTTCCGCTTAATTACCGGCTGTCAGCAAAAGACTTGGGCTATATCATTCAACATAGCGATGCGAAGATGCTGATTGTTGATGCGGAATACGCCAAAATACTGGAAGACATCCAAGGGGACTTGCCAATCGAAAAATACATCATTGCTCCGGCTGAAGGACACGAAACGACTCTTCCAGGTGTCGACTACGAGGAATTTATCACGACCGCAGCTGGCGAGCGTATGCCTTCAGTGGAACTTGATGAAAACCAGATGCTGTCGCTCAATTACACGAGCGGCACCACTTCGAATCCTAAAGGCGTCATGCAGACGCACCGCACAAATTATTTGAACGGCGCGAACTTCCTGCATCATTTGGAGATCAAATACGATGATGTCTATTTGCATACCTTGCCGATGTTTCATACAAATGGCTGGGGCGGGGTATGGGCGATTACAGCAGCCGGTGCGACGCATGTGTGCCTTCGAAAAGTCGACCCGCCACTTATCCTTGAATTGTTTGAAAGCCACGGCATTACCTCACTCTGCGGTGCGCCAACGGTCGTCAATATGCTGGTCAATGAACCGACAGCCAAAGACATTCAGTTGAGTACCTCTATCCGCATGGGAACAGCCGGTGCTCCGCCTGCTGCGGCACTCATCGCCAAAGCCCAGCAAACGCTCGGCCTTAACATGATGCATGTTTACGGGCTAACCGAAACCTCGCCGTTTATTTTGTATTGTGAATGGAAAAATGAGTTTGATGCACTGGATGCGGATCAACAGGCGAGCATCAAAGCACGACAAGGAATTGAGTTGGCGTTTAACGGGGAAACAAAAGTCGTCAACCAAGGCGATGGCAAAGAAGTCGCCTGGAACGGCAAAGAACTCGGGGAAATCATTACCCGCGGCAATGTGGTCATGGCCGGCTATTACAAAGATCCGGAAAAAACCGCAGAAGCGATACGCGATGGTTGGTTTTACACGGGGGATCTCGCCGTGACACATCCAGATGGCTTTATTGAAATCCAGGACCGCATTAAAGACATGATCATCTCAGGCGGCGAAAACATTTCCTCGACTGAAATTGAAGGCGTGCTGTATAAGCATCCCGCGATTGCGGAAGTGGCGGTCATTGCCGTACCGGATGAGAAGTGGGGGGAAGTGCCAAAAGCGATCATCGTGCTGCACAAGGGAGCGGAAGCGACCGAACAGGAAGTTCTGGATTACACACGGGATCACTTGGCGCGCTTCAAAGTGCCAAAATCGGTCGACTTTGTGGAATCCTTGCCCAAAACGGCGACTGGCAAGCTGCAGAAATTCCAATTGCGTGAAATGTACTGGAGCGGCGGCAAGAAAGTCAATTAAGGCACCAAACAAAGCGAGCGCATCCTAACCCGGAGCGCTCGCTTTGTTATCGTGTCTGCCTATTTAATTTAGTGGAACTGCGTTTTTTCTTTAGCGCCATTAGCAACATCCCAACGAAGCAAACACCGATTACGCCATACAAGAAAGAACGCGGCAGCCAGAAAACCATGCCAAAGGCCAAGGTGATTTCCAACGCCAACACTGGCAGTTTCCCGATCGAACTCGCCCAAAAGAAAGCCGGCGCGGAAATGGTTGTCAAGGCAGCGGCAGCGGTCACCGCGCCAGACGGGGCAAAAGGCAAGAGCCGAAATGCAATGACCGCGAAAAACACAGCCCCGTTCTTTTGACGTAGAAAGAATTGAAACCACCGCTGCTGTTGCCAAGCAGACGGAAGGTGCTTGGCGCCGTAACGATACAAGCAAAAGCCGATTAATGCGCCGATGATTTCACCGACAACAGACAAAGCGCTGCCGCCGATCAATCCAAAGCGGTCAAGGTTAATGGGGGTGATGAGAATACTTGGGATGAACCCAAGTGCGCCGATTCCGATACTGAGAATCAACAGCATGCAAAACTCCGCGACAGCAAAGAGTTCGCTCATCATCTTCGCCCCGCTTTCCCAGTAAATCGCACGCGGCTCATCGTTTTGCCTCCAAGCCTTGCTCACGGCAACGCTTCGGGGTCATGGCTGTATGGCGTGTAAAGGCAGCGTGAAATTGTGTCACGCTCTTATAGCCGCAACGTTCAGCAATGGCAGCGACCGGTTCTTCCGTCATCGCCAACAGCTGCTGGGCTCGTTCCATGCGGCAGCTGATGATAAATTGGAGCGGTGTATGGCCAGAGGCTTCTTTAAACAAGCGGCTAAAGTGAAATTTACTGAGACCCGCCTCGTTTGCCGCGTCAGCAAGTGAAAAGGATGAGTGGCATTTTTCTTCCATTGTGTGCATAACACTACTCATCTTGATTGATTTCACCAGAGGAAGCGGTTGAGGCTGATGTCTCGTAACGGTTAGCCATAACCAGTCAATTAGCAGGTGTGCTTTACTGGACAAGGTGCTTTTGTTTTCAAACTCCCGTGCCAATTCCCTACACAGGGCGGGAATCAAGGCAGCGCCAGCAGGGGAAGTGATACAAATTTTGCCGCTTTCCGTAGTGGCCGTCAATAACAACCGATGCCAGCGTTGTTCCTCGTTATCATAGACTGACCAAGCATGCCAGGCGCCTGCTGGAATCAACACTAACGCCCCGCTCTCAACGACGTGATGTCCGGTTGGGGTCACTAGTTCGAGTGGTCCCGCTTCGACCCAAAGCATTTCGGTTACGTGCTGGTGTCGGTGCAGCGGAACGTGATAGGAGCGGCCTCGCGGCAAAGTACTGAATTCAATTGCATGTAAAAGGAGGGAAGATGTCATTTAAAGCCAACTTTCTAAACGGGGATTTTGTCAATTATAGCAAGAAACAAGAGAAATATCGGAATTATTTCGGTAAAAGACGAAATCCATCTGTTTAAATAGCAAGAATTAATAAAAAGATCGTTAGTTAACGCCAAACGACCACAACCGGTTAAAAAGCATAGAAAAAAAGGCTTCCGATGATCGGAAACCTTTTGATCTTTCTAGTGTCGTCCTTAGCAAACCGAATCGTTGGATTTCGGGACAGATAAGCCGAATAACGGCCGCAAGTACAAAGCGAAAAAGGTGCCGGCCAGCGCTAGAATGCCCCAGATGTAACCGTGTAGGCTGAAAGATGCGATGCCGCCGAAATACGCACCGATGTTGCAGCCAAACGCAAGGCGTGCCCCGTAGCCCATCAACAAACCGCCGACGACAGACGCCCAGAAGTTGCCCATCGTGATTTTGGTGAATTTGAACAACCCACCTGCGGCTGAAGCAAGGAAAGCGCCCAGGATGACCCCGAAATTTAACACCGTCGTGGAATCTGCGAAAATCGATGACTCAAGTAAGGCAGCATTGGCTCCTTGCCAATAGCCCCAGCTCGCGACGTCTACGCCGAAGAATGCGGCAATTTTCGATCCCCATAAGGCAAAAGCGGACGTAATGCCCCAAGGAGTGCCACGCGTCATTAAGGTCAATGCATTCAGGACAGCGAGTGCAATCGCTGCAGCAACCAACGGCCAAGATCCGCGGAAAATGCGTTTCCACCCAGTCGTTGTCGGAAGCGGCGCCATTTTCGGAGCGCGTTTCTTTTTCTCGATGATTAACGTGATCCAAGCAATGAGACCAAATAACGCGATGGAGACGAGCCATGCCCCGCCGTATCCCAGCCCTGTTGACGTAGCTAGCGATATGGGTTCAAATGCTGGCAAGTCTTCGGTCCAAAATGGCAGGTGATAAGCACCGATCGTTGTCCCAATAATGAAGAACAACAAGGTGATGAACATAACGGAACGTCCGCCACCGATCGCATACAAGGTTCCGGAAGCGCAACCGCCGCCGAGTTGCATGCCGATTCCAAAGATGAACGAACCGACAACCAAGCTCACGCCGACCGGAGATACATAGCCCGAGACGCCTGTTCCGAAGAAAGAGTAGCCATATGCCAGAATCGGGGCGAACAATGTCACAGCAACTGCGAGCATGAGCATATGCGAGCGCATTGCCTGGCCATTTCCGACCGACATGAACCGCCGAAAGGCTGAAGTGAAGCCAAATCGCGCGTGAAACAAGGTGTATCCGAGCAATAGCCCGATGCCGAGCAGTACCGTTTGGGCGATATGCTGTGTGGCGAGCAAATAAACGGTCAGTAAAGCAGCGACCCCCATCCCCCCGGCAATTAAAGATTTCTGAGGAGCGTTTAACGCGGTGGTATCCCGGTAGACGGGATCGTTGACTTCGTTAACGGGTTGAACGCGAGTGCTAGTCGTCATGTAAATCATCCTTTTCTTAGTGAAATAGTAGGGAATAGAATATTATCGTAAAGCAGTCATTATCGAAAGTCAACGAACGGGCATTTAGTCTTTAAAAGCACATGGGAGCGGAATGAGCAAGAGGGATCACAAGGACTCAATCCTCTGGAATTCAGGGCTTGTGAGGAGCGGTTGCTGCTTTCTAGGCTGTTTCATTAAGGATGGGGAGATTTTCATTAAAAGAAGTTAAAGCAAATGGCGCGATTCTGCGTTACGATAGAGCAATAGACCAAACTTTTTGAATGCTTTCATACAGCAAGGAGCCGATGCATTATGAACAATAGATTTATTTTCGCTTTTCTTGTTATTGTTACGACCAGCTTGATGGGATCTTCGTTTGCGGTGGGCAAAATCGGGCTCGAGCACGTCTCGCCGCTGTTGTTGGTAGGGATTCGCTTTACGATTGCCGGCAGCTTGATGGCGCTATTCGTTAAGCTGTTCCGCCGCAAACATCCCAAAACGGTTTCTGAATGGCTGCGCGTGTTCTTGATCGGCTTTTTTCAGACGGCCGGGGTCATGGGCTGCATTTTTCTAAGCCTCCGGACGATCACTGCCGGAGAATCTGCCATTTTAACGTTTACGAATCCCTTGCTCGTTGTGTTATTTGGAACGTTGGCACTTGGCATCCGGTACCGGATTGTGCAATGGGGAGGGGTGCTGCTTGGATTTTTCGGCGTATTCATCACTATGGGCAGTCAAGTGAATATGGAAATCGGCACGCTGTTCGGTTTTGGCAGCGCCATCTCCTGGGCCGTTGGAACTTTGCTGATTAAGCAATGGGGCATCCGTTTGGATACGTGGGTGCTGACGGCGTATCAGATGCTGTTTGGCGGATTGATCTTACTAGTCGCCAGTAGTTTATTGGAAACTCCGACACTTGCAATCAACCCAGAATCGCTGTTTATCATTTTTTGGCTGTCGATTCCCGCATCGATTATCCAATTTGCGATTTGGTTTTTCTTGCTGCAAAATGGCAATCCGGGGAAAGTCAGCGCCTTTTTGTTTTTAGCGCCATTTTTCGGTGTTTTAACCGGATGGCTGCTTTTGGGAGAGCGGGTCGGCATTTCGCTGGTCATTGGCGGGGCCTTGATATTCTTAGGGATTTTCCTGGTAAATTGGCCTGAGAAGCGGCAGGAAGCAGCAATTCCCAGTAAAGCCTTGTGAAATCACAAGCAGCGAGCTTGGAATGAGATAAGAGTCGATGAGACGAAAAAACGCATTCGTTACAGTTGAATAGTTGCATAATAACGACCGGAGTCGGATTTTAACGGAACCGAATCGCAATTCATGCTGAAGCAACTGATGAGACGTCCAGAAAGAATATAAATGAAACAACACGCAGCCCGTAAATAAACAGATTCATTTACCACGCAACAAACCCGAAATCATTTCAGCTGATCGTTAGCTGTTTGGATTTCGGGTTTGTTTTAAGTTGTAGCTAGTCAATTGAATTAAATGCAATAACATAACACAAAAACGAGAGAAAACGCATTTTGATAAAAAAGCTGAAAACCAGCCAATTTCACTAAAAAAATCCGTTTCGTCTCAATATCAAAAGTATACTTATTAAATGAAACACAACTTCCTATAATTTATATTATGTAAACTAAATTTCAAAAACGCCTATCAAGAACAAATTGCCGGTCCCCATCACCCAGATCTATCAGTTCTTGAAACCGGCTTGTCTTTATTTCAAATGCTCGTTCAAGACGCCTTCTTCCAACACTTCGAATTTATCTCCGTGCACTTTCTCGATATGCATCTCGCCCCAATGACACAAGGAATCCAAAATGTCTTGCAAGCTCCAGCCGTATTCGCTTAGTTCGTATTCGACTTTTGGCGGAACTTGGTTGTAAACGATTCGGTTGATGACTCCGTCGGTTTCCAGTTCACGCAATTGCTGCGTCAGCATCTTCTGTGTGATGTTTGGCATCAAACGCCGCAGCTCACTCGTTCTTTTCGTGCCATGCGTCAAATGGCAAAGAATCACCGTTTTCCACTTGCCGCCGATCACTTCCAACGTGGCTTCCACTGATATATTATATTTTTTCCCCATTTGCTTTCCCTCCAATAGGCACTAAAAAGTACCTACAGCACTTTAAAGTACGTACTTCCGTTTCATATTCTCAGCCCCCATACTAGCATTTATCGAACGAAATAGATCGATAAAAACATTATTGGAGGAGAAAAAAATGTCTACAACACAAAAACGAAGCAATTTCGCCCTATTGGCCTTGGCGCTAAGTGCCTTCGCCATCGGAACTACCGAATTCATCAGTGTCGGCTTGCTGCCATTGATCGCTGAAGATTTAGGGATTTCCGTCAGTACAGCTGGATTGACTGTCTCATTATACGCACTCGGCGTCATGGTCGGCGCCCCAGTGCTGACGTCGCTAAGCGCAAACATGCCCCGCAAGTCGTTGTTGCTGTGGATCATGGTTGTCTTTATTATCGGCAACCTGATCGCAGCGACGGCTTCGACGGTTGGTGTGTTGCTCGCTGCACGCATTATTTCCGCATTGGCGCATGGTGTCTTTATGGCCATTGGCGCTACGATTGCAGCGGATTTGGTGCCGGAAAATAAACGGGCCAGCGCCATTGCCATGATGTTCACCGGCTTGACGGTGGCGACGGTAACCGGCGTTCCCATTGGCACTTTCCTTGGCCAACAATTCGGCTGGCGCTTCGCGTTCATGGCGATCGTCGCCTTAGGTCTCTCCGCATTAATCGGCAATGCTTTGCTCGTACCGAGTGATTTGAGAAAAGCAGCGCGCACTACATTTCGTGATCAAGTCAAACTAGTTACCAATGGGCGTTTGCTATTGGTCTTTGCCATTACGGCGCTTGGCTATGGCGGCACGTTTGTTGTCTTTACCTATCTGTCTCCTTTGCTTCAAGAAATCACCGGCTTTGCTGCTGGGACCGTTACGATCATTCTCTTTGGGTACGGCATCGCCATTGCAGCGGGCAATACGATTGGCGGAAAACTGGCTAATCACAACCCGATTCGGGCATTGTTCTATATGTTCCTAATTCAAGCTGTTATCTTGCTGGTTTTGACGTTTACGATTCCATTCAAAATCGCCGGCTTGATCACCATTCTCTTAATGGGGTTATTCGCATTTATGAACGTTCCCGGCCTTCAAGTGTATGCGGTCATGCTAGCTGAGCGATATGTGCCGAGTGCCGTGGATACGGCGTCTGCCATCAATATCGCCGCCTTCAATGCCGGCATAGCCATTGGAGCGGTGCTTGGCGGCTCTGTGGCCGATACGATTGGGCTGATTCATACGCCTTGGATTGGCGCTATTATGGTCTTTGGTGCTGTCTTGCTGAGTGCCTGGAGCCGTCGTTTGGAACAAGGTCCAGAGCGCAAACATTCTGTAAATGCTCAAAATCCCCAATCGGCTAACTAAAATTGGGTTCCTCGCCATCCAAAAACCCCATCCTGGAATTGATTCCGGAATGGGGTTTTTCGCTATTCTATAAACTACTATTTAAACTGGTTGCTGCGTTTCATATCGCGAATAGCTTGGATCGACAACCTGACCAGCAAAATGACGCATAAGAATAGCCCTCCGTACGCCGCGGTATTTAGGTAAATTGCATAGACGGTGTCGATAAATTGCGCGATAGCCAGTAATGCGGCCGATATGAAGCCAAATGTAATTCCTGACATCAATAAGACGAACCTGGAGAATAATTGCATGACAAATCCTGAATTGTGCTTATCGGAAAACACATCGTGATGCAAAATGATTTTTCCGCCTTCTAAGCGCCGAACCAATTGGTCGATGCGTTTAGGCAATTTGGCAACTTCCGGCAAGATCAGCACCAGTTCCTCTTCCAGACGTTCTTTTGTAGCGCGTGGTTGCTTGAACGGTTTTTTCAACACCGTGGTCTTGTATTCTTTCGCGAAGCTTTTCGCTTCCGTGAACATATCGAAATTCGGATCAATGGTGTGCAGAGTGCTGTCGAGGCTAATCAATGACCTGAGCGCGATCCCCACAGACGGATAAAACGCCAAACCGAATTCACGAATAACGTCGAATAAAGAATGAATCAATTCGGCTGTGGGGATCCGATCGACATAGGAGATTTTCAGCAAAATTTCTCCAATGGCCTGTTCAAATCGAACGCCATCCAGTTTATCGCTGTTTTCCACAAGTTTGCGGACCGCATCATGAACGATGCCAGCGTCATTTTGCTGGATGCCAATGATAAAATGATTCAACGCTTCCTGTTGAGACGCCGTCAAGCGCCCGACAGAACCAAAATCAAGCAAAATCGGCTTGCCATCCGTTTCATCGATGAATATATTCCCTGGATGCGGGTCAGCGTGGAAAATACCTGAAAACAGCATCTGTTCTAGGAATGAAAATAGTACCGTGCGGCCGAATTGCTTAGGCTCGACATCAAAATGGCGGAATACAGCCTCGCCCTTCGAAATGCTTTTACCCTGGAAATACTGCATGACGATAATCGTTGAGTTGCTATATTCCCGGTAGACTTTGGGGATTTTCACGTGGTTTTTGCTGTCTTCTAAAGCATTGCTGACTTGGATCATATTGCGCATTTCGATTTCAAAATCAATTTCTTCACGCAAGCCATTGGCGAATCCAATCGCCAATTCGAGGAATCCGATATTCTGAGCCCAAGTTGATTTACTGGAAACCCATTCCGCAAATTCCAAGAGAATGTCCAAATCGTCTCGCATAATGGCACTCACTTCGGGGCGCTGCATTTTAATGATAACTTCTTCGTTGGTTTTCCTTAGCACGCCACGGTGGATTTGGCCAATCGACGCCGAAGCGAGCGGTTCTTTGTCGAGCTTTGAAAATACTTCTTCGATGGGTTGTTCCATAGATTTCCCAAGAATTTGAGTTACTTGTTCTTTTGGCAAAGGTTTTACATGTTGTTGTAGCTGACTAAGCTCTTCGATGAAAACAGGCGCAAACAAATCCGTCCGCGTCGACAGCACTTGCCCGAACTTGACGAACACGCCGCCACTTTCTTCTAACGTTCTGCGAAAAGCAACTGCCAGTTCCCGGTTATTCTCACGATGCCGTGCATATTTCAAGGTACTCGAAATGCCGTTTTTCACAGCGATCTCCAGCACTTTGCTCAAGCGCTTCTGACGTCTCCAGCGGTTGCGCAGCCGTTTCCATATAAATTTCCGGTTTGTGATGCGTTCTCCGCGGTCTCCAAGTTCAATCGGGTCGAATAATTCCAGTATTAAGTAAAAAAGCATCGAAATCATCAACATGCTGCCAATCCAAATGATGGTGCTCGTATCGGTCAACATCGTCGAAAAAGCACCATCCATGAATTCGGTATAGCGTAAATAGGAATACCAATAAACGAATGTCGTCAAGACAATGCCAAGTACAACAGATAATATGCGTTTGATGAAATTCACTTTCGCGCCCATCAGCCGGCCGCTGACAAAATAAATGAATAAGGCAATAACCAGTATTTCAGCAATCACTCGAATATAAATGAGCATTTGTGTAACTCCTTTCTCTGCACCGTGGATCCTAGCATCTATGATAGATTCAGATTTGATGAGATAAAATCACAGCCCTTCTATATAGGTAATTTCGAGACGCCGCCAAGCCCTTCCTTCTTTTTCTTAATAGCGTCTAGTTTTGCTTGTTGGCTTTTTTTATTTTTAAGTTAATACCTTATGTAGTTTATTACTTGTATTTTTATTTTACTCGTTATTCCTACCTCTTGATCCGTCTTTAAATTTCGCGTTCGGCTTGCGATTTTACTCGATTCATGAAATTTAACACCGTATTGCGGGCTGCCTTTTTGCTTCCAGCCAGCAACATCATCTTTGCTGTAACGCTGATGCCTTTATTATGTCCTTCATAAATAAACCGTGTAGTCTTCTCTGTTTCTTTCTCCAAACTGAAGGCATAACGCACTTTGAACATCTGCCCCATCTCGAAGGTCGTTTCACGGTATTTTTTGGCCGGTTCATCTACATAGGCCAGGGTTTCCACGATATACCGTTGCTGCTGTTTGCCTTCTGTATACACTTGCGCGTGTTTCGCGCCTGCTGCATCGTTTTTCCCTTCAAGCAATTCATGCGATTCCACTTTCGGCATGATGCGCTGGATGTGCTCGTCTTGAAACAATCTCCAAGTCTGGTCGATTGGCGCATTGATGACCACTTGTTCTTTCCATTTGACCATTTTTCTCATCCTTTCTTGAACTCTTTTCTACAATTTTCTCAAATGCTTACAGGCCTGTGCCAGTTCCGTTACAATGGAACCAGCAAACTGATTATGGAGTGATTTGATGAGAACCTCGACGATTCTGTTTCTTTTTCTACTGGTGATGCATTTATTGACCGTTCTGAATACCTTGCTGTTCGAAGGTAAGTTATATGATTTAGTGTTCTGGTTTAATTCTGCCTTGTTTATGGCAGCACTTGCTGTGTTTGTCTTCCGGCGCGGGATATTCAATGCTAAAGAAGCACATGCACCCACAGAAACTGCCAAAAAGCGCAAATGATTTCTCGCTTAGAAAACACCGCCAACGCTGGCGGTGTTTTTTCATCACTGTTATTTTGTCTTTGCATCCAGTAGTTCAAGGTGATCAACAGCATTATAATGCTGAATTTCCCAACGCTCGCTGGCGTAGGACAAGTGATTCATGCCGCCATTTTGCAGCCTGATGTCGCCGTCGTACTCCCCGTATGCTAATTGGCCAAGAATGGCGTTGATAACGCCTCCATGCGCCACGACGAGCACACGCTGATTGCTGAAATGTTCATGCAGCTTCGTTAACCCCTCAGATAGCCTGCCATGGAACTCGGAGGGCTGTTCCTGCCCTGGGTAATTCTTATCGGGATACAGCCCGTAACGTTCTTCTGCCGTCATGCCTTCTGCTTTTCCGAAATGTTTTTCCTGGAATTCTTTCATTTCGACAAACGGCAGCCGCAGTGTTTCATTGATGATTTCGGCGGTCTCCTTGGCGCGCTTGAGCGGGCTCGTCACAATAACGTCCCATGCTCCTCCCTCCAAATGAGATTCGCATGCCCGCGCTTGCTGCTTGCCTGTTTCGTTCAACGACACATCTGTTGTTCCTTGGATGCGCCCAAGCTTATTCCATTCTGTTTCTCCGTGCCGAATGAGGCATATTGTCGTCATTGCCTTCTACTTCCCTTCCGCTGCTCATTGCTTGATAGTTACCGGCCATCAATCTTCGCGCTTTGTTGTTTTTCGTTGTTTGCTCCAGCGCCAGAACATGATGGCTTCTCCAATGACGACGCCAATTGCACCTGCTGCGACTAAGGTTGATGTATCCGGGTCATCATTGATCAAAAATGCGATGACAACACCTACTACCAGTCCGCTTAGTAGCACGGCGTATGCATTTTCACGAGATTTTAGATAATCCACTGCCCTGCACCCTTTCTTATTGCTCTTTATCCATCTTGCCGAAAATTTCTTGAGAACGCAAGAAATGTCAGTATTCACTTGCTTACAGCGTTTGATTGTGTTGTTGGCTTTATTTTTTTATTTGCATAAACCTTATGTAATTAGTTACATTTTAAATAATTAAAAGAAAATAGAGCCCTATTCGGCTCTATTTCGTCTCCACCACAAATGAAGTCATTTTCGTTATTTGCAGCTCGCCGGTTTCTTGCCATTCGTAAAAATCGCAATAACAGTATTTCCTTTCTCTATCATTTCCGCCTTTTGAGGTCATTACTCCTTTGACTGCGCCTTCTTGTCCTTGCGCAATAACCATATCGACTGCATAGTCCATTTGCGTATAATCCTGCATTCCAAAAGCTGCATCTATTAGAGCCTGTCTACCTTTCAAAGGCATGGCCCCTACCATGATCCATACCACATCATCTGACACATGCTGTTCGATAAAATCCTTTTTGCCTTTGAAAAAAGCATCGTTGAACTCTCTTAAAAATTTACTGGCGCTGTTTGCCTCCATCGGATTCCCTCCCTATTATTCAAATCATTTCTTTTATCTTTTTTCTGAACATTCAACTTATTTTCAGTGTACTCTCTTTGCTGCACACTGCCTAGTTTATTGTATTTCTTCTATTCTTCCTCCTCTTTATTTCTTTAAGCTTGATTGTGTCATCGAGGCACGTGAATGGGTATAATGGAAAAATGCATCCATTAATTATTGGGAGGAATTATTCACATGGCCAAAAAACAATTTGTCATTACCGCCGAAGAAGGCTTGCACGCACGCCCAGCTGCAGCACTTGTCAGTGAAGCCAACCGCTTTCAAAGCGAATTGTCATTAGAATTCAAGAACCGAACCGTCAACCTGAAATCCATACTCGGCGTAATGGGGCTTGGGATCCCGACCCGCTCCACGATCATCATCCATGCGGACGGCCCAGATGAACAACAAGCTCTTATTGCGGCCAACGAGCTCTTGCTGGCCAAAGGTATGATTGATGCCGAAAGCTAAACTCCACACACATCAAAAAACCGCCATCCGGCATATACCGGATGGCGGTTTTACATTTATGCAGCAACTGTGATGTTTTTCTTTAGTAACCCGACCAAAATCGCAGTCACGAAAGAACCAATGAGAATGGCCAGTAAATACATCAAAATGCTTGTTACTCCACCGTCTACTAGACCGATGACGAATACGCCGCCGTGTGGTGCGCGTAGCCCGATATCGAATAGCATGACGAGCGCGCCTGTTGTGGCTGCCCCTGCGATCGCAGACGGGATAACCCGTGCCGGATCGGCAGCAGCAAACGGGATGACGCCTTCTGTAATGAAGCTTGCGCCGAGAACATACGCCGTCTTGCCGGCTTCACGTTCTGGCTTAGTGAATTTCTTCTTGAACATCGTCGTAGCGATGGCCAAGCCAAGTGGCGGAACCATCCCCGCTGCCATGACCGTAGCCATGAAATTGAAGTTTTGTGCGTCGAGCATCGCGATGCCAAATGTGTAAGCCGCTTTATTGACTGGGCCACCCATATCGACTGCCATCATGCCGCCAAGCAACAACCCAACCAGTACGAGGTTGGTACCGCCCAGTCCTTCCAGAAATGCAGAAATGCCGGAATACACTTGTGTCAATGGTGGATTGATGAGCATCATGACAACGCCCGTGATCAGAATACTGAACACCGGGAAGAACAATACCGGTTTTAACCCTTCCAGGCTTTGCGGAAGGCCAGAGAACGCTTTTTTCACTAGAAGCGTGACATACCCGGCAAGGAAACCGGCAATCAAACCGCCAAGGAAGCCAGAACCACCGCTTGCCCCTTCAACACCCGTGACCGTAATAGCAAGCAAGCCGCCGATCATCCCCGGAGCGAATCCAGGACGGTCGGCAATACTCATGGCAATGAATCCGGCAAGTACCGGAACCATGAGGAAGAACGCCGTGCCGCCGCCGATCGTTGATAGCATCGCTGCGAATTCATTGTATTCCGGGCTATTCGGGTCTGCAGCATTGATGCCCCAGAAAAATGATAATGCGATCAAGATCCCGCCGCCGACGACAAATGGCAGCATGTTGGAAACGCCGTTCATCAAATGCTTGTAGAATCCTGACTTTGGCTCTGTGCCAGCATCAGCATCTTTCGTGCGGTCATGTTTGTAAACAGGTGCATCTTTGGCAATAGCTCGGTCCAATAATTGATCTGTCTCATAGATGGCTTTGCCGACTTGTGTTTGAATGACCGGCTTCCCATCGAACCTCGCCATTTCCACTTTCGTGTCGGCTGCCACGATGATGGCATCCGCTTCTGCGATTTCCGCATCGCTCAGGCGGTTTTTCACACCACTCGAGCCGTTGGTTTCTACTTTCAGATTAATGCCGCGTTCTTTTGCACGGCCACTAAGCTTCTCGGCCGCCATATATGTGTGTGCAATCCCTGTCGGACAAGCGGTAACGGCTAAGATTTTGCCTCCTGCTGAATCTTGTGCACCAGCAACTGCTTGCGCATCAGCTGTTTGTTCCGGCCCCTCCACTTCCGCTTCTTTAGCGGAAACGATATCGAGCACTTGCTGTTTCGATTCGGCTTCAAGGATATTGACACGAAACTTCTCATCCATCAAGAAGGTCGCGAGGCGCGATAAAGCTTCTAGGTGATCATCGTTTGCTCCATCGGTTGCCGCAATCATGAAAAACAGCTGTGCCGGCTGCCCGTCTAAGGATTCAAAGTCGATGCCTTCATGCGAACGGCCAAACGCAATCGCAGGTTCTTTAACCGCTTTAGATTTGGCATGTGGAATGGCTATTGTATCGCCGATTCCTGTTGTGCTTTGTTGTTCGCGGGCTAAGATGTCTTTCGTGAATTGCTGTTGGTCGTTTAATTTCCCAGCACTATTCAATTGGCCAGCCAATTCGTCCAATACATCGCGCTTGGATCCGGCTTTCAAGTTTAGAATGATGGTGTTTTCCGTCAATAATTGTGTAATTCTCATTTTGTCACATCCTTTTCTTCGAATGGGGTGATGCTGACTTCAGGCAGTAATCGTTCCACATCGGCCAGTTCACATAAATCAGACCGAAACGCTGTGGCGCTTCCGCTGGCAACTCCGTACCGGAAAGCTTGTTTAGGGTCTTGGTGCTGGATATAAGAAGCGATAAATCCGGATACGAGCGAGTCTCCCGAGCCGACCGTATTCACGGCTTTACCTTGTGGCGCTTTGGCTTGGTAACGATGGTCACGGGAAACGTAAATAGCTCCCGAGCCGCCCATCGAGACGACGACATGCTGGATGCCTCTTTCCACTAATAGGCCAGCATAGTGAAAAGCTTGTAGTTGGGTAGTGATCGTCACTCCGAACATCTCTCCCAGTTCGTGTTCGTTTGGTTTAATGAGAAAAGGCTGGGTGTCGAGCAAGGCTTCAAGCGCAGGGCCTGAGGTGTCGAGTACGAAATGAATGCCGCGCTCGTGACAACTGACAGCCAGGTCTTTGAAAAATTGGATCGGCACGGATGCCGGCAAGCTGCCCGCAAGTATGAACCAGTCGCCTGCAGCCATGGTAGCCACTTTGTCTGTCAACTGCTCAAGCTGGTGCTGTTTGAGCTCCGGACCTGGCCCGTTTAATTCGGTTTCGGCTTCGGATTTGATTTTGACATTGATCCGTGTAATGTCTCCAGCATCGATAAAATCGGTTTCAATGCCTTCTGTAGCTAAAAACTCTTCAATATAACGCCCGGTAAAGCCCCCAGCATATCCAAGCGCTCGGCTCTTCAAGCCCAAACGGCTAAGCACCCGCGAAACGTTGATGCCTTTACCACCGGGGTAGTAATACACTTCCTCCGAACGGTTTAACGTACCGCTTTCGAATTTCGGCAAGTACGCTGTGTAATCGATGGATGGCGTGATTGTGCATGTGTAGATCATTGTGTCACCACCTTAATTGTTGTTTGTCGTTCGATCTCTTCTACTGTCTCTTCCGGCAAGCCGTCGATGATGAGTGCAGCCTCGCTTAAGTTAAAGATATGGGCAAAGCTCACTTGTCCGTATTTCGATTGATCCGTGAGCACATAACAGCTCTTCGCCAATTCCCCGGCCCTTCGCTTGACGGCCGCTTCTTCCGGGTCCGGTGTCGTAAAGCCATGGTCTATATGGATGCCGTTGACCCCGAGAAAACTTTTATCGAAGCGGTAACTCTCAAGTGACTGAATCGCTTGTGGGCCAACCAATGCGCCCGTCCTCGCTTTGATGAATCCCCCAGTCAGATAAGCAGTAATCCCGTGCTCGGTCAAGGCTTCCAAATGGCTCAAGCCGTTCGTGACAACGGTTACATCTTTGTCTTTTAATAAAGGAATCATTTGGGCGGTGGTTGTTCCTGCATCGATGAAAATCGCGTCCCCAGTTTGGACGAGCGACGCTGCATAGCGGGCAATCCGCAGTTTTTCCGATAAATGTTTCGCTGCTTTATCCGATAGGCTCGGCTCTGGCATATTCTGCGCAATCCGTCTCGCCCCGCCAAAAACCCGTTCTAACTTGTGCAGGTCTTCCAGTTCTGTCAAATCTCTTCGAATGGTGGATTCAGAAGCCGAGGTGAGTTCCACCAGTTCCTGAATCTTAATGCTCTGCTTTTCTTTCAAGAGATTTAAAATCAATTGATGCCGCTCCGTCGTCAGCATTCCATCACCTCTTTTTTTCTGATTAAATAGATAATACTTGAAATCGTTTACAAAATCAATCATAATCTTTCATAAGCAGTCAAATTCATTCAAAAAAGAATGAAAACCGCTCAAATACGGTCATTTAATAGGAGGAAATCAACATGGTAGAAAAACAATACACGATTACAGACGAAGCAGGCATTCACGCTCGCCCGGCATCAGCACTGGTCGGCTCCATCTCAAAATTCCAATCGAACATCACACTCGGCTTTAACGGCAAGCAAGTCAACTTAAAATCGATTCTCGGCGTCATGTCACTCGGCATTGCATACGGGTCCACCGTGACGATCGCGGCAGATGGCACAGATGAAGAACAAGCAATGGCGAAAATTGACGAAGTGCTAAAAGCAGAAGGCATTTCAAACGCTTAATACTTCGCCCCGCGGCATCTCTAGTGGATGGCATGAAAAACCCCTGAACGCCGTATTGGCGTTCAGGGGTTTTCGCATGTTTAGAACGGGTTGGTCGCCCATTGTTTCGACAAAGGGATAAAAATGCGCGGATTCAGTTTCAATTGCGACACGATGTATTCCGCGATGTCTTCTGGCTGCATGAATTTTTCTTTTTCCTGTTCGGTTTCATTGCCCGTATCAGTCATGCTTGTCACAACGCGGCTTGGCGCCATAGCGAAAACACGGATATTATCGGGACGCACTTCCTGCATCAAGGACTCGCTCATGCCGAGCACGGCGAATTTCGATGCGCTATAGGCGCTTGAGCCTTTTGTGCCTTTGAGTCCTGACGAAGAAGAAATATTGACGATATCGCCGCCTTGTTTATCGACCATTTGCGGCAGCACCGCTTTTGTCATATGAACCATGCCCATTAGATTGATATTGAGCATATTCTGCCAGTCCTCGGTTTCGAGTTCCATGAACTTGCCGTATTTCCCGACTCCTGCATTGTTGATGAGGATATCGATTGTGCCGAGTTCGCCCGTCAATTTCTCAACGGCCGCTTCGACTTGCTTCGGATCCGACACATCGGCCACCGCAAATGCAGCACGCCCGCGCAACGAGCGGATTTCTTTCGCCAGTTGTTCAATGTCTTTTTGGGTTCTTGCGATCAACCCAACGGCCACGCCTTCATTGGCCAGTGCCAGGGCAGTTGCCCGGCCGATGCCTCGTCCCGCTCCTGTAATAATTGCTGTTTTTTCCGTTAACACTTGTCCCACTATATTTTCCGCCCTTCAGGTAAATGATTTTCTCTGCCCTCATCTTTGCCCCTAAATAGGCGCCGCTAAACCGGGCGTTTATCTGAGTGGTGAATTTTTTTCAAGCGGCCTTAGTTTGGCTTGCGAAAATAATCCAGCAATCCTTGTGCACTGACGTGTAAGTCCATGTCAATATAAGGCATGACGCGGTGTTCCGGCTCAACGCCACTATCAGCTAACTGCGCCATAACCTTCAGCTCCAGACGTTTTGCCAATTGCTCCGCGGATTCATCGTGTTGATAGGCTGCAGCTCCCGCTTCCACAAACACCTCGAGCCATTCGAGCACTTGGCCGAGCGCTGCCTGAGGGTGGACCGTAGCACCATAATGTCCGAAATAAAGCACGTCGAGTTGCTGCTTTTGCATCCGTTCAATAGAAGCTCTCATCGCCGCGGGGTCGAATTGGTTCGGCGAAGTGGACGGCAAGTAAAAATCGATGTCGTCTTCGATCAACTGCGCATAGCGGATGCCCGCTGTATCTCCTGCAAATACCCCATTTGATACAGGGTCAAAAATGCCGAAGTGGTGCTTGGCATGTCCCGGCGTGTCCCAGAATTCAAGCGTGCAGTCTGGACCGATGCGCAAGACATCGCCCTCTGTTTTCACTTTGATGCGGTGTTCCGGCACCGGGACAATCGGATGAAACAAATCATCGAATTTGTCTCCGTATACGGCGCGTGCCCCAGCGATCAGTCGGCTCGGGTCTGACAAATGCCTGGCACCTTTCGGATGGACAATAAGCGTCGCATTCGGACAGTCTTGTAATAATAAGCCCGCTCCTCCAGCGTGGTCGAGATGGATGTGTGTCACGATGATATAGCGGACCTCATCAAGCGAGATGCCGAGTTCTTTCAACCCTTGTTTCACATGCTCCACCGACGGGCTCGGCCCTGTTTCAATAAGGGTCAGCTGCTGTTCCATGAGGACGTAGCTGCCTGTTCGCTGTTCGAGGGCAAGATCGAAACCATCGATTAGCTGAATGCGGTCGTTCACCCTGTTGATTACCATGCAAGCACCCCTTTCTATTTGTTTTCAGTCTACCAAAGCCGGTGCTTGCCCTACAACTCGGCACATAAAAAGCCGCCAAGGATCCTTGGCGGCACTTTGATCAATTGCTCGACGGTCGATAGGAAGTCAACGGGATGTCTTCGTATGTTTCAGGATCCAATGAATAGACGCTGTCATCAGCCACACTTTCTACAATGCCTGTCAAGCCGCGCTCCACCGATTTGACCAATTGCCCCTTTTCTTTTTGCCCGAGCGACTGGGTTTGGCCGCGCACTTCAAACAACACGGTGCCGCTGCCATTCAATGCATAGCTACCAAGCGCTGTGCCCGGCAAATCGAGCCCTTGCGAATAAAGCGAGATATTGGTGAATTTCGAATTGCCGTAGGATTGCAGTTCCTCATACGCCGCCACATTCAACTGGCGTGAAAAATCATAATCGTATTGGTCTGCATAGTCGCTGTATTTCGCCCCTTCAGCACTGGATGGGTCCGGAACGAATTGGGCCGACAGCGATAAAGTGACTGGATCTGGCGTGCCATCGACGTAATACATCCCTTGGTGATGCAGGTCGATAAAGACATCAACAGTGCCATATTCCGCTTGCAGCGATTTATAGACGTCGCGTGAAACTTGGGCTTCTTTTGTGATAAACCAGCCCGGTTCGCTCGATGCGCCAGGAAAATCTTCAGCTTGTGGCACATAGTCCAGGTCTGGGTTAAAGTCGCGGTTAACATCAAATCCTGGATTAGCGCCGTAATCATAGCTTTGGCTGACGCCGCGGTCCAAATAATTCCAAGATGGGGAAGCTGCAGAGAGTTCCGGGTAATCTGCCACGACATCACTCCACGTCATGCTATTGCGGCGCTTATCTCCTTCTGATGCATCTGGGTTCATCATCGGCATAAAGACGATCGTCACTTCATCGCGCAAGGCTTTCGCCGCTTTCGAATTGCCGGATAGGGTTTTTAACATATTCAGAATGGCCACGGTTCCTGTTTTCTCGTTGCCGTGGATCTCGCTTTGGATCAGCAGTACTTTATCGCCTGTCCCGACAGTTGCCGTATAAATGTCGCGGCCTTCGAATGATTGGCCTGCGACATCGACCGCAACCGCTCCTTTGCTAGTGGCTTCAATGCGTTGGAGTTCTTTCTGCAATTCCTGATAATCGATAAAACCAGAAATGGCATTGTCGTGATGGTGTTCTGTCGGCTGTGCAGGTTCTGCTGCTTGTACCGGCATCGCAAGCATTGCACAAACCCCGGCCATGGTCATTGTTTTGAATATGTGTCGTTTCACTATCCCCACTCCTTTTCTTTGAATAGGCCGAGTATAGCAAAGCTTGTTAGGCTTGCCTATAGTTGTCAGAAATTTCAGTGCTTTGGATATATAATCCATGAAGCTTGGGAGCTCTCGCTCGTTACCATTGCCAGGGGGCAAATCTCGCGTTTGTTACTATTCATCATTTCGTAAGGCGAAATACCTGCATAGACCTGTTGGCTACTAAGATCGCTGGCCTTACAGATTCAACCACCCCCCCTAATTAAACCCGTGCGTTTTGGTTTCGCTATCGACGGGGTTCAGCTACAGTTAGGACATAATCTTAGAACGGAGGTTTTCTAAATGAAAGATTCCCAAGCTTTACAAGACAGTACCAGCTGGTCGCAAGATATGGTGCGGAGCACGTTGCCAAAACGAACGCAAAACGGCCACAAAGGCACGTTTGGCACAGCCTTATTGGTTGCTGGCGGTCCAGACATGCCCGGCGCCGCCTTGATCTCAGGGCTCGGCGCGTTGACTAGCGGCGTGGGGAAACTGGAAATCGGCACATATCGGGAAACGATCCAAAGCATTGCTCATGCAGTACCGGAAGCGACTTACGTGCCGGATGCGCTGGTCCAGATCGCTAATGGCAGCCATTCGCTCGCATCTTACAAAGCCATTGCTTGCGGCCCTGGAACAGCGCCCGATGCTTTGACCGAAGCGGCGATTGACAAATTACTGAAGGCTCCACTCCCGCTTATACTAGATGCTGGTGCATTGAGTGCGCGCAGCTATGCCAAGAGAAGCGCTCCGATCATCTTGACACCGCATGCCGGCGAACTCAGCCGGATCTCCGGATATTCCCTTGAACAGATCACCGAAGCCCCCGGAGCCTGCGCCTCAGCATTTGCTGAAAAGCATAGCTTGACTATTGTCTTAAAGGGCCCGCGCACCACGATCGCTTTTCCCGACGGCGAACGGTTTCACAATCCAACAGGCAATGCCGCACTGGCCAAAGGCGGCACGGGCGATATGCTGACAGGTATGATGCTCGGCATGCTGTGCTGCCACGACAACTGGCGGCACGCAGTGTTGAATGCGGTCTACTTGCACGGGGCGTGTGCAGACGAATTCGTTAAGACCCGCTCTCCCCATACGATGCTTGCGCATGATATCGCAGGACTGTTGCCGGAAGTATGGAAACAATACGAGTGAGCCAATGTTCGAAAAGTCGTCACATGCGTCAAAGCCCGGTTGCACACGGGCTTTGGCTATTTTATCGCACTGAAACGGCCGGCCCATGCGGTGCTCAGAAACGCAGAACCGTTGTACTTTCCGCTATAATGATAAGCAAGAGACAGCAGAACTTCTGTACAACTGGAGGTATTTTTATCATGAACAGAGACTGCAAAGGATCCAGGCAATGAGCTATGTACCGATTTTTCATTTAACTGTGCCCGCAGTATGGGTCGCTGTGTTATTGGCGGCCGCTGTAGCCAATTTATTGATGCGTGTGGCGGTTAAACAAAAAATGGGCGACTGGTACTGGAACGCTTTAGCATTTTACATCCTCGTGTGGAAGCTCAGCTACATCGTCTTTCATTGGCAGCATTTTCTAGACATGCCCTTATCCCTTCTTTATTTTAACGGCGGCCTGTATGGGCATTTGCTTGCGACAGCCTTTGTTATCGGCTATTTGCTGCTGGCACAACGAAAACAAACCGCTGTGGCAGAACAAGCGGCCGCTGCATGGTTATTGTTTTTTCTGGCATATCAATCCATCCTCCAATTCCTTGAAGCGCAGTGGGTGCAAGCAGCCTTTCAAACCATGCTCTTCATAGTAGCTATCGTATCTATCCGTATGCTAAGAACACGGCAAGACGTTCCGAACGGCTTGTTGTTTGGCGCGCTATTCACAGTGGAATTGCTCATCCTTAGCA
Source organism: Planococcus maritimus (assembly GCF_001687625.2). Taxonomy (NCBI): domain Bacteria; kingdom Bacillati; phylum Bacillota; class Bacilli; order Caryophanales; family Caryophanaceae; genus Planococcus; species Planococcus maritimus. The sequence continues at coordinate 1,713,979 of NZ_CP016538.2, forward strand.
CATTCGGCCCGCTATGGACTTGGCAAAACGCAACGCTTGCCGCTGTTGTTGCGGTTACTATTGCGATGTACAGACGTTTTGAACAGAAAGGACCGAGCATATGATTAAAAAAACCATTATCGGCCTATTGCTCCTTGCAGCAATCGCCATTATTGCCATCAATTTCTTTGAAAAAGATGCACAACCAGTCGATACAAGCTCCTCTTCCGCAAACGCGCAAGACGAGTCTCTGACGGAAGGCCTGTCTGTAGGTCAGGCAGCTCCTGATTTTACGCTGACTGACCAAAACGGCGAAACGGTCAAGCTTTCTGATTACCAAGGCAAGAAAGTCATTTTGAACTTCTGGGCTACTTGGTGTCCACCTTGCCGCGCCGAAATGCCGTATATGCAAGAGTTCCACGAAAACAATGCGGACGGCGACGTTGAAATCCTGGCTGTCAACTTGACCGCGCAAGACAACGGTGATGAAGCGATCCAATCGTTCATCGATCAATTCGGCTTAACATTCTCCATTCCAATGGACGAAACCGGCAGTACCGCCCAAACGTATCAAATCCGTACCGTGCCCACCACATACATCCTCGATACGAAAGGCGAAATCGCCCAAAAAATTGTCGGCCCAATGGATGAACAGATCATGAAAGACCAGACGGACAGCATTGACTGAATTTGTCGCAAAGCTTTCGTGAACTGAGGGGTTTAAAGAAAAGCCATTTGCGGAATACTAGAAATAGGACTTGAGATGAAATGGAGGATTTATTCATGGAACTTGACTTAGCGAAAGAACAATTGCCATCGACACAATCAAAAGTAAACGACTATACACCCGACCACATCAACCAGCAAATCGAACGGGAAACAGAAGCCTCGGTCAATTACTTTAAACGCCAAGGCGAACAAGATATTCAAGAACGCATCAAAGAGCTGGATCACGAATGGGATACAGAACGCCTGCTCGAAGTGAATATGGCGTCCATCGCATTTGTTTCTTCGTTGTTGGCAGTACGTGCCAATCGAAAATGGGCTCTGCTTGCTGGGGCTTCGAGTGCCATCATCATCCAACAAGCGCTTCAAGGCTGGACACCGGCGATCGCGCTTTTCCGCCAGATGGGCATTCGCACCGTCGACGAAATCAATCGTGAAAAAAAAGCTTTGCAAAATTTATTGAATAAACCTGAATAACGCAAAAACCCCTAAGCCATTGCGCTTAGGGGTTTTTAGTTGCAGCCTCTTTATCACTTGGTACAGCGGCAATCGATTTGTTTTTCCGCAACCAGCTTTTAAACAGCCGGTGCAGCGGCAGCTCCAGTTTGAAATGTGCCCATATTCCGAAAAACATCATCAAAGCGATCAGAATCAGGCTCATGCCAATATCGCCGAGGACTTCGTGCAAGCCGACCTGGTCCATCCATTCCGAGAAAACATCAAGCACTACATTGTGCACAAGGTAAAGCGCAAAAGCGGCGTTTCCAAGTTGATGAAACAGATTAGGCATGGTGACGTCCTGCTTCAAATCGACCACACCTAGGCCGATCAACAATAGCATGATGGAGAGACTAGCACTCATTTCAAAGCTCATTGCCATAAACGGATTCAACGCATTCATCCAAGTTACCGGAAAACCAATCAGCCCAAATAAAATGAATAAATATGCCACATTGAGCGGAATAGCAAGATGAAGAATGAGCCACGCACAAAGCACTCCCGCAATGAACATCAAATTATAAGAAGCAAATAGAAAATCGAAGAGGAAATGGTCGATATACACAATGCCGATAACGCCAAATAGGGACAGGATTCCCCAGGCGGTAAAAAGCGCCTTTCCCATCCAACGCGGGCTCAAAAATAGGAGTGAAAACATAAGGTAAAAATAAATAGTGTATTCCAAGGACCAAGCAACGATCAAAAACGGATCTTGCCACTCCGGATTCGGGATCAGAAAGACAGAAGTCAAGATGACAGCCATATCCCGCTCCGCACCGGTCGCAAACCACGGCAACAATAACGCCAAGATCAAGAACGCCAAAGTCACAGCCCAATACAGAGGATAAATCCGGATAAAACGATTGACCAGAAAATCCGTTAATTGTCCTTTTTTACCGAACTTATGCCGGTAGATATAATAGGCCATAAAGCCGGATAATGCGAAGAAATAATAGACGCCGCCTGTCAGCGGCAAGAAAGCGAGATTCCCCATATTGAATCCGTAATAATCCATCATGGTCGTCGATAAATGATGAAGCATAACCAGTAACGGCACCAAGGCTCTAGACAATTGAATCAGCACCAGTTTTCTTCTCATCCTCTCCCCTCCTCTCTACTATTTCTCTTAACAATGTAAAAAGGCCTAAACTAATTCTTTATTATCAGAAAATTAAATTTTTTATAGAGACAATATACCATATTATAGACAAACCACAAGCATTTTTCCCCGTCCCTCGCCGGAGCTTTTTATGTGATTTCTTCGGCATAAAAAAAGCCCGGATGCCATATATGGCCCGGGTCTCTTGGTTCACTATCGTTCTTTAGCAATTTTTATACCGATTGTCTGCAAGGTTTCAAGCAATAATTGGTGCATGATAACATAACCTTTTTCATTTGGATGAATCGAATCCAGCCAAATGGACGGCACTTTCCCCATTTTCCGCGTGTTCGTAACGAAAACGCCTTTAGACCCGATCGCCGAATTCCACATTCGAAACAATAGATTGGTAAAACCGAAATACTGTACTTCTTTTTTCATCGAATTATACAAGCTATTCTGGACGATGAGTACGTCTCTATTGCTTTGTTGGATGGATCGATAAATTTCCAATAAATTGCGCCGGTATTTCTTTTTGAGGGGAACAAACTGGCGGACTAGCTCGCTTGCCCCTCCGCCTCGGTATTGACGCAGCAAGTCGTTGCCGCCGATATTCAACAACACCAAGTCCGCTTGAGCCAATTCAGCCTGCCAATGATTAGCCCGTAGCCTCTCGACAAGGCCGTCACTTGTCAATCCGTTCACTCCGAAGTTCAACACTTCACTGTCTGGAAAACTGTCTTCTAAATGTCTCGCGATCCCGCCTTTTGTCCCGTAGCCATATGCGACGGAATCACCGAGAATGACAATTTTATCTATATGACGCGGCTGTGCCGCATTGCGCCGTTTGCGTAGGAATGCCTTTTGGAAAAAAGCACTCGGTCGGAAATTTTTGCCCAATCTTCTGCACGCCCCCTTGCTATCGTATCCCTCCATTTTAACATATTTCCCTGTTTCTTTCCGTTTTCAGGTTTCGATGCATAAGCTTTAGGGCTTAGCGGGTATGGACAATTAAAGCATAAAGGAGGAATGTAGATGGATCTGCTGTATCTTAGCATTGGCATTGGCATCGTCATTGCTGTTCTCACTTTGACCGATTTTATCTGGACAACGTTATGGGTCGACGGTGGTGCAGGGCCATTAACCCGCAAACTCACTTCCGTCTACTGGACGCTCCACAAAAAAGTAAGCCAAAACAATTCCGCATTCCTAAGCCTTGCAGGGCCGATGTTTCTAATCATTACCTTAGCAACTTGGATTTTCCTATTGTGGGTGGGATGGACTTTTATATTTGCGAGTTCTAATATGATCGTGGATACAAAAGACGGCGGCCCGATGTCTTGGATTGAATACGCTTATTATGCAGGATATTTGATTTTCACCCTCGGCAACGGCGAATTCTCTCCAGACGATGGCATCTGGCAAATTGTCACGATTTTTGCGACCGGTACCGGCATGCTATTTATTACTTTTGGCGTGACGTATTTGCTGCAAGTGTTGAGTGCTGTTTCGCAAAAACGCTCGCTCGCTTCTAGTATCAGTGGCATTGCCATCGATCCTGCTTCTTTCGTCAACACTGCATGGAACGGGGAAAATTTCGACAACCTCAATCTCTTGCTCGATACTTTCTCAAACGAGTTAAGCCATGCCGTGTCAAAATACAACGCCTACCCTGTGCTCCATTATTACCGCAGCTCCACACACAACCGCTCTTTACCGGTTAATATCGTGGTGCTAGATGAGTCGTTAACCTTCTTAAAATACGGAACCCCAAAAGAAATTCAACCGAATGCCTTATTGATGCAGGAACTCTCCAGCACCATCACTAGTTATTTGGATACCTTGCATAGCTCATCCATCGATGCATCCATTGTTGTGCCTCCCCATCAAGTATTAGCGAACTTGGATCGATCAATCCCAACAATTGATGCAGCAACTTACGAACAAACAATGGAGTCACTTGAACGGCGCAGACGAAAGCTTCTCGGGCTTCTTGAAATGACCGGAGAGCGCTGGCCTGGCACACAAAATGACTCCAAATGAATGACTAGTTTAACTCTAAAAAAATTCTTCAACAGCACATGGGCAAAAAACGCGTAGTTGTAGCGCTTTTTTGCCCATGTGCTGTTGTTGTTGTTATTTCCAAAAAACTTGAAGATGGTGTTTCGTTTTAAAAAATTCAGGGAACAATTTGAAGGACGAGATTTTGAAATTGGAGGCTATTTCATGCAGACAACAATTCCTGCTTTATTGACAAAAGAAGATTTCACAAACCGCACCGACTTGCCCGACTGGTTGCTGCGCGAATACAAGACCTTTCATGAGACAGTGACCGATAAGACCTTTCCGTGTTATTTCGGTAGAAGCGGGGAATTAAAAGGCGAGCTGCGCTATGCATACATAAGCCAGGAAGATTGGTCAAACTTGCCTGGAGCCGTGGCGGAATTTTTGACCTTATTCGAAGACCCAAAACATAAGCGCCATGGCTTGTTTGTGTTTGTGGAGCCTTTCGAATCCGAAGGGCCGCTGAATGCTTACCGAGAACAGTTCTGGGAGATTCTCCAGTATCTTCATGATATGGATGATACCGAATGGCCAGAACAAGCACCACGCGATCCTGATCATTATTTATGGGATTTCAACTTCAAAGGCGAACCCATTTTCATCTTCGGCAACGCGCCTGCCTACAAACAACGCCGCACCCGCCACCTCGGCAATTCGATGGTGCTCGGTTTCCAGCCGAGAAGAATCTTCGAAGGGCTGACCGGGACTGAAAAAGGCGGCATCATGTCGCGCGAGAAGGTTCGGGAACGTGTCGAAAAATGGGATGAATTGCCGACCCACCCAGACATCAGCCATTTCGGCGACCCAGAGCATAATGAATGGAAGCAGTTCTTCATCGGGGATGATGTGGAGCCGGTCAAAGGCAAATGCCCATTCTCTCATAAAGAACTTTAACCATTAAAAAGCGTCCGTACAGTTTTCCTGTACGGACGCTTTTTTCTACAGTCAAGCTTTGTTTTTTTGCCGTTCTTTGAACTTCTTCACCGTGGTGCCCTTGTGGAGTTGCAGTTCATCCTCGGCAGCCTCACTCTCTTGTTCTTTCCCTTCAATCTGGGAAATGAGGCGATCCACCACTTGCTGGGCAAACGGCTGCGCACTGGATGGGGGTTTGACGGCCGTCAAGCCGGCTTCCTCCCCTTCTTGAGCTTCCCCTATCACCACGATGCTGATCTCTTTCGGGACTTTGAATCCTGCACTTGCCAAGGAGTTGAATAATTGCAGCCCTTCTTCATAGCTTGCCGCTACAAATGCACTCGTCGGCTTTTTGAATGAACACAATTCAGCTGCAATGGCATCGAAATCCGAGGGGTTTTGTGTCGAATGGATGCGTTTTTTACGCAGTTTCAACTGATGGTGCGCCAGCGCTTCATAATATCCTTGAAGCCGCTCGCCCTCATCCGATACATCTCCTCCCACCCAAGCGATCTGCTGGTGGCCTTTTTCAGCAAGATGGCTGGTGGCAAGAAATGCCGCTTTACGTCCATCAAATGGTTTCTCTTCGCCGGCTGTTTCTTCTGCTTGCAAGAATGCGGTAGTTTCATTTAAATACGCCTTGAATTCATCAGCCAGGCTGCCCATGCCAATCACGCCGGCTGCCCCGCTCACTAAAGCTTCGCTGTCTTCCATCGATTCACCGCCAGTCAAAGCATGAGCCACCAACCGGTAGCCGGACGCCTGGGCTGTTTCAGTAAATTCACGCATGCGGGAGAAATCATCAGCTGCGCAATCCTTCGAAAACAGCAATATGAGTTGTTTGGAAGCTTCGGGGGGCGCCGCATGAGGCGTGCTGGCATTCCCATAATCCAATTCGGCAAGGGCCTGCATCACTTTGTCATAAGTTTCCTTCTTAACTTGCTCAGGCCGGTTCAATACGCGAGACACTGTCGTTTGAGAGACTCCTGCATGTCTTGCCACTTCTGTAGTCGACACCATTTTCATCATCCTTCCTATTCATTCATTCGTTGAATACACTATACCACATCAAAACAAGATATTCACCCGGACATTCAATATCACATTCCCTCGCAGAAGTTTGGAAGCCCTTTTCAAACAGATACTGACTAATTTATTTATGAATAAAATTATTCATAAATAAATTCTTGTTGAAATGAATATCAATTATTCAATTCAAAAAAACAACCCCAGAACAGCTCTAGGCGACTCTTCTCAAGTGAATATTATTTATTCACACTAGTAGTGAATAACCAAAAATAAAAAAGCGTGCAGCAATCGCTGCACGCCTGAGTCGTTATTCTTCCATAAAGAAATTATTTCTATGCCACCTGAAATAAGGAATATTTGCCTCATCCGCTGCGATGCGCAAGTTTTTCTTCAAGCCATAACGGCCCGCTAGTGGTTGGAGCTCTGCTGACATCCTAAGCGTGCCGGCTCCGGTAAAGGAAATCTGCCCGCTTTCATAAAGCGCCGCATGGTTGGCGCATAATAACACGCCATTCGCAGGATCGATTCGCTCTGCATCATTGCTGTCTTTCCACGCTTTGCTATATGCCGCTTTTAGCAGTGCGGGATTATCAAGGCCGCAAATGGCGCATTTATTCCCCCAGCGTTCCAGCTGCAATGCTTTAAACTGGCTTTTCAACTCCCTGAATTTAAGCCGCATCAAGTATTCAGAATCCATCATCCAGGCAGTCAAGGAATTGTATTTTTCCTCACGCACGGCATCGTAAACAAATTCCAATTGCTCGATATTGCGCCATTTTGAAGACGATAATAATTCTAAGAACACCAATGCTAATGATTCATTGCACGGGTATAGATACCCTGAGTTGCCATTGCCGTCCGGTTGAAAAGCGGAATACTTGATTGGCAAGTGTTGAGCCACGATCTTGATGCAAGACGCAATTTCCAATGGGTCGTCAAGTTCCAAGTATTCACAAGGCGCAAGCCATTCAGCTTGTGGCGTCCCTTCCGACTGAACGCGCGCATCTTCTTGTATGGTGCCAACCGCAACGAGCGCGCCCCTGACATAATGGAAGGTGCGGTCCCCTTTTTGCAGCGAGTTGACCCGCTCCCATGAGTGCGGCGTGGCTCCCGATTTATCTTTCATAGGCGCCCGGACTATCCCAAGGCGCTTTTCTTCTCTATAGGTTTCCCCCTGCATGACGATGTAGCTATTCATTACGTGCCTCCTGACAATTGCTTTCTTCTATTCTACCATCATTTCGCCGTTTCCGCGCGGGCGCACGGCAAACTAAGCGAACGGCGGGCAAGAAAAAACTATCCCCTAAAAGAGAATGGCTATTAAACTGCGCGTGCGATCCGGCCAGGCGCAGCCGCTTTATACCAGCTATAGCAAAAAAGGACGATGAGTGCCAGGTCGATGCCGTCTCCGCCATAATACATGATCAATGCCCCCATTTCCCCATCCCTGGTCGCAACTCCAGTGGGCGGCGCGGCGTAAAGGGTTTTCGCCAACACTTTATGCGCCGCAAGCGCCACTATGAGGACGACAGCGCGCAAACGGAAGGAATGCCGGTGAACTGTCAAGTCTGCGTATAGAATGGACCAAGTGAATACATAACCGGCCAACAACATATGAATATGAACCAATGCATAAACCCATACTGACTGGTGCATCCATACGAATAAATCCGTACGGTAGAGAATTAATAATCCCCCGAAATTCAACAATGCGGTCATGACGGGGTGGCTGACGATTGAAATGTACCGGCTATTCAATAGACGACTCAAATGCCGAGCAGGCTTTATCGGCAAGCTTCTCATCAATAATGTCAATGGTTTGCCGTATAGTAATAATAAAGGGGCCAGCATGCCGAGCAGCAAATGCCCTGCCATATGGGCGGAAAAACTTCGATGTGCCGCGTCCGCTAAAGGACCCACCAATGAAATGCCGGCTGCTGCCACGCCACTAAACCAAAACAGGTAACGGCGCAGTGGCCATTGTTTATAGCGTCTATTGGTCCAGGCGGCAAGCGCCGTATACAATAGTAACGACCCAGTGAGCACTACAACCGCTGCCAGCGGAAACCCAAACGCTGCGGGGCTAAGGTGATGATGTAGCATCGCTTTATGCAGGCCGCTCTTTCTTGGCCGATTTTGCAAGGGTGATCCCGGCGATGAATAAGGCAGCGCCAAATAAATTCCAACTCAAGTCATAAGGCCAGAGCTCGACATGATAGCGGACTTGGTGAACCTTGAGCACCTTATGGTCAATGATGCCGTCAAATAGCTGGAATGCCCCGGAACCAATCAGGATAGAGGCTATCCAATACTTTATGCGGACCGCTTGGTGCCGTTTCAAATCTGCGAACAGGAATAGCCCGCCAACCGCCGCAAACCAGGCAAAAGAATTCAACAAGCCATCTGCTAAAATGCCGATTTGCGGTGTCGCTAAATCATAAAAATGATGCCATTGGAGCAATTGATGAAAAATGACTTCGTCGATAAATGCCATCGAGCCGATGCCGAATAATATGCCGGACCACAAATTCCGTTTGCTGAGTGCGTGGGCCGACTCGCCTGCGGCTGCCTGTTCGTTACTTGCCATGTGCTGCCCCTCCATTCTTTTTTTGCTGATTCATTGAAAAAAGAGCCTCTGGCCGGGCTCTTGACTCAGCGTCGATGCGGTTGCCATATCCGATCTCCGTTTCTTCTAGCTTCGGCACGATTACAGGAAAGAACCCTCCCATTTTCGAAGAATGGCCTTCATCAACTAGGCCCGTCGATCGCCGGTGGCCAGAAACTCTTTTTTATAAATGCTGCTGTTATTGTGAATTATAGGGACTTCCCGCCAGAAGTCAACCAGTTATTTGCCAATTCCTGTCGTTTGATCGCTGCTCATCTAAAGCTCGAATCAAACGAGAATAGAACAAAACTTATTTCCCGAATGCTTACTGCCATAAGCTTTTGAACAGCTGCCTTTTCTTGCTTGCCAGCTTTCTTTTGAAACAGGTTTAGAAAACGATGATTACAGGAATACTACAAAAAGCATATGTGTACTACTGATGATGAGTTCCCTGTTATAATGGGAGATATCACTGAAGGAGATGATAGCGATGGAAATGGGAACAATTAAAGGTTCGAGCATGATGGTGAAAGTGGTGCGTGCCCTAATGGAAGAAGGCTGGTCTTTTACACCGAACGAAGTGGACATCATCGTCCGCGCCGAGCATCCTGAAACCGGCGAATCCATCTCCTTCCCTTCTTTTGGCAGCCTGAAAATGTGGCTTTACGAAAAAGGGCTTAGCTATTAACTGAAAAGGCTGTCCCTGATGCCAAATCGGCAGCGGGACAGCTTTTTTTGTCGGTCTTTTTAAGTTCGCGATTGGCAATTCGACAAATGTCGCAAATTTACACTGACGCGTCAAGAATTGCCGGCTTTTTACAAAGTGAAGCATTAACGCCTTGTTTTCTCAGTTCGGAAACGATGGCGCCGTTAGTTTTTCTGCACGCTTCATACGATTCATCGAACATTCTTTTTAACTGCTTCAATTGATTGGATTGACGGTTCATTCGACACACCCTCCACTCGGATGACTTCCTAAACAAGTATACAGGGCAACTATGAACAAACTATTAACAAACGACAAAAACTTTTTAAATCAGCAATTTTTATTTGCTGCATGATAACTGAGCGAAAGATTGGTTTGACAGTCCGTACTAGCAAAAAACCCGCCTCTTGAAGGCGGGTTTTTGCGATTACATGCGCAAGCTAATGCCAGGCCCGATCGGAATACCGGTCAAGGCAAAGACGATCAGCATGACGAGCCAGACGCCAAAGAATATGAGGCTGTATGGCAGCATCAAGGAAATCAAGGTGCCGAGTCCCGCTTTTTTATCGTATTCACGCATGAAAGCGAGCACAATTAAAATGTACGGATTGAGCGGCGTGATAATGTTCGTCGATGAATCCGCAATGCGGAACGCCAATTGAACGAACGCTGGATGGTAATCCAACAGCATGAACATCGGGATAAAAATCGGTGCCATCAATGCCCATTGAGCAGACCCACTGAAAATCAAGAGATTCAAAAGGGCAGCCAGGACGCTGAAGCCGACCATGATCGGCAAACCAGTCATATTGATGCTCGTCAAAAATTCGGCACTATTGACGGCGAGCCAAATCCCTAAGTTGCTCCAGTTAAAATAATTGATAAACTGAGCAGCGGCAAAGATTAAGACGATATAGCCGGACATGTCTTTGATGGCATCGCCCATATAGGCAGGGATATCTTTTGATTCCGTGATTTTCTTTACGGTGATGCCGTAAGCAACAGCTACTGTAATGAAGAAAAACAAGATAATTGGCACAATTCCAGACAGGAAGGGCGACGGGATGATGCCACCGTCTTCATTTCTGACAGGGAAACCTGGGAAAAACAACAGTAAGGCAATCAAGCCAATATAGACGGCAGCAGCTAATAAAGCGTTTCGCAAGCCTTTATTTTCCTGCTTAGTTACCGGCTCAAACGATTTCGTGTTTTTACCGGTATATGTACCGAGACGTGGCTCGATCAATTTTTCTGTTATGAGGGCCCCAACAATCGCCATGACAATAACAGACACACTCATGAAATACCAGTTATCGACTGGTGTGACGATCATTGTATCATCGATGGCTTTGGCGGCTTCGGTCGAAATCCCGGACAATAATGCGTCCGTTCCGGTAATCAGGATATTTGCGGTGAAGCCGGCCCCTGTCCCAGCAAACCCTGCCGCAAGTCCTGCAAGTGGGTGCCTGCCGACTGAAGCGAAGACCATAGCAGCTAGCGGCGGCACGAGGATAAAGGCAGCGTCTGAAGCTAAGTTCCCCATGATCCCCGTAAAAATAACGGCGTAAGTGACTAAAGATTTTGGTGCATTCAGGATGGATTTTTTAATGGCGGTTTCCATCAACCCAACGCGTTCTGCTAACCCGATACCGAGCATCATGACGAGTACGAGGCCGAGCGGCGCAAAGCCGGTGAAGTTATTGATGGTCTCAGCTAGGATATAGCGGATCCCTTCTCCTGAGACAATGCTTTGGATCGCCAACTCTTCACCTGTTCCTGGATGGACGACCGTCGTTCCGAGTGAACTCACTAGCCATGACAGCAAGACGACAAACACGGCTAAGTATACAAAAATGAAGAATGGATCGGGCAAGCGGTTGCCCCACTTTTCGATAAAATTCAAAAATCCTTTTTTGTCTTGTTGTTCAGTCGGTGTTGTCATTCCCATTCCTCCCTTTTCGTTTTAAGCCTCAAACAATAAGCGGTACAATTTCCGCGGACGTCCGCGACGCCCCGATTCTTCTCCCGCCACTTCCGCAAGTCCAATGCCCTCGAGCTCGGTAAGGATCCTGCGCGCATTGCGTTCGGTGCTATTCATCCACTGCGATAATTCCAAGGCGGTCAGTTCGTCTTTGGCGTAATGGCGAGACAGTGATTCAATGCGGGCGATGACGGTTTGGCTGATCGCTGCGCCTTTTAATGCTTCTTGCCATTTCGACTCGGAACTGCGGCGGCTATAACGCAAGCGCTCGCCTGATGAGTTAATTTCCGTGACGGTTCCGCCTTCGTCAATATTGATGACTACGCCGTTCTCTTTTTCTCGGGCATAGTCCAGTGCCAGCCGGACGTTCTGCTCAGAATCCGTGACGGTCCGTCCATAGCCGATGCCAATGCGGACTTGGAATTTGCTGTTGGTAAAAATCTCTTCCTTTACTTCCTCTAGGTGATGGGCTTTATTGTATAATTCCAGTTCACCCCGAGTCGTGTAGATGAAGTAAATGCCATTGCCCATGCCCACTTTCGAGCCTTTCACTTCTTCAGCAAAATCAATGAGAACACGGTTCACTGCCAGTTCCTGCCGTTCAATCTTGAACGGTGTCTTGCGCTGCTGGGCCAGGCTTGGATACATGATTTCGATCCCAATCATCGCCAATTGTTTCATGCGGTACATATCGGATAGGCTTCTTTCCTTAATGACTGAAATCGCACGATGTGCCGCCAATTCCGATACACTGATCCGGTACACTGGCACGCCCTGCTCCTTTAAGCCCTTATAAACAGCGTGAACGCAGGTGAGCGCAGCTTGTATATGGCCAGAGTGGAATAATTTTTCATGGTAATCGATCAATTCTTCGGCGGGGATATAGCCGAGTTCCGGGGCTGTATGAATTTCCATTTTTTCCAAATCGAAATCCTTGAGCATTTTCAGCACCTCTACGCGCGAGACAGAATCGACGCTGATACTTGATAAAACAGCGCCTTCTTGCATAAAGGCATCAAGCATCGTTCCGAGCAGGCTTGACCCATGCAACAAAATATAATCCCCGTGATTCGCGTCGATTAACTCTTCTTTCAAAGCAAAATGATAAGGGGCTGGCCCTGAAAACAGCCAATGCCCGATGCGCTCTGAATGCTGATTGATGATATTTTTCGTTTCTTCAGTATGCTTATAAATGAACGGGATGAGCTCGATGCCTTCTAAACTGGCAGCCGCTTTCATCGTTTCATTGACCGAATCCTTTGGTCCTACTAATCCGACTTTAACGATTTCCGTCATTTGAAGTCGCCTCCATCAAAAAGCGGGACAATAATTCAACACCCATCTTCAAATCTTCTGCGCTGGCGTATTCATCGGGGTGGTGGCTCAAGCCGTCTTTACAAGGGATGAACAGCAAACCGCTTGGCCAGCTTTGTGCCATATTCATAACGTCATGCCCCGCACCACTATCCATCCGGTGTGCCGTGTAAGCTTCGCTGACGCCGGCATCAGCCAGTCGCTTGGCGATCCCATCATCGAGCAAGACAGATGGATTATCGACCAGCACTTCAATATCAATTGTCACACCATTTGTTTCTTCGATGCGCTTCGCTTCTATACGTATCGCGTCTGTCATCTTTCGTTTCAGCCCGTCGTCGACACTGCGGATATCGACTCCAGCTGTGACCGTTTGCGGAATGACGTTCATCGAGTTTGGAGAAGACGTTAATGTCGACACTGTCGCAACAAGCGCTTTGTCATACGCATCGTTCATCTGCAATGCCGTCTCCTGGACAAATGAAATAAAGGGCGCGGCCGCGGCTAGTGCATCTTGCCGATGATCCATCGGTGTCGTTCCGGTATGGCCTGCTTTACCGTTGAACGTAACCGCCAAACGAACCGGACATGCCACTCCTTTGACAACACCGTAATCTTTCTGATGGTTGAGGATATGCATTCCTTGTTCGATATGCAATTCCACAAAACAATTCAACTGTTCTTTAGGCCGCTTGGCGCTCAATAAATCCTGCCATACGAAGCCCTGGCTTTCGACAGCTTGTGCGAGGGTTATGCCATGTTGGTCTTTAAGTTCACCAATGGATAGATCCAACAATCCACTCATTGCTTTACTGCCGATCGTTGAAACGCCAAACCGCGACGATTCTTCCGAACGGAAGCAAATGACTTCAATCGGGCTTTGCGGTTCAAAATCAGCTTCTTTCAGCATTTTGATAGCTCCAAGTCCGCAGACAACACCTGCTCCTCCGTCAAATGCCCCGCCATTCGGCACCGTATCAAGATGCGACCCTGTCGCAACCGCTGCACCGCCGCCCTCTACCTCCCAGCGCGCAATGGCATTTCCGGCAGCATCTTCCGTAACAGCAAGGCCCAGTTCTTCAGCGATTGCCTTAAAAACTCCTATCGCTTCGGTTTCTTCCCCCGTATAGCCTTCCCGAGTAAAACCTTGCTCTCGGACCAGTGAATCACTCAAATTCATCCTCAGCAATTGTTCAATCAGCCACTCTCTCATGTTCTCCGTCCTCCTTCAGCAAATGTTGGGTCGTTCGGATTAAAGTTTCCAATCCTGCCGACAATGCTTGTTCCTCATAATCAAAACGCGGATGGTGATGACCTGCTGGCATAGGACTGGCAAAAATCATGAAGGTCGCTTGGCCGCCGCGTTTTCGGACGCGCTCCATCATATACGTCACATCTTCTGAAGCACCTATCGGCAAATGCGGCACGGTGTTCACCCGTTTCGACGAAGCACAAGCCCGCTCCACATGTTTTGCAAAGTTAAGGTCTGCAACCGTTGAAATTGCTTGGCCCATGCGTTCAATTTCCAGCTCGACCCCATACATCGACGCGCTTGCTGTTAGAATGCGCCACGCATTTTCTTGCATGTATTCATCCAATGCATTGGTCTCGCCACGTGTCTCGATTTCCATTAATGCTTGATCGGCGATGATATTGCGTCCTGTTCCGGCTTGGAAAGTCCCGACATTGACGCGTGTAGCCCCGTCCTTATGGCGCGCGATGCCGTGCAGATGCAAAGCTGCCGATGCTCCGGCAAGTAAGGCGTTGCGTCCGGCATTCGGCTCCAGTCCGGAATGCGCCGACTTGCCGGTAAATATCGCATTTATCTTGGAACTTGCCAAAAATCGCGATGTCGCAGCAGCGACTGTTCCACTGGGGAGATCGTGGATGCCCACATGGCCACTTAAGAAATAATCAGTATGGTCCAGCCAGCCTTTTTCAACTATGGCCTTCGCCCCCCTGCCGCCTTCTTCAGCTGGTTGGAATAAAATCGTATAAGTGCCTTGCAGATTGTCTTTTTCACTCGCTAAGTATGCAGCCAGTCCAAGCCCGATCGCAGCATGCCCGTCGTGGCCGCAAGCGTGCATCATACCGGGGATACGAGAGCGGAACGATTGCTCAGTGGGTTTATGTTGTGCTGCGTTGTCCTCTTCTATTGGCAAGGCATCGATATCAAAACGATAGGCAAAATTCGGTCCTTGCCTGCCGGTATCCAGTACAGCGGCCAACCCGGTATGTCCACCCTTCATGTGTTCCAAAAACGCCTCCGGCACGCCATCATCGAGCGCACGCCGTTCTTGCTGTTTTAAAAACGGTTCGACCGGCACGCCCATGCGCTCATCGCTCTTTAGAAAATCGGTGCCAAAGGAGAGCTCAAACCCTTTTTCCGCTAATTGCACACTCAGCTCGTATGTGGTCACGTACTCGGCAAATCCGATTTCAGGGTATTGATGCCGCCTACGTCTTTGGCTGATGAGATATGGTTCGATTTCTTCCATGAATCGGTCAATAGCATCTGCCATGTCGATTCCTCCTATTCCTTCAATTCCGCGAGTACATCAAGCGCTGCTTGAGCCATTAAGCCAGTGCCGATCGATAAAGACTGTTCATCGATCATGAAGCCGGGGTCATGGAGTGGTTTTTGCTTGTCTCCAACGGATGTTCCAAGCCAGTAATAGACGCCCTCGTATTTTTTCAGGAAGCGCCCGAAATCTTCGCCTGCCATACTGCCGATCACTTCCGGCACAGCAGCTTCACCCAATTGTTTCTTTGCGGAGGCACGGACTACTTCAGCCCAGCGTTGCGTATTAACGGTCGCCGGATAACCGTCCGAATAGTCGATTTCACACGTGCCGCCCATCATTTCAGTTGAGCCTTTAACAATTTCGTGGAAACGTTTTTTTAATAATTTCTTCGTGTCATCAGACAGTGAACGAATTGTGCCTTCGAGGACAACACTATCTGCCACCACATTGTAGCGGTAGCCACCGGAGATCTTGCCAATCGTAATGACGCCAGAATCCATCGGGTTGGCGTTTCGGCTGACAATGGTCTGAATCGCTGAGATCACTTGATTGGCGATCACGATAGCGTCTACTGTTTGATGCGGCATCGAGGCATGGCCACCGGCACCGTGGATTGTCACTTGAAAACGGTCCGAGTTCCCCATGATTGGCCCGTTAATAACGCCGACTTGCCCAGCAGGAAGCCCTGGCCACACATGTTGCGCAAGCAAAACATCCGGTTTGTAACGATCAAAAATACCGTCTGCCATCATCTGCTCGGCCCCGCCAGTCGGCGCATTTTCTTCTGCCGGTTGAAAGATAAGCAGTACCGTGCCGGCTATATCGTCTTTTTGCTCTTGCAGTAATTTTCCAACCCCCAGCAACATGGCGGTATGTGCATCATGTCCGCAGGCATGCATTTTCCCATCAACTTTGGACTTGAACGGAACATCCGCCTTTTCCGTAATTGGCAAAGCGTCGATATCGGCGCGCAAGCCGACTGTTTTCCCAGGCCTCGCCCCTTCAATGACAGCCAAGATGCCCGTCTTTGCATATCCAGTGAAATAGCGGATGCCGTATTCGTCGAGTTTAGCTTGTATTTTTTTCGAGGTTTCCGTTTCTTCGCCGCTCAATTCGGGATGTTCGTGTAGATCTCGACGAATGGCGCGAATGTCTTCAAATAATTGTTGTGCTTGTTGTTTCATAACCGTCACCTGCTTTTTGTATTTAAGGAAATAAACCTTAATCATTCCGTTAATAGAAAGTGTACCGTATATTGCCTTTAAAATACTAGCCCCTTTTTGATTTTTCTGAATATCCATACAATAAAAAAGAAGCTCCCGCTGTTGCGGAGGCTTCTTTTGATGCCATTTTATGGTTGTTGTGCGGATGTTCCGTATAGTGCCGCCAACTGATTTTTGTGCTGTTCGATAGAAGAGAAAATCGAAAAATCGTGCACCTCATTGTATTTGACGCCAAGCGTTTCCAGATATTCTGCCAGTTCAGTATAGAGTTTGTCATAAATTTCGATAAATGACGGATCGGTGAGTTCGCTGATCGTTTTCATATGGTCATTGGCCTGTTCCGTTTCGCCCGCTTGCCGCAGGGCATACAATTCGCTTAAGGTATGGATTATATGGCGGAAGGTCGCTGTAATATGCGAGGGGGAGAAACTTTCTTCCTTTTTCGCCAGCACGAAAGGCAAGCTCTTCAAAAACAATTCCGCCGAACCTTCCAGCCTATAGCGAATGACCGAACTGTGGACCTGGCAGAAATACGTTTGCCAGCACCGGTAACTATCGCTTTTATCCAAATCTCTCCACTCTTCGTGGCGTCTTATGTCCATGTTTTGCTTAAAATGTTCGATCGTTCGGCCAATGACAAAGGCAATCAACTGGATGGTTTCATCTCCGGAAAGTTCAATACCGATAATGCTTTTGACGCCGAACGGATGATGGACCGCTTTCTTTCCATCAAACTCATCGTCCATGATGCCGTATTCGGTAAAAATCGTATGGCTAAAATCTTTACGTTCATTGTAAAAGACGAGTAGTTCAATTTTGTCTTTAAAATTGAACGGCTTATACGCTGTTTTCGCTTTTTTCACCATTGCCGGAATATCCATTGCCGGCTCTCCTTCAGTCAATTCAATATAGCGGATTCCTTGCTCCGTAGTTTTCAATGGTTTGACTCCTTCTCTTCATGTCCGGTATTCGCTTGTTTTCAAATTTCTCCATTTGCCTATAGTCCACTTTATTACGAGAAAAAATCTTCTCAAAAACACAAGCCAGGTTTTGCCGCCTTTTTTTATCCAGCACGAGCCTTTCCTTATACCAGCCTGAAAAACCGGACATGGCTTCCTCATGTTTTCGTTATAGTTAACTGTACCATTTGATGTGCATAGAATGAAGTTTTATAGTCTTTCAGCACCCTATTTCACTGCTTTGACACATTATTTCTGTTTTTCAGTTGATTTTCTCCTATTTAAACCAAGACAGTCTGTATTAAGACAAATACTTTAATTAAAATTTCCGCTTTTGCAATAAAAAGATGAGAACTATTCCATTTATCCTCGACAACCCGCTATGGTTGTTTCACGGTTTTTATTGTGGCTATAATAACAGAAACAATAGGCACAAAAATTGATAGTAGGAGGCGCTTTCATGAACGACACAATGATCGGGTGGAACTTGCAGAACAGCTATGCAAGCCTGCCGAAAACTTTATATGCCCCGATGCAAGCCAATACAGTCACATCCCCCAAGTTAATCTTTGTCAACAAAACCTTAGCCGCAGCTCTCGGCCTAGATCCTGAGCAGCTAGACAGCCCCTCTGCTCTTGATGTTTTTGCCGGCAATCGATTTCCTGAAGGCTGCTTGCCGCTCGCCCAGGCATATGCCGGCCATCAATTCGGCCAATTCACAATGCTTGGTGACGGCCGCGCGATGTTGATAGGCGAACAAATAACGCCAACTGGCGAACTGTTCGATATTCAATTAAAAGGTTCCGGCAAGACCCCTTTTTCCAGGAGCGGGGATGGCCGGGCAGCACTCGGTCCTATGTTGAGAGAATACCTTATCAGCGAAAGCATGCATGCACTCGGCATCCCATCGAGCCGCAGTCTTGCCGTAGCCACTACAGGCGAGAAAATCCAGCGCTATTCTGCAGAACCTGGTGCCATCCTGACACGAGTGGCCTCGAGCCATATCCGTGTCGGCACTTTTCAATTTGCTGCAAAATATCGCTCGACGGAAGACTTGAAGGCGTTAGCGGATTACACGATTGAACGCCATTTCCCAGATATTACGGGGCCAAACCGCTATATCGAATTATTCCGCCAGACAGCACAGCGACAAGCTTCTCTTATCACGAAATGGCAGCTTGCCGGTTTTGTCCACGGCGTCATGAATACAGACAATATGGCAATCAGCGGAGAGACGATCGACTACGGACCGTGCGCTTTTCTCGACCATTATGATGAATCGGCGGTGTTCAGCTCGATTGATGCCGGCGGACGCTATAGCTACCGCAACCAACCGCTTATCGGAGGATGGAATTTGGCGCGTTTTGCAGAATCCTTGTTCCCGCTCTTGGATGACATTCCACAACAACAAGCTTTGTCTTCCATGCAAGATGCGCTCGAGGAATACGTAAGCTTGCAAAAGCAATGGTACCTAACGGGCATGCGTGAAAAACTCGGCTTGTTTACGGAAACGCCAGAAGATGAACAGTTGATCGACACCTTGCTCGAATTGATGCAGCACAAGCAAGCAGACTTTACCAATACTTTCCGAGCCTTGACCTTCGAAGCCGTCGAAGAGCCAGCATTGGCAAACGACCCGGCTTTTAAAGAATGGCACAATCGCTGGACAGCCCGCCAACAGCTAGAGGGGCGTTCAAAACAAGAAATTCTCGAACTCATGAAGAGCAAAAACCCAGCTGTCATCCCGCGCAATCACCGCGTTGAAGCTGCTCTTGAAGCCGCGGCGCAAGGCGATTACAAAGTGATGGAGAAGTTATTGGACATTCTACGGGATCCCTATGGTCATTCAGACGAGCAACAGTCCTTTGCTTCCCCGCCGCCCCCTTCAACGCCGCCATACCAAACCTATTGCGGCACATAGAATAGAAATGGAAAAATCCCCTGCCGAATAGGCAGGGGATTTTCTCGGTTCGCTTACTGGTCTTCTGTTACTTCAGTGACGCTGACCATTTTGACTTCGCTCATTTTGAATTGGTAATACGTGTTATGGTCGCCGATGAATTCACGGAAATCGTCCGCATCCAATCCGCTCACTGCTTGTTTCGGGGTATCGGCTTCGACTGTGCTGACTGCTTCGACGCCTGCACCGAAATGATAGACGACACGAAATTTTTTTGTTGATTCCATAGTTATTGGATTCCTCCTCAAATGCTTATCTGTTATAGGTTTACCCGATTTTTTAGCACGTATTCACATCCATGGCGATTTTCTTGTTTGTGATGAATTTTTCAGAATCGCTTTACTTGGTGAAAGGTTTGCCTTACACTTTAGCCATCGGGAAAACCCGACACCAAAAACCGCATACCGTTTTTCTGCACTGGGGGTGCATATTTTGCTGAGATGAGAGCTATTGCTCCGATCCCTTATGACTCGATCAGGTTAAGACCTGCGTGAGGAAGTGCGGTGACTTTCCGACATGACTTTGAAATATGGAATAGTGGCTGCATCTTCACGGATGCGGCTTTTTTGTGCATATTTTTAGGAGGGATTCCATATGGAACCATATTCATGCGGCACCAGCCCAATCGTCGGATTTCGCTTTTCCTTGCATCCGATGAGCGGCCATTTTATCAGCATTATTAAAGGGGCGTTAAAAGAAACCGACACGTCCCACGTTTGGATGCAGACCGATGATGTCTCGACGGTCATCCGCGGCAAACAACAGCACGTGTTCAATGTTGCAAAGACATTGGCGCTCCACGCCGCGAAGACAGGCGAACACATTGCCTTGTCCGGCACTTTTTCAGCCGGATGTCCAGGTGATACGGCAGGTGATGTGTATTTAGAAGCACCAGATGAACCCGTGAACCAAGACAGCACCGAGCAATACGTGTCGTCTCAATTTGCTCTATATCCGATGAACAATCCCGACTATATGGCAGTCATTTACCGCGAAGTAGAACGTGCCAAAGAATTTGGCGTCTGGAACGATTCCATGCATTACGCGAGCGGCATCCACGGGGACATTCATGAGGTCTTTTCTTTTTACGAAGCGAGTTTTTCAGAAGCACGTTCTGATCAATACCCGCACCTCGTGATGACCGTCTCCATGAGCATTAACAGTCCTTCCCACACCACAGGTGATCCACATGCTTAAAGGCTGGAAACTAAAAGAAATTGTCTTGATGTCCTTGTTTGGCGTCGTCTTCGGCATTGTATACTTGCTGTTTTTACATATCGGCAATTTATGGGCAGGCATTATCGGGCCGCTCGCCTATGAGTGGATGTTTGGCATCTGGTTCATTGTCTCCATCATCTCAATGTACATCATTCGAAAACCTGGCGCCGCTTTATTGCCTGAAACCTTGGCGGCTGCCATTGAAGTGATGCTCGGCAATGCCATCGGGCCAAGGCTCATTTTGTCAGGCATTATTCAAGGGCTCGGTGCAGAAGCGGCATTCGCGCTTACTCGCTATCGTCATTTTCATTTAGCCATTTTAATGCTTGCAGGAGCCGGCGCTGGTGTTTTTAGTTTCGTTTATGGCTATTTCCTATCGGGTTATGCCGCCTTGGACCCTTCTTTTGTCGCTTTGATGTTTACGTTGCGCGTGTTGAGCGGGGCGATTATCGCGGGCATTGGCGGCAAATACATCGCCGACTCACTGCTTGCGACTGGCTCACTCCGAGGCTATGCCATCGCGAAAGCGGAAAAGAGTGATGCCCGTGCTTGAGCCAATTTTTCAAATCGACGGTTTCAGCCTTCGCTTTCCGGACTTGGCGGAGCCGACCTTGCGCCATATCACGCTCGCAATCCATCCAACAGAGCGACTGGTTATTACAGGGCCCAGCGGTTGCGGCAAGTCTACACTTCTTTATGTACTGAACCGGCTATACCCGCATAATTGCGATGGCGAGGTGTCGGGATCTGTCCGGATCTTCGGGCGTTTGGCACAGGACTATGCCCCTGGTGAAGTCAACCGGAAAATAGCGACGGTGTTTCAAGATCCTGATAGCCAATTTTGCATGCCGACGGTTGAAGAAGAACTGGCATTTACCTTGGAGAATCTTCAAGTGCCCCGGCAAGAAATGCCACAACGCATCGACCGAATCTTGCATTTGACGGGCCTCGAGGATTTGCGTCACGGGGTCATTCAAAGCTTCTCGGGCGGAATGAAACAGCGTATTGCCACGGCCTGTGCACTGATCATGGAGCCTGAATGTCTATTGCTCGACGAACCGCTTGCCCACCTTGATCCGTTGACGGCTAAAGAATTTGTCTCTTGGTTGGATCATCTCCAGCAAAAAAGTGGCATTGCGGTCGTCGCTGTCGAACACAAACTGGAATTATGGGGTTCATTTTTTGACCGGGAAATTGCCATATCGGAAAATGGCGCCATCCGAAAAGACCAGCTGTTCACAGAAAGAGACGCTCCGATATTGCCAGAACGGACATCAGCAATCCGCCAAGAAGTATTGTTCGAGGCATCGGACGTTTGTGTCTCCTATGCTTCGAAATCGATCCTTCGAAATATTGGTCTCCAGCTACGCTCTGGTGAAATCACAGTCATTGCTGGGCCAAATGGAAGCGGCAAATCGACCTTACTGAAAGCGCTATGCGGCATCTTAAAAATTGATACCGGAACGATCACTGGAACGCGTGCCGGATTTGTGCCTCAGTCGCCCGAGCAATTGTTTTTGTCGAAAAGTGTAGAGGGAGAATTAGCATATTCAGGAAACTGTTCTGCCGAAAAGCTGCGTTATTTAATGACTGCACTGGATTTGGAGTCAATCGCTCACGCCCATCCATTTTCCGTAAGCCACGGCCAAAAGCGCCGTGTGGCCATCGGCGCGATGCTCGCTGACGAGCGTCAGGTGCTCTTGCTGGATGAACCGACCGCTGGACAAGACCTAAAGGCATTGACGGAGCTTTACCGCCAAATCGAAAGCCGCGCGCAGGATGGCTGTGCCTTGGTCGTAGTGACGCACGATATGAATTTTGCCTCGGGCATTGCGGACAAAGTCCACTTGATGAAAGACGGCCGATTGTCTGGTCCTTTTCAGCCCGAGGAACTTTTTTTAAACTCGACGCTGTTGGCGGAATACCGGCTGCAGGCCACAAATAAGGGGGGCTATCATGCGCCGGCTTTTGCATGAAATGAATCCAAGCGTGAAGTTTTTGGCTGTCACAGCTTGCATATTGACACTGGCGTTTTTCTTTAACCCGTGGACTCCTCTATTGTTTTTTGCGGGCGTCGTCTTGCTCCAGCTACTGCTTAGCCAAACCAACTGGAAACGCTGGTCGCTTGCCATGCTGCCATTTTTGATTGGTGCATTCGGTTATTTCTGGACGACCTTGGTTTTCGGACAGCCCGGCGACAGCCCCGTTCTATGGACCATCGGAACGATCGACATCACCGCACAACAATGGGAACTTGCTTGGTCTTTGTCTTTACGTGTATTGGCATTTTCAAGCATCTCCTTGTTGTTTGCCTTCACGACCAACCCGGTCCATTTTATCCAAAGTTTGATGCAGCAATGGAAACTGTCTCCAAAACTCGCTTTCAGCGTGCTGATCAGCTATCAATTTCTTCCGGTGCTTCAAAGAGAATTCGTGCAGCTGCAGCAGGCTCACCGCATTCGAGGGACAGGCTCTAGATCATCCACCTTCAAACGGTTAACTGAATCTCGCCGCTTACTCATCCCTTTGCTTGCTGGTGCTGTCAGAAAAGCCGAGCGGGCAGCTTTTGCGATGGAGGCACGAGCATTTACCGGCGAAGCAAGAACGCATTACCGCGAAATCACATTAGCTCCAAAGGATTTCGTGCTGCTCGCCCTGTTTTCACTGGTGCTAACCATAAGTTGCAGCGCGATATTTTGGACGTAAATAAACCACATCCCCGCAATGATCGATCATTGCGGGGATGTGGTTTTAGTTTACATAATAAAATTATATCTAAATTTTGATATTTACAATTCAGCTATCGATTTTGCCATAAGTGATTTCGTCTTCGTCCTGTACGTTGACGCCGTTTTTCACGTGAACAATAGTACGCAAAATCAATTTCGCATTGGTATTCTCTAGCTCCCAACGCTCATCTGGCACAATCTCAAATTGCTGCATAACGGTGTTTTTCGATTTGACGGAACCTGCAAATTCCAAGCTCTGCTTGGCGACAGGCGTTTCATAAAAATCGAAATCGCTGTCCTCCCGGTAATCTTCCACCAACCGAATCACTTGCAATTCGATATAATCGATTTCCTGATCGCCGCTCCCGCCGTCCAAATAGACCGTACCGTTCAAGGTTTCGCCTTCTTCAAGATGCGGCCTCTCCACTACCGTGTCTACTTTGACCGACCCGATGCCGATCGAAGATAAAAAGTCTTTGAATTTCATAAAAATCTATACCCCCAAAATTTGATAATTCTCCATACCACTTTTGCGCTTCCTGCAAACAGAAAGTTTAAAGTTCAGTATAGTCGTATTGTTTGTCCAAGTTGGTCTCATAGCGATTGTAACGTCTTTTGAACAGCTTGTACAAATGGCTGATAATAACCCGTAATAAAGCATACATCGGGATTCCTAAAATGACCCCGACAATGCCAAACAGCGATCCAGCAGTCAGCAACACAAAAATGATGGTGACCGGATGGATATACATCGTCTTGCCCATCACTTGCGGCGAAATCAAATTGCCTTCCACCAGCTGCACGACAGTCCAGACGATTGCCAGTTTCACTAGCATGAATGGAGACGTCACAAGCGCAATGATCGCAGCAGGCGTAATGGCAATCGCTGGACCAATGTATGGCACGACACTTGTTACCATCGCGAGCGCGCCAAGCAGTAGCGCATAATCCATGCCGATGATCAAAAAGCCGATATAGACCATCACGCCGATGCAAAATGCGACGATCAATTGGCCTTGAATATAAGCCCCCAATTGCTTATCCGCTTCATGAAGCACTTCTTTCGTGTCTTCACGGAAGCGCGGAGGCAATAGCTTCAGGAAATAATCCGGAAGCTTATCGCCGTCCTTCAAGAGATAAAACAGGATGAACGGGACGATGACAATCGACAGGATGACCCCTGTAATGGTCGAAATCCAGCTGGTGACGCGCGTAATGATGCCTGTCACGGTAGCTTGAAGTGTATCAGCGATACTTGTTGGCAAAGTAGCGATCAACTCTTCGATATTGAAACTTGAATCCCTGTAATAATTGCCGAAAATGGAATTGCGCAAGAACTGATCGATATTGTTCAATAAACGCATAAAATAGTCTGGAAACTCTTCAAGCAAGTTCTGGAACTGATCCCTTAAAAATGGAAACACCAGAACGCTCAACAACGTCAAAAGGCCGATTCCTCCGAGGAAGATAATCAATATGCCCCAGATATGCGGAACTTTGAATCGCTCCAATAAGCGCAGCACTGGACGCAAGAGATAATACAGAATAAGCGCCAGGACGACTGGCAAGACGACCGTTTTCATGAAAACATTAAGCGGATTGAAAATGAAAGACACTTCCCGGAAGATGAACACGACCAACCCGATCAAAATCAACATGAGTAAAGTAAATAGTGAATTGCGCCCACCAAGAAAGCGAATATAGTTGGTGGCGAAAAATGGCGGTCTATTGTCATCTGGCGGCATGGCAATCCCCTTCTTTTTATAGGCTTCTACCTATAGTTTATCATATTATCTGACAAATTAGTTGAGTGGCTGGGACAAAAATTGTTCCAGCGCACGGCGGTTTTGCTCGATGTCGATTTCTAGGACGGAACCTGCCTGCGGATAATTGGCATAGCTATATCCGCCTTCTACTGGGATCGTCAAGCGCTCGATTTCGCCGCTGCCTCCAGTGCCAAGTTGTGTCGCCAGTTTAATTTGGTCTACCAAAGGCATATCGGTCTGCACATAAGCCTGTGCTGCTCCTGCGAGCTTTGGAAGTTTCGGAATCGATGAAACGCTGATCAATTCGTCTTTTAATGCGGCGATAACTTGCTGCTGGCGCCTTACACGCCCGAAATCGCCTTCATTGTCTGAGCGGAAGCGCGCATATCCGAGCAATTCCTGGCCGTTTAATTCCTGTACGCCAGGCGATAATGTGACGCCGATCTTTTCGGACATTTCTCTTTCGACATCAATTTCCACACCGTTCGGCGCAGCGATGTCGACAAGTGTTTCAAAACTCTGGAAGTCGACGAGCGCATAATTATGGATCTCGACTCCGAACATGTCACGTAAGGTAGAAGCCAGTAAATCGACGCCCCCTAAATAATAAGCTGTATTTAGTTTATAAGATTGGTAGCCTGGAATATCTGCATAAATGTCACGCATGAACGATGTGATTTTTACTTCATTATTTTCGCGGTCATGGGTGACCATCATCATCGTATCTGTCCGAGATTGCGCTTCCCCGCGTGAATCCACACCAAGCACGAGGATATTCTGGTATCCGCTATTGTTTTCATCCCCTTCAAATGGTTCCGGTTCGATCTCAGTTTCTCCGGCTATGTCTTGTCCTTGTTGGTATTGAATGAAAAAGTAAATTCCCGTCCCGATCAATAATAAGATCAATAATAAGAAAAGTTTGCCTGCCGGGCGGAATTTTCTTCGTTTTCTGGCTTGTCGTGTTTCGTATTGTGGTTCCATGATGGTTACATTCCTTTCTGAGCTGTTCCACTTGTTTAGACGTATATGATTAGCTGTAGGTTTCCATACCAGAACGTTTTCGTTGTCTCCACGTTACCGGGATGGTAAAATTCTTCTTATTCTTAGGCACTTACTTCTACATACTGCAAAAATGCCTTCCGGTTGTTCAGGTTGTGCACGATTCTATAGTAGAAACTGCTTGCCCATTCATTAGAAGGAGGCAATTCCATGATTGAAAAAGCAACATTCGCTGGCGGCTGTTTTTGGTGCATGGTCAAACCATTTGACCAATTTGACGGCATTGAATCCGTAGTTTCCGGATATACCGGTGGTCATTTGACAAACCCATCCTACGAGCAAGTAAAAAGCGGCGATTCAGGCCATTTAGAGGCAGTTGAAATTAGCTTTGATTCTGCTGTTTTCCCGTACGAACAATTACTGGAAATCTTTTGGCAGCAAATTGATCCAACCGACAACGACGGACAATTCCAAGACCGTGGTGCTTCCTACCGACCGGCGATCTTTGTCCACAATGATGAGCAACGGGAATTAGCGCTTGCTTCAAGAAAACAGCTTGATGAAAGCGGACGCTTCAACAAACCAGTCATCACCGAGATCCAGCCGGCCGAGCCTTTTTATCCGGCAGAAGACTATCACCAGGATTTTTATTTAAAAAACCCGGAACATTACGCACAAGACCGCGCCGAAAGCGGACGCGACGAATTTTTAGATACTGCCTGGAAGAAAGCCGACGCTTAATGCGTCGGCTTTTATTTTGACAAACTCTATAACATGCGCAAGTAGCCATCAGAAGAGCCTTCCTATTCATTTCCATTGACAGATTATTCGATTAGTTTAAAATCAAAATACGCGGGTTTCCCGTTAATTTGCGTTCTACAGGAGGCAAAAACATGCACTGGCTTAGTACCTTGGATATCTCTTTTGTGCAATTGTTCCTCTTCCCACCTGTTGTCATTTTGCTTGGTGTCGTATCCGCTCTCTTATCAAGCCGTGTTTATATTGGCCCGCTTGTCACCCTCATCTCAGCTCTGGAACTGAATTACTGGTATTTTTCGATCATCCTTCCTGAAGCTGATATTCCGCAGATGATGATCGCTTCCTGGGCCATCTTGTTCCCGCTTCTGTCCCTATACTTTTCGTGGATGGCTGTCGCGCTGGCTGAAAAACAAACGATCAAGCTTTTCTATTGAGCAAATAAGCAAAGAGAATCATAAAGAACACAAATGACAAGAACAGCCATAAGCTAATGTCGTGGTTGCCTGTATGGTCATATACTACGCCGATAATAAAAGGCATAAATGCTGAGATCAAATAGCCACCGGATTGTGTCATCGCAGCCCAGCTATTCGCTTCATCAGCCGAATCTGTCGCATCAAGCGGCAATAACAAGGCAATCGGAAACAAACCACCGAGCGCCACGCCAATCAACGCTGCCGCCAGCCATACCGACCA
Organism: Planococcus maritimus; assembly: GCF_001687625.2. NCBI lineage: Bacteria > Bacillati > Bacillota > Bacilli > Caryophanales > Caryophanaceae > Planococcus > Planococcus maritimus. The sequence continues at coordinate 1,741,726 of NZ_CP016538.2, forward strand.
AGTCCCGGCAAACATCAGCAATAAAATGCCGGCGGTTCCGAATGACAGCACTGCCAATACCCAATGGAAGCGATTCGGGTACCGGCTGAAAAGAAGCGGAATGGAAATATTGCAGACGATTTGCACAGCGGTCATAACAGTAACGACTGCACCCGCCGCAAGGACGCTTAAGCCTTTGTCGATCGCGATTGGCGCAAGCCAAGTCAACATCGAGAAAAAGAAAGCAGATTGGAAGCCGAAAAACAACAACATATACCATGCTTTCAAGCTTTTCCACGGGCTTCTTGCGATTATCAATGTGCTTTCCGGCACCACTTGCCCGTCGTCCATATCTGACTTCGGTTCAGTCGTTCTTAGCCAAACGATGAGAGCAGCAAGTGCCAGGCCCGACCAAATCGCAAGTCCAGCCGGCCAACCATACGCCGAATAAACGACACTCGTGAACCCTGCCGCAAGTGTTGCACCGAGTCCCATACCAAATGAATAGACGCCAATCAAGGAAGCTGTCCGGTTCGGAAAATCCCGTTTAATCATGGCGGAGAGCATCGGCCCAATAATGGCAATAGCGATGCCGATAAAAAACGAGCTAAGCAATAAATTAAAATAGCTGGGCCAGAAGCCTCGGCCTAAAGTAAACAAGCCAATGATAACCAATAAAAACCCGATGGAACGCTTAAAGCCAAAGCGGCGATTAAAAACGATCGCAAATGGCGCGAACAATCCCATACAAAGAACTGGAACAGCGGTCAATAAACTGACTTGTCCATTGCTTAATGACAAATCCGTTCGAATCGGCTCGAGCATAGGGCCGATCGAAGAAATGGCAGGCCTTAAATTAAGCGATACTAAAAGAATGGCAAAAATGACGCTTGCTAAAGCTGATTTTTTTCCAACTTTCCTCATTCACTTCTCTCCTTATCCCTCAGCACCAAACTTGTGTTCCTGCCGCCGCTTGCCTTAAAATAAGACTCGAAAGGCGGGTTGCTGGATGAAGCTCATAAATTGGAGCTACGCAAAACGATATAATATCAAAGCCACTTTTGATGAATTTCCGCACGTAGTTGTGCTATTCCGCCAAATCGGCGGATATTACTTTATTTATTCCATGAAAGGCCTGACGCCAGAACATATACCGGGCAGGCGTGAGTATGTACAGATGGAGTACCTGCTGAACAAAGAATTCGGCCAATTGGATGCTTACCTCCAGCGAAAAAGCCGGTAACGCTTATCCTCTATTAGTTTAGCTGACGCAGGCTTTGAACGCTACCGGTTTAGGGTGTATTCGTGTTATACTATTCATATTGTGAATTTTAGGAGGACGAATAATAATGATAGCAGTAAACGATGTATCTTTGCGTTTTGGCGACCGCAAATTATTTGAAGATGTCAACATCCAGTTCAACCCAGGCAATTGCTACGGCTTAATCGGTGCAAACGGTGCCGGCAAATCGACGTTCATCAAAATTCTTGCCGGTGAACTTGAAGCACAATCCGGAAATGTTTCTATGGGCTCTGGTGAACGCTTAGCCGTTTTGAAGCAAAACCATTTTGAATATGAAGAGCATGCAGTTCTTGAGACGGTCATCATGGGCCATAAAAAACTTTACGAAGTCATGTCTGAGAAGAATGCCATTTATATGAAAGAAGATTTCTCTGACGAGGATGGCATGCGTGCCGCTGAACTCGAAGGCGAATTCGCAGAATTGAACGGCTGGGAAGCTGAATCGGAAGCTGCCATCTTATTGCAAGGACTTGGTATTACCGAGGCTCTTCACGACAAGAAAATGTCGGAACTATCCGGATCCGATAAAGTTAAAGTGCTTTTGGCACAAGCTCTATTCGGCAAACCCGATGTTCTTCTATTGGATGAGCCGACCAACCACTTGGACTTGAAAGCGATCCAATGGCTGGAAGAATTCTTGATCAACTTTGACAACACCGTCATCGTTGTTTCGCATGACCGTCACTTCCTGAACAAAGTTTGTACGCATATCGCCGACCTCGATTTCGGAAAAATTCAGCTATACGTCGGAAACTACGACTTTTGGTATGAGTCCAGCCAGTTGGCTACGCGTTTGGCATCTGACCAGAATTCGAAAAAAGAAGAAAAGATTAAAGAGCTTCAAGCCTTTATCGCACGCTTCTCCGCCAATGCCTCGAAATCGAAGCAAGCAACTTCACGGAAGAAAATGCTTGATAAAATCGAGTTGGACGATATTCGCCCATCTTCCCGCAAATATCCGTTTGTCAACTTCACCATCGGCCGTGAAATCGGCAATGATGTATTGACAGTGAAAGACTTAAGCCAAACCGTTGATGGCAATCAATTATTGAACAACATCAGCTTTAATTTGAATAAAGACGACAAGATCGTTTTGATGGGTGACCCATTGGCGAAATCTGCGCTCCTTCGTGTACTTGCTGGAGAAGACGAACCGGCTTCAGGTTCAGCCCGTTGGGGTGTTACGACTTCACGTGCCTATTTGCCGATCGACAATACTGAATACTTCGAAGGCAGCGAGACTTCTTTAGTGGATTGGCTGCGCCAGTACTCTCCAGAAGACGAAAGCGAGACTTTCCTTCGCGGCTTCCTCGGCAGAATGCTATTCTCCGGTGAAGAAGTCAAAAAGAAACCTTCTGTTTTGTCTGGTGGCGAAAAAGTACGCTGCATGCTATCGAAAATGATGCTGTCTCATGCCAATGTTCTATTATTGGATGAACCAACTAACCACTTGGACCTCGAATCGATTCAAGCCTTGAATAACGGCATGATCGCGTTCAAAGGCGCCATGGTCTTCACTTCCCATGACCATCAGTTTATCCAAACCGTTGCCAATCGCGTGATCGAAATTCAAGAAGATGGTTCGATCCTTGATAAGCAATTAACGTATGATGAATTTTTGGAATGGAAAGAAACGCAAGGCATTGCCAAATAAGTTCCGAATACACCAAAACCCCTCAGAAATGAAAATTTCTGAGGGGTTTTTTATGTGTCATTCGTTTATTTCAAAAAGCGCTTCACTGCTTTTCCAGCCGGCAATTTCGCAGCCCACCGGTCACCAGAGTTCGCCAGTTTGCTGAGGACTTTCAATAGGTCTTCATCGCCTGCCCAGTGTTCTGTCACGACTTCTTTCGGGAATCGGTTCAACACCATATTGATGACGTATACCGCAACGATTACATCGTCCATGAACCCTCCAGGACCGACGAGGATTTCCGGAAGAAAATCAATCGGCGCCATGAAATACAGTACACCTGCCCCGACATAAGCTTTGCTTTTCTTATCGATTCGGCTATCGAGCAATAGGCGAGTCAATAGATGAAAAAGGTCTGGCGCAAACAAGACAAACTGAGCGGCAGAATCCATTTTCGAAGATTTACTCTCCAGCCAATTGTGTACTTTAACCCGCAGCTTTTGATAGAAATCTCGTTGTTTTTCTTCACTTGGCAATGGTTTGCTTAAATACTCGTTCTCCATATATGTTCCCCCTTCATCCGGCAATTAGAACACCAATGTGACATTTGTCGCCACACGCTCTTTTCCTGGCGCCCCGTCATAAATGGTAAACTCAACGTGCTGATTTGGCATGAAGCGGCGGAAGCCTTCTTCATTGATATTGATGGTTTCGAAGTAAAATACTTCACCTGTATCACCTTCGATATAGCCAAATCCTTTATCATCATTAAACTCTTTCACTTTACCTTGCATTGATTTATCCCCCTCTATCATTCTTGGCAATCTATTTTAGATATACCCGAAAAGGCAGGAAGATTAAACAATGGCTACCGCTCAATAAATGCACTAAAAAAAGAACTGCCACAAGGGCAGTTCTTGGATTGGAGAATTAAAGTTTAGTTACGTTAGTAGCTTGAGGTCCGCGGTTGCCTTCCTCTACTTCAAATTCTACGCGTTGTCCTTCGTCAAGAGTTTTAAAGCCTTCGCCTTGAATAGCTGAGAAATGTACGAATACATCGTCGCCGCCTTCAACTTCGATAAAGCCAAAACCTTTTTCTGAGTTAAACCATTTTACTGTACCTTCTTGCATCTTAAATTACCTCCTGTGGTAAACAAAATTTTTCAATATGCGAACTTTCATAAAAAAATTCACATATTCCCAAAAGTACCGACACGTGCTGATCACTTTTGGGAATATGTGAATAGCTGTTGCGGAAGTTCATATGTTGAATTACCTTAATTATACCAAATTGAGTACAAAAGTCAAACAAATCTAAAAACTTTCTAATTTTTTTCCAACTTGCTTTTTTTCTTCGATTTAATTCCTTATCAACATTGTGCCAAATATATGGGAATTTGTAAAGGATTTATGTGCTAGTCAATACACGGTCCAGAAGTTTGTATTGGTTCTGCCATTCACGTAAAATAAGGGATAGAAATGCGCATGATGAAACTTTTTCCTGCGTTGCACGTATAGTTTAGTAGCCGTTAAGGAGGTTATAGCATGAAACCAATCAAGCCGATCGAAAACTTCATTAAAAGACAATCGGTCAGCCTCCCTCTTGTGTCCGCTATGTTTCCCATCCTTTATTTGGGCGCAGAAATCGGGCTCCTCGCCTCTGGTGCTGTTGCTGCTGGCACTTATATTGCCAGCAATACATCGCTAAAGCAATACCAGCTATCGAGCGATTCCAAGCAACTCGGTATGACCAGAAGCGAATACCGACATGTTCGTGTGCAAATTAAGGAAGGTAAAGAAAAAATTAAAACTTTGCAAAGCCAATATTATAAAGTGCGGTCCATTTCCTCTTTCAAACAATTGATGGATATGGTCAAAATCGCCAATAAAATCTTGCTCATTGTTCAGCAAAATCCACGGAAATTCTATCTGGCTGAGCCATTCTTCTACTCCCATTTAGATTCAGCCATCGAATTGACCGGAAAATATACATTATTGGTAGGACAGCCTGTAAAAGACATGGAAATGCGCATCGCCTTGCAAGACACTCGCGAAATGCTTCGGTCACTGCAACATGTAATGGAAGCAGATCTAAAACGCGTGCTGTCTACCGATGTCGAGCAATTGCGCATGGAACTCGATTATGCGCGCCTCGCTGTCGACCAACACCATACGAGATCGATTGACCATCAACAGCAAATCGAACGTAAAGGAGACATGGAAAATGACCAACAACCAGACGAAAAATGAGTTGGATGAACTATTAGGAACCCCTTTTGGCATGGAGCCCTCATCCCAGCAAACACAAATAGCGCAAACGGAAGGACAACCAGTTGCACTGCTCGACCGCTTGAGTGCTGAAGAGCAGGATAAGGCGCGTGAACTGGCCAAACAAATCCCAACCGGCAACCACGAAGCCATTCTAACCTACGGCGCGAATGCTCAAAATCAGCTGAGTCAGTTTTCTCATAAAATGCTCGATCATGTGCAGCGAAAAGATATCGGTCCTGTCGGCGATGTCCTTCATGACCTGATGAAAAAACTCGAACAATTGAACCCCGAGGAACTAACACAGAAAAAGCAAAAAGGGCTTCGAAAAGTGTTTAACCGCGCCAAGTACTCGGTCCAGGAAATGATGAGCAAATACCAAAAGTTGAGCACACAAGTTGATCGCATCAGCATTCAGCTCGATCATTCAAAACGGGGATTATTGGAAGATGTCCAGATGCTCGAGCAATTATATGACCAGAACAAGACCTACTTCCAGGCCTTGAACGTCTATATCGCGGCAGCTGAAATCAAGCGTGATGAAATCATGAACGAAACGATACCCGCTCTACGGAAAAAAGCCGAAGCCTCTAATGATCAGATGGCCTATCAGGAAGTGAACGATATGGTCCAGTATGTCGATCGTTTGGAAAAACGCCTGTATGACTTGCAATTGTCGCGCCAAATCACCATCCAAAGCGCGCCTCAAATCCGCATGATTCAGCAAACCAATCAAACACTTGCTGAAAAAATCCAATCGTCGATCATGACGTCCATTCCATTATGGAAAAATCAGATTGCCATCGCATTAACTTTAAACAAACAAATGAAAGCAGTCGAGGCGCAAAAACAAGTAACTGCTACGACAAACGAGCTGCTTTTGAAAAACTCAGAAATGCTCAAGATGAACTCAATCGAAACCGCACGGGAAAACGAGCGCGGCATCGTCGAGATCGAGACTTTAAAGCAAACGCAAGAGAATTTGCTTGAAACGATTGAAGAGACTTTGAAAATACAGGCTGAAGGCCGACGCAACCGCAAAGCGGCAGAGTTGGAAATTGGCCGTATGGAAGAAGACTTGAAACAGCGCTTGCTCGCCATTCACGACGGACAAGAAAAGAACTGACCAAACCCCCTCCGCAAAAAAAGCGCGGAGGGGGTTTTCAAATGATTCCTATGATGACTGTACGACCAAATGCAAGGTGCGTTTCAATAATCGCAATGTCTGTTCGACAAACTGCTCCAGCGAATCAGCGCTGACCGACTTGTTGCCGTACAGCATCCGATAAAATGCAGCTTGTTCTTCGCTAGTCGATTCCCTGCTTAGGAATAGATGCATCACTTCGATCCCCATTTTCTCGGTTTCTGAAACCGCCTGTGACGTATCGATAATGCCATTGTCGGCATAATTATAGGCAGATGGTTCTCCATCTGAAAAAACCAGCATAAAGCGATGCTTTTCCGGCCGCACTTTCAAGCGATCGGCCATCCAGCGAATCGCAAACCCATCGCGGTTGTCTTCGTGGGCATCGAGCGAAAGAATTTCTGCTGCGTGATCGGACGAGCCGTCAGTAAATTTATGCAGCCATTCAAAATAATTGGGTTGTTGCGCGTCTCCTGCCTCATAGGCATCTTCGTAAAAAACAGCGATTTCATGCGGAATTTTAAGTGCCCTGAGCACATCATGAAACAACAACACAGCCTGCTTCGTTTCGTCGAGCTTGTCAATCATTGATGCGGACCCGTCGATCATTAAGCTAAATACTGCATCCAATTGTTTTGAAGGCGCGGTCTTGCGGTAGAAGGGTTTTGGTCGCTCGTCGGTAACGAGCGGTAATAAGTTTTTCGATAACCGACCAGCATGCAAATTCGTCCGCTCGCTTTCAATACGTTGCTGCATGCGCTTTTGCATTTCCTTCAGCAACGCACGCACAAATGGCGCTTGTTGGCTGCGCCAACGCTGCAACTGCTGGCGGTCTAAAGGCAAAGCCTCAATGCGCGATTCATAATAAACAACACCGTCATTAGCAGAGCCAAAACGGCCATTTGCTTTTTTCGGTTTCTTTTCATCTTTTCTCTGTTCATCAGCCAAATTATCTTCACGGTGCTCGCCTTGCGATTCACCAGATCCGGTTTGTTCAACTTCCCCAGCGCCCTCATCTTCCCTGCCGCCATCAGCAAGCTTTGAGTCACCACGCTCGAGTTCATACTCCAGAGCTGCCGCATCATTCAATTCGGTCTCGCGATGCCACGATTGGAACCATTCTTCAATCGTATCGATTTCTTCATCCTCTTCAGATTGCTCTGCTTCAATGCCTTCATGATACCTTGGCGGCGGCATTTTATCCGCCGGTTCCCCGAACGTATAATACGTATGGAGCGCATCGGCCCCCAGCAAATATTCTAGCTGTGGCAAGACCTTATGGATGGTACGGACAGAGTCTTCAGTAGAATTGGCGCTGAATAATTCTGTCCATATCAAGAACAAAGGATCCAATTCATCGCTTAGACTTACCTCTTTGCCGCGCAATTTCAAATAAGCGGCATTCAGGAAAGCATCGGCCCAAAACCCTTTTTTGCGATTTTGCTCTAGCTGGTCGGACTGAAACCCGGAGACGATTTGTTCTCTCACTTCAAAAGCGTGTTTGGTCCCTGGGCGTTCCGCTACAATGCGGTCACTCAATCGAAATTCTTCAGCCATCAGCAGTAATTGCTCAGCCAATTCTGGCAAACTAGTCTCTGTCTGCTGAAAACGCCGCCAGGAACCCAAGTTGAAATGGCGCCAAAATCCGGCGCTCACTAAATAAATATCGGATAGATATCCAGCACTTTCAATCTCTCTTGGGCGATGGCGCCAGAATACGCTCATGGAAACTGCACCTTCCGATGGCCTAAATTCCCAGAGCTTCCTTGTGGTCAGCCTTAGGTAAGGCGCGGATGATAACGCTCTCGCAAGCTGTTCCATCCGATTCAGGAGCCTCGTATCAACCGTTTCGTTATTAAATTGGATAAAGCGATTGATTGAAGTCATCCTGCATCCCTACTTTCGCCACGTATTTGCCAAATCCATTAGCAACTCTCGTTCACTTTCGTCATCCAGCTTTTCTGCGATGGCGTAGCGGACAGCGCGCAATGGATCGATATGAAGAGCGAGTGCTGTCGCATCGAGCAAGCTTCGAATTGAAGCGGCTTCTTCTGACATGAGGCCAGTCTCCACTTGCTTCATCAAATCTGATGCCAAATCTAGCATGAAGGTTTTCAGCTTCGGGTCGGCATCCGGAAATTCCCGGTCCCATAGGCCCCGTAGCTGTTCTCCGGATAAATAAGGAACCGGATAGGAAATAAAGCGGTTTTTCAGCGCTTCATTCATTGGCGAGGTGCCGATATATCCTTCGTTGATGGCTGCCACAACCGAAAAGTCAGGATGTGCCTGAATTACTTCGCCTGTGAATGGATTCGTCATCATTCTGCGGTAGTCTAGTGCGCTGTGAAGAATCGGTAAAGTTTCAGCTTTCGCCATATTGATCTCATCGATGTACAAAATATGGCCTTGTTTCATCGCAGTTACAACAGGCCCTTCCACGAATTCGATGGCACTTTGCCCATCACGCTGCACTAAAGTTTTAAACCCTAGCAACGCTTCCGCGTCCAAATCAACCGAACAGTTGATGCTTTGGATTGGTTGCTGAAAAGAGCTGGAGATACTTTCGGCAAGCTTCGTTTTCCCTGCTCCCGTCGGTCCTTTCAATAGAACCGGTTTTTTCAAAACAACCGCCGTCAGGATATCCTCCCATAGATTCTCATCCGGTGAGATATAGCCGCCTTCACCTATCAGGTTCGAATTTTCTGCGTGGTCCCGCTGCGTCCGTTTTTTGATTTCTTCATCAATAATCGTCATCTGCTCCACTCCTGTCTCCATAGAAAAAACCGATGGATTCATCGGTTTTTGTTCATCATTCGAAATAAGTTTTGTAAAAGCCGCCCACTTTTCCTGTGTTGTCGACGACAAACAAGAATTCGTCCGTTTCATTTTTCACATCGTACTGCTGTCCAACCGTCAGCACATTCGACACCAAGAATTTGGCGGCATCCGTATGTTTACACGTAACGGTGCGAACGGTTTCTTTTTCCAGCCAATTAGTATGTATCATCGAGATCATCCTTTTCTGTCCATTAGAATTTGATGTTTTTCCACTCTCCTCAGTATAAGGAAAAGTATCCGGGAATTCAAATTTGCCCATCCTTGCGACTTTTTCGAACAATAATTAAATAAGCAAGCAAACTTAACACGGCAGCAATCGATAAGGCTATTAGAAACCATTGAAGTTGACCGAGAATCGCTTCATAGGCATATGGAAAACTGCGTCCAAGCGAGAAATAGGCCAAGGTCCAGACAAATCCGGCAGGGAGCGCGAACAATAAATAGCGGCCTAGCGGAAAGCGGTCTGCCCCTACCACATAAGGCATCGCCCAGCGTACTCCTGGAAGAAAAAAGCTGAAAGCTATCGCCCAACTGCCTTTAGAAGCTAAAAACTGCTGGAATCGTTCGATACCGCTGTGTAAAAAAGTCATCTTCAGCCTTTTGATCAATCGATGGCCAAACAGCCAACCGAGCCCATATGCAAACAAATTGCTTGTAATCAAGCCGCTGTATGCGGATAAAAAGGAAGGAAACGGCTGAAAATCACTCGTTTCCGTCACGACGCCCGAGAATGCAGCAGCGAACTCATTTGGAATTGGCAGACCAAACAGCAACAGCCAATTCACCAAGAACATACTTAAATATCCATATTTCATCGCCAAATCCCATAAAAAATCCAGCTCCATCCAAAATCCCCCGTCTCTATACCACATTATCCCACAACAAAAGACAGCCCCGCAACGGAGCTGTCTTTTAGTATGGAAACTTAAGATTCAAGCAATAGGTCTTCTGGGTTTTCGATCAATTCTTTGACTGTCTTCAAGAAACCAACCGAATCGCTGCCATCGATGACGCGATGGTCATATGATAGTGCTACATACATCATCGGACGGATTTCAACATTGTCGCCTACTGCAATCGGGCGCTTCTGGATCGTGTGCATGCCGAGAATCCCGACTTGCGTACCGTTCAAGATCGGTGTAGACAATAGGGAACCGAATACGCCGCCGTTAGTGATCGTGAACGATCCGCCGGTCATGTCGCCGATTGACAATTTCTTGTCGCGTGCCTTTGTTGCCAATTCGCCGATAGATGCTTCAATTTCTGCGAAGTTCTTTTTGTCCGTATCGCGGACGATTGGCACAACAAGGCCCTCTTCAGTCGATACAGCAATCCCTACATCATAAAATTGTTTCAAGAGCACATCTGTGCCATCGATTTCCGCATTGACGTATGGGTATTTTTTCAATGCAGCGGTAACTGCTTTTGTGAAGAATGACATAAATCCAAGTTTGACGTCATGGTCTTGTTGGAATTTATCTTTCTTGCGCTTGCGCAGTTCCATGACATTGGTCATGTCGATTTCGTTGAACGTTGTCAACATCGCTGTCGATTGTTTTACTTCAAGCAAACGCTTAGCGATAGTCTGACGACGTCTCGTCATTTTTTGACGGACGACGCGGCCGCTTTCTTCGTCAGAAGAAGGAGCTGCCGAGGCAGAAGCTTTCGGCGCTTCTTGTTTCGCTGGAGCTGGTGACGCAGCCGGTTTAGAAGCATGCGCTTCAACGTCTTGGACGCGTACGCGGCCCATTGGGTCTACTGGCGTAATGGAAGCCAAGTCAATACCTTTTTCACGGGCCAATTTACGTGCAGCAGGGCTTGCAATCGTACGGTCTGAAGAACTGCTTTCTTCTTCCGTAGGCGCAGCTTCCTGGTCTGCAGGGGCTTCTTGTTTCGCTTCTTCTTTAGCAAGGTCTTCTTTTGGTGCTTCTTCTTTTTTAGTTTCTTCCTTAGGCGCCGAAGCTGCCGCTTCGCCAGAGCCTTCGCCGACTGTCGCGATGACTTGTCCGACTTCTACTGTATCGCCTTCTTCTGCAAGCAACTCTTGAACGACGCCCGCTTCTTCAGAGATGACTTCAACATTGACTTTATCGGTCTCCAGTTCAACGATGAATTCTCCTTTTTCTACTGTATCGCCTGGCTGTTTGAGCCATTGGGCGATCGTTCCTTCTGTAATCGATTCTGCTAATTCCGGTACTTTGATCTCTGCCACAATTAATTCCTCCTTAAAAGTTCATCATTTCGATTTAGCTAAAGCTTCATCGATGATGCGTGCCTGTTCGACTTTATGCGCCTCGCCGTCGCCTTCTGCAGGGCTTTGGCGTTTCATGCGTCCATAATATTTTACTTCTTTGCCATCTGCGAGTTCACGCAAGTAAGGGTCCGCGAATGTCCAAGATCCCATATTTTGCGGCTCTTCTTGTACCCAAGCCAATTCCTTGGCGTTTGGATAACGGTCGACAATCGCTTTAATTTTTTCGGCCGGGAACGGATACAATTGTTCGACGCGAACAATATGAGCCCATTCGTAGCCTTTCCCATCTTTGACGCGTTCTGCCAAATCGATGGCCATCTTCCCGCTGGCAAATAGCAGGCGTTTTACTTTTTTCTCATCCTGCCCCATACCCGGCTGTTCGATAATTGTCTCGAATTTACCTTCTGCCAATTGATCGACTTCAGCTCCGACAAGCGGATGTCTCAGAAGTGATTTCGGCGACACGATGATTAATGGACGAATGGCTTCTTCTCCAAGCATTTTAGCCTGGCGGCGTAGAATGTGGAAATAGTTCGCTGCGCTGGAAAGATTTGCGACTGTCCAGTTATTTTCCCCAGCCATTTGCAAATGACGTTCGAGACGTGCACTGGAGTGTTCCGGGCCTTGTCCTTCATAGCCATGCGGAAGCAGCATGACAAGACCGGATTTTTGGCCCCATTTTGCACGGCCAGATGAAATGAACTGATCGAACATGACTTGTGCCATATTGGCGAAATCCCCATATTGGGCTTCCCAAATGACCAAAGCTTTGTCGTTTTCTACATTATACCCGTATTCGAAACCAAGGATCGACGCTTCACTTAATGGGCTGTTGTAGACGACGAATGATGCTTTCGAGTCGGAAATATGGTGAAGTGGAACAAGCTCATTGCCGTTTTTCTCATCATGTAAGACGAGGTGGCGGTGGGCAAACGTTCCACGCTGTGCATCTTGCCCTGTCAGGCGGATTGGGTTGCCTTCTTGTAAAATGGCTCCGAAAGCCAATGTTTCAGCATGGGCCCAATCGATTTTTCCTTTTCCTTTGAATGGCTCTTCGCGGCGTTTTAAGATACGCGCCAGTTTCCCGAATGCGGAAAAGTCTTGTGGCCAAGACAAAAGTTCATGGTTCATTTTTTCAAGAGCATCTCTGGCGACGCCTGTTTCGATTTCTGGGAAACCGTTTAAAACAGCTTCCGGCATCTCCACTTTCGGATGATCATCGGATTTGTTTTCTTTAACTTTGTCATACGCTTCTTGCATCATTTTTTGGACGTCTGTGTCCAACTTCTTGACCTCGTCCTCTGATAATACACTTTCATTCGCTAATTGTTTTCCGTACAATTCACGTACTGAATCATGCTGATGAACACCGTGGTACATCATCGGGTTCGTCACCAAAGGCTCATCCATTTCGTTATGGCCATAGCGGCGGTAGCCGATTAGGTCAATCAAGATGTCTTTGCCAAACTTCTCACGGTATTCAAACGCTAGACGGGCTACCGCTAAAACGGCTTCTGGGTCGTCTGCATTGACGTGCAATACCGGAACTTCAAATCCTTTTGCAGGATCGGATGAATAATGGGTTGAACGGGAATCGTGTTGCTCCGTTGTAAAACCGATCAGGTTATTGGCGATGATATGAATCGATCCACCGGTTTGGTAACCTTTGATGCGGCTAAAGTTCAAGGTTTCTGTTACGATGCCTTGTCCCGGGAACGCGGCATCGCCGTGCACGAGAATTGAATAAGCTTTATTCGGGTCCTGCGAAGCCAACCCACTCTTATCTGCCATTTCCTGTGCGGCGCGCGTTTGACCTGTCACAATCGGACTGACGACTTCCAAGTGAGAAGGGTTATAGGCAAGTTTGATTTTCGTGCCCGCCTTCGAACTATGGGTTGCGCCCATATGGTATTTCACATCGCCAAACCAGCCTTTAGTGATTTCAAGCGATCCGTCTTCCGGAAGAAATGCCTCATCGCCAACATGGGCAAATCCAGCAAACATCATTTCGTACGGTTTGTGGAGGATATGTGTCAGGACATTCAAACGCCCACGATGGGCCATGCCGATCATGATGTTTTCAGTCCCTGCAGATTCAGACATCCGGACAAGTTCGTCCATCAAGACGACAAGCGAATCGACACCTTCAATAGAAAAACGCTTTTGCCCGACGAATGTACGGTGGACAAACTTCTCAAATCCTTCAACGCGCGTCAAAAGATCCAATACCTGTTTTTTCTTGTCGGCATCGAGTTTCGGTTTCATATCGCCCGCTTCGATTTTCGACTGGATCCAGCTGCGTTCCTGCAATTGGATTACATGCGCGAATTCATAAGCGATTTTGTCTGTATAAAGTGATTTCAAATAATTGATTGCGTCCAAGCCGTTTTTCACTTCTGCCGGAGCATTTTCCAGAATCAGAGATACCGGGACATCTTTCAAATCAGCTTCGGTCAAGCCGTATTTCGAAATCTCCAATCTCTCTGTGTCCCGCGGCTGGTCTTTTAACGGATAGATATCCGAAGCCAAATGACCGTGTGCGCGAATGGCTTCTGCCAAATGGACCGCTGCAAGCACTTTTTCAAAACGGTTTGGTTCAACTGCTGCACTAGCAGTCGCACCTGTAGCATCTCCAGTCTGTACAGCCGGTTGCTCTGCAGGAGGGCCATATTGTTTGAATAGTTCCGCAAACTCAGGGTCGATCAATTCAGGCGACTCTTGATAAAGTTCGTACATCTCCATTACATAGCCCAAGTTTGGTCCGGTTATGGAATTCCATGGGGATTTTGTGTCTGGTTGATTGGTAGACATTGAATAACCTCCAACTATTTGCCTTATGGCATTCACTTTTATTTATAGGTCTTTCCTATTTTAGCACGCCCCTCGCCTTACTTAAAGCGGCAGGGCTGTAGCGGTACTGAACGAATTTCCATATCAATCTTACTACTTCCACTGAAAAAAACAATGCTTTTGATTGAAAAGATTCACTCAAGGCGATTTGAAGCGCTTACATGCATATGACGGGGCAGAATTCCACTCTCCTAATGGAAGAAACTCACGCTTCCCCGTGAAAACAAACGATGCCTCCGCCTTTTTTCTTGGCTTCATAAAGCGCATGGTCGGCTTTTTGAATCAATTCGTCAAACTCGATGCCATCTTCTGGATATATGGCACTGCCAATTGAACAAGTCGGTGAGAATCGCTTGCCATCGATTAGCCATCCTTCTCTCAATGTTTCTTGAATGCGTGAGATAATGCTTTCGATTTGTTTTCGGCTATCGAAAGATGAGATGCCCGGCAGCAGGATAAGAAATTCATCTCCACCGATACGCGCCGCCACATCGCGTTGTCGTATACTGCGCTCAAGTGCGCGGGCAAATTGGTGGATGAATTCATCACCGACTTCATGGCCGTGTAAATCATTGATTTCTTTGAACTTATCGCCATCTATGTACAACACAGCGACCTGGTCCCCTGTACGGCTGCTTTTAGACTCCATTTCGTGAAAATGCCTCGCCATCATCCGACGATTCGGCAAATTGGTTAATGGATCATGGTAAGCCATATGATGCAATTGCTCTTCCATTTCTTTTCGGTCCGTGATATCGAATAAGATGGATAAGGTTTGATAGATTCTGCCCTCAACATCGAATAGCGGAATGATAGTGGCATCAACCCAAAAAGCCTGGCCGTTTTTCTTAAGGCTGCGCACTTCACTTCGCCAAATCTCTCCTTCATTCAAGGCTGATTGAAGATGGGCCAGCTGCTGCCTCGTTAAAACAGCTTGACCAATCGACTGAATATTTACGCCTGTCAATTCACTGCCATCAAATCCTGTGAGCCTCTTGAAGTTATCGTTGGCAAATTCAATCATACCGGAATCATCCCAAATGAGCACAAGAGCTGCGTAATTCAGAGCATCTTTGTAGCTTTCCAGAAGATTTTCCGTCCGTTTCAGTTCATGTTTGAGCAATAATTCATTTGTCAGTTCACGGAAAACAACATGAAATGCCCGAATGATTCCGTTTTCCTTGATCAAAGAATAACTGGCTGAAAACTTAGCCTCGCGCCCGTCGCTTTTGATGCGGCTTAAAAAAATAGAACTCGATTTATGAGAGCTGCGGCTGTTTTCAAGGAGTAGTTTGCCCGTTTCGAAAAATTTCTGCTTGTCCTGTGGGATATCATCGTATTTTCGCCCGATCCATTCATACCGCTCAACGCCAAAAGTTTTTTCATAAGCGGGGTTCATATCAATGATTGTGAAATCCGCTGAGATCATCAGCATCGGGTCGACTGAATTTTGAACAAGCGATTGATAAAACAAATAATCTTCTTCTATTTTCTTTTGTTCTGATACATCTTTCGTGATGGCCAGCACATATTGAACACCTTCATGGCTAAAAGGAGTCAACTCGGTTTCCATGGCGCTGCTGCGGTTTGAGAATAGACTGTAATCCCTGTAAAGATGGCGTTCATTGCGCTTGATCGCTATTCGGTACTGCTTATGAATTTCAAGTGCCAATTCCCTGGGCATGCACTCTTCGACGGTGCGTCCTGTTAAATCGATTCCGAAAAGCTCTTGGCACACCGGATTGACCCACATATAGACAAAGCCATTTCCTTGCTGCCTCATAAAATAGACTGGATTGGCCGCTTTTCCATACAGCATATCCATTTGCTCTTTCGTAAAAGGTCCGGACATCGAATCCACCACTTTCTATTATCTCAATTCTGCCGTAGCGCCACTGATTTTCTCAATGAACCGTTCATAAGCCGACTGCTCATCTGTCTGTTTTACCATTTCCAGTTTCTCATTTGCATCAAAGCGATAAACACCAAGATAGCTCGCATTGCCGCTCAGCTTCAATTGATACTCGCCGCCATCGGATTTTACCGAACAATTAACCATACCACCTGGGTTATAAACGGAAACGTCTCCAAACGGCACGATCCCGGCAAGACAGCTGACTAGAGCAGATGCCGTCATGGCCGTACCGCAAGCGTCTGTAAAGCCGACGCCTCTTTCATAAGTCCGCACAAATATGCCTTCTTTTAATGGAGTCACATAGCTTAAATTGACACCGTCCGAGAAATACGGATTATCGCCGTTGAAATATGCAGCCCATTTTTCTTGATGGGATGGGTCTTTTTGCAAGTCTTTGCCGACGATCCCAATCAAATGGGGATTCGGTACGGCGACTGCCGTAAACGGAATATCCGCATCGATAAACGGCAGCGCTTGCTGGCGCCATTCCGCATGCGCTTCAAATGCCATAGGCAAGTCGGCAAGCTGGAATGATACCGGCGAAATCTCCACCCCGTACATCTCTACGCCCGCGTCGATTTCCGGCTCTTTCTGCACAGCCAAATCTGCTTTCATCGTTTCGATCACAGCCTGTTCGATGCCTTCTCGCTCGCACACAAAGCGGGCCACACAACGCAGTCCATTGCCGCACATGGAAGCTTCAGAGCCGTCCGTATTGAAGACACGCATTTTCGCATTAGCCCGCTGCGACGGGGAGACCGTCAAAAGGCCGTCGATTTCTGGGTCAAGTGCCGCCAAACGCTTCGTTAGGTGCGGAAAATCCTCTCGATCGTCTCCTTCATATAGGAAAAATGTATTCATTGAACCGTGTACTTTTAGCAATTCCATAACGACACCTCTTCAACTCGAATTTATTTTGCGTGGGCAGCTACCAATTTCGCCATTTCATAGGCGGTTTTTGGCGGTTCCGCTTCAGTCATAGCGTGGATCAATTGTTCTTCTTCAACTACTAGGTGCTCAATCGCTGCCATAAAGCTTTCGGCAGTCACTTGTTCTTCTTCCAATACATGCGCAAAACCTTGCGCTTCGAACAAATTGGCGTTTAAGATTTGGTCGCCACGGCTTTTTTGCTTTGATAACGGAATCAGCAACATTGGTTTTTTCAGTGCAAGAAATTCAAATATCGAGTTCGACCCTGCACGTGACACGACCAAATCCGTTAAATGCAACAGATGCGATAATTCATGCGTCACGTATTCAAACTGGCAATATTGTTCGTGACCTTCTAAGCGCTCATCGATATTGCCTTTTCCACATAGGTGAATGATGTTGAATTGCTTGGTCAAAGTTTCCAGATTCGCACGCACGGCATCATTGATGAGCGCAGATCCTTGGCTCCCCCCCATAATCATCAACACTTTATGGGTATTGTCGAAATGGCATAATTCCCTGCCGCTCGCAGCAGAGCCGTCGAGCAATTCACTGCGAATGACCGAGCCTGTGCATGTTGACTTGTCTTTTGGTACATGAGTCATTGTTTCCTTAAAGACTGTAAAAATGTGGTCTGCAAACGGAAGCGCCAATTTATTCGCAAGGCCTGGGGTGACGTCGGATTCGTGAATAATCACTGGTACGCCCGCCAAACGCCCTGCCATGGCGACCGGCACTGAGACAAAACCGCCTTTTGAGAAAATTGCCACCGGCTTCACTTTGCGGATGATGTTCAAAGCTTGCGTCAGGCCTGCTCCGACACGGAATGGGTCCGAGAAGTTTTTCATTGAGAAATACCGGCGCAGTTTGCCGCTTGATATAGGGTGATAAGTGACATCCGGATAGGAATCTCGGATCAATTCGTTTTCGATGCCTTCTTTGGAACCGATATATTCAACGCGGAACCCAAGCTTTTGCAGTTCCGGAATGATGGCTTGATTCAATGAAACATGGCCGGCTGTTCCGCCGCCTGTTAAGATAATTGTTTTGTTTTCCATTATATGTCCTACTCTCCTACGATACGCGACTGTGACTTCATCACTTTGCGCGGTTTGTGTGATATACTCGTGTTATTTGGTATTGCAAGTGTATTGGGAGGCTATGAATATGTACGAAACAGAAACGACGCGAGAAAAACTGATGCTATTAATGAAAATCGTTTTGCCGATTCTCATCACCCAAGTCGCTATGTATATGGTGACTTTTTTCGATATTTACATGACCGCCCGTTACGGGACCGAGGATCTTGCCGGCGTGTCGATCGGCTCCTCTTTTTGGGTTCCGGTGTATATCGGCCTGGCCGGCATCCTCATGTCCATTACTCCAATTGTAGCACAATTGATGGGAGCCAAGAAAAAAGATGGAGTGAAAGACGCGGTACAGCAAGGGATTTACTTGGCAATTATCCTTGCAGCGATCGTCTTTGCCTTTTTCTTCTTCGGCATCGACTGGCTGCTCGGCTTTATGGATCTCGAGCCTGCGGTCAACGACGTAGCTAGCCGCTATATCTTCGCCATGAGCTTGGGGCTAGTGCCATTATTTGCCTATAATGCATTGCGCTCCTATATCGATGCGCTCGGTGCCACACGCGTGACGATGTTCATCACT
This sequence comes from Planococcus maritimus, assembly GCF_001687625.2. Classification (NCBI taxonomy): domain Bacteria; kingdom Bacillati; phylum Bacillota; class Bacilli; order Caryophanales; family Caryophanaceae; genus Planococcus; species Planococcus maritimus. Next base: position 1,760,508 of record NZ_CP016538.2, read on the forward strand.
TTGATGTCGGCACCAATCAATGTATTCTTCAATTATTTGCTTATTTTCGGCAAATTCGGCTTCCCTGAACTCGGCGGTCCGGGGGCGGGCATGGCTTCGGCGATCACCTATTGGCTCGTGCTGGCAATTGCTGCATTCATCATCCACACGAATGAACCGTTTAAGTCATTCGGGATCTTCCGCAAATGGGCTCGCCCTTCCGTGGTACAGTGGAAAGAAATCACCGGCATCGGTGTGCCAATCGGCATTTCAATCTTCGCTGAAACGAGCATCTTTTCAGCGGTCACGTTCATGATGTCTGTATACGGGACAATCACCATTGCCGCCCATCAGATTGCCTTAAACTTTGCGTCGCTGTTATATATGTTGCCACTTAGCATTTCCATGGGGGCGACGATACTGGTCGGGTTTGAAGTCGGGGCAAAACGCGCATCCCATGCCAAGCAATACAGTTGGCTTGGCGTCGGTGCAGCCGTGACGCTCAGTGTCATCTCGTCAGGCATCCTGTATTTCTTGCGGGAACCAATCGCTGAGTTGTATTCGTCTGACCCAGCCGTTATTGGGCTCGCGGTTCAGTTCCTGATCTTCGCTGCCTTGTTCCAAGTGTCAGACGCTGTTCAAGCACCGGTTCAAGGGGCCTTGCGCGGCTATAAGGATGTCAACATCACATTTATTATGGCGCTCATTTCCTATTGGGTCATCGGGCTGCCGTCGGGCTATCTGTTTGCCACATTCAGTGATCTCGGCGCATTCGGCTATTGGGTCGGATTGATTGTCGGTCTCACTGCAGGCGCAATTACTTTATCGATCCGCCTGTTGATCATCCAAAAAAAGCTTGCCGCTCAATGAGTGGCAAGCTTTTTGTATAACTGAAGCAGTGCTATTTTTTCTTGTTCCGTAAGACTGGACTGACTGATGCGTTCAGTCGCCAATGCCAGCTTTTCTTCCATCGATTTACGGACGCGTGGATGGGTCAGTTCATCGTTTAGTTCAACGAGTATGCTGTTCTCCAATTCCTCTTGTGTCGTAATGCGCTGTATGCCTTGGCGGTCCGGCCATAAGCGTTTGTATGCTTCAATCATGGCATGGCCAACTCGTCTAAGTTTTCACCAATCAACACAATTTGGTTGCGCAGCTTCAAATATTCCGGCAGCCATTGCACCATGCCGTACGCATACTGGAAAGAATGCGGATAACTATGGCCCGATAGCGTGACATAGCCTTTGATGCGATAAACGGTATCCGGCAAAGCACGCAGCCAGTCTTCAAAAGCTTCGCGCTCGATTGGCTGATCAAACGACACGATCTTCGTCTGCAAATTCAATTTCGACACAGGTGCTCGTTCGACCGCCCCGCGTTCTGAAGGGCTAATGGATTCAAGCAATTGCAGCGGCACTTGGGCATGTACCGTCTGAACAATGCGCGCTGTCGGATTGATTTGCTGGATTTCAAAAGTGGCCTGGCTTTGTTCTGATTCGCTCAGCAAATCCGTTTTGTTGGCCAATAGTAAATCGGCATGGCGAATCTGCTCGATAAATAGCGAGCGGATTTGCGGGGACAATTGCTGTCGCTCCAAAAATCGCTTGCTGTCCGCTACCGTGACGATGCCGCGGAAGTTCAAGCGCTCGGCAAATAGCGGCGAGAAAATCGCATCAAGTGCTTCAACCGGATGTGCAGCCCCTGTTGTTTCAATCAATAAGACGTCGAACTCAGATTCCGCGAGCAAGGATTGGATCTGCGCTTCTGATTTTTCTGAGCCGCTGCAGCAAATGCAGCCATCTAGAATTTCCTTTAACGGCACCCCGTCCCCGACTTCTTCTGAATCAAAATTCATCGAGCCTAATTCATTCATGAAAATTGCCGGTTTCAAGCCTTGTTCTTTAAACTCCATAATCATCTTCTTCAGTAAAGTCGTTTTCCCGCTGCCGAGAAACCCACTGAATAAATACACATCAACCATCAACTCATCCTTTCTCTGCTATGAAAGAAAAGGCCCGCCGGAAGCGGACCTTTTCAATGATCTTATTCTTCTGAATCAGCTTCTTCTGTGTCGGCCTCTTCTGAGTCAGCTTCTTCATCAGCCGGTTCTTCAGTTGCCAAACCAGCTTGCTCCATTAGGATATCTGTTGCTTCTTGAAGCTGTGGATCTTCTGTATTGATCTTTTCACGCAATTGGTCCATAACCGCATACATCGTCTCTTCGTTCAATACGCCATCCGCTTCCAAGTCGTTTTCTTCCTGGAATTCCGTAACGGCCTGTTCCATTTCTTCTTCAAAAACGCCGTCAATTTCCCCAACTTCAAAGCCGAGGGCATCCAGCATTTTCTCTGCTGTTTGCACTTGCTCGGAAATGCTGCCGTCTTTAAGTTCGACAGATGTGTCAAGGAATGGCAGAGAAGCATATTCTGGATACGGAACCACTTCATCCGGCTCAATGCCTTCTTCGTGGATCCAGTTGCCATCAGGCGTCAACCATTTGGCAGTCGTGAACTTCAAATTGGAACCATCGGAAAGGTCATTCGCTGTTTGCACTGTTCCTTTTCCGAAAGTTTTTTCGCCAACCAGTGTGACGCCAGCCGATTCGCTCATGGCCCCTGCCAAAATCTCAGAAGCTGATGCACTGCCGCCGTCGATCAGCAAAGTGACCGGGACGTCCAGTTTATCTCCTCCTGTTGCCAAATACACTTCCGGCTCTTCGCCTTTTGCTTGCACTTCGAACATCTCCTTGCCTTCTTCAACAAAAAGGTTGGAAATATCAAGAGCAGTATTCAGCAAACCGCCTGGGTTCTGACGCACATCAAGCACTGCTGCTTCCATGCCTTGTTCTTCCATATCGGCAATGGCTTGTTGCAATTCGTCGTATGTGTTTTCAGAGAAACTTGTGATATTGATATGGGCTACTTGGTCATTGACCATTTCCGCATATACCGTTTCAATCGGAATCTCGTCACGGACGATGGTGATGTCAATCGGGTCTGCATTTTCGCCGCGCTGGATCGTCAAGGTTACTTCCGTCCCTTTTTCACCACGGATCAACATGACCGCTTCGGTTGTGGAAAAGCCTTGAATGCTCTCGCCATCAACTTCCAAAATTTGGTCGTTCGGTAAAACGCCAGCTTTTTCCGCCGGCGAATTTTTGATCGGTGAAACAACCGTTACGTAGCCATTGCGTTCTTGAACTTCTGCGCCGATTCCTTCAAAACTGGAAGAAATGCCTTCCATGAACTGCGCAGCTTCATTTTCATCCATATAATCAGAGTACGGGTCGCCTAGTGCATCCACCATGCCGTTGATGGCACCGTTGATCAAGGCTTCCTCCTCCACCTCCTCAAAATACTGCGCTTCGATTTGATCGTAAGCTGAATACAGTTTTTGGAATTCCTGACGTTCAGGACTGTTTACTTCCACTGCCTTATCTTCTCCAAAAGTTAAAGCGAAAACGGTGATGCCCACTGTCGCGATAATCAAGGTAAAGACAAGCATGATGAAATAAAAGGTCTTCATTCGAATAAAATGCGGCTTTGGTTCTTCTGCCGCCGGCGCTTCGGGTTGTTGTTCTTCGCCCGGTCGCTTGTCGTCCATATGTTTCACCACTTTCTCCATTCACCTGGCAACAAGTTCCAGAAATTCCTCTAAAACTTGGCGGGGTTAAAAGAAAAAGACTGCCTCGACAGTCTTTTTTTCCTGTTAGTCTTGGATCGCTGCGTCCAAAGCTACAACAATCATATCGTTGAATGTTGTTTGGCGTTCTTCTGCAGATGTTACTTCACCAGTCAAAAGATGGTCGCTGACAGTCAAAATCGATAGAGCTTTGCGGCCAAATTTAGCTGCTAGCGTATACAATGCGGAAGATTCCATCTCTAGGCCAAGAATTCCGTATTGCGCCCATTTTTCATGTTCTGCGTGTTCGTTGTAGAATACGTCTTCAGTGAAGACATTCCCGACGCGCAAGTTCAAGCCTTTTTCTTGTCCAGCTGCATAAGCTTTTTGCAAGAGGCCGAAGTCGGCGATCGGTGCATACGTGATGCCGTTAAAAATGATGTCGTTCATTTTCGAATCCGTTGAAGCAGCCTGAGCCAGAATGACGTCACGCACTTTAACGTCTTTGTGGATCGAACCACAAGTACCGACGCGGATCAGTTTCTGCACATCGTATTCTTGCATCAATTCTGTAACATAAATTGAAATCGATGGGACACCCATGCCCGTTCCTTGAACGGAAATGCGCTTGCCTTTATATGTACCTGTGTAGCCGAACATATTACGGACTTCGTTGTACAATGTTACGTCTTCAAGGAATGTTTCTGCGATGTATTTCGCACGAAGTGGATCGCCAGGAAGTAAAATCGTATCGGCGATATCGCCTTTTTTAGCATTAATGTGAACACTCATTATAAAACCTCACTTTATTTTAGTCGATTTAATCATACTGTTTTTTTTCGTCAAGTGCAATGAAGAGCCTCAACCTGCCTCGTATTCTTCCCACATTCGGTCAAATGTGGAAGCTCGGAGAACTGGATGCGCCTTTTCTTCAAGGTATTGAGAGACTTCCTGAAAATCGATGCTCGATTTAGGGAAGCTGTGATCCAAAAACATTGCCTCTGCAAATTGGGAATATTCATCCTGCACAAGCTTGCCTCGGTGTTTCAAGGCATATTGATAAAACGAGCGCTTCATAAGAGGCTCCTCCTTTCAGCAAAAAGCCCGGACCGCAGTCCAGGCTGTAAATTATTCGAATAGCTGCACATACTCGCTATAACCTTGTTGTTCCAATTGATCTTTCGGAACGAAACGCAAAGCTGCTGAGTTGATGCAATAACGTAAACCACCGAGTTCAGACGGCCCGTCTGGGAATAAATGTCCGAGATGTGAATCGGCAGAGGCAGAACGCACTTCTGTCCGTCTCATGCCATGGCTCGTATCGAAGTTTTCTTTCACTTCTTCGCCTTCGATCGGCTTGGCAAAACTTGGCCATCCGCAATGCGCATCGAACTTATCTTTCGAGCTGAACAAAGGTTTGCCCGAAACGATATCTACATAGATGCCTTCTTCGAAATGCTGGTCAAACTCACCTTGAAATGGCGGTTCCGTGCCATTCTCCTGCGTAACGTGATATTGCATTGGCGTTAATTTCGATTTCAACTCGTCTTTCATTTCGATTCCCCCCAATGATTTTGGATAAATGCTTTGCGGCCAGACCCTGTCGCGTAGCGGTTGTAGTGAGTAGGATTTTTTTGGTAATAATCCTGGTGGTAGGTTTCGGCCGGATAGAATTCCTTTGCTTCCAAAATATCCGTCGCAATCGGCTTATTGAATTTGCCGGATTGCTCTAATTGCTGCTTGGATTTTTCAGCAGCGATGCGTTGTTCTTCCGTCTGGTAATAAATGGCGGTTTTATAAGAATCACCACGATCGAAAAATTGGCCTCCTGCATCAGTCGGGTCAATTTGGGACCAAAATACTTCAAGTAATCGCTCATAAGGATAAATATCCGGTTGGAACGTGATTTCAACCGCCTCTCTATGGCCGGTCACATTCGTGCACACTTGTTCATAAGTCGGATTCGGCAAATCGCCGCCTGTATAACCGCTGACGACCGCTTCGATGCCATCGAGAGTATCAAAAGGCTGTACCATGCACCAAAAGCAGCCGCCGGCAAATGTCGCTTTTTCTGTCTTCATCTTACCCCTCCTCACATTATGGTTGAATCGTGACTAATAGACGGATGTCGTCTTCTTCCAGGTCAAACGAAGTCGCTCGTACTGAAACACCGCCGTTAATCGGAATATCCGTCAGACTTAACAAAACTTCTTCGTCTTTTGGCATTACTTCCATAAATTCTGGAAGGTCTACGGAGTCTCGAAGTAATTTTAACGCTGACTCCGGCGGAATGTCGAGCTGTCCGACTTCAACCGAGCGCTGTTCTAATAGCAAATTGCCATCGGGCAGCACGACCGGGTCAAACGTCAAGAGAATCGGCAAGGTTACGCCGAACACCGTCAATTCGGTCGATAAGCTAACATTGTCAGTCACTGAAAGCCGCAGTGGGATGGGCTGTCCTTCCATCGCGTCTGCAATATAGGTGTTCGCAATGCCTTCAAAATCGGCTTTGGTCGTATTGACAACAACCGTATTGCCTTCAGACGGCGGGCTTGACTCTGCCTGGTAGGCTTTAAAATCGTCGGATGGTGTCGTGATGAACAATAATAACCCAATGATGGCAAGTAAGTTCAACACCACTAAAACGAAGAAAGCTAAACGCCATTTTTTCATCTTTCCACCTCCTATTCCTGAAAGCTGATGCCGCAGTCCCCCATCGTTTCTGATACACGTTCAGCCATTAAGTCGTAGCCTTTGCTGTTCGGGTGGAAGAAATCGGTATGGTACACAAGATTGTCATTGCCAACAAATAAATCGCTGACAGGCACAAAGCAGGCGTGCGGGTCGTCTTCCAAGGTTTCTTCCATGACTCCATTATAGGAAGCGATAATTTCATCAAATTCTTTCACTTCGTCGGTAACCAATGAAAACGGATTATACAAGCCAATAACAATGAGCGGCGCAGATGGATTCAATGAACGGATGGATGCATAGATGGTCTCGAAGCGATTCTGGTAAAAAATCATCTCTTCGCTGAATGCGTCGACATTCAATGAAAATAAATCCCGTTTCACGATGCGCATGACGTCATTGCCGCCAATTGTCATAAAGATGTAATCGGAAGCGAGCAAGGGGCCCGATAGTTTGCCCTGCTGGAATAACGCCAGCAACTGATCGCTTCTCCTGCCGCGCTTTGCCGTGTTTTCCAAGGCAATACCCTCTACTCCCGGCCACTCCGCCATTTCAAGAGCCAGACGTCCAGCATAACCTCCCCGATTTTCTGTATCACCCACGCCTTGCGACAAGGAATCACCAAGAGCGGTAATGATAACGGTCTGTGGGATAAAATTCGGCGGGACCGTGTAAGGCGGAAACTCCACCGTTAATCGCGGAGCCGCTTCTTCTTTACCGAAATTGAACGTCGAAGCACATCCCGCAAGCACGATCGATAAAACGATGACAATATACAGGATGCGTTTCACGTCTGTCTCTCCTTCGCGAACATTTTCGTTTACCCCGTGTAATACATGAAACCGATGGCGCCGATTCCGGTATGCGTCGAAATGACTGGAGTTGTAAAATCATAGCGGATATCGGTAAAGCCAGTTTCTTTGATTTTTTCACGCAATGGCTCAGCCATTGCTTGGCCGTTCGCCTGGGCGATGCCGACCCCTTTAACGACTTTGCCTTTAGTGCGTTCGGCAAAATCTTTCACCAAATAATCGACCACTTGCTTATGGCTGCGCATTTTCGCGACAGGCGTATATTCGCCGTCATCCAGCGAAGCAATCGGCTTGATCTTCAGAAATGAGCCAATCATTGCACGGCCTTTGCCAATGCGTCCGCCCTTGACCAAATTATCGAGCGTGTCGACTACGACATACAATTTCGTGCTGCGACGCACTTGTTCAACGCGTTCGACGATTTCTTCCAATGATTTGCCGTCCATTGCCATCTGTGCGGCTTCAAACACCTGGAACGTCAAAGCATGGGAGATATAGCGAGAATCGATGACCGTGACATCGCTGTCCGTCAGTTCAGCTGCTGTGCGCGCCGATTCCACCGTCCCGCTCATGCCGCCAGTCATATGGATGGAAATGATTTGGCTTCCGTCCTTGCCGAGCTCGTCATACAGTTCTTTGAAAACGCCCGGAGCTGGCTGGGAACTCTTCGGGAATTCATCGGACTCTTTCATGAGTTTCAAGAAAGCTTCCGGCTCCAAATCGACGCGGTCCAGATACGTGTTGCCTCCGATCTGGATCGACAAGGGAACGACGTGAAGCCCGTATGCTGCTATTTCTTCTGCCTTCAAATCAGCAGTCGAATCCGTTACAATGTGAATTTTCGACATTCGATCACTTCCATTTCATCTACTAATGAGTATTGCTTTGTGAAAAATTTACTGAATTGTATCTAAAGCTTGTTCAATGCGTTCTTTTACCACTTGCGCCGCTTTCACGCCCGCCGACTCCAATTGTTCCGGCGTAAACGGCTCCAGTACTTGGACCGTCACGCGGGCAGGGCGAATCTGGTTATTATTGTCTTCCATAATGCGGGACGTGCCTTCAATCGCGATCGGCACGACCGGCACGGCCGCGTCTTTCGCAATGCGCATAAAGCCGGCTTTGAAGTCTTTAAGCCCCTGGCCTTTGCTTCTTGTGCCTTCCGGAAAAATTAGAATGGAATGACCTTCACGCAATTTCTCGATTGTATCGGTGACGGATTTGAAAGCACTTCGGCGGTCCGTCCGGTCGAGGAAAACGCAGTTCATCTCTTCCATATAAGACGGAATGATGGGGAATTTTTTCACTTCTTCTTTGGAGATAAAGCCGAACGGTTTCGGAATCGATGACAACAATACCGGAATGTCAAAATTGCCTTCATGGTTGCTGACAAATAAGACCGGCCCCTCCGGTAAATGTTCGAGCCCGCTAACCTCAACATGGCTACCGGTACGCTTCATGATGCCTGACGCCCATTTTTGGGGCTCGCTATGAATGAGCCGGCTGTAATCCTGTTGGCTCATTCCTGCCTTGCGCTTTTTGAATTTCGCCAAATTGGCGGCAGCTACCGGCAAATAGCCGAATAGATAGGAAAAAGTTCTCGCCGACTTAATCACGTGTTTGTCCTCCTGAACGCTCATACACTAAATAACTGTACGGGATATCGTTTGAATAGTGGCGTTCAGACTCCGATACTAACTTCCATTCCCTTCCGTATTCAGGAAAAAACGTATCTCCTTCGAATGCTTGGTGAACTAACGTAATGTAGAGCCTGTCTGCCACCTTCAAGGCTTCCCGGAAGATCTGCTCGCCGCCGATGACCATGACTTCCTCATGCTGCTCTCTGGCCAACTCAATCGCATCACTCAAGTTATGCGTAATATCTGCACCTTGTGCCGTATACTGCGTATTGCGCGTCACGACCACATTGCGCCGCTTTGGCAAAGGGCGGCCGATTGACTCGAATGTATTACGGCCCATTACCATGCCTTTGCCGATGGTGTGTTTTTTAAAATAAGCCAAATCCCCGGGAATATGCCAAGGCAATTGATTGTCCTTGCCAATCACGTGATTTGGGTCATGCGCTACCATTAATGAAATCATCGTTTCTCCTCCTTGGCCGTTAAACTGCAACAGGCGCTTTGATCCGCGGATGCGGGTCATAGCCCTCGATTTGTATGTCTTCCATGTTCATGTCGAACATCGATTTGCCTTCTGTCAATTTCAATGACGGCAAAGCTTTCGGTTCTCTGCCCAATTGCTCCTGCACTTGCTCTAAATGGTTCACATAGAGATGCGTATCGCCTGTTGTATGGATAAACTCTCCTGGCTCTAGCCCGCATTCCTTGGCGACCAGATGCGTCAATAATGCGTAGGACGCGATATTGAACGGCACGCCGAGAAAGACGTCTGCACTTCTTTGGTAGAGCTGGCACGATAATTTACCGTCTGCTACATAAAACTGGAACATGATGTGGCAAGGCGGAAGCGCCATGTCATCGATGAATTCCGGATTCCATGCCGTCACCAAATGGCGGCGCGAGTCTGGGTTGTTCTTGATCGATTCGACGACATTTTTCAGCTGGTCGATCTGGCCTCCATCAGTCGCTGCCCACGATCGCCATTGCTTGCCGTAAACTGGCCCAAGATCTCCGTATTTATTTGCAAACTCATTATCCGCCAATACTTTTTCCTGGAACGACGTCATTTGCTCTTTATACAGTTCCGCAAATTCCGGATCGCGTTGTGCCCGGCGGCCAAAATCCTTCATGTCCGGCCCGTCGTATTCATCGCTCTCGACCCATTGGGCAAATGCCCACTCGTCCCAAATGTGGTTATTATCCTTCAATAAGGTCTGGACATTCGTATCGCCTTTGATGAACCACAACAGTTCTGAGACGATCAGGCGAAACGCCGTTTTCTTAGTAGTCATGAGCGGGAAGCCTTCCGCTAGGTCAAAACGCATTTGATGACCGAATACGCTAAGCGTGCCGGTTCCTGTACGGTCTTCTTTCTTGGCTCCTTGATCTAGGATATGTTCACACAACGCTAAATATTGTTTCATGCAATTCCCTCCATTATTAGTAACATCATAACAAAAACATCTCGTATAAGAAAAACTTTAAGAATACCATATGTCTAGAAGCAAGTGGGCGCATGAAAAAAAAACCGTTATGATGATAACGGTTTCAGGAAAGCCATTTAGGCGGAGTATTTTTGGACCAGTAGATATCCCCGATGCTGATGTGTCTCTGGTACTCGTCGCTTGCCAAATGGTAATGGAAATTGAACGAATAGCCTTCGAGCGGTTTTTTCTCTGTGCGCACATGGAAGCGGATTTCATCTTGCCCGCTATCTTTGTCGTAAACATGGAAAATTTTCTCGGCATGGTCGCCGGATGGTTTTTCGGAAATCGTCAAATTACGCAATCTGTCTTTGTCGTATGCAGCCAGTTCCGTGTCGATGACGTTCTGGATCGTCGGCAAAATGCGCGTACGGAATTCCGAATCGATCACTGGCCCGATGCGCGAGCCGAATTTTATGTAAGACTGCTCTTCAGCAGCTTGGCGGAAATCGGCTAAAATTGAATCCGTCGTTACATAATATTCTTCTGGGTCAATCCATTCAATTGTGTACTGTTTCGTATCACCTTGGCTTGCATGTGATTTCGGCTCCCCTTTTTCATCGAGCAAGGATTCCCAAATCATATGGTTCGGTGTAATGGCGCCCAGTGTCAGGACCGCTACTACGACCATCAAGGATTTTTGCCACCAGCTTTTCACATTCATCACCTTCAATTTTGAACATTTTGTCAAGCTTACTATTGTAATAAACGATTTTTGAGTGGAAAGGTTTCATCTTCTTCCAATTCATTGTACAATAAAGCCAGTAAGTATGCCTTGTTTTTTTCAAAAAGGAGGAATTTTCATGGACGCGTCATTATTGATTGGATTGGGTCTATTGTTTATGCTTGTGTATTTGACTTCACTATCCATTACAGACTAAAAAAATCTCCCTTTTTGGGAGATTTTTTTATTTACTCTTATTCATTTGTATGACGCCGAAATGGAATTTTGTATTTGGTCGCACACGACGCTTGAAGCCAAACGTTTCAAAGTCAGCCGAGCGGAAGTGTGCTTTTAAGACGACGCTTTTCCTTGCCACGCGCTCTGCTTCCGCTACCCATTCCTCGGTTAATTGGCCATGGTCCGCGTTGTTCCGAAGCGGCGCGAAGTTTGACGCTTCGACAATCTGTTCCGTGAACATCGGATCCATATAAACGACATCGAAGGAATCGTCATCGAGCGCCTTCAAATAATCGACCGCATTTTGCGGGACGACTTGAATGCGCTTCATCGAATCGTGCAGTTTCGGCATGTCCTGATAATCTTTCAAGCCTGTATGGATGATATGGGCAATGACCGGGTCGCTTTCACAGCCAACCACTCTTCCGGTGTCCCCAACGACAATCGAAGCAATGAGCGCATCACTCGCCAGGCCGAGTGTGCAATCGAGGAATGCGTCTCCCGGCTCGAGCCCTGACACTTCAACGAGTGGATCATTTTCTAACGGCCGCTTCGAACGAAATGCCGCCGAATTGGGATGAAAAAAGAACGGCTCGCTTTGTCCGACTGGATAAAGCTCGAGCCGTTCTTTTTTGCAGACGAGAATGTCCGCCGCTAGTTCTTCGTGCAATTTGTAGATCGGCCGCTTATTGCGCTCGACTGCCTGCAGGCCAAGAAGCTGCGCCGTCTCTTGTGCACAGCGCTTGGTCGCATCCGTCGGCCGGTAAGCGGTCGTAACGATCGTCTTCACTGCGCTGCTTCCTCGATCGCTTGTTTCACGGCATCACGCACTTGTTCCATCTCATAGCCTTCGATTTCTTCGCGCGGAATGAAATGCGCAAGCTGGCCGTCTTTTATGACCGCGATCGAAGGAGACGATGGTGGCACTTCCTCGAAGAACTGGCGCATCTGCGCTGTCGCTTCCTTGTCCTGTCCTGCAAATACTGTTACCAAATGATCTGGCTTGTGCTCAGCCAATTCCACCGCTTCGCGCACTGCCGGGCGTGCAAGCCCTGCGGCGCATCCGCAGATTGAGTTAATGATCACGAGACTCACACCTTGTGAGTTGCTCATATGTTCGTTGACATCTTCTGCCGTCGTTAGCTCCGTAAATCCGGATTCTGTCAGTTCTTTGCGCATTGGGACAACAATGCCTTTCATGTACTCATCGTATGCGTTCATCTATCTCCCTGCTTTCTAAGTTTTATATTTCCGCCTGATTTAAAGGTCTTATTATCGTTCATTCTAACGCAATTTAGTTTAATTTCATATCTTGCGGATTAAAATATGAACTTTTTGTTAGTATTTCAGTATTTGGTTTCTATATATTAAAAATAAGTCTGTCTATTCCTCATTTTAAAACTAGTACATAGAAATTATGCACTCTTTCACTCGAAATTTAACCTAAAAAGTAAGTTGCCGACATCTTAATTGCCAAGCTTTTAAGAACTTCGAAAGGGATTGAACCACCCTTCTCTTTAACGGATTGTTTCACACGGTTCCACACCGTGTCATTCTTAATTGCTGCCAAAAACTCTTGCCCATCCCATGTTAAAGAACTGAATAGCCAGGTCATGTTATCACCTACAGCGAAACGCGAAACTTTTATATAACCAGCCTGTTCTAACAGCTTTAAATGATACTTCGCAACTTTTTCATCGATAGATGGCGGAAGCTTGAGCTCTTGACTATCATCCTCTTGTGCCTCGATTAATAGCAACAGCTCTCTCACTAAATCCATGTCTCTTTTCATCAAACTTCTCCTCTTTCTAGTGTTGTATTTCGAGAAAAGACTTTGAGATCCTACATCGAAAAAGAGAGCCACTTTGGCCGGCTCTCCCTTAGCATTAACCCTTACTAAATTTATTTTATTAAGTCTTCCGACATCTTAATAAACCTTTCAAAACTATCAAATAAAAAATTGTACGGTACAATTTTTGTATGACTCGGAAGTCTTTGTTTTAATTTATTAAAATCGTCAATTTCTTCTTCTGATACTCTACCAATTATTCCAATAGCACTTGGATACTTAATATCTACTCCATAAGTTTCTTTGTAATGATCTGCCTGAGACTTATCACTAAAATACTCTACATAGTCTTCTAACTGGCTAATTAAAAGATGTACCGTCGACCTTAAAGTCGTTCTTTCTTTTCCTGAGTTTCTTATGATGCTCTTATTGGCTTTTTTGTAGTCAACTATTTTCCAGTTGTAATCTTCATTACAAAAAGCCACTAAATCGGGTATAAACTCTTTTGGGTTATCATCATGGATGTCCTTCATGGGCTTCGCGTGTAAAAAAGTCTCAGGGACTAACGACAGACCAACCCGTAAAATGATTGGGTTCTCTTCAATGAATTTATCAATCTTTAACTCACCAATACTCTCGTCAAAGAATAATGTGACCATTCTATCCCTTACTGCCTTTAAGTCAAGAACATACTCACCTTTTTTCTCATCTTGAATCTCATATTCAAAGTAAACACTAGTCAAATTAGCAACGTAAGAATTGATATCTTGATAAATCTCCAAAAATCTTTTGTAGGAAACAATCAAACCATATTCGATATCTATTTCACTAAAAGGCGGTGCATCGACAGTGAAGTTGGTGATAAACACTTCAATTTCTTCACCAGAAACCTTAAAAGGTCTCATTTCCTTTACTGAACCGCCGCTTAACGTGACATTACTATTCTTTATATTAAAGCCTACTTGTTGTTTACCTTTCCAGGCACCGAGGGGATCGAAAATGTTGGAGACATCACCATCTACCTTAGTTGCTCGAAAGTTAAATTTATTACCTTTGTTAAATCTGAGCATTACATGTTTTGTATCGTCAGAATAAGCAGCATGAACATTGACATTATCTATAGTTAAAATATCCGGTATGCTTTTATATAAATCGCTTTTAGCATTTTCTTCGAGATAATCTTTTGTTTCAACAAATCTATCGTGAAACTTTAAAGCAAATTTTTTTAATATATCTTCATTGATTTCTTGCATGAATTCTCCCCCTTATATAGTAATTGTATTCTACATTAGGAAGGATATTCCTGTATTCAGTCATAAAACTCATCCCGCTATTTAGCGAAATTTCTTTCACTTGCGTCGGGGCTGCAATACAGCCGGTACTTTCGAGATCGTTATTTCTCCAAAGTCACACGTTGTGTTATCAACATCGCCATCATCATTTCACCTCCCGTCAAAAAGATTAGTAATTTGGGTATCACTCGTACATCAGCTTTTTCATTTCCACCAAGCATTTTTCTATGAAGCTAGCGTGCTCCCCGGACGTCCTGACTTGCGCTAGATGGATTACGACTTCGGATGTGGTGGCGAGTTGTGACTCAGGTGCTACTCAGCCCTTTATCCAGTGGAAACACGTTGGGGGTGATAGCGATACAGCATCAGAGACTTATTGACTTCGAATAGACGGGAAATGACTTGTTCTGAATTCGCCGACTTGGTCTGCTCGAAGATGGAAAGCTCTAGCATATTGTCTACTTTCCGAACGCCGTTTCAGTTCATTGGAAGTCACATCGACAACTGCACGAAGAAGTACGCAACGTCCAAGGACTTCTCAGAACCATGCCTGTCCTTGCAGACGATATTTAATAAGTCGCTGGACGTCGTAGCTTTCTAAACTGGATGAAACGCCGTAGTAATGAATTGGGATAGCTTATGAACTATTATCTTCACCACCGATATCGTCCAGGAAAGTTACGTCCCCCCCTCATGGTTTACCTTTTCCTTGAACATGTCTAGATGCTTGCTAATCAGTTCGATTGCTTTGTTTGCACCGCTGCTATCAAATTAGTATTCGCCTATCAGAACTAGTCGCTGTTCCACATAATCAAATTCCATCATAGTCTCTTGTTGCATTGCTCAGTTTGATATATCCATCAAGCGTTTCAGCACCCAGTAAGCATCAAGTTCCAATCGGTCAGCTCGCGTTTTCTTTATTTCCTCTATACGCGCGCGGATGTTACCTTGTGCTAGAAACTTGGCTGCTGTAGTACTTGCTGTTTTTTCACTGTACCCTGCACGAATCGCCGCCTGAGTGCCATTTAGGTCCACTAGGTATTCATCGATAAATATTTGCTGCTTCGCTGTAAACTTTACCATATATTACTAACTTTCGGTCTAATTTCCTTATTATGACATCGAAATCGATTGTTAGACCTTGTATTTCGCCCATAATCGGTGGGGCTGTGGAGGGATTTACCGGTTGCCCTGCATCCCCTCTTTTATTCTCCCCTTCATAATTACCGACTTTGTACGGCAGACTGTACGGCAAGTGTACATGTTGAGTTAAACGGAAAGCTGAAAACGCTCTCTGACTTTCTTTTTAGCTCGGTCGATATAACTTTCAGCTGTAGATCGTCCTACTCCTATTTCTTCCGCAACCATTCTGATGCTAAGCTTCGCAGCCTCATGCAAGATATAACATTGCCGTTCACGCAGCGATAACGACGCAAAATGTCAGCCAGAATAATCTTCTCTTCGGCCGTCATATACAATTGCTTAGGGCCTTCTTCCAACTGCTCAGTAATATCGGGGATGAAATCCATATTCGAGAAGGATTGATGTTGGTAGATGCTCTTCTTGTCGATACCTTTGAATGTTCCGGGCTGGCGTCCCGTCTCGAGCCATTCCATCGAGAAGTTCATGCTTTCAATCATGCTGTTGATCTGCTTGAGGTCCTGTTTGCTGTGAAAATCGTTGCGATCCAATCGGTCCCGACATCGCTCCAGGTCTTTTTTGTGAATGCCGTATTCGTGTAATAGTTCATCTGCCCATACTTTCATCGGTTGACCTCCTCTGATTTTGAAAATAAAAAAGAGGACACAAAACAGCAGTTAAGCTGTAATGTGTCCTCCAGTTGACTGGTGGGACTAATTATTTTGGTTTTCATACTTCTCTAATTGTTTTCGTAGATCTTCATTTTCAGTTATTAAATCTTTCGTAATTTTATCGATTTCGACCCTACTATTCTCTATACCTTGACTATTAGTTTCTAAATTCTCTTCGAATTTAGTGGTCATGTCTTTTATTTTTTGCAATTCTGCGAGTTGTTTTTGAGTTTCAAGTTGAACTTGCACCAAATCGTTTCTTAAATTTTCCTGAAATTTCTTTTTATAATTATACGATCTTATTCCAACTACAACTAATACAAATCCAAGAGCTGATATAGTAAGGACATCAGAAAAAGGTTCAATCGCTGGAAAAACCTGTGGATACATTGATAGAATTACAGGTACATAAATTAAAGAAAGCACTCCAAAAACAAAACAAAATCCGTAAAAACAGAACCTTCTAAAGCTCATTTTGTCTTTAATGAGCAAGCCGTCAGATAGAGCTAACAAAAAACTTGAAAGTGTTGCTCCGAAAATAAATTCTCTCGGAATTGAACTCCAAGCACTAATTGCTGGCAAGAAAAACAATGAAAGTCCGATGAAAACTATAATTAAGTCAGCGAATTGGTATGCGAAATGAGATTCTATGCTATTTTTTTTATTTTCACTTTGTTCATCGTGACTCAAAACTCTTCCCCCTAATCAAAACTTTCAAAAAGAAACATAAAACAGCAATTACGCTGCAATGTGTCTTTTAGTTGGGCTTGAATTTATAATTACTCATCATTTCCAACTCTATATTGTATCCTCGTTTTTAATTCAAGAATTCGCTGTGTGTTTCTTTCTATGTCTCTAATTCGGTTGCTATGAGCCTCGGGATCAATGTCTTTGTTAATCGTATCTACATCACTGATTATAATTACTATTGAATACAGTATTTCCTGTACATCTTCGTTTATAGGTATAGTTAGCATATCTGTATTTATACTCGCTAAAGATGCTTTCTCTGCTGATACATTTTGAATAGCGTCGTTAATTTCTTGGTTGAAATCTAATTCATGTATATTCAGCCCTCTTTCTTTTTCTTTAACTAAAAATCTAAGATGTTCTAAATGACTTACTAAACTTAGAAGATGCCGGTTCAGAATAGCGCTGCTTTTTTTTAGCTTTTCTTCTTTCGCTTCTAAATTCTTTGAACGATCATATTCAATCTGTTTATTCATAGCTGTCAAAGTACTTTTACCAGCGAAGTAAGCACCTAAAAATGCTCCTCCTAATGTTCCTACCACTTGTAATAACGTTTTAATATCTATAATTCTATTTAAATGGAATGTTTCTTGATACATATAAAAAATTAAGAAGAGAAAAAGGAATAAAAATAACCACGAGACCCAAAAATAAAAGTTAGCCCATTGTTTCAGAATTCTTCCCCCCTCATCAAAAAATTACATTATCGATAACTCTATTATATCCATTCCAAGAAATATTGTCTCCAAATTTTGTCACTTTTTAAATAAAAAAAAGGACACAAAACAGCGATTGTGCTGTTACTTGTCCTCGAGCTTGCTGGTGGGACTAAGTATTATATTTCAATAAAACTTTACCTAATTTTATTTTATGTTCATTTAACTTTCTTGAATTTTTTAGTAATTCTCCATACGCTGAGTCGATTTCATGACTATCTAATTTCTCTAGTGTTTCACTTAAACCATTCAGGGACTCGGCGCAATCATCAATCTTCATTAGAGACAGCAAAAAAACATAATATTTCTCATCCCACACTTCAGTTATATCAATACCTTTTAATATACCACGCTGTTTTTCAACTTCTTTTTTGGCAACATCAACGAGAATGTCATTCTCTATTATGTCATTCTCACTGTTAACTTTCACGAAATTTTCTTCTATCAGATCACTTATGGTGATTATTGAACTTATACGCGTAAAGAATAGATTTCCAACCCTTAAAAATTTGTCTGTTTCTCTTTTGGTTTCTTTTTTCTCTTGAGATTCTATTTGCCTTTCAACTGATTCGATGGCATATCTGCCTGCAGTTTTAGCACCGAAATATGCACCGAAAACTGTACCTAATACAGTCAGTATAGTCTTTATATCCAAAAAATCAGAGAAGTCAAATCTCTCTTCGTAAAAATAGTAAATTAGTATAAAAGAGAAAGTAATTGATACACAACTTATATAGAAGTATATGTTGTCTCTACGCCTCAAAACTCTTCCCCCTCATCAAAATTCACGCGCCTAACGCCTAACCTGCCCGTCGTGCGTCTTGGTACGTGTCTCAGCATGAGGTGGTAGCGTCCCGAGCTTGGCCTTGCCGTTCGAAAATAAATAACACATGGCTTCCTGGTAGTTCCATTATATCCAAAATCAGTTCACGTGTTTCCGAAATTTTGACATCTTGTAGCCGCATTGGACCCCTCCATCCTCTATCTCCTTAGTAACTAATCAGCACAACGACCCTCGGCGTCATACTGTACAACTTCTTCACCATCATGCTGACCACTTGGCTATCGTCCTGCCAAAGAATCTTCGAAAGCCCATCATTCACACTCTTCTCCAGATTATCGACGTACGGCTTTGTAGTCGGAAGCAATAACCCCGCCGCAATAAGCTCCTGTTTCGGACGCGTCTGATACTTCTTCGGTGTCGGCTGATAGAATGTCAGCTCCAAGTGTATCGGTCCCTGAATGAGCTCCTGTGGCTTGTGCTGTGATGCAATGAGCTTCACGTATTGTTTGAAGACCCGGGACTTTTCCGGATCGTAGAGAACCGTCTTGCCGGTGAAGCTTTTTCCGGCTCGAGGTCTGCCCTGGGCAACCAGCTCCCCAACTATTTCGCATACGATTCGGTTCATCAGTTCATTCCTCAATCAATCTGCAGCAGTCGATCATACTCATCGACCAGCCGCCGTTCTTCCATATCCTCAAAATAGCTTTCCGGCTTCCCTGTCAACACAGACAAAGAAGTAATCATCCCTTGGCAGTCCTCTTCGGTCATTGCTATCCCTACAGCTTTATGCAAGTCAGAGCAAATCGTTCGCCATCAATTTCAACGACCTGTACCTTTTATTTTTTGAGTTTCACAATTTTCACAAGATGATATTGGTCTACAGCACTTGATTAGAGAAATGCAAAAGCACACATCCCGAATATTTAACAAAATTTCAAGGTGATCACCACTATGTAAAGCACTAAAAAATTTTTGTAATCTGCTAAGCACTCTAGCAAGTTCTGATAAACTAAATCAAAAAGAGGTACTTTTTATGAAACCAAGAATTTCTGTCATTACTATTGGTGTGGATAACCTTGAGCGAGCGCTAGAATTTTACCGGAATGGTCTGGGCTTGCCAACAGAAGGAATAGTCGGGGAGGAGTTCGACAATGGAGCCGTCGCCTTTTTCGACCTTCAGCAAGGGCTGAAACTCGCCATTTGGAGACGTCAAGACATCGCCCATGAAACGAAAACAATGCTGTGCCTGCCAAGTCCTACAGAATTCACGCTTGGCCAAAATGGCAACAGCAAATCGGAAGTCGATGCGGTGATGGCGCAGGCCAAACAAGCTGGAGCCCTCATAACAGATCCGGCTCATGATACGTTTTGGGGCGGCTATTCCGGTCATTTTCAGGACCCGGACGGCCATTTGTGGGAAGTTGTCTGGAACCCTGCATGGGGAGAAGTGGATTAATTCCTGTTTAAATTAAAGGGGGATTGACATGAAATTACGAAATTTCATTTACGAGGCTTTTCTATTTCTGTTGGTAATCGTTTCCGTCACTATTGCACTGGTTTCCAATGAACGTTTCACTTTGGTTCATTGGATCATCTGGGGGATTTTCTTCGTTGATTATTTCATTCGCTTCTTTGCCGCTGAACACAAATGGACATTTATTAAATCCCACCCCTTGGAATTGTTTGCTATCATACCACTGGATGCGATTTATCAGGCAGCGCGCTTTTTCATGTTTTTCCGGATGTTGAAATTATGGGGCATCCTTCCTCGTTTTTTGAAGCCTGTTTATGCCGTCTTAAAAACGAATGGCTTGGAGAAGCTGCTGATTTTCGCGGTCATTTTGATTTTTCTCGTGCCGATTCCAATGATCCTAATCGAACCTCAGATCGTTAACTACACCGATGCCATCTGGTGGGCAGTCGTGACGGTTACGACTGTCGGATATGGCGACATCATCCCTGAAACCGGCATCGGCCGTTTATTTGCAGTTATCTTGATGTTTGTCGGAATCGGGATCATCGGTACATTCACTAGCGCCATTTCGGCTTATTTCGCCTCCCGCAGGCGGGCACTGGAAGAAGACCACGTGCTCGATATCGTCAATTCGATCAAAAAAATCGAAAAACTGACTGAAGAAGACCATCAGCTCATCCAGAACTATCTAAAGAAAAAAATGGAATGATAATCCTTTAAAAGCTTATGCCGCTATGCAAAAAAAGTCGGCCGCCTGTGAATTGCACAAGCGGCCGACTCTTTTTCGTAGTTACCTTTTATTTATTCTTATATTGCCCGTTGATATACGAAAGCATATCCCCGAAACTATCGTAATGGAACCAGTCATAGCGCATTTTCTGGTCCACTTCGCCTTCGTCGTCGATATGCATGGAATTGGCGCTCAGCTGCAGGATTTCGGTATCTTCCACATCTGTCGGTTCTTGTTCGAACGCATGATCAGCGAATTTTTTCTTCACCGACTCATAGAACCTGTCGCGCTCTTCTTCTTTTTCAAATTCCCACGATTCGTATTTGCCTCGGCAAAGAACTTCTATTGAATACACTTGTTTATTGTTCACCATTTTCTCTCCTCCAAGTAAAGCGTCGTATTGCTCTTTACCTCAAGGAAGCAGGCGGGAAACATTTGTTTCTTACTTATTGTCTTTCATCGTCTGGCGGGCTTCGGTCATTTGCTTCCATACCGAGCCACGCGCTTCTTCGCCTTGTTCGATGCGGGCAATTGCCATCTTGATCTGAAGCTTCACTTCGAACTCAGGGTCGTTTTCCGCATCTTTCAATGCCGGAAGCGCACTTTCTGTCCCGGTTTCATACAGGAACATCGCGGCACGCCAGCGCACGAGCTTGTTTTTATCTTTCAAGGTTTCGATCATGATCGGTTCAAACGCCACAAAGCCAAGGTCGCTGATCGTGTCACCTGCTGTGCGGCGGACTGCCCATGACTTGTCTCTCATCGCCTGTTCAGCGTACGGTACGACCGCTTCGTCATCGATGTCGCCGAGGTAGATGGCAGCTTGGCGGCGGATCGACATTTTGTCATCTTCCAATGCCTTGCCTAATAAAGGCAAATCCTCAAGATCCGCTTCAACCAATTGACCGAGCAATTGGAAGCGTGTCTCCCAGTCGGGTGCGTCAAATTCTTCTAACGACACTCGGCGTTTATTGATTTTGCCAGCCGCTTCATTCGATTCGGTTTTGCTGGTCAAGGATTCTAAGCGTTCATCCGGATAGGCCGCTTCGATTTCCTCGACGATGCTTTGGCCAATCTCCGCTTTCTCGCCGTAACGGACGCCGTAATCCGCCCATTTGCGTTGGAAAATGAAGTTTTCATCGGTTGGGTCCATGACTTTGTTCATCGCCTGCACAAACCGTTCCGGCATCGCGAAGCGCTCTTCCGATTGCGAATCGAACACTTTCACTTGCAGCGGAATGCCTTTGAACTCCTGGACATGGACGTATACTTCGCCGAAATGCTCATCGATCTCCAGTTCTTCCTCAGCGCCATTGCCTTCGCCGAAGACGCGTCGCACATCGGCGAGAATGCCTTCCCAATCGGATTTCGCGTTGCGTTCGACTGCGAGGAAATCCGCGACATGATAGACGCCTTTGACGCCATCAATTGCCATGATTTCCTGAACTTCTTTCGGTGCTCCTTCAAGCTGGTCTTTCTTGTAATTATGGCTTTTCCCGAACGGCAATTCCTGGTCGATGATCACTTTCATCGTATTCGGGCTTGGTGTCGGTTCAATCGCTAGTATTTTCAAGATAACCCCTCCTGTACAAATTACGCTTCTGCCAGTTCCTGCAAATAGCTCCACCGTTCGATCAATTCATCGTACTCAGCGGTGTAAGCATCGATTTGGTCGGTCAATTCCTGCAGTTTATCAAAATCAGACCCAGCTTTAGACATTTCTGCCTCGGTCTGTTCGATCTTCTCTTCCACTTCCGCGATTTTGTCGAGTATGCCGTCATATTCCTTTTTCTCGAGGAAACTCATTTTTTTCTTTTTTTCCAGTGCCTGCGGTGCAGGTTCAGCAGCGGGAGTGTCATTTGCCGCAGTAACAGCTTGCGGCTCAACTACCGGCTTCTTTTCTTTCAGCCAGTCGGTATAGAGTCCTTGATACTCGTCGACCGTGCCGCTGCCGAGCGTCCATAGCTTTTTCGCGATGCGGTCAAGGAAAAAGCGGTCGTGGGAAATGGTCAAGACGACACCTGGGAAGTTCTCCAAAAAGTCCTCTAAGACAGATAAAGTTTGGATATCCAAGTCGTTTGTCGGCTCATCCAGCATCAAAATATTCGGTTTTTCCATCAATAATTTCAGCAAGTACAAGCGCTTGCGCTCGCCTCCTGACAATTTGCCAATCAAGGTGCCATGGGCATTCGATGGAAACAGGAAGCGTTCGAGCATTTGAGTCGCAGACAGACGTACGCCTTTTTCCGCTTCGAAATCGCTCGAGACTTCCTGGATGTATTCGATCATGCGCTGGGACTCGTCCATTTCCGGCAAACGCTGCGTGAAATGCGCGATTTTGACGGTACTTCCGTAGTCCAAGGTGCCGCTTGTCGCTTCCAAATCACCAGCGATTAATTTCATCAATGTCGATTTCCCTGCGCCGTTCGGGCCGACGATGCCGATGCGGTCGCCACCTTGCAATAGAAAGTCGAACGAATGGAAAATCTCGCGGTCGCCGTAGGAAACGGCCAAATCTTCCCCTTCGATGATTTTCTTACCGAGTCGCTGACTTTGCATCGATAACTCCAGGCTTGTGTTATCGGACGTTGATTGAATGTCTTCCGATAATTGGTCAAAGCGCTGGATGCGTGCTTTTTGTTTCGTGCTGCGGGCTTTCGCGCCGCGGCGGATCCATTTCAGTTCCGAGCGGAAACGGTTGTGCATTTTTTGTTTGGTCGCTTCGGCCATTTCTTCTCTAACAGCTTTCGCTTCCAGATAATCGCCGTAATTCCCTTTATGCGTATACATCGTCTGGTCCGCCAGTTCAAAAATATGCGTCGAGACGGCATCGAGGAAGTAACGGTCATGCGTCACGAATAGCATGGCGCTGTTCATGCGTAGAAGCGTTTCCTGCAGCCATTCCGTAGAGCCTGCGTCCAAATGGTTGGTCGGCTCATCCAACAGAATTAAATCAGCCGGTTCGATCAAGGCTTTCGCAAGTGCTACGCGTTTGCGCTGGCCGCCGGACAATTCGCTGATCTGCTGGTCGTACATATCGATGCCAAGTTTGGTCAAGGCCGTTTTCGCCAAAGCGTTGATGTCCCAGGCATTTTCGCGTTCCATGCCTTCCTGGATTTTCATCAACTCTTCTTGCAATTGCTCAGACCCGGAGTCGGCGATCATGTTTTGCAGCGCTTTTTCGTATGAACGGTTGAGCGCAAGCAGCGGCGAGTCGCCGGAGAAAACCGTCTCGAGGACAGTCAAGGACTCGTCGAATTCAGGTTCTTGCATCAAATAGGTAATGCGGTATTTTTTCGGATGGTCCATTTCCATCGTGTCGGATTCAAGGTCTCCTGCTAGAATCGACAACAGCGTCGATTTGCCGGTTCCGTTAACACCGATCAAGCCGGCGCGCTCTCCCGGATACAAGGAAAATTCGACATTGGTGAAGAGGGTCTTGACCCCCACTGATTTGCTTAAGTTTGTTACGTGTAAGTGGCTCATTTTTTCCCATCCGTTTCGTTTTGTAGTTGCTCTAGAAAGGATAGCATAAATCGGTGGCGTTCTTCAGCCATTTGCTTTCCGCTATCGGTCACCATCAGCTCTTTTAACAGCAAAAGCTTTTCGTAAAAATGCGTCACGCTGCTCGTATCACCGTTCCGATACTCGCTTTCGGTCATTTGAGTGCGTGCTTGTTCGTCTCGGTCATACAATTTACGGCCTTTTGCCCCGCCGTATGCAAAAGTTCTCGCGATGCCGATCGCGCCGATGGCATCAAGGCGGTCGGCGTCTCTGACGATTCTGCCTTCAAGCGTTTCTGGCTCATCGTTCGTTCCCCCCTTAAAGGAAACGGTCCGGATGATCGAGCGGATCTCGCTGCGCTCGGTATCTGTCAACTCGAGCTTCTGAAGGATTTCTTGTTCCGGATCTTCTCCTGGTTTTTTGTATTTCGGATCAGAGACGTCATGCAATAGCACGGCAAGCTCGATCAATGCCTGGTCGCCGCCTTCTGCTTGCCCGATATGGCGAGCGTTTTCCAGTACCCGCTCGATGTGCTGCCAGTCGTGGCTAGCGTCAAACTGTTCATAGATGCGTTTTACTTGTACGCGGCAATCCGCGATGACTTGGGAATTCATGAATTCTCTCCTTTAAGGTGTCCTGATTCCATTATAACGTGAAAGAGGCTAAAACGCCGCCCTATCGCCGTATTGACCTTATATGCACCATCATGTATAGTTAAGCCATCCATTGGCACTTTAGCTGAGGGTTCGACAATCTGAATATTAGGGGGAAGGTCCATGCACCACGGAATTGTGAAATGGTTCAATTCAGAAAAAGGCTATGGCTTTATTGAATGTGACAACGGTGATGATGTTTTCGTCCATTTTACCGGTATCCAAGGTGATGGTTTTCGATCGTTGCAAGAAGGCGCAGCTGTCTCGTTCGATATTATCGACGGCAATCGCGGGCCACAAGCAGCAAACGTTGTGCAGGACCAACCGTAAAAATTGAAATAGCAAAAGACCCAGGAATTTTTCCTGGGTCTTCTTTTTATGCATTCACGACCATGTATAAGTCTGGCCCCAGCTTTCACGGGCTAGTTTTTCAACTTGCTCTACATCACTTTCTTCTACCATATACGTATCGCCTTGTTCGTAAGGATTGTAATGGAATGCATACATCCTCGCGACAAATTGGTGGAATGGCAAGGAAGATTCGCCTTCGAGTTCGCCGTTTCCAGTGACACTCGTTTCGATTCCCTGCCCCCAGTTCTGGCCGCTGTCATTGTTCGGGTTGTAGAAGTAAATGCGGTACTCCTCATCCGGGTCTTCCGCCACGCGCTGGATCGAAACTGCATGGAGACCCAGCAACTTGCCGTGCACATTGGTAATGTAAATGCCTACAGGGTTTGGATAAATCATTTCATAGCCTTCGTTGTACTCTGGATGATGCGTCGCATAGAACAAGCGGACGAACGCGTCATAAT
Organism: Planococcus maritimus; assembly: GCF_001687625.2. Lineage (NCBI taxonomy): Bacteria > Bacillati > Bacillota > Bacilli > Caryophanales > Caryophanaceae > Planococcus > Planococcus maritimus. The sequence goes on from NZ_CP016538.2 coordinate 1,785,951, forward strand.
CTGTCACAAAGCCAGTTAGCGGATCGATGATATTGGCAAATCCGCGCGGGATCCATTCGCCATAGAACTCAGGGTTTACCCATTTATGGCCATCTTCGCCGCGCAGGAAAGTTTTCTTCATCATTTCGTTATAAATTTTATCCAAATGCGGAACGAGGACGCTCGACACCGGATCTAGTTCGTGATGGATCTCTGCCGCGACGCCGTCTTCAATGACATTCGAATGTACTTCCTCGCCTTCGAAGATCATGTCGATGTCGTTTTCACGCACTGCACGCGCGACGTAATCGAGCAGCTGGGAAATGCCGTGCTGCGCCCATAAGCTGATGGCACGCGCCGATTGGCAGGTTGGGTTCAAGCCTTGACCGATACCAAGCGGCTGGCCAAGAACCGAGATGACGCCCCCAATAAGGACACCATTTCCCGATAGCCCGCCTGTGCGGAATTCAGGGCGTAAAATCCGTTTTTTCACTTCCGGACGAATATCGATATCAAACAACCTGCGGATGCCCGGAATAATCGGATCCTGCGTCAATACGCCGCGGTCAAGCATGCGCGACAAACCATAAATGACACGGCTCGTCTGCGGGTAGACCGCAAAATGAATCATATCCTGCACCAGTTCCTGATTAGCGTTAAAGCTCGCTACGCCCATTTCGGATAAGTCCAAAAATTCCGGAATGAGTTCCGGTTTGCTTCTATTGATAAAGCGCAGGTAGATGGCCGCAATTGGTGCGACAAGACCTGTTTTGTTCATAGAAGCTGCATAGTCGTGGGCTTCCTGCTTGAGCGTTGCATCATCTGCGCTGACCAATTTTTTCCGGTAAGCTTTCAAGTCTGGTTCTTGTTCACTCAAGGGTGTAGGTGTAGTAACCGCTTTCTCAAAATATTGCAAGGTATCTTTTGTTTGGCCGTCGATGTCCTCGTCAACCATTTGTGTTGCCGCATCGATCATGGAGACGATGCGGTCCACCATGATTGGCCGCTGGACCGTCAGACGTTCGATTTCTCCCACGAGTTTTTGTGCTACTGCACGATAAGACAATTTGTCGCCCAGAAAACGGAAAAGGCGTTCGCCGCGCTCAAGATGCGCTCCGCCTCCTTCGACGCGGGCTTCCTCAGTCTCTGCCGGGAACAATAGATCCAAATTCAAAGCCAAGACTTCATTCAAAAAAGCGCTAGCTTCTTCCGGCGACACTTTTTCGTGTGTATAGTGGGCTTCTGAAATCGACAACATGCGCAATTCGCTCAATAGTTCGACCACCGAATTGACGCCTTTCAGATGAAGCGAACCGCCAACAAAGGCCGGTTCCAAGTTTTCTGCTTCCGCCCATGGGCCACCATTGAAGACGCCGGCTTTGTCGAAATTAGCCGCATGCTCATAAAGCATTGCCAATCCTTCGTCGGTCCCTGCCAGTTCTGTCGCCAGCTGGAATACTTCCGTCTGGTACATGCTTTTGGCAAACGGCTTTGCCTCTTCAAGCGTTCGAAGCGCTTGGCTGAATTTTTCATTTAAAGTTGATGCTTCAGTCGCCATTGATAGACCTCCAGATGTTTAATGGTAAAAATCGTAGTTCTCATAAGTTTTCAGCAATTCTTCCATCCGGTCGCTATCGTCGCCAAAAAAGAACAAGGTGCCGTAATGATTGCCGAAGCCGACGCGTTCCGCTACTTTGGACGTAACTGGGATGAACAAATCATGCTTTTCAAAATATGGGTTGTTTTTCAGTTCAGCTGGAATGTCCAATTTCTCGATCAAGCGGACACGCGGATACACCATTAGGCTGCCAGCATAGCCTTTGGCAGATGTAACTTCCTCTGGGAAGAATTCTTCCAATTGTTCTGGCGTCGTATCCGGGTCGCTGCACAGGATCTGCGCCTGGAAGGCATTAAATCCGTATGCGCGTTCGATCAAATCGAAAATGTGGCCGCCTGGTACACGCGCTGCCACTTCCCCGAAATTCAAGGTGCCATCATGGGATATAAAGTATTCCGGATGGATAACGCCGTATTTGATCTCGAACGAATCAATCAGTTTTTGAATCTGTTCTTTAATTTGTGGGCGCCATTCCTCAAGCGCTGGGGATGCTGGCACGAAATTGGAATGCCCGAGTTTAACGTATTCGGTGATATTGAGGAATTTGATTTCCCCGTTATGCACGAACACTTCACAAGAAAATTCCTGCCCGTCCAAATGGCTTTCCATCAAGTACGGGAATTCCTGTACTTCAATCTTGTCAATGTCATTCGCGTCTTGGATCATCATATGACCGACCGTGCCCGCTTTGTTCAACGGCTTAATATGGATCGGATCGTTGGTGTCTCCGTCTATTTTGATCAATGCATCATTGACGCGCTTCAAGAAGCGGTGGATGTCATCTTTCGAATAAGCTTCCTCGAAGACGCCGACTTTAATGCCCGACATTTGCGCTTTGCGTTTCATCAAGCCTTTATCGCGCAGCAATAAGGACCGGTTAAATACTCGGGGGTCATCGAAAAAGCGTGCGTTTAAGACTCCTGCCCACTCCACGGTTTCTTCGTATATCGGCACGGACAGTTTAACGCCCATTTCATCGAGCCGCTTGTACAACTCATCGGACCCTTCGTTCAACCGGTCGAAATCCCATGGGATAAAGTCAATCTCATGTTCTTTCGCAAAGCTGACGAAATCCGGTGGCCCGACTACAACATATGGCCTGTCCAATTTGTCCATCGCTTCAATCGCTGGAATGCTCCAGCCTAAAATAGCAGTCTTTTTTGGTATCGTGTTCTCTTCTGTCATAAATCTGCTCCTTTCTTTCACAATATTTTCAGTATACAGTTTATTATTACCTAATCAAATGGGGATAAACCTTAGCCTTGGTAACTGAGGAAAATTTCCACAAAAAAACCGTGACGGCAGAACTGGAAATTTCTGCTGTCACGGGAGTAGGATTTTATTTAGTACCTGTGCCAAATTTATTTAATTCTTGTCCCAAAAACTGCAATTGGGTACCGACCGTGCATTCACTGATGCAAAAGCGGTGCGCCGCTGTTTTCCCTTCGTCCTTGCGGAGTTGGGCTTTGACAAAGCAGCCTTCGCAATACGTATTGAGCATTTCATCTATTTCGTTGATGATGGATACTTTTTTCATTCGGGTCCCTCCGCAAAATGTCATTCTATTATTCTACTATGAATTTGTTTTTTTCTGCAACACTCGGTATACTGGCTTGGGACATTTTCGTCCTGTAGCGGTTCGAAACTTCCCGCTCTACCAAAACTAAGGAGGAAGCAGTTTGTTTAATGAATTTTTAGGGCTCGGCTTCGCCCTCTTCAATTTTGTGTTATTGCTCATCATGTATAAAGTATTTGGCAAAACCGGGCTTTTCGCCTGGGTCGCGTTCGCCACGATCCTAGCCAATATCCAAGTGACGAAAACGATCGAAATCATCGGATTAACCGCCACGCTCGGCAATAGTTTATATGCCTCGACATTCCTTGCGACCGATATCCTCAATGAAAAATACGGCAAGAAAGAAGCGAAAAAAGCGGTCTGGCTTGGATTTTCTTCCTTGCTGATTATGGTCATCACGATGCAATTCGGGCTTCAATTCATTCCGGCGGAAAGCGATTTTGCACACGACGCATTAGAGACAGTCTTCGGGCTGGTGCCGCAGATTGCCATCGCCAGCATGATTGCTTACCTGCTCGCTCAGCATATTGACGTCATCGTCTTTTCTGCTTTGCGGAAAATCTTTCCGAAAGACAATCAATTCTGGATTCGTAATAACGGCTCGACCTTGCTTAGCCAATTGATCGATACCTTGATCTTCACATCAATTGCCTTTTTTGGCGTCTTTCCGTTTGATGTCTGGATCCAGATTTTCATTTCGACTTACGTCTTAAAATTTATCGTCTCAGTCCTCGATACACCTTTTGGTTATCTTGCGAAGAAAATCACCCCACTCGATGAAAAGGAGGACGCGCGATGATTGAATTATTCGTCGATGCCTCTACTGCTGGAAACGTCAAGGTCAGTGCAGTCGGCGTGTTTTTGAGAGGTGAAGGCCATTCAATCAAATGGAGCGAATATATCGGTGAAATGGACAATCACCAGGCAGAATTCACGGCGCTCTTAAAAGGGCTTGAGCTCGCACGCCCGCTTGCGACCGGCATGGTGTCCATTAAATCGGATTCGAAACTCGTCGTCGATGCTTTTGAAAAGCGTTTCGTGAAAAATCCGGCTTATAAGAAACTACTTGATCAATCGATCTTGATTGCGGATGAATTCGATTATTGCTTCATCAAATGGATCCCGGATTCGCAGAATAAGGCAGCCCACACACTGGCCAACGACAAACTCAATGAGCATAAATGAAAAAGCAGCCGTTCCTTTGAACGGCTGCTTTTTTGGGACATGTCAGCTACAGCGAATTCTGATATGATAGGGACAGACTGATTTACTGGAGGCTATATATGAGATCGAAATTAGGAACAGCACTCGATATTTTTATCATCCTGATCGGCCCATTCATCATCTATGCCCGTATTGTGGAACTTATCCAAAACGGCATATCGCTCTACCCTTTGATATCTGTGATCATTGTCGGCCTTGCGCTCGCTTTCGCCGTTTATAATTTAGTTCAACTATTGAAAGAACGCCAAAACAGTACTTCCCGCAAAAAATAGCAGAAATGAGGATATCCCTTGAAAACGCTTTTACTGTATCTCGTTCCATTGGTCATTTATGCATTGATGAATAACCTGGTCAGCGACAGTTTCACTTGGCCACAGTACTTGATGCTGTTGTTCGCTTTTTTAGCGTTTCAGCTTGGTCGGTTACGCTATCCGAAAAACCAAATACCCCCAGCGGCAAAAGTGACCCAGGCCGTTTTTTATGTTTTGACGGTCGCCATTATTTTCCGAGATAAGTATCTCGACGCTGGGCTGGTCAATTTGATGATTGTTCTTGTCGCCGTGTTCGTCATCGTCGAATGGATTATTGCCAAACCACAACAAAAGACAACTGCGTAAACAAAAAACGCGAAGCTCCGGCATAGGGCTTCGCGTTTTTATATGCTTTCCTTTACAGCACATACCATAAGATGAACAGTACGACTGCAATGCTGATCCACGTAATGATGCGGACCAAATTTCGTTTTTTGCGCAGTTCTTCTTGTTCTTTTACGTCTTTTAGCAACGGCATGTTTTGCCCTCCTCGCTGTATTTCATTTCCCATCGCTTCCTGCTTCGATTATGATGAGTAAAAAGGAGGTTTTCAAGTTGAAAAAATGGCTTTTTCCCGGAATTCTTGCGATCGCGCTTGCCGGATGCAGCAACGGGCCTGCCAACCCTGATGAAGCGACCGCCCCAGCAGACGTTCTCGCGACGGACCTTGAAGCCCCTTGGTCAATCAATAAGCAAGGCGATGCTTTCTATATATCCGAACGAACCGGCACTGTCGCTCATATCGATGCTGATGGCCAGATGGAACGCCAGCAAGTCGAGTTCTCTTCGCCTTTATCTTCTGCTTCCGAAGCGGGATTTCTCGGATTTGTGCTGAAGCCTGATTTCGAGGACTCCAAAGAAGCCTATGGTTATTATGTGTATGAAGACAATGGCAAATCTTTCAACAAAATTGCGGAGTTCCGGTTAAATGGCGAAAGCTGGTCGGAAACAGCCGTGCTGTTATCTGGCATTCCGACAGGCAAGGTCCATCACGGCGGCAGGCTGGAATTTAGTGAAGACGGCACACTTTACGCGACGATCGGCGACGCATCGGAACCGGAACTTGCCCAAGACCCTGCTTCGGTCAACGGCAAAATTCTCCGGCTCAACGAATTTGACGAATTTGAAATTTATTCGCTCGGCCACCGAAATCCACAAGGCCTGGCATGGGACGCCGAGACGATGTATGCCGCAGAACACGGCCAGTCTGCGAATGATGAGATCAACATCATCGAGCAAAATGCCAATTATGGCTGGCCCAATATCGAAGGGGAAGAAACAGCAGAAGGTCTTGAAACGCCACTTGCTACTAGCGGCGCAGACGATACTTGGGCGCCGAGCGGAATCGATTTCCATAACGGCGCATTATACATTGCGGCGCTTCGCGGAACTGCGATCAAAGTGATGGATCCTGAATCCGCTGAAATCATTGATTCGATTGAAGGCTATGGCCGGATCCGCGATGTCCATTCAGACGGTGACAATTTGTATTTCATCACCAATAACACAGATGGCCGCGGCACCCCAACAGACGGCGACGACAAACTGTATATTTTAAATGAACAGTAAAAAGCGGAGACCAATGTCTCCGCTTTTTTTCATTTCAATAGCTTCTTCACCATCAACAATTCATCGATGTAACGGCTTCCTGCCTTTTGGGCATTCGGCGTCGTGCCAATGCGCTCGAAGCCGGAGCGTTCGTAAAAACGGACCGCGCGTGGGTTGGCGGAATTCACAGCCAGTTCAAGCTGTTCAAGCCCCTCCCATTCAACAGCAAACGCCAGCAAATGATCCAATAGCTTGGACGCAACTCCTGTACCTCTCGCTTCTTGCGCTGCATAAACGGCAAGTACTTCGGCTCGGTGGCCGGTCTTCTTACCTGACAGCCTGAGCAGCGTCATCACGGCGAGCAGTCGGCCCTCGTCATATGCACCGAATGTCACAGCTGAAGGATTGCCCAGATTTTTTGCCGTCGCACTTACTGGCCTGGCGCTTGCTTCATTGAAATCAGTCGAAAATGCATCGGCATCGGTCTGCAACGCCGTCAAGCGAAGCTCCCGGTACTGATCGGCATCGTCTTGCGTTAACCGCCGAAATTCCATTGTCTGCACCCTCTCTTTAACGAAGCTCTTGGACGATGCGCGCTTTGCCGTCTTCAACATGGAAAGTCGCATTCGCCCCGTTGACTAAAATTACTTGCGGTGGCTGATGGCCGATATCGGCATCGTAGACGACAGGAATTTTCAGCTGCTCTGCGAGTTCCTGATACACCATCTCAGCAGTATAGCCTTGTACCGGATCGTTCGCTTCGCTTCTGCCAAAGACCATACCCGAACAATTATCGAACCAGCCTGCATATTTCATTTGCAGCAAGCTGCGCTTTAAATCTGTCGTATTCATGTCGCAGTTTTCCAAAAACCAAATGACTGGTTCACCCGGAATAAATTTCTTTCGAAAAGCTTCGATACCGCCGTAAGGAGTCCCAATCAGGTGGCGAATGACGTCAATGCATCCACCTAGTAGCCGGCCTTCTAGCCGTTCTGCATGCCCTGATACGGTTTTCCAAACAGTTGGTTCCGTCAAATGGAAGACGTGAGGTGTCGGCTTGTCGTGGTCCCAAGTTTTTTGGTAGCGTTCCGACGAAACCTGTTTAATGACCGCGCCTTTTGTCAACGCAAGTACGTCCGCCCAACGCGCAGTGGTCGGGTCTGTTTCCGTGCCGCGTAAATCGACAATATTGGTACCATGAGCTGTCGCAATTCCGGTATTTAAGGTGATCGCCAATGACAACAGGCTGATATCCGAATACCCAAGCAGCCATTTCGGCGTCAGTTTCTGGAAATCAAGGTGTTCCATCAATTCGAATAGTAACTCCCCGCCCCATGGAGGAATGATGGCATCAACTCTCGAATCACGCCAGATGTTAACCAATTCCTTAGCACGAACCGCTGCAGGAGATGACTTAGCTGCCAGTTGGCTCCAAGTATTGGGGCTGCTTTTGACGGCATAGCCTTGCTTCTCCAACTGACTGATTGCCGTTTCCAGTACGTGATGCAATTCTTTTGGCACACCAGAAGACGGTGCTGTGACGCCGATGGTTTTTAATGCTCGATCGGGATAACGGATCAATGTCTCTCCTCCTTACCAATTAATATAATTGAACAATACATAAACAATGCCCAACAGTAAAGCAGCACCTAAACCGGTCAGTACGGCATGGACCAGACCATCGACCAAAAGATTCGGCTGCTTGTCGAGTCGCTTGCCTTTAAATTGCGAGAAGTCGGGCGGTGTTTCTTTTAAGTTGCGTTGCTGAACGGACAAGTCATTTTTATCGTATTGCTTACTCATTTATGAAAACTCCTATAATTTAACATTTTTAAATTATTTTACTTTTACAATTATACTAAAAACTGCGGGAAGAAAACATGCTAGTTTTTTGCATCATATCCTATATTTTGGCTATGGCTTGTTTTTTCGGGTATAGGATGTAGGTAAACTTATTTAAAGGAGGACATTATCATGAAAACATTGGTAATCGGAGCAAACGGCAAGATCGGCCAGCACTTGGTACGCTTGCTCGCGGAACATCCGGAACATACGGTGAAAGCGATGGTCCGCAAACCGGAACAGCGTGCATTTTTTGAAGACCTGCAGGCGGAAACAGTTTTAGCGAGTCTTGAAGGTAGCGTGGAGGAGCTAAAACAAGCGATGCTTGGCTGTGATGCAGTCGTCTTTACCGCCGGCAGCGGCGCTTCAACTGGCGCTGATAAAACCTTGACGGTTGATTTAGACGGCGCGGCCAAGGCCATCGAAGCTGCAGAACTTGCCGGCATCGACCGCTTTCTCATGGTCAGTGCGCTTCATGCCGATGATCGCTCACACTGGACGAAAGAAATGACACCTTATTACATTGCCAAATACCACGCCGATCGTATCTTGCAATCGAGCAGTCTTGTCTATACAATCGTCCGTCCAGGCTTGTTGACGGATGAAGCGGGAACAGGCCAAATCGCTGCAGCCGGTAAGCTCGAGCCCGGCAGCGTCTCTCGAGAAGATGTTGCAGCAGTGATAGTAGCCTGTCTTAAAGACACAGAACTCGAAAACAAAGTATTCGAGTTGACCTCAGGCAATAGTTCTATCGAAAACGCGTTAAAGACAATTTGATAACATAAAAAAGCAGGTGAAGATTATTTCTCTTCACCTGCTTTTTTATGCTTTCTTATACTCTTGGCTTTTCCAATTGCGATAGCCGATCACCACTTGGAAAACAAAGGCGATCGAACATACTGCGATCGCAATATAGCCGAGCACCGTAATCGGCTGCATAATGAGCGACTGTAAAACTAAAAGCAACATCAAAGCCGCAATCCCAAAATTGAGAATATAAGGCTTATCGTAAAATTTTTTCGATGCGATCCCGACAAAAACCGCCACCCCAATGATTGCGATAATTAACAATGTGTCCATTACATTCCATCCCTTTTTTAAAGATTAAGTCATTTCCTAAATCAACTATAGCACAATTCCAACTCAGAAAGCGGCTTGCTTTCAGCTGAAACAACAAGTAAAACCCCCACTCCACGTCTAGTGAAATGGGGGTCGTGCTCAGTCCGCTTTCAATTCTGCAACCAGCTTGTGGTAAGAATCGAAATCGAATTCGACGCTTCCTTTTTTATAAAACCATAGCACAGCCTCTTTATCGCCTTGTGCCAGCATATGCGTGACCACGGCTTTCGGGCTCGACAAATCGATGCCGGCGCGCTCCGCTTCTCGCAATTTTGACAGCATTTCCTGTTTTGTAGCCAATCGGGCTTCCCCCTTTTTTATTGCGGCAGTTCCCTTAAATCAAGCAGTACCGGCAGTTCCTGAAAATCCGGGCGTTGCATCAATTGGATCAAGCCGGCTGCCGTGTCTTCCGGGCTGCTGAGTTTGCCGCTGCTTTTATAATTACGGAAATGCTCGATCTGCGGAAAATCCTCTTCCCCGCTTTCCCGGATGCGCTCTTGCATGCCGGTGTCGATGATGCCGGGCGCGACGGATACCGCTTTTAAGTTATCGTATTCTGCATCGAGGCAAGTGGTGTAATGGTCAAGGCCCGCCTTGCCCGCACAATAAGCACTCCAGCCCTGGACTTGTTTTCTTCCTGCTCCTGAGGAGATATTCACGATGCGGCGCTTTTCCAAAGATTCTGTCTCGCGCAAGAAAGCGGAGGACAAACTCATCGGTGCGGTCAAGTTTAAGGTGATGCTTTTCGCGATGTCTTGGCTCTCGTTGGCCGCTGCAAAGCCGATTGGTTCAACCGTACCGGCGTTATTGATCAGCGTGATCGCATCAGTCTCAGCCGAAATATTCTGTGCTGCTTGAGCCATGACTTGGGAAATGCCGTCAATATCGGTCAAATCGTGGGTGATGAATAACGCGCCTGTCCAGTCGGTTGGTTTCGAACGGGCAATGCCAATCACTTGCTGGCCGGATGCTGCTAATTGCTTGCTGAGTGCTAGGCCGATGCCTTTTGAAGCACCGGTAATGATAAACGTTTCCATCCTTACACCTCTACTCCATTTTTTTCATACATCACTTCGCCTGCGACGACTGTCATTTCCACTTCGGCGTTTAGTAATTGCTCAACGGGCCCTTCGAACAAATCACGATCGAATACGGTGAAATCCGCATCGAATCCTTCTTTGATCAAGCCGCGGCGATGTTCCATACAAATCGCTTGTGCGCTGCCGTAAGTATACAGGCGAATCGCTTCGAAACGGCTGAGCTTTTGGTCGGGCAAATAGCCTTCATGCGTTTCTTCAGGGCTTCTGCGTGCAACTGCCGCAAATAAGCCTTGGCGCGGATCGACTTCCTCAATCGGTGCATCGGAACCGCCAGCGCAAATGACGCCCTCATCCAATAGCGTCTTCCAGGCATACGACAAAGCAAGTCGATCATCGCCGAGGCGCTCCACGACCCATGGGAAATCAGACGGCACAAAGCTCGGCTGCAAATCGAGTGCCACGTCAAGCTGTTTCAGACGTTCGAGTAGGTCTGCTCTCAACACCATGGCATGGATCAGACGATCTCGTTTGCCTTCAGGCGTTGGGTAGGCTTCGATGGCGTCAAGCGCTTTTTCCATGGCAAAGTCACCGATAACATGGATAGCGACCGCTTCGCCGTGTTTTCTTGCGACCGACACGAGGCGTTTTAATTCTTCGTCTGAATGAATTGCCACACCGCTCGTTGATGGGTCGTCTGTATAGGGGCGGCTGAGCAGCGCGGTTCTTCCGCCGATCGAACCGTCAGCAAATAATTTCATCGGGCCTGGGTCGATAAACGGTTCTAGATACTCAGCGTTTTCCATCATTTCTTCAAAAGCCACATGGGCGCGCAGCAAATGGGCACGGAACTTCGTCTCCTTACCGATGACATTATGGAAAGCTTGCAGTGGACGTGAATAATGGCCGTAATACCCCATGTCTTCTGTATGGCCGCCCGTTAATCCGAGTTTTAATAAATCGTCAACCGAAGTTTTCAACGCTTTCGTCAAATACTCGACGCTCACTTCCGGTACGACATTAGCTACTAAATCCTGTGCGGCATCGAGCAAATAGCCTGTCGGTTCGCCGTTCGTATCGCGGACAATGACGCCGCCTTCTGGATCTACGGTTTCTTTCGTAATACCTGCTAGCTCAAGCGCACGTGAATTGGCAAGTACCGCGTGGCGGCATACGCGCTTTAGCATCATGGGTGATTCACAGATAGCGTCGAGTTCGCTGCGGTGGAAAATTTTCCGGTCCGGGAAATTGTTTTCATTCCACCCTTCGCCGATAAACCATTCATCGCCTGAATGGTTTTGCGTCGACTGGATCAATTGTTGTCTCATATCGTCTGAACTGTCGATTTTCGACAAATCGACGCGCATCAGCTTTTCTCCGTGCTGGATCAGATGCAGGTGGCTATCGACAAGCCCTGGATACATGGTGCGGCCGGCCAAATCGATTTCCTTGTCGGCTAGTTGATGCAATTCCTCATATGAACCTGTTTTTTCTATGCGATCATCAGAGACGAGAACCGCATCGACAGTTTCGCCCTCTGTTGTCATCGTGTAAATTTGTCCACCGTAAATAAGCACCTTCATCTAATACCACTCCTTTTCTCTTTGTTCATCATAAATATATTTTTCAGTGCATTCAATAAGTTTGGCTGGAAACAGTAAACTTTTTCTGCATACACACACAAATACATGCATCCCCCATTTATGATATACTATGCACAACTTTAGAAAGCTGAGGTGAGCTCCCGGACATGGGGGACGAATTGGACAGTATATTTTATCTTTATATCACAACCGCAAGTATTCTTTTATTTTTTACCGCTTTTTTTGTAGGAGCGGAATTCTCCATTATCCGGGTGCGCTTATCGCGTATTGAACAAGCCTTATCGGAAGGGCGCAAAAACGCCAATTGGCTGGAAAAAATCAGCAATAATCTTGACTATTATTTATCCGTTTCGCGCTTCGGCATCGCCATCACGGCAATTGGCCTTGGCTGGCTGTCGAAAAACATCGCCGAGCTGCCTGCCGTGCGGTCCGTAACAGATTATGCCGGTTCCGCTGCGGCGGGCCCTGTCGCATACATCGCGGTGCTCGTACTGGTCTTTATCGTCCGTGCGATCATCGGAGAACTGGCGCCGAAAGCTTTAGCCGCACAGTATGCAGAACGCGCAGCATTTCGCCTCGCGCCTGCCCTGAGTCTTGCCGGCAGTTTGTTTGCACCGGTGCTTTGGCTTCTTAATGCGGCGGCACGGCTCTTGTTACGTCCTCTTGGCATTCGGACATTGCAGCCGGAGTACGGTCATTCTGAAGAAGATTTAAAGCATTTGATGCACGAAAGTTATCAGAGCGGCGAGATCAACCAGAACGAGCTGGCGTATATGCAAAACATCTTTTCCTTTGATGAGCGGCTGGCAAAAGACATCATGTTGCCAAGAACGCAGATGATTACTATTTCACTAGAGATGGACCACGATGAATTAATGGAAATTATAGAAGAACATCAATATACACGCTATCCTGTCACCGAGGAAGGTGATAAAGATGCTATCATTGGCTTTGTTAACATTAAAGAATTGTTGACAAGTTATACAACAGCCGGAGATCTCTCCAAAAGCTTAACGATCCACGATTTGCCGTTCGTCCATGATCAGGCGCCAATCCAGGATGTGCTATTGCGCATGCAAAGCCAGCACGTTCATATGGCGATCGTCGTTGATGAATACGGCGGTACGGCCGGCGTCATCACAATGGAAGATATCTTGGAGGAAATTGTCGGCGAAATCCGAGACGAATTCGACCACGACGAAACCGACGACATCAAACGTGTGGATCACCATAATTTTCTCGTCAACGGCCGTGTGCTATTGTCCGAACTTGAAGCCCGCTTCCCAATCGAATTCGAGGAAAGCGAAGACATCGATACTGTCGGCGGCTGGGTCCAGATGATGGATACCGACATCGCAGAAGGCGGGGTCATCGATTTGACCGACTTCCGCTTTATCGTGCGCGAGATGGAAAATCACCAGATTATTACTGTTCAATTAAATAAAAAAATTACAGCCTAAAAATAGAGAGCTGTCTCAAAAGTCAGGAAAAACGACTTTTGAGACAGCTCTCTTTTTTTCATTACTTATTGGCGTAAATTGACTATAGCTCCAATGATGCATGTTTTCTATTTGAAGCTGAATTTTCGAATCTGCCGTTATATGTAAAGGGTAAACACCCCCCTTACATAAAAAGACGACAAAGAGACTCCCCTTTGTCCTCTTGCTATTCTGTGCTACCAAGATCTCTGCCCATCAAATCGGCTGAAACCGGCTGGCGGTTCAATTCACGCGACCACACTGATAATTGGCCGATATGGTGGATTTCATGTGCGATAATGTGATGCATCACATCGCCCCAGCGGTCCCTGTATTCGGTACCGTCTTTGTCGGTAGAAACAAGAATGCGGTCTTCCATGTGGCTGTCCCAATTGGCAACAAATTCTTCGACTTCCTCCTTGAAGCGTGAATCCAGTGCGCGTATTTTTTCAAGGCTATGATAGTCATCGAAAGTTCCTTTAAAATCCGATTTTCCTTGCAATACACGGATCCAACTCCACTCCACGTCTAGAATATGAAACAGTGTTTCAAGAATGCCGCCAATGCCGCCTGTTCGTTTCTTCAGCAGTTCTTCATCGCTGATTTTTTCGCACCATTGGTACCATTCTTCTCTAACTATCCAATTATAGTGAAATAGCGTCTTCATGAGCGTCCTCCGATTGCTGGTTGCTGTTTTAGTCAACGCAGAAAATGGGGAACCTGCTAGTATCGAGGCGTCCCCATTTTTCTTATTCTTTGTCTTGTAACAACGATTTCTCGTATTCGAATTTCTTCATTAACATTTCGCCCGTATAGCCTTCTTCGATCAATTTGGCCAATACGGCTTTTGTTTGGTCATCTGCCGCTTCCGGATGCTCGTCGCGGTCAAACTCCACAACACTGTCCTCATCAGAGATCCAGTCAGAATAACTGCCAACATACAACTTCAAACCTTCGTGTTGTTTTTCTGCAAGCATGGCATACAAGGCCGCTGCCGTGACGCCGCTGCCGCAATATACAACAGCCGGTTCTTTCGGCTGTAGCAAGTTGCCAAACTCTTCGTCGGTGCGGAACGCCTGATTCGATACCAGTTGAGACCAATCATAATTGCGTGCGCCCGGTATTCTGCCGGCGACCGCATCGATTGGTTCACTTGTTCCGGCATAGCGTTCAGCTGAACGCGCGTCGATCAAGACGCCCAATTCTTTGCCATCGACGATTTGCTGTACATCGCTTCTTGTCGCCAGCAATTGATCATGAAACTCCGGAGTCACTGATGACGCCGAGTATGCTGTCAGCTCTGTTGAAGTGGCAACGCCTTGCTGCTTCAATTCGTTAAACCCGACGCGGCTGATATGGGCATTTTCAAATCCGGCATAAGTGAGCAGCCACCAAGCCCGCGCAGCGTAGGGAGAGCCTCCTTGGTCATAGACGACGATTGTATCGGTCAACTCCAAACCAGCCGCTTGGAACAATTGTGTGAGCTGTTCCTTGCCTGGCATTGGATGGCGGCCGTTGTTTGACGCCATATCAGACAAATCGCTCTCTAAATCCCAGTGAATCGCACCTTTTACGTGTTCCGCCGCAAAACTTTTGCGTCCCCAAGCGGAATCCTTCAAGTCAAAACGCGCATCGATCCACCGAATATTCTCTGTGTCTACCGTTTCAATAAAAACAGTCATGTTATCCCCTGCCTTCCATCAATTTTTCATGCAATTGTTTCCATTGTGTCAAAATCTCGCTTTGCTGTAGTAGGCTGCGTTCTGATTCGATCTGTTCGATTGCTTGGCGCTGGATATGCTGCCGCAACCCTTCCGCTTCTTGTTCAATCCAGAACTCCGCCCATTCAATTAATGCAGCTTTTTCCTGCTCCAAATAACGGTCAGCGTCCGGTTCCATCATTCCCTGCAGGGCGTCACGCATCGCTTCTTTTTCATTTTTCTCAAAAAAGCTCTTATTGTTTTTGTAATACGATTTGACTGTGGAGTAGTCGGCCTCGTTAAACGGTTGCCCAGCTTCTAAGAGCTGTGCTTCTTTCACTTCGTATGGAAGTAAGGAGAACTCAGCATTCCAGTCCTTTAGTTTGGCCGCATCGTCTTTAAAGCGTTCCGTCAACTTTTTCTCAACAAACCGCGCAAGACGCAGATTGGTCACTCTCATCTCTTGCTGAAAATCGAAAGCCGTCATTTCCCGCAAATCGCGCAAAGCCGTTTCGAGCGCTTGCTTTGATGATTCCCTTGAAAACAAGGAAGGGTTGAAGGCTTCTTTGAAGAAATCATTAAAACGATAGAACACGCGCTGCTTGACGTAATACAATAATTCGCCAAGCTCTTGGCTCGCTTCTTGCTCCAACACTGGCGCCATCGTCTCGCTATAGCGTTTGCGAACTTTTTGTTCCACTTGCTTTAACTCTTCTAACCGTTCATCCTTACGTTCCAAGTTTTTCTCAGTCGACTGGATCAAATGGCGGAAACGGTCTACCGTTTTCTGTTCTTCTTCAGAAAGCGACTGGACCGCCATTCCTTTCAGTTCTTCTTTCAGGAAATGTTGGAAGTCTTCTTCGAACTCCTGCATGCCGGACACAGCGCGATCTTTCAAGGCCTGCAAGCTTGATACGCCGAACAAGCGCGGAAAACGGATCCCGAATCGCTGCAATTCATTGCCGACATAATCGATGACTGCCTGCTTTTCTTCTTCGCTATTCGCCAAATCGATGGCGTTGACTACGAAAAACATCTTGTCCATTTCAAAGGCATCTTTTACGCGGCCGAGCTGGATCAAAAACTCGCGGTCTGCTCGGGCAAAGGCGTGGTTGTAATAAGTGATGAATAAAACAGCATCAGCATTGCGGATGTATTCGAAAGCGACATTCGTGTGGCGCGCATTGATCGAATCCGCACCCGGTGTATCCACTAAAGTCACGCCGTTTCTCGTCAATTCACAATCGTAATAAAAATCGATTTCCTCCACAAAACAACTGCGCTCTTCTTTGGCGACGTACAAGCTAAATTCTTCGCGGTTGACGCGTAAGGTTTCACCAAGATTTCTAGAGAAAGCTTCATAGCCGCCTTTAAACGCCAGCAAAAACGACTTGTGGATTTGCTGCTCAGACGTTGCTTCATCTGGCAAGGTATCTGTTTTGGCATAAGCTTCCTCTAGTGTTGCGACATTTATACCGAAGACGGCAAACGAATTTTTGACATCTTCCGTCATGGCCGCCACGGTCTTCAAACGCACATCGGCCGTTTCGTGTGGATGCGCTTCAGCGACCGGGCGAATACGGTTGATGGTCGCAGTTGTCGGGTTCGGGGAGACCGGCAATACCGTCTCGCCCATCAAAGCATTTGAAAAAGAGGATTTTCCGGCACTAAAAGCACCGAATAAGGCGATGGTGAATTCTTGGCCTTCTAAGCGCTTCGCTTTGCGCTTTAAATAGGCGACCGTCTCTGCGAATCCACGGACTGGCTCCAGAATATCGGCGGTTTGATTGACACGCGACAGGACTTCCTGTTCATCGAACGAAGCCAGTTCTGCTTTTTGTGCGTTTTCGCCATCTTCCCAGTGCTGCTGTTCTGCCTCTTCAAGCATCGACGGCGTAAATTCCACCATGTCGTCAGCCGACAAATCAAATTCTTCCTGCCAATTCGCTACTTGTTGTTCCGCCGCATCCATTTGCTTTGGCAATATGGCCGTGAACGATTTTTTGACTTTATCGATCGCTTCGTCCATTTCCTCAAGCGTACGGATTGCATGCACTTTCTGTTCGAGCGATTCGGATTTCATGTCGATTTCCACTCCCGCATCGTCCGGCAGCCCTTCAAAGCTTTGCTGTTGGCGGGCTTTCCATGGATCGGTTTCCTGGATGAGCCAGCGCTGCACTTGGGCAGTCAAACTTTTGCTGACATTCAGCACCGTATCCGCCGTCATCGTGGCCGTTTCAGGAACATTCTCTTCAACGACTGTAAACGGCAAGTCGAATTGCATTTTGTCGATTTCCAGCGACTCATTATCCGTCAACAAGCCCGCTTCTCGGAGTGAAGTCTTCATCAATTTTTTTAAATGGCCCGACATTTGGGAGTCGATCGTTTTCGATAACTTGTCTTGAAGATCTTTTTTACGGTTCTCTCGCTCTTCCTCGGTTTTTTTGCCGCTGAACAGCAAGCCCACTTTGAATCCTGGTTGACGAGCTTCGATATAAGGACTTAACGCATCTCTTACTTCATAGGGCATGATATTGGCGTTTTCCAGCAACTCTTTGCGCTTTTTCTCGAAATTCGCTCGCCAAGTGTCGTAGTCCTGAACCGAACTACGGCGCTTGATCAGTTCGTGCTCTTTTTTCAAGTCTTCGCGCGCAGCCCATTCTTCTTCTGACAACACATTTGAGAATGCTTCCAGCCGCTCTGCTTTTTCATCTTCCAAAAAGCCGATATGTTCATCCTTTAATTGGCGCATAGCAGAAGCTGTGGCTTCACCAAGATGCCCTTGCCAATTGTCCATGACCGAAGAGACGAGCTGTTTAACTTCCGGAAATTCATTGCCGGGGAAGTCGTGGACTTTTAAAGAAGTGAAAAAGATGCCTTTTGGTTCGACGCCCCAGGCTGAAAAACTATCGGACACCGATTGCTCGAATTCTTCAAAACTCATTTCGCTTTCCTGATGTTTATCGATTTGGTTGACGATCAAATAAAGGTCCGTATATTTTTGCAATTCCCGCGTGAAATTAAAATTCAATTCGGATTGCACGTGGTTATAATCCATCACATAAAACACCATGTCCGCTACGTGCAAGGCAGATTCTGTCGACATTCTATGGGCGTCATCCGTCGAATCGACACCTGGCGTATCCATGACCGTGATGCCCTCTGGCAATACCGATGCCGAATGCCCAATGTCAATTTGCGTAACATCGCCACTCTTACAGAAATCCTTAACCGCCTGGAAATCGTAATTCTCTGGGAAGTACACAGGACGATCTTCTCTTCGGTTGACGATTGCGTAATCCTTTTCTGCTTTGTGGACATTGACGATGTTGGCGCTTGTTGGAATCGGGCTTGATGGCAATAAAGTTTCTCCCGTCAACGCGTTAATCATCGACGATTTTCCAGAGGAGAAATGGCCGGCAAAGCCGATGATGAATTGGTCTTTCAATATTTTGCGCGCAAACAATTCGGCTTTTTCTTTGCGTTCCGTGTCTTCGTTGTCTTTGAAAATCCGGTAAAGATGCGCCGTTTCGATTAATTCTTGCTTATGGTCTGTCGCTGTCATATGTATATCTCCTTCACCGTTACTTCTATTCATCATATCATTTTTTCCGGCAGAACGAAAAACATCCTTCCATTACTGGAAGGATGTTAAAGCTGTCGAGAAAGTTAAAAAGTCGTATTTTCCGAAGCTTATCGCACGACTCCGTGGGCTCGCGCCCAAGCCTCCTCAGTCGCTGTGCTCCTTGCGGGGTCTCGGTCGTCTCGCTTTACCACCGGAGTCGAGCGAACACTTCTCCAAATACTAGGACCATTCATTGATTTTTTCATTGTGAAATAGTTTCACACTCTTTTTGTTTATAGGAGCTTATAGACTTCTTTAACATTCTGAACAACCTTCCATTACCGGAAGGATGTTTCTTCAGGAAAATCCGTGGATCGACATGCCGCCGTCAATGAACAAAGTCTGCCCCGTGATATAGCCTGCAGCATCCGAAGCCAAGAACACGACAGGCGAAGCCACTTCTGGCAACTCGCCGACACGTTTAAGCGGTGTAACAGCAAGAATTTCATCCATGTATTGCGGATCCGAAAGCACTTTCTCAGTTAATGGCGTGCGGAAGTACCAAGGACCAATTGCATTGACGCGGATACCGCGTTCGCCCCACTCCATCGCCATCACTTTAGTCATTTGAATAATTGCTGCTTTAGAAGCTGCATAGATGACGCCGGTTTTCAATGCCCGATCGCCACCGACGGAACTGACGTTGATGATCGACGCCCCTTTAGTCATATGTTTGGAAGCTTCCTGGGAAAACATGAATACACTCTGTGAATTGGTGTCCATGATTTTATGCCATTCGCTGTCCGTCGCATCATCTAGTTTTGACCGGATATTCATCCCCGCATTATTGACAAGTATATCAATACTACCGAACCGCTCGATGGCTTGTTCGATTGCAGTTTGAATGTCGTTGCGATTCGTTACATCCGCCACTGCATAGGACGTGCGCTCGCTATCCATTTCCTGCAACACTTGTTCGAGGTCGCTTTCAGTCCGCGCAACGAGCAGGACGTTTGCTCCTGCTTCACCGAGTGCAAGCGCGATAGAGCGCCCAATGCCTTTCCCTGCGCCAGTCACAATGGCGGTCTTGCCTTCTAGTCGAAAAGATGCCAACACAGGCACAGCCCCCTTAGTCATTTGTTATTCACTTAGTCGATATCTTCTGCATGTTGTCGAGCATTACTTCAGCTGATAAATCTTAGTATATTTCGCTTCGAGATAGTCGGCTAGATGACTTCCATTCAAGCCCTCTCCTGTTGCTTCTTCTAGCAGTTCAAGTGGTTTTTTCACCGCACCGTGTTGGTGGACTTTATCCGTTAGCCATGCCGTGACGGGCCCGATTTCTCCATTCGCCAATAGCTCATCGAAATTCGGGATATCTTGTTGCATGGCTTTTTTGAATTGCGCTGCATATAGTAAACCCAGTGCATAGGAAGGGAAATAGCCAAAGCTGCCGCCTGCCCAGTGGACATCCTGAAGCACACCTTCTCCGTCGTGTTCCGGACGGATTCCTAGGTATTCTTCGTATTTATCGTTCCACAAGACTGGAAGGTCCTTCACTTCGTAATCGCCATCGAATAGCCCTTTCTCCAATTCGTAGCGGATCATAATATGAAGAGCATAAGTTAATTCGTCTGCTTCGATGCGGATTAACGAAGGTTTTGATTCATTGATCGCTGCAAGGAATTCATCAAGCGTTACCGCTTTGAATGAGTCGGGTGCATACGATAAGAATTTTTCGTAGTTATTGCGCCAGAATGACTCATTGCGCCCGACAAAATTTTCGAAGAACAAAGATTGCGATTCATGGATGCCCATGGAAGAACCGCCATCGACCGGCAAGCCACTTAATTCACTGCTGATGTTTTGTTCATACAAGGCATGTCCCGCTTCGTGGATCGTACCGAAGACGGCCGTGCGGAAGTCCTGCTCATCATATTTGGTCGTCACTCGGACATCTCCACGGTTCACAGCGATCATAAATGGATGCACCGTTTCGTCTAGACGTCCTGCCTCGAAATCATAGCCCAATTGTTGCAAGACATCCAAACTGAAATCCTGTTGGGCTTGTTTCGGGAAGTGCCCATACAAAAATTCCGTATTTGGCTGATTTTCAGATTCTTGGATTTGTTTGACGAGCGGCACGATGCGTTCTCTCAACTGTCCAAACACTTTATCCAACTGCTCGGTCGTAACGCCTGGCTCGTATTGGTCCAAAAGCGTGTTGTAGACACTGCCGTTTTTCATGCCCCAATACCCGACAAAGCGGCGCGTCGTTTCCACGAGTTGCTCGAGATACGGCTGGAACATCGCGAAATCTTTTTGTTCTTTCGCCTGTTCCCAAACGGATTCCGCTTTGCTTGTTAAGACGACAAACTCACGGTATTCTTCCGGTGGAATTTTGGCATTCAATTGGTATTCACGGTCCGACTCTTCTACCGAACGCTGCATGGCCGTTGATAAGCCTTGTTGCGTTTTCAGTTCAGCAATTAGCTTGCCATAGTCCTCGGATGTGGACAATGCAAAGAGGTCGGAAGATAAGGTTCCGATCGTCTCCGAACGTAAGTCTTGTCCTTTTTTCGGTGCACCTGTGCGCATATCCCAGTACAGCAAGGAGATCGCTTCGTTATAACTTGTCATTTTCTGGTGTAGTTCCCTGAATTGTTGTTCCATTGACACAATATTCCTCCTTCTTTACCGATTTATTGTACCATAAGGAGGCTTTTCTTCGCCGCTCTAGCTTTGCCAATTTTAATTTTCAGTTGGAACATCAATGAAAAAACAAAAATAGGGGCTCTCCCAAAAGGTCATGAAAAGTGACTTTTAGGGGCAGTCTCTTTTCTTCTAAAGAAATGGCTGATGTCCATTTCGACGGACGCTTTCCGCGGGCACGGCCTTAGCCGCTTCCCTCGCTTCGCTCAGTCCAGGGTCTTCGGCTCGCGTCGCTCCTTCGCTTCGCTCAGTCACTGTTCCCGCTGGAGTCGCCGTCTCCATTCTCATCAGCCAACTACTCTCAGGTGCCTCACCGATAAATCAAAAACAGACAGAGAAAAAGAATTTTTTCTCCGTCTGTTTTATTTTAGGGACTTATGAGACAGCCTCTTCTAAAGCTTATATCTTATTCAACGGTTTTTCGCCGCTACCGGCAAAACATTCTGCCAGAGGTGTTCAATGCGCAGTTCTTCTTCAGTCAACAGCAAATGAATTTCGCCGTGGTCGGAAGAAGAACGGATAAGCCGTCCGACGCCTTGCTGCAGCCGCAGCTGCATGAATGGCAAGTCGATCTCTTCAAGCGGATGTTCGCTGAATTTGCGTTTGGCATCAAATACCGGATCGCTTGGCGGCATTGGCAAATCGACAATGATGACTTTGGTCAAGGCATCTCCTGGCAAGTCCATGCCTTCCCATAGATGGTGAGAGCACAATACTTGGAATTTGCCTTCTTGGAAATCACGCACAACAGAAGACAATTCACGGTCGCCTTCAAATTCGATGGCAATTGATGAATCTGTCGGCACTGCACGTTTGAAAGATTGCATGGCGGCTTTAGATTTAAAGAGCACTAAAGTCTGTCCACCTTCCGCTGCCAACTCCATGACACGGGACGCTTTTTCTTCCTGTGCAACGGGGTGTTTGAAGATTTCCATCACTTCTTCGTATTCAAACGGAGATGGCACCGAGAATGACTCGAAGTCATCGATGCCTAGCGTATCCGCCAAATAAGTGAAATCTTTAGCTACGGATAAGGTAGCGGAAGAAAAGACGATTGGCAATTTGCCTTCAAACAATTTTTCTTCAAGAATATCTGTGACAAGGCGCGGCATGATCACTAAAGTTTCAATTTCGTCTTTTTCTTCGAGCCAACTGATGGCATCGCCATTTTCAACAAACAAGCCCATCGAGAAGTTGTATTGCTCGAAATACTCCTCGGCCAAGTTCAGTTCGTATTCGGGAATGCTGAACAATTCGCCTTCGAAGACGAACTCCTCCAACAAAGTATCGACCGTTTTGATCAATTCCGTTCCGATGCGTTTCAATAGCGGATCTTCCCGAATCGCTTTGCGGTCTTCCTCGCTTGGGATCAAATTGCTTCGCAGCACGCGGAAAAATTCGGTATGCAAATCAATTGTCCGTTCAATCAAACCGAGCGTTTTTTCACGGACACCGTCGACCATGACTTTTTCCGTAACATCGTAAAGCGAGCTTTCCTGTACTTCATAAGTCAGTGCGCGCTGTGCCGCAAACTCGAGTAAATGCCCTTCATCAAGCACAATTTGAGAAACTTCCGGAAGCAACGGGGCTTGGCCTTCATGCTTGCGGTTTTCTTTTGTCCAAATATGCTCCATCAGAAAATCGTGTGAGCAGATGACGAGATCGGTCGCTTCCCGGTAATGGTTGCGGTGCAAGGTCAATCCGCATTTATTGCGCATATCGCAAGCATTGCAGTTTTGGATGGGGTGGTAATTGACTTGCTGCCACTGATCATCCGTCAGTTCCGGATAACTCGAGCGTTCGCCATATGGATACATTTGCTGCATCGAATAAGTTTTGTTGACGAATTCGGGAAGCGTGTCTTCGATATGGTCGAGAAAATCCGCTTCGCTGCGTTTTTTCGCCCCTTCAAATCGTTGCAAGCATAAATACTGGTCACGTGATTTGGCGAGACGGACATCTAGATTCAAATCGAACAACTCGTCTAACCGGTCGATGTCGCCGCCTTTTTTGACCAATTGCTCGATCAAAGCTTCGTCTGCACATGAAATGAGTGCAGGCTTTCCTGTATAACGTGCATAAGCGATAGCGGGCAATAAATAAGCCATTGTCTTGCCTGTCCCGACACCCGCTTCTGCAAACAGCACTTGTCTTTCTTTTAATGCTTTTTCCAATTGAAACGACATGAAAATCTGTTCATCGCGGAGTTCATAACCTTTTTCAGGCAATATATCGTAGAAGATATCCCCGATCCAATCGTTCAATGAGTCAAAGAATGTTTTATCTTTAGATAATGGAAATGGCAATGCTTGTCTCATATAAAACCCCTCATAGAGAAACGGAAGGGCGAGCAGCCCTTCCGTTTTCTCGTTTATTTTTTTGGACGCTCTCCCCAGAATTGGAACAGGTCCGTGCGGATAAAGCCATTATACAATTTGCGTTTTTTCGTCGCTTTTTGGCCGTAGAGCTTTTCAAAGCCTTCCATTGACGACAGCATGTACACAGACCATGTCGGATATTTTGAGAACATTTGTCCCATATCGCCGATCATTTCTTCAATCACTTCGATTTCGCCGATCCGCTCGCCATATGGCGGGTTGCCGACGACGACACCGTTTTCTTCAGTGGTTGTGAAATCTGTTACTTGGCGTTGTTGCAAGCGCACAAGTCCAGCAAAGCCGGCCTCGATGACATTTTCTTCAGCAATTTGGATCATTCGGTGGTCGATGTCCGTACCGAGGATATTCAGCGGCTGGTCATAATCCGCTTGTTCTTCCGCTTCTGCGCGAACTTCATCCCAAATCTTAGAGCCAATCCATGGCCATTGTTCACTATCGAATTCCCGGTTGTACCCTGGCGCGATGTTCTGCCCGATCATCGCCGCTTCGATAACGATTGTCCCTGAACCGCAGAATGGGTCGACAAATGGGCGGTCCGGGCTCCAGCGAGACAATTTGATCAGCGCTGCCGCTAAAGTTTCCTTAAGCGGAGCTTCACCTTGTCCGACGCGGTAACCGCGTTTATGAAGTCCAGCACCGCTTGTGTCGATCGATAATTGCACTTTATCTTTTAAGATCGATACTTCAATTTTAAAGCGCGGGCCTGATTCATCCAAGAAGGCATTGCGGTGATAAGCTTTTTTCATGCGTTCAACGATGGCTTTTTTAACGATTGATTGACAAGTCGGCACGCTGTGAAGCTTCGATTTGACTGATTTCCCTTGTACCGGGAATTCGGCGTCGACCGGCAAATATTTTTCCCATTCGATTGCTTTTGTCTGTTCGAACAACTCATCGAAAGTAGTCGCTTCGAATTCGCCTGCGATCAATTTTACGCGGTCAGCGGTGCGTAGCCAAAGGTTGGTTTTCGCAATGTCCCGTGCCGTGCCTTCGAAAAATACTTTCCCATTATCTGTCGTCGTTTCGTATCCAAGTTCTTTCACTTCATTCGCCACGATGGATTCAAGTCCCATTGCGGCAGTGGCCAGTAATTTGTAGCTAGTCATAACAACTTCCTTTCTGTGTTCATGCCTCATTTGCATTTTTTTGTTTGGCATGAGCGTTTTCGATATGCGCCAGCCAATGCTTTAGTAAGTTTTGCCGTTTTCAATTTTCTTTGTTCATATGAAGAAAGGCTCCCCGACAGGAGAGCCTTTCAAAAAGATAAGTTAAGACCATTCAAAATTCTATAAGCCATGTTTTGTCTCCGCGTACTCAAACAGCCGAAGCCTCGTACTAGCGGATGGCAATCATCTATCTGCAGATTCACTCCGCCTCTTCCGTCGGTTCAATTCCCTTGGAAAAGTGCCCCTACCATAATTTGGGTTTCTCACTCGCGGGGTTTACCTCGTTCCACCTGCATAGTTTCCTAGACAGCTCCGTCACTGTGGCACCTTCAGGGTATTTCGGCCATATCCGAAGACTTAGGCGTTCTACCCGCCGTCAGCATAAATGCTGCCCCAGCTTATTGTTTCGCTGGGCGCGATCACTACGGTCATCTCAGATCCGTGTGAGCATGGACTTTCCTCTCCCGCCTCTAGTGCGGGAGCGATTGCCAGAATTTTAAATGGCTAACTAAGTATACGCTATTCGGCTATCGTTGACAAGTCTGTTAGCGATTATCGAGTTTATTGCCGAACACATGATTTTCTAAATGGGACAATCTGCGCAAAATATCAAAATTGGTCGTTCCAGGGGCGGGAGTCGCTTGCTTTTTTGGCGATTCTTCCAGCTCTGCGCGCAAACGGCGGTTTTCGTTTTGCAATTGCTCGATTTTTTTGTTGTACAATTCATAGTCTTGAATGACTTCATCCAGGAAATGGTCTACTTCATCCTGGTTGTAGCCGCGCATAGCGGTTTTAAAGTCTTTTTCTAGAATGTCTTTTGCTGCATATTTAATGTCCATTCAAATCGTCCTTCCATTAAAAGAAACTTGGCGAAATATGTCTATTCCTTACGGCTAGTATAGCATAAGCGATATTTATCGTGTTCTGTGAACCGTAGATTCAGCGGCTTTTTTTCGTTTTTTCTCTTCCAGCCGCCATTCGCGTTTAATCAAATCGTCGGTTATCGACTTTCGAACTTTTGTGTGACTGGCTGCTTCTTTAGCAAATCCAGTCATGACAAGTGCCTGGTCAAGGTCTTTAAACTGGTGTTCATGAAGTTTCGCCAAATGCACCCATGCTTCTACTTCCAAAGGTCCACGCAGATGAGGCGCCGCTTCTTTAAACAATTGAAGCGCTTCCGCATGTTCACCTTTGCGTTTTTTCTGTACCGCCAGCAAAAAGCGAGCCAGTGCCCCTGCAGCTCCCCGTTCCAATGTGACATGCTCAAGATAAGCCGCACTTTGGTCGAATTGCTTCAAATCCGCATACCATTTGCCGATGTTCGTATAAGCACCGCTCGATTCGCTCGAGAGATCCTCCATCAGCAAATCGGAAGAGCGGATATAAAGCGACACGAGCGAAAGGATGTCCAGTTCATTATGGTACAGCACTTTCGCCAACCCTTCTGGAAATCCGCTTTTGACCGCATCAAGATAGATCGCAGGGATCAAATATCCCGGCACATCCCCGCTGCGGGCGAATCCAAGCTTCTCTTCTTCGATAACGCTGAGCTTGAGCCGCTGCAATTCATTTTTCCAGATCCGTTTCGTCCCGTGGAACAAATCGAGCTGGTGAGGGTCCGGCAACTTCGGCAATATGCCCCGGTGCATGGTCCATCGCGAATGAAGCTGCGGCCAGTCGAAACTTTTGCCATTATAGGAGAAAATCACGGAGTCCTCCGCTTGCCACAAATTCGATTCATAAAGGAATGCAGCTTCCTGGGAAGGATCCGGCATGATCCATTGGGTCATTTCAAAACTGTCCGCTTTTCTTTCCAACACACCGAGCAAGAAAATATACGCACCCGTCCCTCCGAGGCCTGTCGTTTCCGTATCAAAAAACAGCAAAGGCGCTTGTTCCGTAAGTTTAAATGGATGCTCGTAATCGGTATCTTGCCAAGCGTTAAGCACACGGTCGAGTTCACCGATTACGACGTTGCCATGGCAGTAATTGAGCGGGTACTCTATTTTTTTCTCATAGACAAAGCCGAATTTATTTTCTTTTAAGGTTAAGCCAATTTCTTTCCATTGCTCTTCGTGAGCCGGGCGTACGGGAGCCGTTTGCGCTTTTTTTGCTGCCGGTTTTTTGTTCAGCATGCCTTTCATCTGCATCAGCTTGTTTTCAAAAGACATACGCTCACCCCTCTTTCTCCAATTCCACAAGCAATTCAATGACGCGCCCTTTCATATCCATCGCTGCGTCCTGCGCCCCGATACATGCCGGGCAGCCATCGAAGCATGGGCATTCCGTAACGTGTTGCCGTGCTTTTTCGAGCAGCGGTTGCCACAAATCATAAATGCGCTCGCTGATGCCAATGCCGCCTGGGTATGAGTCATGGATGAAAAACGACGGCTGGTCATTATGCGGTGATTTCACTTGCGGCACGACATGGACATCCCGCCGGTCGCATTGCACGAATATCGGGATAAAGCTTTCGATAGCGTAAGCCGCACCGGTCATCATGTCTGATAGATCGGAATCGCTGAAATCAGCAGGCTTGTCAAAACTAAGCCAAGTCGAAGACGTATGCAATTCTTCGGCTGGCAGTGATATCGGTCCTGAGCCGATATTGTCATGCGTATCAAAGCGGATTTTCTTGAAGATTGTCGGCATGGCAAGCACCGCTACATCGCCGTAGAATACATTCGACTGATGAAGCTTGCGGTTTTTGTCTTCGCTGATGACTTTCAATTCAATCGCGAGGTTCGCGTCGGTAAAGTAATCGACATCCACCTCGCGCACATACGCTTTTTTCTCTTCCCAATCCAAAATCTCTACTTGAAACTGGGTGCCTTGGTGAAGATAAATGGCTTCTTCGTGTAAAAGCGTCATGGCGCTGAAGCGATCCATCTCGCCGATAACTCGCGTGTCAGCTGGCACTGATTGGTCGACGATAACAACATTTTCCTGTGTCGCAGAGCGCAAGGATATATCGTGCGCCGGAAAGCGGTCGCTCATCCAATGCCAACGGTCGGACGTCCGGACGAGAACGCCTTCTTCTTGAAGGTATTCAAGTAAAGACTGGACATCAAATTCGCCGTACATATCGTCTGTCGAAAACGGCAATTCGAACGAGGCGCATTTTAAATGATCCATTAGGATAATAATATTTTCCGGATGAATGCGCGCTTCTTCCGGCGATTGGTCGAGCAAATATTCCGGATGATTGATGATGTACTGGTCGAGTGCCGTTGACTGGGCGACATAGACAACGAGCGATTCGTCTTGGCGTCTGCCGGCACGCCCTGCCTGTTGCCAAGCGCTCGCGATATTGCCAGGATAGCCGGTCATGATGCACGCTTGCAATTGGCCAATATCGACGCCGAGTTCGAGCGCATTGGTCGAAACGACGCATTGAATAGAGCCATCGCGCAAGCCTTTTTCGATGGCGCGGCGTTCGGATGGCAAATAACCGCCACGGTAGCCTTTAATCGATTCATCCTGCAACTTATATTTGGTAATTTCGTTTAAATAAGTTACCAGCATTTCCACGCGTACGCGTGATTTAGCAAAAACAATCGTTTGGACGCCTTGCTTGACGAGGTAAGTTGCCAAATCCCTCACTTCAAGTACGGCACTGCGACGGACACCGAACGTCGGATGGACGATCGGCGGATTATAAAACAGGATATGTTTTTTGCCAGCTGGCGCGCCGTTCTGGTCGATCAGCTCATGGGCGGTATTGGTCAAACTTTCAGCCAGCTGCTTCGGATTGGCAATTGTTGCTGACGTACAGATAAAGACCGGGTCGCTGCCATAAAAGTTGCAAATGCGCTTGAGGCGACGGATGACATGCGCAACATGAGTGCCGAATACGCCTTTATACGTATGAAGCTCATCGATCACTATATAATGAAGGTTCTCAAAAAGAGACACCCATTTCGTGTGATGGGGCAAAATCCCGGAATGCAGCATGTCTGGATTGGTCATGACGATTTGCCCCGCTTTGCGTACTTTCGTCCGGATCGATGGAGACGTGTCCCCATCATAGGTATAGGACAGGATCGACTGCTCGGTTTTTTCGATCAAATCATGTAAATCGCTTTTCTGGTCTTGCGCCAATGCTTTGGTCGGAAATAAGTACAAGGCGCGTGCGTTTGGATCATTCAAAATCTTGTGCAGCACCGGTAAATGATAGCAATAAGATTTTCCGGACGCAGTTGGCGTGACGGCCGTGAACGACTGGCCGGACTGCGCCAAGTCAAACGCCTGGCGTTGATGGGTATACAATTGTTCGATGCCTTTTTTGCGAAGTGCCCGTTTCAGGCTCTCGTGCATCGCTTCCGGGAAATCGGCGTAACTTGCCGGTTTCTCAGGCTTTGTGTGCCAATGGTAAATACGTTCCATCATCTCCGGTTCCACTTTCCATTCTGCAAGGATTTCCGGTATGGTCTTTTTGATTCTCATTGTTTCTCATCGCCTTTTTCATCTATCGCTGTCAGCAAAGTCTGTATCGTATACTGAGCCGCTTGTATCGTTTGGACAAAACGCTTTTTGCTCGTATCCTTATAGAAACTTTGCACGAAAACTTGCCCCATGCCTTCCGCTGCATTATCGATTTGCAGCTTATGGACGTATTTCGGCCGTTCGTTGCGAATAAATAGTAACGAAGCATCTTTCCATTCCTCTATGGCAGCATGCCATTTATCGGCATACGGTTTAACGTCTTGAAAAAAATCAGGATCTGCGTCCAGCTCACGCATTTTCTTAAAACGTGAAAGACACATATCGCATTCTTCGTATAGTTTGGTTGATAATTGCTTGAGGTCCATATTCTTCCCCCTCCATAGCCATAAGTTTATCACAATCTGTCATGTCAGATACAGTTTGCCGAACAAGCATTCTTTTCAGTTGGAGATGGCACAGAAATCCGCTATTATTAGGAATAAAGTTCGGAAACCTTTCATCATATTTATCGTCTAGGAGCGTGTGATATGATAAAGTAAGCGAGGTGTATCACAAATGGCGATCAATTACCCAAACGGAAAAAAATTTTCTCCGCCAAAAGATCAACCGGTGCAGAAAAAGAAAAAAGATGTATCCTTCAGTAACCGGGGAAAAACACTTGAAGATGAGCTCAATGAAACGAATAGTTTCTATTTGCAGCGTGGCCTTGCCGTTATCCACAAAAAGCCCGTGCCCGTACAAATCGTCCGAGTCGAATACCCGTCACGAAGCGCTGCGGTCATCCGGGAAGCTTATTTCCAAGCTCCGTCGACGACCGATTACAATGGGCTTTGGCAAGGGCGCTATATCGACTTTGAAGCGAAAGAAACGGAAATCCGGACCTCTTTCCCGCTGAAGAACATTCATGAGCATCAAGTGCATCATATGGCAGACATTATCCGCCACGGAGGCCTTGCATTTCTCATCATCCGATTCTCTTCTCTCGACCGTTACTTCGTCTTGCCGTTTGAGACCCTGGAAACATATTGGAACCGCATGATCGCAGGCGGCAGGAAGTCCATGACCTTGGCGGAAGTAGAAGAAGCTTCGGTTGAAGTGAAGCCGGGCGCTTTCCCGAGAATCGATTATTTATCCGTGCTCCATCAGCTAATGACATAGCATATACATGAAAGTGAGGAAGCGCTTGTGAGTGACAAGAAAATATCGCGTGAAGAACGCAGAAAATCAATTGAACGGCAACGAAAGCATTCGAACAAACAAAAGAAATCCGGTGCTAAAACCTGGATCAAGAGAGGATTTTTGGCCATTGCCGCATTAGCGGTTGCCGGATTTTTGTTCGGGGTCGTCTTATTTGCAGTTTATGCGTCCAGTGCGCCCGAGCTCGATGAAGAACTGTTGAGAGACCCGATTAGCCCAGTATTCCTTGCCAATGATGGCGAAACCGAGATTCCTTATTTCACGGCTCAAAATCGTGAATACGTGGAATATGATGATATTCCGAAAGTGTTAGAAGACGCGATTCTGGCAACAGAAGACAACCGTTTCTATGAACACTCTGGAATCGACGTGATTCGCCTCGGCGGTGCGGTTATCGCGAACGTCACCGGCGGCTTTGGATCACAAGGTGCCAGCACCATCACGCAACAGGTCATCAAGAACTCTTTCCTGTCCAATGAAAAAACATTAAAGCGTAAAGCACAGGAAGCCTACTTGGCATTCAAGCTCGAACAAGAATATTCAAAAGAAGAAATTTTCGAGATGTATTTCAACAAAATCCTGATGTCAGGCAACACTTACGGGTTCGGTACAGCGGCACAGCAATTTTTTGGAAAACCAGCGGCGGAACTGGAACTCCACGAAGCCGCATTGCTTGCTGGCATGCCGCAAAGCCCGAACCGCTACAATCCGTTCAAGAACCCGCAAGCCGCTGAAGAGCGCCGCGATGTGGTCTTGAATTTGATGGAACAGCACGAAAAAATCGATGCTGCCCAAAAAGAAGAAGCATGGAGCACGCCAGTCGAATCGACCCTTGTTCCTGAAGATCAGCGTACTACTACAGAAGAAAGCACCGAATATACAGCATTTATGGAAATGGTCGTTGATGAACTCGAAGCGCTCGAAGGCGATTATTCGCTCGATGAAGGCTTAACAATTTATACGACGCTCGAGCCATATGTTCAAGAACGCGTAAATGAAACAATGGCATCGGACCTCTTCTTCGATGAAGATGTTGAATCCGCGATGACGATTGTCGATACGAAAACTGGCGGGATTAGTGCAATTGGAGCTGCCCGTGAATATGAAGGCGATGTGCGCAGAAACTACGCAACTTCTAGAGACCGCGTTATCGGTTCGACAATCAAACCGCTAGTCAGCTACGGACCGGCGATCGAATATTTAGATTGGTCGACTGGACAGACATTGGTCGATGAAGAATATTCCTATAGCAGTGGCCAGGAAATTCGCAACGTTGATGGCGAATTTCTTGGGCCAATGACAGCACGCGAATCCCTATATCGCTCACGCAATATCCCAGCCGTCAAAACTTTGGAAGAAGTCGGATCTGATAACGCTACTGACTTCACTAAAAAACTTGGCTTGGATTTCGGTGGAATTTTCGAGTCGGCTGCACTTGGAACACCCGAGAAACAAATTTCCTCTGTAGACATGGCAGGTGCATTTGCAGCATTCGGCAATAACGGGGTATTTACCAAACCACATACGATCAAGAAAATTGTCTTCCGCGACGGATCCACAGAAGAAGTGGTCTCTCCTGAACCAGTGACAGCGATGAAAGACAGCACCGCTTACATGGTGACGGACATGTTGCGTGATGTCGTTGACACGAGCATTGCTGGTTCAACCGGTAAAGAAGCCGCCATTAGCGGCCTCGACATGGCAGGCAAAACAGGGACATCCAATTATTCTGAAGACAAACTTCAAGAATACGGGCTTGATGCAAGTTCTGCACGGGATGTCTGGTTTGCTGGATATACAACGGATTATTCCATCTCTGTGTGGAGCGGCTATCCTGATGTTCGAACACCAATCGACACCGCTTCAGACGAGCGCTTGCTTGCACAGCGCTTATACAAACAAGTGATGAGCCAAATTTCATCACCGGAAACGGCGAGCTTCCAACAGCCGGAATCCGTGACGGAAGAAGTTATCGAAGTCGGCACAGAGCCACTCCGTTTGGCAAGTCCGTTCACTCCGTGGAGTATGCGTAGTGAAGAATTGTTTGCTAGGGGACAGAGCCCAGTACAATATCAGAGCGATTTGTGGCAGACCCTGACCGACCTTCTGGATTAAGAGCAGAAGTCAGTGGCTCAACTGCTAACTTGAGCTGGAGCCATGGTTCGGATGATGTGTCATTCGAAGTATCGGTCAACGGCGAAGTACTAACGACGACTGGCAACACCACCTATTCCTATAATGGCCTTGAAGAAGGCGTCACTTACACATTCCGTGTGGTTGCCACTCAAAATGGCAGACGCAGCGACCCTGCCTCCACCACCATCGAGATTACTCCTCCACCGGAAGAAGAACCGGTTGAAGAGCCAGAAGAAGAACCCGTTGAAGAGGAACCGGTTGAAGAAGATCCAGCTGAAGAAGAACCAGCTGAAGAAGAACAACCAGAAGAAGAACCTGCCGACGAAGAACCAGCGGAGGAAGAACCAGCTGAAGAAGAAATGGAGGATGAAGGCTCAGTCCAGACACCTGACGAGCCTATCGACACTCCTGAACAGCCGGAAGAGCCAGAAGAAGCCGATGAAGAAGCTTCATCAGGCAGCAACGCCACATCCAACGGTAATGGTAATGGAAACGGCAACGGCAATAATGACGATAACGATGACAACGGCAATGGCAACGGCAACGGTAATGATGACAACAATAATGCTAATCGCGAAGACGACGAATCGTAATCGCGCATTTCAAACAAAAGACCTGCCCCTTTAGGGCAGGTCTTTTCCAGAGTGTTGAAGAAGTCCGAAGTTCGCTCTCAATTAAAAAAAGAGAATCTTTTTCTATATCCAACAGTCAATAACCTCTCTAAGTATTTGGAGAAGCGTTCGCTCGACTCCTGTGGATCAGTGAGACGACCGAGACCCCGCAAGACGCAAAGCGGCTGAGGAGGCTTGGGCGCGAGCCCACGGAAAGCGAGCGATAAGCTTCGGAAAATACGACTTTATCACTTTCTCGACAGCCTGCAAAAGACCTACCCCTTTTAGGGCAGGTCTTTTTCTATGCAAAAACCCCCTTGGCAATAGCCAGGGGGGTGAATAATTTATTCGGCTGGGTAGCCAACTTTTGTACGTGCTATTTTTTTCTTGAGCTCCCCGAATAATTGCTCTAGTTGACGTGAGGCGGCGTGTGTACTCCTGGAGTTTTTTACAAACTCTAGCCGCTCGCTTTCATTCAAAGGGGACGGTGCCAAACTTCCAAACAAGCCATTTAAGATTTCTTGCAACGCTTCGTAAATTTCGCAGCCTTGGCTAATAAGCGTGTGACAATCACTCGCCTCTTGCCCGATGCACACTTTCAACTCACTAGATAAAATAGCCCAATCATTATAGAACGGCGAAATTGCTTGGTCAATTGACTTCCGTGACAGCATCATGTTTCACAAGTCCTTTTTTATCACGTTTTTTTCCTTCTCGGCAGCGATCAAATAACGGACATACGTGACAGCCCGGATTCTGCGCTTTGCAGTGATAGCGACCGAAAAAAATAATTTGATGATGGGTTTTCGACCAATCTTCCGCAGGGGTCTTTTTCATAATGGTTTCTTCTACTTGCAGCGGAGAATCTTTCCAACGGCATAGACCAAGGCGTTTTGACACCCGTTCAACGTGGGTGTCAACGGCTAGTGCCGGCTTGTTGAAAGCGACAGAGACAACCACATTGGCAGTCTTTCGCCCAACACCTGGCAAGGTCATCAATACATCCCGGTCTTCCGGCACACGCCCCTCATGCTGGTCAATCAATATGCGGCTGAGTGCCTGTATATTTTTCGCCTTATTGCGGAACAAGCCAATCGAACGGATATCCTGCTGCAATTCTTCCAAAGGAACCGATAGATAATCTTCCGGTGTATGGTATTTCTCAAAAAGATTCGCCGTCACTTTATTGACGAGCTTGTCGGTACATTGCGCGGATAGCAAGACCGCAATGACCAAATCGAAAGGATTGCGGTGGATCAATTCACAATGGGCATCCGGAAACATATGGTCCATTTCTTCCAGACAAGCGAGCCATTCCTTTTTCGTCATCATCCTATCACCTGCTAATTTCGCTCTTCCAGCCAATTATAGAATTGCACTTTTTTCGCAGTGCTTTCCTGCGGCTGGATGCGAATATTTTTTTCGCGGAACGAATTCGCATGCCGCGATACTTGGCTAGACGTCCGGATATTCTTTTTCTTCCACTCAAACAAGATGCGGTCGACATAGCGCAAGCTGATTTTCTGTGCGATGACGGCTTCTTTTAAAGCCATTCGTATGACTTCAGGTGTATGGCCGTCCTGGTCCATCCACATGGAAATTGTTTCGATTTCCATCGGTGATAGAAAACGCCCGAACTCTTGTTCAAACAGCTGGAAGATCTCGCCTTCCTGTTCTTTTTGTGTATGCTCTTTTTCGGTTTGCGCTTGAACTTCCAGACAATCTACGAGTTTGTCCCATAAAGGCTGAAGCGAGATCGTCTCCGTCAGCATGCCATCCGCCGTTTCCTGGCGAATCGATAAATAGCCTTGCTGCATCAGTTTCTGCAGCATTGTCGTCACGCTGTTCTGGTTGGCAGACATCCGCGAGGCGATTTCATCCGGTGTCGGAAACACGTTCCCCGCTTGTTGGAAAGAGTGGATTTGCAAAAGCATGATCGCTTCTTCGTCACTGATTTTCAAGCGTCTGTAAAACTGAAAAAAAAGCTGGGAAATGGTCACATTTCCCTGCTCAATCCATTGCTGCAATCGGTCAGACTGTTTCATATCCCAACCACCTTTCTGTATGAAAATTTCTAGCTGTCTAAGTCTATCAGGATATTCTCTGCTGAGTCAAAATCCCGCAGAACGGGACTTGCCGCAGCTTTGGTAATGGCTATTTATTATGGGTACAGACGGTTCAACAAACGCGGGAATGGAATCGACTCACGAACATGTTCTGCCCCGCTGATCCAAGCGACTGTGCGTTCAAGGCCCAGGCCAAATCCGGAATGGGGCACTGCGCCGTATTTGCTAAGGTCCAAATACCATTCGTAGGCGGCTTCATCCAGATTATGCTCTTGGATGCGTTGTTTCATTAATTCGTACTCATGAATCCGTTCAGAGCCCCCAATGATTTCCCCGTAGCCTTCCGGCGCAATCATATCAGCGCATAGAACGACGTCGTCGCGCTCTGGGTGCGGCTGCATGTAAAACGGTTTGATGCCAATTGGGTAATGGGTGATGAAGATCGGCATATCGTAGCTTTCTGCCAATGCCGTTTCATGTGGTGCCCCAAAATCTTCGCCCCATTTGATGTCATCGAATCCATTGTCGTTGAGCCATTTGATCGCTTCGTCGTAGGTGACGCGCGGGAATGGCGCTTGGATTTTCTCCAGTTTCGATGTATCCCGGCCTAGGCGCTCTAGTTCAAGCTGGCAATTTTTCAAGACCGATTGCACGATATGTGACACATATTGCTCTTGGACTTCCAAGCTCTCAGCGTGTTCCACAAACGCCATTTCCGGCTCGATCATCCAGAATTCGATCAAGTGACGGCGGGTTTTCGATTTTTCTGCGCGGAATGTCGGGCCGAATGAGAATACTTTCCCAAGTGCCATTGCGGCGGCTTCCATGTAAAGCTGGCCGGATTGCGACAAATAAGCATCTTCATCGAAGTATTTCGTCGCAAACAATTCCGATGTGCCTTCCGGAGACGATCCCGTTAAAATCGGCGGATCCACTTTGACAAAGCCATTGTCATTAAAGAATTCATAAGTGGCACGGATGATTTCATTGCGGATTTTCATGATGGCATGCTGTTTTCTTGAACGCAGCCACAAATGACGATTGTCCATCAAGAATTCAGTGCCGTGTTCTTTCGGCGTAATTGGGAAATCTTTTGCTTCATGGATCACTTCAATATCTGTAATTGCTAACTCATAGCCAAAAGCTGAGCGTTCGTCTTCTTTTACTTCACCTGTTACATACAAGGAAGTTTCTTGAGTCAATGCTTTCGCTTTGGCAAAGATTTCCTCGCCCGCTTCTGCTTTGACGACAACTCCTTGTACAAATCCTGAGCCATCACGTAATTGAAGAAAGGCGATTTTACCGCTTGAGCGCTTGTTAGCGACCCATGCGCCAAGTTTAATGGTTTGTCCGTTATGTTTTGCCATTTCGGCGATAGTGATTTTTTTCATCTGTCAAATAGCCTCCAAATAATTATTGCTTATTCTTTCCAATGCTTGTGGACGAATTGGCTGATGCGTTCGACTGCCTGCTCCAATAATTCGAGCGATGTCGCATATGACAAACGGATCGTCGAATGTGCGCCAAATCCTGACCCCGGAATCACAGCCACGTTCGCTTCTTCAAGCAAGGCTTTCACAAAGTCGTCGACTGAATCGAAACCGGTTTTTGCCGCTGCTTCCGATACATCCGGCAGTAAATAAAAGGCCCCTTGAGGACGTAAAACAGTGAATCCCGGGATTTGCTCTAGCTTAGGGAAAATTGCTTCTAGGCGACTTTCAAAAGCCCGCCGCATTTCTTCAACGGCATCTTGCGGCCCGTTATATGCCTCAATCGCCGCATATTGTGACGTGGTCGTCGGATTGGAAGTCGAATGGCTCGCAAGGTCCGTCATCGCTTTAATCAAATCCTTGTCCCCGGCCGCGTAGCCGATGCGCCATCCCGTCATCGAATGCGATTTCGACACGCCGTTGATGATGACGGTACGGTTTTTGGCATCTTCCGACAGTTCTGCGATGGAAGTATGCACCGCATCCCCATAAATCAATTTCTCGTAAATTTCATCAGACACGATTAAGATGTCCGCTTCGCGGCATACTTCTGCCAATGCTTCGAGCTCTTCTTTTGTATACAGCATGCCAGTGGGATTGCTTGGTGAGTTAACGATAACAGCTTTCGTCCGATCAGTAATTGCTTCACGCAATTGTTGTGGAGTGATTTTATACGATTGCCCGGCCGTTGCTTCTATGTACACCGGTGAGCCCCCTGCCAATTTCACTTGTTCCGGGTAACTGACCCAATAAGGAATCGGGATGATGACTTCATCGCCTTCATTTAACAATACTTGGAAAAGCGTATAAAGTACATGCTTCGCCCCGATGCCAACCAAAATTTCGTTTTTCTCATAGCTCAAGCCTTGGTCACGCTGCAGTTTATCCTGTATAGCTTGCTTTAAGGCAGGCAACCCGCCCGCTGGCGTATATTTCGTCTTACCTTCATCCATGGAGCGCTTAGCCGCATCCAGTATGTTCTGGGGTGTATTGTAATCCGGCTCTCCTGCACCGAGCCCGATTACGTCAACGCCTTGTGCTTTTAGTTCATTCGCTTTTGCCGTAATCGCCAAAGTTGTAGATGGCGTTAAGCTTTGTACGCGGTCTGCTAATTTCAACAAATTGATCAACCCTTTCACAAATTCAATATGCGTTTCCACCAAGTGCCGTCTTCAGCTAAAAGATAGACGTAGTTCAAGCGACCCGCTTCATTCAAAAAGGCGATCTCCCATACGGCTCCGGCACTTTCTAAGCCAAGCTTCGTATGAAGGATTTCTTCGACTTCCATATCTTCCTGAACGATTTCGCGCGCTTGTTGAGCGGTCACTTGGTCTTCGAGCATCAACGCTTCCATTTCTCCTTCTTCTGGAACAAAGGCCGCTTTGATCTTGCCTTCACCGTCCGTTCCTAGAACCGTCACGGACTGAGCCGAACTGGAATAGACATATGCCCGCTCCACTTCATCGAGCAAGCCTTCTGCTTCCACTTTTTCAATGGCCGCTTGTTCCGCTTCCGAAAACGGTTTATTGCCGAGAAATAAAATGACTAGCACAATGGCAACAGCCAAAAAAGACAGGAAAACGATGATGAATTTCATCCACTCTTTCATATAATCACCTAGGTTTTATAAATTGTGAAAACCGCTTTTGTCTGGTCGTCTTTATCAAGCGCCAGGCCAAACATTAAATCACGGTCTTTCAATGTCCGGTTCAATGCATCGACCACTTTGTACAAATCGGATTGATAATCGACTTGTACCGTGTTTAATACTTCGATCTTGGATTCCATTGTTCGGCACTTCCTTTCGATTGAAGGAACCATTCGTCCCTCTTTATCCTTGCTTATTATACCAATGTTCAATATCGGTTACCATCTTTTCCAAAGACACTTTGGCGACCGGCACATCCGGCAAGGCATGCAGAAATTCCTCACCGTACGATTTCGTTTCGATCCGGCGGTCCAGCACAATGAATAAGCCTTTATCCTTTTTCGAGCGGATCAGCCGGCCGAATCCTTGGCGCAAGCGCAATACCGCTTCCGGCAAGGCGTAATGCATAAACGGATTGATGCCTTCTTTAGAGATGATCCGTGATTTCGCTTTGAAAACAGGCTCTTCGGGTGAGGTGAAAGGCAGCCTGACGACAACGACAGCTCGCAGCGCGTCTCCCGGCACATCCACACCTTCCCAGAAGCTATTGGTCCCGAACAGCACCGATTTCTGGAAGCGCTGGAATGATTTCAACAACTTCATGCGGCTGCCTGAAGACATGCCTTGTGCAAACAACATATAATCATCAAGCAGCTGGGAATCTTGTATTAAATCGACCGTTTTTCTGAGCATATCCTGCGAGGTAAACAAGACAAAACAACGCCCTTCCGTGACAAGCACCGTCTGGGTGACGGCATCGGCGACCGATTCGATGTATTCCTGCTGGGAAACTTGCTGGATATCTGGCATGTCTTCAACAATATAAACTTTTGCCCCGCTGTAAAATTGATCGGCAGGTTCGAATTTATCGATCGGCACATGTCTCGGGATGCCGAGCTGGTTAACGATAAAGCGTTCGTTGGATGGGACACTCATCGTACCCGATAACCAAATGATCGCCTTTTGACCTCTTGCCTCGCCGATAATGTTGTCGACCAGCGACGCCACTTCATAGGGCCGTTTGTATAGCGATAAGCTTGTCGGCATGCTGCGCAGGTCGCCTTCGATCCAAGACACTTCATCTTCTTTCGGGAACAGGAAGATTTCACTGAACTCCACTGCTTTCAACATCATCTCTTCAGTCCAATAACGGAAATCGGCGATCACGAGCCTTTCGTTCATCGTCAGTTCCGTAAAGCGCTCGGCTTTTTGCAAGATCGTCTGTGCGATATCGATCCAGCTATTCAACAAGCTCAGAAAATCCATGAAACGTTCGCGTTCAAAATCCAATTCATCTAATAATGAAGCGCATTTGCGGGTACGGCTATTATGGAATTTGTTTTGGAAGGCTTGAGCGAGATAAAGCGTGATTTCATCGAATAGACCGGTGTACTTCAAATACAAGGATTCCATTTGCAATAGTTCTGGCACTCTGGCAAAGCCTTGAGTTTCAGCGACTCGATAAAATTTTGAAAATAATTGATTTTCGTCATAGCTGCCCAATTGGCCGAACACATAGCGCCATTGCGTGTAGACAAAGGTTTTTTCTTTATGAGCCACAGCTGCCTGTACGACTTGGTGCGCTTCATCCCATATATAAGCATCGACATTTTTCAAAATGGACCGCTTTTGGTTATGCGGATTCAATAGGAAGGCGTGGTTAGTGACGATGACATGTGCGCTTTCCGCTTCTGTCAACGCATGCTCGTAAAAGTCGACCGTTTTTTCAAGACGTGTCAACTTTCTCATATGCGAGCGGCGTACTTTATCGACTAGCAACTGCCCGCCGCTCGATACGTTCAGTTCATTTAAATCTCCGGTCCTGGTCGAAGTTAACCAAACCATCATCTGCATGATCGTGAAGGTTTCGTCGTATGACTCATCCTCCCCGTGGAGCAATTCGAAAAAGCGGCCCAAATCGATGTAATGGGACAGTCCCTTGATAAGCGCTACGCGAATATTAGCGCCGAGAAATTCTTCGGCGAGCTTTACTTCTTTGGAGACGAGCTGGTCTTGCAGATGGGTGGTGTATGTACTGATAATCACTTGTTTGCCGGAATCTTTGGCATAAGCCGCTGCTGGCAATAAATAACCAAGCGTTTTACCCATTCCGGTCGAGGCTTCAATGACCAGTTCACTCTGTTCATGGATTGCCTGATCCACCGCTTCCATCATCGCGACTTGGCTTGGGCGCTGTTCGTACTCCGGCTTGACCATCTCCAGCCCTTTTCGCCATTCTGTCTTTTGTGGTGTATCACTCGAGACTTGTGCTCGCTCCGCTTTCGGGACAATTGGAATGCCGCGAAAACGGCCATATCTATCGGCTTGTTCGTTGCGCTTGTGCTGAGTAATCTCAAACAACAAGCGCGATAAGTCCGATTTCAATTGGAAAGATCGCTTATGCAACAGGACAAGTGTGTCGTAAGGAAGTTCACCCAGCGCCTGTTTCGCCTGCAGGAATAATTCGGCCGTCGCCAAGGCATCGTCATCGGCACGGTGTGCATTCGTTAAGCTAATGCCTTGTTCGGCTGCAATGTCCTGCAATTTATAACTGAAGGCTGTTGGATAGACGAGTCGCGCGAGTTCCACGGTATCCATGGCCAGCCCTTGCCATTTCGGCATGCCGGCACGGCTCAGTTCCGCTTGCAAAAACGGCAGGTCAAAGTGAATATTATGGGCGATGAAAATGGCGCCTTCTAATTGTCTGTAGACTTCCTCAGCATAGGCTTCAAATGGCTCGGCATCTTCTACATCGCGCTCTGTAATATTGGTCAAATCTTGTATGAACGCTGGAATTTTCCGCTGCGGATTGATGAATTTCGTATATGTATCAACAATTTCACCTTGTTCGATCGTCACCATCGCCAATTGGATGATCCGGTCACCTTTTGCAGGGGAATGGCCCGTTGTTTCGATATCGACAACGACATATTTTTGGGAATTCATGATAACCCCTCTTTCTCAGGTGATTCTCTCAGGAAAAATTGTAACATATTCGCCCGCTGTTCGCCGGCAGGAGCACAGCAAAATAAAAAACACGCCGACAAGGGCAACTTTCCCTTTTCGGCGTATTGGTGTGCTACCCCTTACATAACCGTCGCTTCTGGTTCGTAATGGATGATTTCTTTAATCGAGTTGTCTGTATCCATGATCGCTACAGTTGGCTTATGGCTAGGGGCATCTTTGTCCATAACATAACCGTAAGACAAGATGATGACGATGTCTCCACGCTGTACGAGGCGCGCTGCAGCCCCGTTGACGCAGATGACGCCGCTGCCGCGTTCTCCGGCGATGATATAGGTCTCAAAGCGGGCGCCGTTATTATTATTGACGATATGGACTTTTTCATTCGGCAGCATGCCGACTGCATCCAATAGGTCTTGGTCGATCGTGATGCTGCCCACGTAGTTCAAATCGGCTTCAGTTACCGTCGCACGGTGGATTTTGGAATTGAGCATCATTCTAAGCATAAGTCAGTTCTCCTTTAAGTTGAAAATGATATTGTCGATAAGCCGGGCTTTTTGGAATTGGACAGCGAGCGCAAGAATGGCCTGCGCGTTTGGTTCTTGCTGTAAATCGGGATAACTTAGCAGTTCAATGTAGTCGAGCGTGCCGGATGTTTCCGATTCGATCAAGCGGATCATTTCCAGAATGGGATCTTGTCCCTCTCTTGCGTCTTTAACACCACGCTGCAGGGCTTCGTAAAGTTTCGGCGCTTCTATGCGTTCCGCTTCACTCAAGTATACATTGCGCGAGCTTTTAGCCAGGCCGTCCTGTTCACGCACCGTCTCGACGCGCCGGATTTGCAGGGGAAAATTGAAATCCCTGACAAGCGACTCGATAATCGCCATTTGCTGGGCATCCTTTTGCCCGAAATACGCGGCGTCGGGTTGTAGCAGATGAAATAATTTTGTCACCACTTTTAACACGCCGTCAAAATGTCCCGGGCGGCTCTTGCCGCACAAGACATTGGCAAGCGATCCCGCACCCATCGTGATCTGTGTTTCATTCGGGTACATTTCTTCTACAGACGGGGCGAATATTAAGTCAACGCCTGCTTTTTCAGCGAGCATGCTGTCCCGCTCGAAATCACGAGGATACCGGTCGAAATCCTCATTCGGGCCAAACTGAGCCGGATTGACAAAAATGCTCATCGCCACGACGTCGGTTTCCGCTTTTGCGGCTTCTACTAGCGCCAAATGACCTTCGTGTAAGAAACCCATCGTTGGGACCAATCCAATCGACTGTCCACTTTGTTTTGTGCTCCGGATCCATTCTTTCAAGTCTAGAACCGTGTTTACGACTTGCATATGCGTCTTCCTCTCCTTTATAGGAGAAAACCATATAAAAAT
Source organism: Planococcus maritimus (assembly GCF_001687625.2). Lineage (NCBI taxonomy): Bacteria > Bacillati > Bacillota > Bacilli > Caryophanales > Caryophanaceae > Planococcus > Planococcus maritimus. The sequence goes on from NZ_CP016538.2 coordinate 1,828,775, forward strand.
CCTTCTGTCAGAAGACAGAAGGACAGAAAATTCCAATTCGGTTTCCTCCGTCCCTGTCACGTCATGATCAAGGCAGAATCGTATTCATTTATGGCTTGCTGTGCTGTTGCGGTGCAGTTCACATCGGATACCGCCCACTCTTTTCACTATAGCAGAATTCCTGAAAAATGCCTATATCCATCACTTCAATTCAATATCAGCCGAATAGATGCCATGTAGCTTACCGTCCGCTGTGCGGAGCTGCAAGACACCATCTTCTGTGATGCCTTCTGCAATGCCTTCTAATGTTTCGCGTGTCATGCGGGCACGAACAGCTTTGCCGATCGTAGCAGAATGCCCTTCCCACAATTCTTTTAACGGGCCGAATCCTAATTCAATATACATTTCGGTATAAATTTCAAGATAGCGCAGGATTTCCTGCACTAGCTTTCTGCGGTTTACCGCTTGCCCGGACTCGAGTCGCAGCGAAGTGGCAATTTCCTTTACAGCAGCGTCAAAATCTTCGTGTTCTTGATTGACATTGACTCCAATCCCGATGATCAGCGCTTGAATGCCGTCAGCGTCCGATTGCAGTTCTGTCAGAATGCCTGTCGCTTTTTTGCTCCCAAACAAGATATCGTTTGGCCACTTGATCGAAGCTTCCAATCCCGTGATGGATTGAATCGCCCGCACAATCGCGACCGCGGCGACCAAGGTAAATTGCGGCGCTTTATGAGGTGGAACATCCGGGCGCAAAATGATGCTCATCCAGATCCCTTGGCCTTTAGCAGAATCCCATTTCCTCATTAGACGGCCTCTGCCTTCTGTCTGCAAATCTGCAATGACGACCGTCCCGTCCGGCGCGCCCTCTTGCGCCAATTGATGCGCAACGATTTGAGTAGAGGCGCATTGCTCCAAATACTCGATTCGGCTGCCGAGCCGGTTTGTCTTGAGCCCCGATTGGACGAGGAACGCTTCTAAGCTATCCGGACTTTTTTGAATGCGGTAGCCTTTTTTACGCACCGATTCAATTTCATAGCCCATTTCTTCGAGCTCTTTCATATGCTTCCAAATCGCCGTTCGTGAAACTCCAAACTCTTCGGCCAATTGCTGGCCGGAGACCGGTTGATCCCCGGCTTCTAATAGCCGCGTCGCCAATTTATGCGTGACGGTGATATTCATCTATGAACCAGTCCTTTATGTGTTCTTTATCATTGGCCAAGCGGCGTTCAACCACAGCTTTTTCAATCAATAAGGTCCATTCTTTCAGCCATGGGCCTGCTTTTTTTCCTGACCATTCTATCAAGTCACGGCCATTGGCGGCTAGTTCGGATTTGGACCGAATGGGCAAGGACGCTTGTTGTTCTCTCACGGAACGTCTAGCGCCCGAATCAGACTGCGCGAGCATCAATTGCCGCTCGGTGAAGCTGTAATACACCCAAGCATCCCATTCCGACAAACCTCTTGCTTCAAGGGCACGCTGTAAGTCTTTTTTATCTTGGTTGGAAAAACGGTACTCTCGCAAAGCAGCAAAGGTTTCGCCATTTTGACTCAATAAGTAGAACCATCCAGCCAATGGGTCGTCGCTGCGAAGATACCTTGACCAGTCCACTTCAAATAACCCGCCTGAAGGCAGGAATTGATTGAGACGGGTCTTGACCAAGTATCTCATGCTAATATCAGGGGCAGCGGAAACCATAACTTTGTCTAGTTCCGCCTTGATGCGTTCGATCGCAACCGACTGAATTCTCTCTGCGTGGCTTTTAATGGCATCGATCGTCTTTGGCTCTATTTGAAAATCTAATTGGCCCGAAAAGCGAATGGCCCGTAACATGCGCAAGGCATCTTCCGTGAACCGTTCTTCTGGGAGGCCGACCGCGCGGATGACACCGGCAGCCAAATCATCCCGGCCGCTGAACGGATCGATGATGGCCATTTGTTCGGTCATCGCCATCGAATTGATGGTGAAATCACGGCGCTTTAAATCTTCATGCAAAGAATTCACAAATTTCACTTTATCCGGCCTTCTATTATCTGAATAGCCACTTTCTGTGCGGAATGTAGTGACTTCTATTCCTTGCCCTTCAATGAGGATCATCACAGTGCCATGTTCGATTCCGGTATCGACCGACCGATCGAATAGGGCTTTCACCTGTTCAGGGGCAGCAGATGTTGCCACGTCAATGTCGTGCGGCATGACTCCGCGTAAATAATCGCGAACTGCCCCCCCGACCATATACGCTTCAAAGCCCGCTTCTTTTAAACAATTGATAATGTATTTGGCACGTTTCATTGCAACTCGGCCTTTTTCAGCAAACCTTCGTAAAGGGCTTCGTATTCGGCCAAAATTTTCTCTGAACCGAAGCGTTGATTTGCGGTTTCCAAAGCCTTTACAGACATTTGCCCGTGGAGTGCGTCGTCCGTTAAGATGCGGATCGCTGCATCAGCTGCCGCATCGGTGTCGCCAAGGTCCACCAGAAATCCGTTTTCGCCAGGTTCGATGATTTCTGGAATGCCGCCGATCCGTGTTCCGATGGCCGGCACACCACAAGCCATTGCCTCTAGCAAGACCAACCCAAAGGCTTCTTTTTCCGACATCAGCAATTTGACGTCACTCATGCTGTAAAGCTCTGACAGGTTGTCGCGTTTACCGAGAAATAACACTTCTTGGTCAATCTGGAGGTCTTTTACTTGCTGATGGATGCCGCTCATCTCAGGCCCGTCGCCGACCAGCAATAGTTTGGCCCCGACCGCTTTTTGCACTTTCGCAAAAGTAGCAACGACGTCTTCCACACGCTTAACTTTGCGGAAGTTCGAGACGTGAATCAACACTTTTTCGTTCGCTGGAATGCCCAGTTCCTGCTTCAATTTAGCGGAATCACGCTGATAATACTCCCGTTCATCGACAAAATTGTGGACCGTTTCAATCTGTTTATCCGGCGCTATCATGTCATAGGTTTGCTGTTTCAAGGAATCCGAAACAGCCGTTACGACATCGGATTTCTCGATGCCGTAACGAATAGCATCTTTTAACGAACTGTCGGTGCCGAGTACCGTAATATCGGTGCCGTGCAAAGTCGTGACAATGCCGATATCAGATCCTGCCATATCACGGCCCAATATCGCGCATACAGCATGAGGAATCGCATAATGAACATGCAGCAAATCCAATTCCTCATTTTTGATGACTTCAGCAATTTTCGTCGCCAGCGCAATGTCATACGGTGCGTATTGAAACACCGAGTAACTATTAACATCCACTTGGTGGCTGAAAATATTCGCATATAAGCCGTTTAGCCGAAACGGTGTACTGGAAGTAATAAAGTGGATTTCATGGCCTTTTTCAGCCAGCATTTTTCCTAATTCTGTTGCCACTACGCCAGACCCTCCGACTGTCGGGTAACAAGTAATCCCAATTTTCATTTTTCGCAAACTTTCTCTCCTCCTATTTCCGGCGGTCGCTCAAGAGCCGCCAATCGACCAAGCCATTTTCTAGGCCTTTTAAGAGGACTTCAGCTGTTCCCATATTGGTCGCAAGCGGAATTTGATAGACATCACATAGACGGATTAAAGCCGTGACATCCGGTTCATGCGGCTGGGCTGTCAGCGGGTCGCGGAAAAAGATGATCATATCCATTTCGTTCTGGGCAATCATCGCCCCGATCTGCTGGTCGCCGCCAAGCGGCCCGGATTGAAAACGGTGCACCGCTAAACCTGTCCCTTCGACCAGACGGGAGCCGGTCGTTCCTGTGGCGTATAATTGGTGCTTCGCCAAAATGGGCTTATAAGCTAACGCAAATTGTATCAAGTCATCTTTTTTCCGATCGTGTGCAACCAATGCGATGTTCATCCAATCGCCTCCATTATTTTAGCCTATGATATGTTCCAGGCCGTAAATTAATTCCTTGCGCTCCATCACTTCGCGAATCGACAGACTGACGCCTGACATGAATGAGCCGCGGTTAAATGAATCATGGCGCAGCGTCAACAATTGTCCATCACCGCCGAGCAGCACTTGCTGATGTGCCACTAAGCCCGGCAGCCGGACACTATGGATGCGCATGCCCTCATAGTCTGCGCCGCGAGCGCCTTGCAAAGTTTCTTTTTCGTCAGGATGCCCTTGCTGATGGGCAGTGCGTGTTTCGCTCATCATATGTGCCGTTTTCATTGCGGTCCCTGAGGGCGCATCGAGTTTTTGGTCATGATGCATTTCGATGATCTCGACATCTGGCAAATATTTCGCCGCCTGCTCGGCAAACTTCATCATCAAGACCGCACCTACGGCAAAGTTTGGCGCGATGATGCAGCCAAGTCCGGAAGTTTTCGAGAGCTCCGTTAATTCATCCAATTCTTCTGTAGAAAATCCAGTGGTCCCGACGACCGGACGGATGCCAAGCTGCAATGCTTGCTTTGTATGGGCATAGACATGCTCAGGTGTCGTCAAATCGACTAGGACATCAGGTGAATGGTGTCCGTGAAGCACTTCAAGGTCGGTGAAGACCGGCACTTGAAAGCTGTCCGGAAACAAGCCGGTCTCTGCCAAAGTCGCGCCGATGTCTTTATAATCCAGCGCTGCCACCAGTTCCATATCGGTATTTTTCATCACAGTATGTACAGCTTCTTTGCCCATTTTACCGCGGGCTCCGGCAATTGCCACTTTTATAGTCATTGTTGTTCTTCCTTTCTGGTCCAACGGTCTTTATCACGGGTACGGAATTTCTCCATTACGCCATCATGGGCTTTCTGTAAATCGATGTCCATCGAGTTGGCCATGCAAATCAAGACAAACAGCACATCGCCCATTTCTTCTTCAATGAGCTTTTCGGCTTCAGTGGCTTTTTTCTTTTTCGGCCCGTATACATGATTGACTTCCCGTGCCAATTCACCGAGTTCTTCTGTCATTCGTGCAAGCATTTCCATCGGTGCAAAATAGCCTTCTTTGAACTGCCCAATATGGCGGTCCACTTCCTCTTGTAATTGTCTCATACTTTTTTCTGTATTCACTGTCATCACACTCCAATCTAATCGTAAAGAAAACAGGGGGTGTTGTCAAAAACGGCATTATGGCAGATAATACAGAAGTTATTGACAAAAAGGGAGGCTGCTTTTTCATGAAAGATCTTCAGTTGAAAAATATCTTTTTTATCGTTCTCGGCTCCGCTATTTATAGTTTCGGCTTTGTCCATTTTAATATCCAAAACGAGCTCGGAGAAGGCGGATTTGCAGGACTCACCTTGATCCTCTATTTTCTTTGGAACTGGGATCCTGCGTTAATGAACCTCTTATTGAACATCCCCCTGTTCTTTATCGGTTGGAAACTGCTCGGGCGTAAAGTCTTCCTTTACACGATCATCGGCACGGTCGCCGTTTCCGCCTTTTTGAAACTCTTCCTCATCTACGAAGTTCAAATTCCGTTGCGTGATGATTTATTCCTTGCCGCTTTATTTGCCGGCGTCTTTGTCGGGGTCGGGCTTGGCATCATTTTCCGTTACGGGGGCACAACCGGCGGAGTGGATATTATCGCCAGGCTGGTGCAGAAATACTTCGGCTGGAGTATGGGCAAGACGATGTTCTTATTCGATGCACTGGTTATCATGCTGTCGTGGCTAACTTTCCTCGATTACCGGTCGATGATGTATACCTTAGTGGCTGTCTTTGTCGGGGCACGCGTCATTGATTTCGTCCAGGAAGGAGCATATTCAGGCCGTGGCGCTTTGATTATCTCCAATTCGCAAGAAGAAATTGCAAGCCGCATCGCTATCGAAATGGACCGAGGCATTACGATTCTTCGTGGTTATGGCCATTTCACTAAAGAAGAACGCGAAGTGTTGTATTGCGTCGTAGCGCGCAACGAGCTCGTCCGGCTGAAAAACATCGTCAATTCTGTCGACCCCCACGCATTTGTTTCATTGATTGAAGTACATGATGTTATGGGTGAAGGCTTCACGCTAGATGAACAAAAGCAACCACTGTAACACATATAAAAAAACGGGCGGGAAAAGCAAATGCTTTTCCCGCCCGTTTAATTTGTTATGAACGATCCATGCTTGTGTAGATCAATACTAGACGAGCCAGTTCGATCACGGCAACTGCAGTCGCTGCTACATAAGTCATCGCTGCTGCGTTCAATACTTTTTTCGCGTGTCGTTCTTCATCGTTGCGGATGACGTTATGCGATAACAACTGATCCATCGCACGGTTCGAAGCGTTAAACTCAACCGGCAAGGTGACCAATTGGAACAACACACCGACTGCTAAAAGCGCGATCCCGACCAACAAAGCACCGCTCATATTGGCGAACAACCCGATCATGATGAACACCCAAGACATGTTCGAGGAAATATTAACCATTGGCACAAGACGGTGGCGGAAACGCAAGAACGAATAATCCGTCGCGTCTTGAATGGCGTGTCCCACTTCGTGTGCTGCAACAGCCGTGCCGGCTACCGATGGTTCGTGGTAGTTATGGCTGCTGAGTGCAACGGTTTTCGTCATCGGATTATAGTGGTCGCTTAGCATGCCACGGCTTTCGATGACTTTGACATTGCTCAAGCCGTTTTGATCCAAGATGATGCGAGCCACTTCAGCTCCTGTATGACCGGAAGTCGACCGGACTTTGGAATACTTTTTATATGTGCTTTTCAATTTCATTTGAGCCCAAATCGGCACAATCAATAAGACGATAAAATAAATCAAATAGCCGCCCAATCCCATTTTAATGATCAACCTCTCTTTGTGTTTCTATAAGTCTATTTTACTTGTTTTTCTGACTTTTGGTCAACTGAAACGGCGCGGCTCCAAGTGGCGGTTTTGTGACGCCGTGAACCATGCGAACGCAATGCAGGCAATCGATAGCCAAAACGTGAAGTAGCCGATTGCTGCACTAAACTCACTTAAGCTCGAGTAAATGGGCATTTGCCCAAAGACATAATCGATAACATCATTATGTAAAGTCCAAATGGCCGTTAGCGCAACCGACACAAACCCAAAGCGATAATGCTCAAAATAAAGCACGGCTTGCAGCGCCATCGCGAAATGCGACAATACGAGCATCCAGCCGAGCCAGCCGATAGATCCGGTTTGCAAAAGCGTGAGCAGATTCATAACCACTGCCCACAAGCCATATTTAATCAATGTGACAAAAGCGAGCGCTTCGATCAGTGGGCTGTGCTTGCCGATAATCCATAGGCCCAGCACAATCGTGAAAAATAAACTTGCGGTCGGGCTGTCCGGCACGAAGATGAGAAATATCGGTTCGGTGATGCGCAGTTGCCAACCGTACCAAATGTATCCGTAAATCGTTCCCCCTAAATTGACGAAGAACAACAGCATCAAAAACGGACGGAACATTAGCCAAGCCGAAATTTTTGCAGTGAATTCCACCATCCAATCTTCCTTTCCTGTGCAGAAAAAAAGAGCCGGTTTCCCGGCTCTTTTTCTGTAAGTTTATTCAGCTTCAAGTCCAGCGATGAACTCTGTCATAACTTGAAGATCTTCATCCGTACCATCCCAAGAAGGAGGCATAACTTGCGCTCCGTCTTTTTCGATACCATTCACAGCGATTTCAGCGATCTCTTCTGCTGACAAGCCGGTTCCGATCAAGGTCGGTCCGACTGCCCCTTCCAAGTTATCGCCGTGGCAACTAATACACGCGGCTCCTGAATAGATTTCATATCCAGGGTCTGCTGTATCAATTTCCACTTCTTCCGTGATTTCCCCTTGGCGAGCCGCTGCTTCCCAGTCATGGTTAGCGACGGATTCCCACGTCAAGAAGACGATCGACGCGATAGCCAAAAGCATAAAGCCAGTCGGCAATGGACGTTTTGATGGGCGGCGTTCCGGTCCACGGTCAAGGAACGGTGCAAGCATCAAAGCTCCGAACGCAAGGCCCGGAATGATGATTGCGCCGACGACGTTAAACGGACCCGAAGCAAATTCATATTTCAATAATTGGTATAAGAACAAGAAATACCAGTCTGGCAATGGAATATATGCTGTGTCTGTCGGGTCAGCCTGGCCTTCAAGAGGCGAAGGATGAGCCACAGTTAAGAGCAAATAACCAATTAGGAAGACAGAACCGATCATCCATTCTTTTAGAAGGAAGTTCGGCCAAAAGGCTTCTGTTTTGCCAGGATATTCGGAGTAATCTTTCGGGATATTCGGTTTCCGAAACTCTTTGCTCGGAACGCGTGAATCCCCTACAAATTTCATCCCTTTTCCGCGATGCATAGTGTCCCCTCCTTAAAATCCTTGGTCAAGGATGAATTACAATGGTCCTGAAATACCTTGTCTTCTGATCATGATAAAGTGTGCTGCGAGCAACCCAAGCAAAGCAGCAGGCAAGAAGAAGACGTGGATCGCGAAGAAGCGTGTCAAAGTTTGTGCCCCGAGAATCGTTGAATCCCCTGCAAGCAAAATTTTGATTGTCTCGCCGATCACTGGTACAGAAGCTGCAATTTCAATCCCAACTTTTGTTGCGAACAATGCTTTCATATCCCATGGAAGCAAGTAACCTGTGAAAGATAGGCCGAGGATTACGCCAAATAGCATAACACCGACTACCCAGTTGAGCTCACGAGGTTTTTTGTAAGACCCTGTGAAGAATACACGCAGCGTATGAAGGAATATCATAACGACTACTAAAGAAGCTCCCCAGTGGTGCATCCCGCGCACGATTTCCCCAAAAGCGACTTCATTCTGGAGATAATAAACCGACTGCCAAGCATTTTCAATATCCGGCACATAATACATAGTAAGGAACATGCCAGATAAGATTTGGATGACTGTGATAAAGAATGTCAGTCCTCCGAAGCAATAGACAAATGCTGAAAAGTGGTGTGCGGGGTTAACGTGTTCCGGTACTTCATGGTCTGCAATATCGCGCCAGATCGGCGTGATGTCCAATCGCTCATCTACCCAATCATATAACTTGTTTAGCACTGGTGTCGTACCCCCTAACTATTAAACTAAAGTGTTTTCTCTTACTGCTCCGATGGCTACAAAGCCATCTTGTTCTTGAACTTGATACTCATCAAGAGGTCCGAGTGGCGGTGTACCTGCGATGTTTTGACCATTCTTCTCGTAACGGCCGGCGTGGCAAGGGCAGAAGAACTGTGTCGGGTAATCCGGACTCCCTGCCCAGTTCACTGTACATCCCAAGTGTTTACAAACTGGTGAAAGTGCGATTAGTTTGTCGCCTTCCTTGTAAACCCATGCTGAATTCGTGACTTCAGATGTATACCATGCGTCTACTTGTTCAAATGTAAAGTCGACACGTACAGGCTCTTCTGTGATATCGGCAACAGCTTGGTCGGTCAAAACATAATCACCGGCGTCATGTTGCTGCAGAATTGGATCGACTGCGAAGCGCACCATCGGCATTAGCATCCCTGCTGCCATGAAACCACCTACACCAGTCAGTGTGTAACCTAAAAATTGGCGTCGTGATACACGATTATTACTCATTCTTTTCCCCCCTCTAACATTCAAGGTCAGTCCAATGGACATACTCATTCAAATATAATTACTAGGACAACCTAATGATATATCAATCAAAACTTAAGGTCAATATTGCATTCCGTCTATTGCGACAGTTTGTGAACATTTCATGAATGATGTGTCCATTTCTTCGTAAACAGTGGCAACACTTGGCGCAGCTGGTCTTCCATGACCGATTTTTTGAAAGATTGGTCCATATCCCCTGTCGGAATGGCCGGCAGCCATAGGACATTTTCCAATTCCTCAATCGAGCGCCATTTCGGATCGGTCGTCAAGTAGAAAACGTGCTTGAAAGCAGTTTCCGACAGCTCTTCTTTTAATTGCTGCCCAAGCTGTGACCGGTCTGCGGCACGAGCATAAGAAATAGGCGGAAGCAATAGGATCCGCCCTTTGAATTGCTTTTCCAATATAACAGTTAAGGATTGTAAATATTCAGATGCCCCTGCGCTCGCTTTCATGCCAGCATCGGTTAGGTCCAATTCGATCAGCGGAACGACCGCTGTGTCGACATACTCTTTTTGTCCTGCATATAAATCAATGTCTTTGCTATTAAAGTGCATGTATTCAGTCACTCTCCATTTTTTTCGCCGATTTCACAACAGACAGCAAGGCAGATAATTCGAAAAATCGTTCTTTATCTCCTGCGTCCAGTGCTTCATCGATTTTTTTGAGGATCGTTTCTTCCTGGTAAGATGATAGACTTTCATTCAAAACTTGTTCTGCCAACAGACGGTCCTGTTCACTGACCGAAGCTCCTTTTGGCATATGCGGATTTTCCTCGAGCACCGCCAGATAAAGCGACGCCGGCGGGATGCTCGGGAAGTTCAACTGGATATACAAGGGCTCATCCGGATGAAGCCTGAGGTCGTGAAAAGACTTTTCGGCATCGGCTGTCATCAACTTGCCTTTATAAAATTGGAACGGGATTTGCTTGGATTCAGTCGTCGACATGACCATGGCACGGGGACAATAATGCGCCTCTTCCACAAAATGCGTTTTCTCCAGCAATTCGTCATTGCTCAACAAATAATTGAGAATCCAAATGCATTCACGCCTTTTCATCTTATAGGATCCGAGGAACCAGCGGACAAATTGTTTTTTCTCCCCTACAGAAACAGATGCAGTCATATCGTATCCCCCTTTCATTCAAACGATTGCAGCCAATCGAACCATTGTGGATTTTCCGGCTCCAGTACTTGAAGCTGTTTGATTATTTCGAGAGCGCGGTCGCGTTTCCCTTCCTCTACTAAAAATAAGGCAAAGGATTCGAGGAACTCGGGATCGTCGGAAAATGCCGGATAAGCTTTCTCGTAATACTCGAAAGCTTTGCCAAACTGTTCTGTCCGGTCATACGCCCTTGCGATCATCGGATACAATGCGTGCCAATCGTTGCCGCTCTCGACTGCCATAGAAGCGAGCTCGAGCAACTCGTCATCCCGCTCTTCCGCATCGAAATAAGAGATCAGTGCATACAATGCTTCCATGTATTCGGGATCAAGCGCAATGGCCTGGCGAAGCATTTCGACTCCTTCCTCCCCTTTGTTGAGTTTTAGCGCAAGTTTCCCCGCGAACAAATACAATTCTTTGTCAAATTCATCACGCGCAAGCCCTTCTTTAATGGCGTCATATGCACGCTTGTAATCTTCCATCATGTTGAAGCATTGCGCTTTCAATAGATAGGCCGAAAAATAATCGGGATCGGCTTCCAATAACTGATCTAGCCGGTTGACCGACAATTCGTATTGTTTCGCCTGGAAAGCGGCAAATGCGGCGCCGAACAAGACATCCGGCTGTGCTTCGTCTTTCAGTGCACGTTCGTAATAAGGCAGCGCTTCTTCGTAAGCTGCCCCAGCGCTGTAAACTTCCGCCAAACGCTCACTCAAGTTGACGCCTTCGATGACGACTTTACGGCTTTCCAGTTCTTGATAAATGCGAGCGGATTCCAAATAGCGCCCAGAGTCGAGCAATAGTTCCGCTTTCGCCTGTTGAAGGAGCGGTTCGTCTGGCATAAGCTCGATCGCTTCGTCTAAGCGCAGTTCCGCTGCCTCGAGAAGTCCCTGGAGCTGGAACAAATCCGCTAATGTGACAAGCGCCTGAGGATACAGTTCATCGTCTTTCGGTATCGCCATCAATTCATTGAGTGCTTCATCTTCACGGTCAGCATCAATCAGCAATTTCGAACGGTCGACACGCAATTGCGCCTCTTCCGGGAACATGTATTGAAGATGCTCCACTACACGGAGTGCTTCTTCGATAAATCCGATTTCTTGCAGCCATTCCATGACCCCATATTGTTCATCCGGATCGCCTTTCAGCAAATATTGTTCGAGCAATGTATCGAGTGCCGCCGTGTCTCCGGCCTGCACCGCTTCTTGGATATTTTGTAAAGTTGCCATTTGCATCACCTATTCCTTGCAGTTATATAGTTATCGTACACGAAACCATCATGCTAGCATAATAAAAACTCCCCCGCAGGAGAGTTATTGTGTCAGCTTATCCAGATGTTCAAAAAAGTTCGGGTAGGAGATCGAAATACACCCCGGCTCATCAATCGACACAGGACCGTCCGCGATCAATGCTGCGACTGCCGCCATCATGCCAAGGCGATGGTCGCCGTAACTTGCGAGTGCGGCACCAGACAATGGCGTCGGTCCTTGGATGACCATCCCGTCTTCAGTCGCTTCGATATCGGCGCCGAGTTTTTTCAGTTCGGTGACAACCGCCTGTATGCGATCTGTTTCTTTGACGCGCAATTCTTCCGCGTCGCGGATAATCGTCTTACCTTGTGCCTGTGTTGCCACAAGCGCAATCAACGGAATCTCATCAATCAATCTCGGGATTAAGTCCCCACCGATTTCTGTTCCTGAAAGCGAAGTGCTCCGTACTGTCAGGTCGGCGGCTTGTTCACCTTCAGATGTATGTCCGCTTGCCTGGATGTCGGCCCCCATAGCTGCAAACACATCGAGTAATCCTGTGCGCGTCGGGTTAATACCGACATTTTCCAATGTCACATCACTGCCTTCAGCAATAAGTGCGGCACCGATCAAAAAGGCAGCAGAAGAAATATCACCAGGTACTTGGACATGCGCAGCCCGCAGTTCTTGTCCGCCTCTCAAAGAAATAACTTCTCCATCACGGGAGATATCTGCTCCAAAATGCTTCAGCATAATTTCAGTATGATCCCGTGACGGCACCGGTTCGTGTACAGTAGTGGTCCCTTGTGCAGATAATCCCGCAAGCAGCACTGCCGACTTTACTTGCGCGCTCGCGACAGGCATCGTGTAGTCGATTGCCTGAAGCTGCGTGCCTTGTACAGCGAGCGGCGTGAAATGGCCGTTTGCGCGCCCACGGATGTCTGCGCCCATCAAACGCAATGGTTCGACGATGCGCTTCATTGGGCGGCGTGCGATGGAATCATCACCCGCCATGACTGAATGGAAACCAGTTCCTGCGAGCAAGCCGAGCATCAAGCGCGTCGTCGTGCCTGAATTTCCGGTATCCAATACTACTTCTGGCTCTTTCCAGGCTTTTCTGCCGCCACTCTCCACCGTTACGTGTTCGCCGTCTATTTGGATATCGATTCCAAGTGAACGAAAACAGCTGATCGTGCTTAAGCAATCATCACCCATTAAGAAGCCCTCGATGGTCGTTGTCCCCTGTGCCAGTGCGCCAAACATGATGGCACGATGTGAAATGGACTTATCCCCAGGCACTTGGACATGGCCCGTTAAAGCAGGTTTTGCGTAACTGATCGTTTTCGTCATGAATTTCATTCCTTTCAGGAAATATACGTATCGTAAGCAGTGCGGTCTGAAAAAACGCCTTGCGCGTTTTCCCGGTCTTGTGCGGTCTGGAAACTTAGGACGAGAATCCCGAAAACGTCCTCTCGTGTCTCCAAGATTCTCAAATTGACAAGACTGATGCCAGCTTCTGCTAGATAGCCTGTCATCTCCGAGATGATCCCTGGCACATCGGGGATATCAATATATAAATCGAAAACGGAATACATGGCGCCGTGTCCCGCAACCGGCAGTTCATCACGCGTTTCCTTCGCTTTGGCGAAAAAATGGTGAATTGGCTCGGGTTCGTTTTTCTGCAGAATCTCACGCAAATGCGTCATCTGGTCCATCCAATGGTCCAGCTGCTCGACAATCATTTCATTATTTTGCGTCGTAATATCACGCCACATATCCGGATTGGCCGAAGCGATGCGCGTCGTATCGCGGAAACCGCCAGCTGCAAGTTGGCGTGCAAATGGAAATTGCTCTTCCCGGTCCAGTTGATGGACCAAAGCCGCTGCAATTAAGTGAGGAAAATGGCTGACGATTGCCGTCATGTGATCGTGTTCTTTCGCTTCAAGCACCTTGATCTTCGCCTTAGTGACAGACAATAGCTCAACCAAACGATTCACGTCGTCCTCAGTTGCATCCTCACCCGGCGTTAAAATGTAAAAGGCATTCTCGAACAGCACATCTTTGGCCGCTTCAACGCCGCTTTTATGGGAACCAGCCATAGGGTGGCCACCGATAAAGTTGCGATCCAGCTTTTTCGCTGCTTCCATAATTTGGACCTTGGTACTCCCGGTATCAGTTAAAATAACCGTTTCCTTTAAATCCCAAAACTTACTGCGCTCCATTAATTTAATAGTCGCTCCAACCGGCGTGGCAAAAACGATGACATCAGCCGCCGCTGCCGCCTGCTCAAGAGAAGGTGGCGAGTTTTGGATGATGCCCATTTTAAACGCTTTTCTGGCAGTCAATGCATCCGTATCGTATCCCGATACGTGAACATCTTCGTTGCGCTGCAATGCCTTTGCCAAGGAACCGCCGATTAATCCAAGGCCGATAATGAGGACTTCTGTTTTCACGCTCGGCTCACCTGACTTTTCTGGGATAGATCGGGGCGCAGTTTTACAGCATCATTCATGTAAATATGCTGAATTTTATCCTGTCCAATTTTCGTATTGACGTGCATCATCACGCGGATGCACAGCGGCATGCTGCCCGGCACATCCATTTCGTGCGTACACATGACTGGCACATACGTCCAGCCATCAATAGTCCGCACGGCTTTTGCAGGAAAAGCTGCAGAAATGTCTGTCGTCGTCGATACAATGACCGAAGCCACTTCATCCGGCTTAATGCCGTTCTCTTTGGCCATTTCCAAGACCAGGCGGCGCGTTTGCTCCAAAATTTCAGGCGCCTCATCTTTTGTGATGGTGATCGCACCTCTGACTCCTCGAATCATCAGATCATCTCCTTGATCGTTTTTCTTAGCGTATCGTAAGCCGCTTGCGCTCGTTGTTCTGGAATCGTTTCAATATAGGGCTGGCCCACAGCACCCAGTAAAACAAAATTCAATGCTGCAGCAGTCGATTTCTTGTCTTTTTTCATATAAGGCAAAAGTTCTTCAAACAGCATGTCCTTCAAACGCTCTAACGGATACTGATTCACCTTCGCCCATTTCAGGAAACGTGGTAATTCAGGGCTGCCCGACAATTCCAGTGCATAGGCCATCCCTAGCACGACCGCTTCTCCGTGCGTCATTCTCCCATAGCCCAGATGCGCTTCGATGGCATGGGCCAGCGTATGGCCGAAGTTGAGGAATTTACGGACGCCTCCCTCAAATTCATCTTCTTCCACAATCGCAGCTTTAACCGCGATGCCTTTTTCGAGATGTCCTTCGAGTTCTTCGCCGGAAACCGCCTCAAGACTGTCATACGCCAATAATTGATCCAACCAGCCTTCGTTTGAAATAAAAGCGTGTTTGATCACTTCAGCCATTCCGGAACGGATTTCGTTTTCAGGCAATGTCTCGAGAAAGTCGCCATCGTACACGACTGCTCGCGGTTGATAGAAAGTGCCAACCATGTTCTTGCCGAGCGGGTGGTTAATAGCGGTTTTGCCGCCAACTGCACTGTCATGGGCTAAGATCGTTGTCGGCACTTGGATGAACGGAACACCGCGCATGAAAGTCGATGCGACAAAACCTGAGAGATCGCCAATTGCGCCTCCTCCAAAAGCGAGAATGACCGTGTTGCGCGAGCAATTTTCTGACAGCAGGAAGCTGTGGCAATCCATAAAACTTTCAGCGGATTTCGCCTGTTCGCCTGCCGGCACTCGGAGAACTTTCGGCTCTAGCCCCTTCAACGCATCGAGCAATTTATCTAAGTGCAGCTCTGCTACTTGGCTATCGGCAATCACGACGACGCGGTCAGCTGCTCCAAGTAAATCGCCATAGCTCTCTGTCAATAGCTTGACCGCTCCCTGGCCGATATGCACCGTGTATGGATGTTCAGTCTCGACGCACAACTCCCTCATGGATTAAAACTCCTTTGTATAGGCTTTATAGCTTTCGATGTTTTCTTTCAGACGCGGCAATTGATCTGCATCAAACTGCTCTAATAAGGCATTCGCCGCTTCAAAGGCGACGACATGCTCTGCCACGATCGAGGCAGCTGGAACTGCACAGCTGTCTGAACGCTCAATGCTTGCTTGGAAAGGTTCTTTTGTTTCGATATCGACACTTTTCAGCGGCTTGTAGAGAGTCGGGATCGGTTTCATCACACCGCGGACAACAATCGGCATGCCAGTCGTCATGCCACCTTCAAAGCCTCCGAGGTTATTCGTGCTGCGGCTGTAACCTTGTTGCTCATCCCAAACGATTTCATCGTGGACTTCACTGCCAGGACGGCGCGCCATTTCAAATCCAAGGCCGAATTCGACGCCTTTGAATGCGTTAATGCTCATCACCGAAGCAGCAATTTTTGCATCCAGTTTGCGGTCGTAATGCACATAGCTGCCAATACCCGCTGGCATGCCTTCTATAATGACTTCTACCGTTCCGCCGATCGAGTCGCCGTTTTTCTTCGTGGCGTCGATCAAATCGGTCATTTCTTTCGTTTTTGTGGCATCTGCACAATAAACAGCATCTTGCTCAACGATGTCACGAATTTCATCTGCGGATTTTCCGATATAGCTTTGCGGATCAACTTTGATGCCGCCAATTTCTGTGACATGTGAAACCATCTTCACACCGAGTTCAGCGAGCAATTGCTTCGCTACAGCACCGACTGCCACACGAACGGTTGTTTCACGGGCAGAAGAGCGTTCCAAAACGTTACGCAAGTCGCGGTGGCCATATTTCATGCCGCCATTTAAATCTGCATGTCCTGGACGCGGACGTGTCAATTGGCGCTTCACTTCATCGGTTTCCTCGATTGGTTCGATTCCCATAACATTTGTCCAATGCTTCCAGTCGTCGTTTTTGACGACCAATGCGACCGGCGACCCTAAAGTCTTGCCGTGACGAACGCCTGAAACAATCTCCACCGTATCGGTTTCGATTTGCATGCGGCGACCGCGGCCATGTCCTCCTTGGCGTCGTTTCAATTCTTTATTAATCATTTCCGCCGTCAAAGGCAATTGCGCTGGCAACCCTTCAATAATGGCGGTCAATTGTGGACCGTGAGATTCTCCTGCTGTTAAGTAACGCATGTACGCTTTCTCCCTTCAACGTGCTAAAGTATTTAACTAACACTATACCATACGGTATTTGTTCAATTCTATCCCAAATATGAAGAAAACTAAACATTCGAATAGCAAGAAACCTAGGTTTACTAAAGCAACCGCTTTCATTTCTTTGTTCGCTTGCTAGTCCTGCCGCCTTCTTGAAAGCTTCTTATAAACAAAAAAATACGGCCGATTGCACGGCCGCATTTTCAAAGGGTAGATTAGTTAACCCAGTTATTCATTGTTTTTTCATAAGATACCAATTCTTCTTCTTTGAAGAACAAGCCGATTTCACGCCCAGCGCTTTCAGCTGAATCAGAACCGTGGATCATGTTTTTGCCGACAGTAACTGCGAAGTCACCACGGATTGTTCCTGGAGCTGCATCTTTAGGGTTTGTAGCTCCCATCATTTGACGCGCAGTCAAGATGACGTTTTCGCCTTCCCATACCATTGCGAATACTGGTCCGGAAGTGATGAAATCTACAAGTTCGCCGAAGAATGGGCGCTCTTTGTGCTCACCGTAATGCTGTTCAGCAAGCTCAGTCGGGATTTGCATCAATTTAGCGCCTGCCAAATGATAGCCTTTTTTCTCGAAACGGGAAACGATTTCACCGATGACATTGCGTTGGACACCATCAGGTTTTACCATCAAAAATGTTTTTTCCATTATAGAACACTCCTCTGTTAAAAAGCTCGGGCACTTTGCCCACCTTAAAAAATACTATCATTGTCCGATCATTTGTCAACTGGAAACTAAAACTTTCGCTTGCCGATGAAAAACGCAATTTTTCGCATCGTTTTCGCTGCGGAGCCTTTAGGCAAATAATCCAGCTCTTTCAGCGCCTTCTCCAAATAACGTTCGCTCATTCGCTTCGCTTCATCAACCGCGCTGCTCGTGCGGATCGTGCGGACAATTTCCAAACGTTTTTCATCGGAAATGTCCAAATTCAAGTTATCACGGAGCATTTGGTAAATTTCAGGATTTTGGCGTGCGTATAAAATTGGCAAGGTGATATTGCCTTGGATAAAATCGCTGCCGGCCGGTTTGCCCAATTCTTGGTCGCTGGCTGTGAAGTCCAAGATATCATCGATAATCTGGAACGACATGCCAATGAAGTAACCGAAGCGACGCAAATGTGCTGCCGTTTTCTCATCGGTTCCCGATACCAAAGCCCCTAATTCGCAGCTTGAAGAAATCAACAACGCCGTTTTACGCTTAATGCGCCGTAAATAATCCCGCAAGCTTTGATCGAGTCTGTACTTATGTTCGATTTGAATGATTTCTCCTCGGCACACTTCGATCAAAGTCTTCGACAAAATATCATGGATTCTTGGCGATTCAATTTCCGTGATCCGCTCTAACGCCCTAGCTAGAATGAAATCGCCAGTATACATCGCTACGCTATTGTTCCATTCCGATTTAACGGTTGGGCGGCCTCTGCGAATTTCCGAATCATCTATGACATCATCGTGGACCAAAGATGCCATATGTATAAGCTCTAACGGCACCGCAACACGCTTCAGCAATTCGATATCGTAATCCCCGAATTTTCCGGCAAGCAAAACAAAAACAGGGCGGATTCTTTTTCCTCCGGCCTGCAATAAATGAAGAGAAGCATCATTTAATAGAAGGGATTCGGAATCCACTGCCTGTTCCAATTCTTTTTCGATCGATTCCAGCTCCGGTTTTAGGTCGGAATAGAGCAATTTCAACTTCATCTTTTCCACTTAATAACCTTCTCCCGCTTGTTTACTTTTTCAATCCCATATGGAGAGCAGCAGCCCCTCCTGAATACGGTTTATATTTTACTTTGTCGAAACCGACTTTGCTGAACAATTTCGCCAAGTCTTTCATGCCCGGGAACGTCTTAGCTGATTCCTGGAGCCATGAATACTCTTTATAGCTTTTAGCGAAAAGCTTGCCGAAGACTGGCATAACGAACCGGAAATACATCCGGAAAAATGGTTTGAATACAACACTTTCAGGCTGCGAAGTTTCTAGGCAGGCAATCATTCCACCAGGCTTCAAAACTCGATGCATTTCAGATAACACTTGCTCATAATCTGGCACATTGCGCAATCCAAAGCCGATTGTCGCAAAGTCGAAGGAATTGTCTGGGTATGGCAAAGACATTGCATTTCCTTGTACCAATTCGATTTGTGGCATATGGTCTGTTTTCTGGTGCCCAACATTCAACATATTTTGGCTAAAGTCCAGTCCGACCACGCGCCCTGTTGGCCCTGCGGCCTCTCCGAGTGCAATCGTCCAATCTGCTGTACCACAACAAACATCGATGCAAGACGCGCCTTTTGCTACTTGCATTTTATGCATCGTGTCGTTGCGCCATTTATTATGCTGTTGAAAACTGATGACCGAATTCATTTGATCATAGTTTTCAGATATTTTCTCAAATACTTCGTGAACTCGTTGTTCTTTCGTTTTCGGCATCATCGTCATCCTTCTCGCGTCAGCGGTTCAGCACTAAGCCGATGCGGAATAATTTGGTGGAGCAAAACATTTTTAAGTTCAAAATCCAATTCGCAATCATTGATCGACACCACGATGTCATTGCCTAAGCTTTCCAGGCGATCGGTGAGCCAACTTTCGATGAATGCTGACTGGATCAAAGTCTCGCTAAATAAGCGCAATATATGGCTGAACTCGCCGTTTTTCAGTGCTTCCAACTCTTCTGTATAGCGTATATAGAGCAGGGATTGCTCCATTAGCTGCTTGTAATGGGTGAATCCGTTTTCCTCGTAGAACGCATTCAGCAATGCTGTCTCGATTACTGTCGCCGTTTCTTCCACTTGCTCCGGCTGCTGAAGCGCAGGCTCGTGGAAAGAGGCTTTCTTTTCGCTTACTTGAATGATGGCTGTCGCGAGCTTTTGAACCATTTCAATATTTTTACTTTCAGCCAGCAATTGATAATAAATGCCGCTGTAAAAGTCTCCGGCGAGTACGGTCAACTGCTGTTCTTTGCTGATGGGCATTTCTTCTCTCACACGATCATGCGAGTGCAGCGCAGCATAGACGATCGCGACAGTGCGTGCGCTTGACTCCATTTTATCCGACCATTGCTCTCCGTTAAAAAACGGCAGCAGCAAGAAAAACAGGCGAGCCTCTTTAACAAAAGGCCCTTCCGTCAACTGGTCTAGCGTTCGTTGGCGGACTGCTTTTAGTACGTCGATTTCCATGGAGATGATTTTGGATTGTATTTGTTGTCCGTTCATACTGCCTGCTCCATTCGTAGGTTAGCCATAGCTCATATTATAGCATAACGCCCTTATGGCCTTCACCATTAACGCTTACTTTTTCGCGTCGCTTTCAATGATGCCGTGTGCGGAATGGATTTCCGCCTTGCCACGAATTTTCATCGCCGATGTATGTTCAGTGAATTGGGCGATCATCACTTCGCCGCGGTCGAGCTTTTCGGTATGATGGAATTTTGTATCATTGCCGCGCGTCAGTCCGATAACATTGACGCCGTCTTCTTGTGCGCGAATTACCACATATTCAGTTTGTGCCATAGTCTACACCTGCTTTTCCATTGTATTTAGTCCATATTGATATACGTAATAACTTCAGAGCGTTTAATGTCGTCGGTCTCTAAGACGCCTCGTGCAACGGCCGTTACGGTCTTCGAACCAGGCTTCTTGATGCCGCGCATGGTCATGCACATATGCTCGGCTTCGACCATGACGTACACACCATGTGGGTTCAAGGTCTCCATCATCGAGTCCGCAATCGTCGAAGTGATGCGTTCTTGCAATTGTGGACGTTTTGCGACTGTTTCAACCGCTCTCGCCAATTTGCTTAGCCCGGTCACTACCCCATCACGTGGGATATAGGCGATATGCGCTTTTCCGAAGAAAGGCACTAAATGATGTTCACACATCGAATAAAATGGGATGTCCTTTACTAACACAAGTTCTTCATGGTTTTCATGGAATACGGTTCGGAAGTATTCTTTCGGATCTTCTTTCAACCCAGCAAAAACTTCCGCATACATTTTCGCGACGCGCTTCGGGGTATCTTGCAGCCCTTCACGGCCCACATCTTCTCCGACTGCCTCCAAAATCATCCCGACAGCTTGCTCTATTTTTTCCAGATCTACGTTATGGCTTTTCATATCAATCACATTGTTTCCTCCTGTAGCGAAAATCACTCTATTTGGGGCAGCGGTTAAAATCGGCCATAGGCCATTGCAATTTCACGCGCCATAATAGCCGTACTGAGAGACAGCACCGCTTTTCTCACCTGAATTGTAGCATTTACGGGGGGTATTGGCAAAAACGGGGCCAAAAAGAAAGAATGGCTTTTGCAAGATCAGATCTCGCAAAAGCCATTCTATGTACAGTAGCCGAAGCTTATTTCACTGCGTCTTTAAGTGCTTTACCTGGCTTAAAGGCAGGAACCTTGCTTGCGGCAATCTCGATTTCAGCACCTGTTTGTGGGTTACGTCCTTTACGGGCCGCACGCTCACGAACTTCAAAGTTACCGAATCCGATCAATTGTACTTTGTCACCTTTAGTTAGAGCATCTTGAATCGCTTCAAATGCAGCGTCAACTGCTTTCGCAGCATCTTTACGAGAAAGTTCAGCCGCTTCTGCAACAGAGTTCACTAATTCTGTTTTGTTCATGCTATTCACCTCCTCTCAAAGGGGATGCTTGCCATCAATCCTGTAAAAAGAGTATCACAACGAAAATCGCATAGCAACAACAAATAGGCCGCATTTCAAAGAAAACCACCAAATACTCCCAACATTTTCAAAAACATGTGGATTTCGGGCAAATCCGTGCTGTATCAGGGTTTTTCATCCGCCAAAAAAATGGGCTCGCCATTTTCATCGACAGTATAAGGAAGCGAGTAGGCAGGCACAATTGGGCTGTTTTCGTAAAGGATAAATCGGATATCCTGCCCTGGTTCGAGTTCACCTTCGTAACTTTGGATCGCCTCATACAAATCGATGGAATAATCGATGTAGACATCACCTTGTCCAGTGATGACCATTGGCAGCATTTTTCCGCTATAAGGGCTTTGAACCATTGGCTCTTCCGAGAAGCCCATTGCTTCGTAATTAAATTTGTATACATTGTCGGCAATGATCTCGGCGATTGGGGCTCTCCCCCCGTTCGCGCTTTTTCTGACATTGACCGAACGGATGCCTTCTGCAACTCGTAAGTCAACGAGTTTGACAGTCGGATTTTCCTCTACATCCATTAACACGTATTGATAGATTCCACCGACTTCAAACGCGTTGCTCGGAAGCTCTGCGGTAAATTCCGGCACGACTTTTGAGAAGTCGACTGGATATTTAATATATTGATCGACGTCCATATCCCGCGTTTTGATCGGCAATAAGCCACCTTTTGCTTCCTGGTAACGTTCAACCGCTTGCTGTGCTGTTTCTAGCTGATCTTCATAGGGAATCTGATTTTCTGCCCGCTCGCTGCTAGGATACCCACAAGCCGTCAGCAAACTTGCTGTCAGTAGTGTCATTAGCAGCGCTGTTGTTTTTTTCATTATGCCCATCCCCTCAGGCGCCACCGGTTGGTCCGCTGAATATAGTGAAAACCATAATAAAGAAGCCCAGGATCAGCAGAACATACGCGATCAGCGCAAATAGAAATTTCAGGATGCCGTTTTGCAATTTGTATCGGCTCAAATAGATCAATCCCATGGAAATGATCAAAAAAGCGATGCCTGCAAACGATACCCACATTTTATCCAAAGAACTCATGAATAAGCCGCCTTTCGTCGAGTTTCAGTCCATAGTATAGCATAAAAAAAGAAGGGACAGCAGCAAGCAGCCCCTCCGTTTGTGACAATTAAAGCAAGTCGATTAAATCTTCCATTTCGTTTTTCTTCATGCGGCCCATCAGCTCTTCGACCGCATTTTCCGGTTTGACGCCCTCGAACAATACTGCATACAAAGCTTCTGTGATTGGCATCGGCACTTTGTATTCAGCGGCCAACTGGTGGGCCGCTTTTGTAGTCCGAATTCCTTCAACGACCATGCCCATTTCCTCTAGCACTTCATCGACGCTTTTTCCTTTGCCCAGCATATTGCCTGCGCGCCAATTACGTGAATGAACGCTCGTGCACGTAACAATTAAATCCCCTACGCCCGATAGTCCAGAGAAAGTCAGCGGCGTGGCCCCCATCTTCACACCAAGGCGGGCAATTTCTGCAAGGCCGCGAGTCATAATCGCTGCTTTGGCATTGTCACCATAGCCTAAGCCATCTGTGATTCCGACCGCTAAGGCGATAATGTTCTTTAACGCGCCCCCGATTTCCACTCCGATGACATCAGTATTCGTGTAGACCCTAAAATAGGAATTCATGAACAAATCCTGTACACGGTTCGCGGCTTGCGTATTTTCACATGCTGCAGTGACGGTCGTCGGATGCTCCTGAACAACTTCTTCTGCATGGCTTGGACCTGACAGAATGACCACTTCCTCGATCAGGTCAGCCGGAATTTCTTCTCGGATCATTTCACTGATTCGTTTGAGTGAATCTGGTTCAATGCCTTTTGAGACATGGACAAACAAACCTTTTTTCGTCATTCTCTTATGGATATCCTGTGAAACTTCCCGGATGGCTTTTGTCGGCACCGCCAGAATGAACACATCAGCATGCGCTACAGCCTCATCCAGGTCTGCTGTCGCTTTTAAGGAAGCCGGAAGTTCAACTCCTTTTAAATAACGCTCGTTCGAATGGTTATTGATTTCATCCGCTTGGTCCTGGCGGTGGCTCCACAACAACAGGTCATGGCCATTTTGCGCCAACACATAACTAAGTGCGGTTCCCCAGCTTCCTGCCCCAAATATAGTGACTTTTTCCATTTTTACCTCTCCTTTATCCTGCTTTAAGAAAACCAAACTCCCACCTCTTCAAGTGGGAGTCATGATGTTCAGTAAAGTCCGATTGGATCAATTGGTATCAACTTGAAAGCAGACGTAATCACTAAGTAAAATTACGTACGCGCTCGCGTGATCAAGCGCAGCGGTGTGCCTTCGAAATCAAAGCTTTCCCGGATGCGGTTTTGCAAGAAACGCTCATAGCTGAAATGCATCATTTCCGGCTCGTTAACGAATACGACGAATGTCGGCGGCTTGACGGCCACTTGCGTCACGTAGTAAAGACGTAGGCGACGCCCTTTATCCGATGGTGCCGGATTCATCGCTACTGCATCTTCGATTACTTCGTTGAGTATGCTCGACTGGATACGGCGTGAATGGTTATCATTGACGCGGTTGATAATTTCAAGGATATTGTGCACACGCTGCCCGCTGATAGCAGATACGAAAATGATCGGAGCATAATCCAAGAACAAGAAATGTTCACGAATTTGCTGCGTGAATTTATTCATGGTTTTGTCGTCTTTTTTCAAGGCATCCCATTTATTGACTACGATCACGACCGCTTTCCCTGCTTCGTGGGCATAGCCTGCAATTTTTTTATCTTGTTCCTGAATGCCTTCTTCTGCATTCAGGACGACTAGAACAACGTCTGATCGTTCAATCGCACGCAAGGCGCGAAGCACGCTATATTTTTCGGTACTTTCATAAACTTTCCCTTTTTTGCGCATGCCAGCCGTATCAATGATGACATAAGGCTGTTCATCATATTCATATTGCGTATCGACAGCATCGCGCGTCGTGCCGGCCACTTCACTGACAATGACACGGTCTTCACCGAGAAACGAGTTGACTAGTGAAGATTTCCCAACGTTCGGACGTCCGATCAGTGAAAACTTAATGACATTGTCCGGATACTCTTCTTCATCTTCTTTCGGGAAGTGATTAGCCACTTCGTCCAAA
Organism: Planococcus maritimus; assembly: GCF_001687625.2. Classification (NCBI taxonomy): domain Bacteria; kingdom Bacillati; phylum Bacillota; class Bacilli; order Caryophanales; family Caryophanaceae; genus Planococcus; species Planococcus maritimus. The sequence continues at coordinate 1,853,592 of NZ_CP016538.2, forward strand.
AGATCTCCCAAGCCAAGCCCGTGAGATCCTGAAACCGGATAGGGTTCGCCAATTCCAAGAGAATAGAAATCGTAGATCATGTGGCGCATATCAGGGTTATCGATTTTGTTGACAGCCAGCACCACTGGTTTTTTCGTGCGATATAGGATTCTCGCTACTTGCTCATCCTGCTCTGTCACTCCGTCTCGTCCGTTGACGAGAAAGATGATAACGTCCGCTTCATCCATTGCCACTTCTGCCTGGCTGCGGATTTGTTCTAGGAAAGGCTCGTCGCTAAGGTCGATGCCCCCTGTATCAATAATATTGAATTCATGCGTTAGCCAATCTGCCGAACTGTAGATGCGGTCACGTGTAACTCCTGGAATATCTTCCACGATGGAGACGCGCTCCCCGACCACGCGATTAAAAATCGTGGATTTCCCTACATTCGGCCGGCCAACAATTGCTACTACCGGTTTTGACATAATTAATTCATCCTTCCACTTCTGATAAGCCTATTATACACGAAAAAGAGGATGGCATCTGAATAATGTCCATCCCCTTAAATTGTCCAATATTCAGTTTTTCAAAGGAACTGCAAAATGCTTCGTCTCAAGCCCCCGTTGCTGCAAATGGGCAAGCAATTCACCATTGATGACAGCAGGGGTCGAGCGGATCTCTTCAATTGTCTGTGCACCAAGTGCAGTCATGAGCATACGCAAATCTTCGTGAAGCCCATGGATTTCTTCAATCAAACCGATTTCCCCAAGGCTCACCGCGTGCTTCAAAAAACTACCTGCAATGCCCACAGCATCTGCGCCAAGACGAAATGCCCGGATAACATCACCGGCGTTTTGAAGCCCGCCAGACGCCAACACAGTGCGGCTGAAGCCTTCTCGGCATTCAACGATTGCTGCAGCCGTCGGGATGCCCCAGTCTTCGAAATAGGCCAATTTGCGTTTTCTGCGTTCATTTTCGATGCTGGCGAAATTCGTACCGCCAAACCCGCTCGCATCGATCGCCGCCACTTGGGTCTTGTCAAGCGCTTCGGCAGTTTCCTGTGAAATGCCGAAGCCGGTTTCTTTGATGATGACCGGCACATCTAAGGCCTCTGCAATCATCTCAATTCGCTCAAGCGCTCCTCGAAACTGGCGGTCGCCTTCTGGCATTGTCAGTTCCTGGACGACATTTAAGTGAATCTGCAAGGCATCTGCTCTGATCATCTCGACCGCTTCTATCGCTTGTTTTACAGTAGCTTCACTGCCAAGATTGCCAAATATGATTCCCTGTGGGTTTTCTTTTCGAACTATGCTATAGCTTTCGCGTTCATCCTTGTCCTTCAGGGCTGCCATTTGTGAACCGACAGCCATGGCGATTCCCGTTTCTTTCGCCGCCCGCGCGAGCATGGCATTCAGTTGCAAAGTCTCGGAACCGCCTCCACCGGTCATGGCATTAATAAAAACAGGTGATTTTAGTTGCAAATCACCTGTTTTGGGTTCCAATGATACGTCGGCAACGCCGATTCCCGGCAGCGCCTGATGGACAAAACGGACGCAGTCGAGCCAAGTAGCCCGACCTTGCCCAGTAGACAACGCATAATTGATATGGTCCATCTTTCTTTTAGCCCGTGACATTTATTCGGATTTGAACCCTTTTAATTTATCTCCGATAACATCACTAATTGAGAATCCAGACGCTTCTTCAGGCATATCGTATTGTGAGAAATCCTGTTCCGCTTCTTTTTCTTGAAGCTCTTTAATGCTGAGGGACAAGCGCTTGTCTTCTTTATTGACTTCAAGAACTTTCACTTCAACTTCCTGGCCTTCCTGGAGCACTTCGTGCGGCGTAGCAATGTGCTTATGTGCAATTTGTGAAATATGCACAAGGCCTTCTACACCAGGCAACACTTCAACAAACGCGCCGTAGCTGACGAGTCTTTTCACTGTACCTTGATGAACAGAGCCTTTTGGAGCCTTTTCATCGATGGCATCCCAAGGACCAGGCAATGTATCTTTGATCGATAATGAAATGCGTTCTGAGTCACGATCCACTGAAAGAACTTTAACTTTTACTTCCTGACCTTCTGTGACAACATCTGATACTTTATCGACATGCTCATGCGATAATTGAGAAATGTGCACAAGGCCGTCCACTCCGCCAATATCGACGAATGCGCCAAACGAAGCAATACGCTGCACTTTCCCATCAAGTACATCTCCTGCATTAATCGAATCCATCACTTGCTCTTTTTGAGACTCTTTTTCGCCTTCCACCACTGCACGGTGGGAAAGAATCAAGCGGTTATTTTCTTTTTCCATTTCGACAATTTTAAAGGTCATAACACGGCCTTTATAATCCTCAAATGATTCGACGAAATAATCTTCCACAAGTGAAGCCGGCACAAATCCGCGCACACCGAGGTCAATAACCAGGCCGCCTTTCACGACGTCCTTCACTTCTGCTTCGATGATTTCACCGGATTCGAATTTTTTCTCAAGATCGTCCCAAGCGGATTCAGCATCAACTTTGCGCTTAGACAATACAAAGTTTTCATCTTCCACTTTCGTGATGATCAATTCAAGTTCATCACCTTCTTGGACCGAGTCGGATGCTTTTTCGATATGGAGGCTCGATAATTCGCTGATCGGGATGATCCCGTCGAATGGCGCTCCATCAATTGTCACCGTCACTGCTTTTTCCTCGATCTTGGCGACTATTCCTTTTACGCGATCTCCTGTTTGGAAGTCACGGTTTTCCATCAAATTCATATCCTCTGACATAAGTAGCCCTCCTTCACAAACTATCCATCTTCTATTTTATTCGAATTCTCTAATAAAAACAAAAATAATCACTTATTTTCTGAGTTTTCGTCCAGAATTTTTTGAATACTGGCCATGATGGCTTCTGTGACTTCTTCTGCAGAAGCTTTACGCTCACGGTAAGGTTCCATCCGAATTGGATCGCCGTAAACTACTTTGACTTTTCCGAATGGCTTATACGGTCCAATAAGTGCGCATGGCATAACATCCGCATTGCCCCGCAAAGCAAAAAAGCCAGCGCCGCTCAAGCCTTTTTTCAATACGCCCTCTGTCGAACGGGTACCCTCAGGGAATAGCCCAACCACTTCGCCGCCTTTTAGCAGCTTTAAAGCAGTCCGCAAAGCTTCCCGGTCACTCATGCCGCGTTTTACCGGAAAAGCATTGACTTTCGGCAAAATCGAGCCGAGTATTGGCGCTTTAAACAATTCCTCTTTGGCCATGAAATGAACGGTTCTCGGGGCGGTCATACCGACTACCGGTGGATCGAGCGCATGGATATGGTTGCTGCAAAGAAGAATGCCGCCCGTTTCCGGAAACTTTTCAATGCCCTCAACTTGAAAACGGTACAGCGGACTCAATGCCGTCTTCACGAGCGTTTTCCCTACTGCATACAAATTCATGATGCCATCAGCCTCTCTTGCGCTAGTTTCAAAATGGCTTGTGCCGCTTCTGCAATCGTTAAAGGCGTGGTATCTAAAAATACGGCATCTTGCGCTTGTTTCAAAGGCGCTACTTCACGTTCAGAATCCATTTTGTCGCGCATAGCGATTTCCTCCTGTAACTCAACTAAAGGCGTCAGGATGTCGCGTTTTTTATTTTCTTCGAATCTACGTCTTGCTCGTTCTTCAACGGTTGCTGACATAAAGACTTTAAGCGCTGCGCCTGGTAAAACATGCGTGCCGATATCGCGGCCATCCATAACGACGCCACGGTCTTCTGCCAGTTTTTGCTGAAGTTCGACCATACGCTTTCTTACCAGTTCGTGGGCAGCCATTTCTGATACTGCCTTTGTGACATTTTGTGAACGAATCTCCTCTGAGACATCTTTTCCATCGAGCAAGACTTTCTGGCCGCCTTCGACAGGGATTAAATCGATTTCAGTCTCAACAAGTAAAGCCCCCGCTTCTTCATTGCTTCCCAAATTGATTTCTTCATTCAATGCTTTTAACGTAATTGCACGGTACATTGCCCCCGTATCGATATAAATATACCCTAATTTTTCTGCCACTATTTTAGCGATCGTGCTTTTACCAGCAGCAGCTGGCCCGTCGATCGCAATTTGGATAGCTTTCGTCAAAACTGTCACCCCATCTTAAGTAATAATTTCATTTTATCACAATCTGCTTGATGTTTCGGGCAAAATCAAAGTGCATGGGGAATAGTTTCATAACGACCTGGACGCAAAAAGAAAAAGCCCTATGGCAGCGGGCTTTCGGTTCGATCAATCCGGTGGGTTGTTATGGTAATGGCTGACTGATAATTGGTGGGCTTGCCGAACTTTCCGTAAACCGAACCACCATAAAAACAACATGAAAGGCACAGCCCCATATAGCAAATTATCATAGGCGTAAAGCGATGCGTTGTAAGCCATATGTAAAAGCGATGCGGCAAATAATGCCGACGCCAACCGCCATTTGCTTTCTCTTTTCCCAGTAAATTTGGCTCTGCCAAAATAAAATCCCATGACAACGCCGAACAATGCATGGCTCGACACCGGCAAGAATGCGCGTAGAAAAGCGGTTCCAAGCCCGAACTCAAGCAAATATAAAATATTTTCTACGGTAGCAAAGCCAAGCGATAAACTTGCACCGTACAAAATCCCATCATAAGGGTCCTCAAAATCGATATGGCGAAATACCGCTGCTAGCAGAACGATCCACTTGAAGAACTCCTCCAGCAAACTCGAAAATAAGACGGATTTCACAAACGTGTTTTGAAACACATGCTCGGCTTCGAATACATACTGGACAAAAAGAATCGGGAATGTCAAAAGCGCGCCGTATAAAAAGCAGTGAAAAATTAGCCTTGACGGTTCCCCGGCAAATTGGTCCCGCAAATAAAAATAACTAAACAATGCGAGCCCAGGTGCAATAGCTACCGTCAACAGCTCTAACATAGACGCGCCTCCCTCCATTACCCGCGATAGTTAAATTTCAAATGCTCCCTTGTCTATGGCTTTATCTCCCGACAGCAAGATTGCCAATTTGATGCGCGCTTTTTTGCTATCGTAATCACTGCCCAAGATGACACCGCGCGTCAGCAAATCGTGTGCGCTTCCTGGGTAGCTGTATGCAGGATAGGCATTGCCTTCTTCAGCGCTCGTCGTGACTATGACAGGAATCCCGGAATCCACGGCACGCTGGACTGAGCTCACCATGTGCGGGGAAATTTGCCCGCGTCCAGCTGCTTCTAAGATGATGCCTTTTGTGCCATTCTCAGAAAGCATATCGATGATTGAACCTTCCTGGCCGGAATAACACTTGATGATATCCACGCGCGGCATGCCACCCGGCACATGATGCACTTCACGCATGACCGATCTTTGATAGATGCGGACTTTATCATTATCGATGATTCCTAAATAACCGTGGCCAAATGAATCAAAGCCCTGCAAATTACTGGCATGTACTTTTTTTACGTATTTCGCGCTGTAAATTCGTTCATTGAAGACGACAACCGTTCCTACACCTTTAATGACAGGATCAACGGCAACATAAATTGAGTTGCGCAAATTGGAATAAACATCCGTCCCAACTGCTTCTGGCGCACGCTGACTGCCTGTGACCACGACTGTGCGTTCATCCCCTACTGTCAGATCCAGAAAATAAGCCGTTTCTTCTAAGGTATCGGTACCGTGCGTAACGACTACCCCTTCCACTTCAGGGTCTTTTAACTCAGTCAAAATCGCTTCTTTGACGATATTCATTTCAGTCAAGCCGATATGCATGCTTGGCAATTGAAAGACATCGATGACTTTCACTTCGATCTCCGGCGGTAATTGGCAAAGCTCTGCCAAATCTTTTCCTGAAATGGCGCCTGATTTTAGCAAGCCGTCATCAGATATGGCTTTGCTGGCAATAGTGCCTCCGGTCGTAATTAACGATACTTTCTTTTTCATAATGCACCTCTTTTGATAGTCTAATCTATTGAATTTTTCAGCGCTTCTTTTTTGGCGATTGCCGTTGCAATTTGACCGCCATGGAAACGACCATTTTCGATGAAGATCTCATTCGCATTATTGCCTGCTGCGATGACCCCTGCGATAAACAAATCTTCGACATTGGTCTCCATCGTTTCTTCATCGAACGCCGGTCTGCCGCTCGCTGCATCAATATCGATCCCCATCTGTTCGAGAAAGCTGTGATCCGGATGATACCCGATCATCGCGAAGACAAAATCATTCGCGTAGGTTTCCTTCGTATCGTTTACCGTCAATTCCACTTCGTCTTCTCGAATTTCGTCGACGATGGAATCGAACAGCATGGTAATTTCGCCTTGGCGCACGAGCCCGTCGAATTCTGGCAAAATCCACGGCTTGATACTTTTCGAATAACTTGTCCCGTGATAAGACACCGTTACCCTGCTGCCAGCTTTATGCAATTCGAGCGCGGCATCAATCGCGGAATTCTTCCCTCCGATCACCAACACGTCGCGATCGAAATACGGATGTCCTTCCTTAAAGTAATGCATGACTTTCGGCAAGTCCGCTCCTGGCACCAACAGCTTATTCGGGTGGTCATAATAACCAGTGGCCACGATTACGTATTTTGCTTGGTAATGGTTTTTTGTCGTTTTTACGAAAAAGCCGTCCTTTTGCTCGATCGATAGCGCAGTTTCGAATGCTCGCACATCCAGTTTATGGCGTTTCACCACTTCTCGGTAATAAACCAGCGCTTGGTTGCGCTTTGGCTTGCGGTCTTCTGTAATGAACGGCACATCGCCAATCGCCAATTTCTCACTGCTGCTAAAAAATGTTTGATGCGTTGGGTAACGATAGATGGCGTTAACGATATTGCCTTTTTCGAGAATGACGGGGTGCAGGCCCATTCTCTGTATTTCAATGGCGGCCGATAACCCACATGGCCCGCCTCCTACGATAATGACATCTGCATGTTCCATTTCATCCACTCCTGTAATAATGTCCTTCTCCATCTTATCTGATTGAAGAGCTTTGCGCCAAATGCTGGACGCCCGGCGAGGGGTGTATTTCAAGTATATGGTATTGTGCTTTGGCACCGAGTCTCAGCGGTATAGACGTCGTGCCGAACCCGTTGCTGATGAGTTCTGTGATGCCGCTTGTACTCGTCAACGAACCGTGGTCGAAAACCCCGAAAGGCCCAAATCTGATTTGCCCGCCATGGGTATGCCCCGCCATCAATAAGCTGACGGGATAATGTTGTTTTACATGCTTGAAGACAAAAGGCGTATGGGAAACGAAGATGACGGAATCGCCTTTTGAGACATTGCAAAAAGCATCTTCTACACTGTGCTCTCGAAAAGCAAAATAGTCGATTCCTGTCAATTTTAATTCAGCATTCCCGAATAGTTCAACAGATTCATCATCTAGAATGACGGTACCTTGTTCTTCGAGCAACTCCCTTAATCGCTCTTCTCCAATTTCCCGGTCGTTGTTTCCAAATACATAATACACCGGGGCAAGCTGTCTCAGAACTTGCAAATTTTCGCGAAGTCGTTGTTCCGGAACCCCACGCTCGACAAAATCTCCACCAATGACGACTATATCGACTTTATCATTGAACATGTCAGAGCGAAGTTTGCGCCGGTGGACATCGGAGATAAACATCAGCTTAAAAGGTGAAAACACAGCATTTCCAGACAATTGAACGACCGCAGTTTCTCGTTTTTGACTATGGGCAGAGCGGAACATCCACGCTAATAATGACAAGCCAGCTAAACCGATCCGTAATATCCATTTCATTGCGTACATCCTTTCCAAAGCAACAAAAAAACATAAGCTGCGCTTATGTTTTCCTGTTCAAGCCGCTATTCAATCTTCTGTAATATCTAGAATGCGGAAACCGGATTTTTCCAAATCCTTCGTAAATTTTTCTATATTGTTCTTTTTCTTGACTTTGAGAACAATGCGGCGCACCATTTTATCGGTTTCATCGAAAGTAACCAATGAAACAACAGATTCTTTATGTTTTTCAATGATTTCACCAAGTCGACCGATGCGGCCTTCTGATTCAACCGATGTGACAGTGATGCGAACTCCTGATTTTTGCATCCCAAATGCGCTTTGCAATTGGTTGACGACATCGAATCGGGTGACGATTCCGAGGAATTTCCCTTCGTCGACGACTGCGATGATTGGGAAATCACGCAATTCGACTAAAGCTTTTTCATACACATCATCAATATTCAAAAACACATCTTGGTTGACCATAATATCTTTTACTTTTGTCGAACGAATAAATTCGTCTTTCGGGCTATCGGAGTAAAAGAAAGCGCGATATGCATGATACCAAGTGAAGATTCCTTTAAATTGGTCGCCATCGACGACTGGCAATGCATCTATGGAATGGCGCTCCAATAGCTCGAGCCCTCTTTCCATCGCATCTTCCGGATGTACTGTAAAACATCTTTCCTTTTTAACTAATGCACTTTTGACAAACATCAGCTCACCTCTTTCTAGTTTCTATCTATCTGTTCCCCTGTAGGAGAAATCTAATCTTGCTTTAAGGCAAAATTAATGTTTGTCCCGGGCTAATGGCGTTAGAGGCTAATCCGTTCGCCTGTTTGATCTTTTCAACTGCCGCGGCTGCACCGCTTGCGCCGTAATTGTTCACTGCAATTCGGTAAAGTGTTTCACTCGATTGCACAGTCACCGTCTTGCCGCCGGCAGTAGGTGTTTCTTCTGGCTCTTGTGCACGCTGCTCAGCTTCAGCTTTCGCTTTCGCATCTGCTTCTTCCCGTGCTTTTTGTTCTGCTGCTGCTGTTTCTTGCGCTTTTTTCTCAGCTTGTTCTTTCGCTGCTGCTTGCTCTTTCTCTTTCGCGTCTGCAGCCGCTTCTTCTTCTCGCTCTCGAGCTTTTTCTTTCAGTGCTTTTTGTTCTGCTGCTTCTTTAGCTTTAGCACTTTTTGTCTCTTGTTGTTTTTCATCTTCCTGTTCGTCATCTGCAGCCGCAAGTACGGTGCTGTCGGAAGGCGGTTGGGAATTCAATTCAAAGCTGACTTCATTTTCATTTGTTTTGGCAGTTAGCGTGTCATCCGGCTCATAGTAAAACGCAACATAGATCAACAAAGTAACCGGAATCAAGATAAAGATGAAAAACAAGGAAGGCAATAATAAGCCCCTGCTTTTCGGCTTAGGCATCTGGCGTGCGCGCCTCGTCAATTCTGCCATTCGTTCCTGTGACAATTCCTGGCGATTCTTTTCCATTGATTCATGATAATTATCGTTTCCCATTTCACGACTACCCCTATCTGTACTAATATATCTATTATGACGAAAAAAGACTTATTTGTAAATAATAGAAATAGAGATTTTCATATAGGCAAAAGGACCTCCAAGCGTTCTTTCCACCCACCTTGCGATGGTGCTTCCGAACGACTTTGCCTGGCTTTAAAAAGACGATGATCAATCCCATGAAAACTACAGCAGTTTGGCGGCACAGTGGGATTTTCTTGGTCAAAGCTCGTACTTAGATATCGGCGAATGCAACCGCTCGAATGAACCAGACCACGGACAGAAGCTGCCTGCCGTTGCTTTTCTTCTTTCAACTGCTCAATCTGGTTCAAAGTGCCTTCAAGTGGAAGGCGCTCGCGCCAATAAGAGATGATACGATATGCCGTTTCTCTTATCATTCCCTGGTTGACCAGCTGTTTTGCTTCTTCTTTGCGTTGATATATCAATTCGATTTCATGCCGTTCCGGCAACTCGTCCATGATTAAACTTTCTACCAGTCGTTCATCACCTGCAGCGTAAAGTAAAGTCGCAAGTGAAGGCAAATTGTCCCGCCCCGCTCGACCAACTTCCTGTACATAGCCTTCTATAGAAGAAGGCAGTTGAAAATGGATAACGTGACGGATATCAGGAATATGAACACCCATACCGAATGCATTGGTGGCGCATACCCATTCCAGTTCCTTATTCGCAAACTGCTGCTGGACGAAAATACGGTCTTGTTGTTCCATGCCTCCGTGATAAAATGCTGCCCTGATTCCAAGCGCTAGCAGTTTCCCCGCCAGTTCCTGGGATTTCCTCCTTGTACCAGCATAGATGATTCCCGGTCCCCCGTATGCAGCCACTATTTCAAGGAATGCTTTTAGCTTGTCACTGTCATTTTCAAATTTGTGGATATCGTAACTAATGTTTTGACGGTCCATCGGATGCGCATAGATGAATGGGTTGCTTAATTTCAAGTACTGCTTGATTTCATGGGTCACTTTGTCGGTCGCTGTAGCGGTTAGTGCCAGAGTTTGAGGATTGCCAAGTTTGGGCAATACTTCGGCAATGCGCAGGTAGTCCGGACGGAAATCAAACCCCCATTGAGAGATGCAATGCGCTTCATCCGCAACGAGCAAAGAGATGCCTAGTGCTTTCAATTTATCAAGCACAAAAGGCTGCACAAGCATTTCAGGCGCGACGAAGATAAATTTGTAATTGCTGAGTGTATTCCAAACCTTTTCACGATCTTCCGCTTTCATAAAGGAATTGATAGCGACAACCGATTTTTCCCCCATTTTCTTTAATTGGGCTACTTGGTCTTGCATAAGCGATAACAGCGGCGAGACGATGACGATAGCTCCTGGCAGCACTTTTCCGGGCAATTGATAACATAGGGATTTGCCCATTCCAGTCGGCAACAGCGCCAAAACATCGCGTCCAGACAACACTTGTTCAATCACTTGTTTTTGGCCAGGGCGGAACTCTGTATAGCCATATGCCTCATATAGCAATTTTTCAAGATTCATATAGCTTCTCCTCTCACTGCCAATGCAAGGCGGATTTGGAAATAACTCGCGTCCGGCAAGCGCTCTTTAATATCCCGCAGGCGCATTGTCTTCATTTCTTTGCTGATTCGACGGATCGATTCAAATAACTCGTCATCCATAAATGAAGCTGGGCTAAAGGCCGGGTCATTCATCGCCAACTCAACGAAATGGTCTTCAATTGTGCTGGTCTTCAATTGCCTGAGTTCTGCTATTTGGCTCAGTGAGAATCCACGTTCGTATAGGTTTTGTGTTCGCTTAGCCGATTCCGTCAAAGCGGATTTCTGCACGATGCCTTCGAGTAGTCCTGTTAACAATGGGTATTCCATGCCTTCTAGGACATCTAGCCAAGCATGTAAAGCTGCGACTGCTGCAATTTTCATATCAATTGGCAGTCGGTGATGTTTTGCTGCCAGTTGGTCCCAAGTAAGCCCACCGACCCCATACCCAGACAGTCGCGCCATCAAAATATCTTTATGCATTTCGTCAGTCTTTGCTAACGCCAAGCTGACTTCAATTTGAAGCTTGAAAACGGCTTGGACCTCCGGTGAACGAAAATCGATTCGGTGTAAATAAGACTTGGTCCAGGACTGCACCGCTTCATCTGTCACCACCGGATCAAAACGTTTATGGTCTTGCATAAAATTGGACATTGTTTGCACTATCAAAGATAAACGCGAAAAAAAACGCCTCTCATTGCCCCTGTATTTCCAGCCATTTAATGGTGTAGTCGGCAATTTTAAGTCGATGGCAGATTGATGAAGCTGAATGCTATTGTCATCCGGCACCAATAGCCCTTGCGCCTGCAGCCTCTCAATAGAGTCCAGGTAGTCTTTTTTGTCCAGTTTCGGAAGCACGGCAAAATAAGGATGCAGGCCGAAATAGCCGATGTCTTGAATCGTTTGACCTGATTTCTTTCCTTTAATTAAATGATAAGGGGAAGAAACGGTCCGTTGACCGTCTACCGCTTTCATGATTGCTAAAACGACTTCATCGAATCGCACTGAATAAACCTCCCGGCGGTTTTGGGTTGAAAAAAATATAAAACATCTATAGAATAAACACGATAGTATAACTGAACTTGTTCGGAGATAAAGGAGAGGAACTAGAATGGCTAAATATACCATTGTTGATAAAGATACGTGTATCGCATGCGGAGCTTGCGGAGCAGCAGCACCAGACATTTACGATTATGATGATGAGGGCATCGCCTTCGTTATTCTTGATGATAACACGGGGACTGAACAAGTGCCAGATGAGCTAATGGAAGATATGGAAGACGCATTTGAAGGATGCCCGACCGATTCCATCAAGGTGGCAGACGAGGCATTTGAAGGAGATCCACTTAAATACGAAGACTGATTAGCGTATGGATCAATAGAAAAAGCGGTTGGAAGATGAATCTTCCAACCGCTTTTTTTTATGATAAATAATAGGAACGTTGTTTTTCAATCCAGGTATGCATGCTGCCGAAGATCAATAAAATAACCGTCGTAAGCGCAAGACCTTTGATCAAGTTAAACGGCAAGATGCCGAGCACAATCGTTGTATACAAGGCATTGCCTGTTTGTTCAGGCATGTTGAGGAAATACGTATACATCGGCAGGAAAACGAAGTAATTCAACAAACTCATGCCGATGGCCATAGAAAATGTACCGATCACCAAGCCGAATGCGATTCCTTTTTTAGTAGATACTTTGCGATAGATCGCATAGACCGGCAAAATGAACAATAGGCTCGTCGCAAAGTTCGCCATATGCCCTACAGGCACACCAGTCGGACTCCCTGAAAAGATCCAGTCCAATACGTTTTTAAAGAATGCTACTAAAACACCAGCAACTGGTCCCATCGTGATCGCTGCTATCAGCGCAGGCACATCACTGAAATCCACTTTCAAAAATGCAGGCAAGGCCGGCAGTGGAAAATTGAATAGCATCAACACAAATGAGATGCTGCTCAGCATACCGATGACAATCATCGATTGCAATTTTTTGTTCTTCATGTTCCTCTCTCCTTGTCGTGATTCACCAGAAGAAAGGTTCGAAACGCATGTTGCCACAAAAAATCCCTTAAGTAATAATCACTTAAGGGAGAGTCAGGCACACTGAAATAAACGGTCCGCCATATAAAAACGGCATGCGTCCGTACCTTCACCTTCTCCCATCCAGACTATACTGTCGGCTTTGGAATTTCACCAAATCCTGCTTTTTACGGCTCGCGGGCTGATGGACCGAAACGTCCAATTACCGCCGGTAGGGAATTGCACCCTGCCCCGAAGATGAATCGATATTTTTTTATACAAGTTAAGTTTATAAAAAAAAGACAGCAATGTAAACCATAGTGCTTACATTGCTGTCTTTTTATTTTTATGGCCAGTCCATGCGGTTGGGCGAAACCGGCAATTCAAGTTCTTCGGAAAAATCGAAGCCTGACCACTCGGACTGGACCGTATTGACTATTGTCAGCGAGGCATCGTAAGACTGTGCAGTAAGCGCCAGGCTTTCGATTAAGCGCATCGCCTCTATTCCCTCTAGTGACTCAAGGTCTAAGGTCTCTTCGAATGTCACGAGGGCATTTGTGCCATTCATGTCCACATCGTATTCGATGCCATCCGGTACCGGTGAACGATAATCATCATTCGGTGCTTGCTGAAGCGCGATGAGCGCATCTTCAACGCTCGCTTCAGACAAGCCGTAAGATGGAGCCAAATACCAGTCTTCTGTAGACGAAGCGATCAAATAATAACTTTGGCCTTGAACTCCCGGAAGAATTGGTTCAACCATTCCCACGTGTGCTAATTGCGCAGGTTCTCCCGAGACATTTAGTACGCGAATTTCCTCCTCGCCGAAGAAGGTTTCTTCTAAACTGTGAAGATACAGCAAGGTAGCAGCCGATCCTTGGTCATAATTATGATTCTCTGGGAGGAAATGGCTGATAATCGCACCGTCTTGCTGCAAGATTCCCTCATATGGATGATACTCATCAAAGCCCAATTTTGATTCGTCGATTTGTTCCGCAAATGCTTCATACAATTCGAGCGAAGTCGGTTCTGTCTCATCAACGGATTGTTTTGGAATGATAAAACTCACCGGCACTACGTAACCTCTTTGAGCCAGGCCGATTCGGAGGATTTGAGCGTCTGCTAGGTCTTGTTCATACACTGCTGTACGCAAGGCTTCCGGTTCTTCTATAACCATACTGGCTGCCTCTTCAGGCTCATCAATGGATTGTTCCGTTTGTTCTGTTTGAGCCTCATCTGCTGTCATCATCGATTCTGCATCGTCACTTTCAGTCTCGCTGCTGCTAGAGTCGTTTCCATTTTGCTGCAGCAAGGAAACCGCCAGCACCGTGATGCTCAAAAACGCAATGATAGCGACGAGTAATGGCAGCCAGCGCTTAGGCTGCTTCGGAACATACTGTGTCTGCGATACACGTTTATACACTTCGGCTTTGGGCCGATTATCCTGTATTTTGGGGAAATCCCGCAACAAATTTTCGATTTCTTCATCGTTCCATTTGTCATTCGGCATATTCTCCTCCCCCTTCTGCTTCTCGTAATTTTTGGCGGAGGGACCGGATTGCCCGGTGTTGTGTCGTTTTGACTTTGCCTTCCGACCACTCCAGGACTTCAGCCGTTTCCGCAATGGAGAGATCTTGGAAAAAACGCATAACAATGACCAGTTTCTGATCGCCTGTACACAGATCGAGCATTTGATACAAACGGATCTTGTCTTCATTGAGCAAGGAGACTTCTTCCGGTATGCGTTCAGTTGAAACCAATTGTTGAGTTTCCCAGTCGAAGAAATCCAGCGAATGTTTTTTCCTCACAGCATTTTTGCGGAAATGGTCGATGGCGACGTTTTTAGCAATCGAAAAAAGCCAGGTCTTTTCTGAACTTTTTCCTTGGAACCGGTCATAAGCGCGCAGCACCTTCACATAAACTTCATGCATTAAATCTTCCGCTACATGCCGATCTTTCACTAAATACACCAAAAACTGAAAGACATCCTGATGGTATTGATCGTATAGCCGATGAAACACGGAGTCATTCACGCAACTCCCCCCGTTCCTTGGATTAGTCGTCTCGACAACAGAAAAGTTACATTGCCTTCAATGGCAAGGTAAAGATAAACGAAGTGCCTTCGCCAAATTTGCTTTCGGCGCGGATTTCTCCTGAATGTGCTTTGATGATATTGCTGGCAATCGCAAGGCCGAGTCCTGTGCCGCCTTTGCCGAGCGTTCTGGCTTTGTCCGCTTTGTAGAAACGCTCGAAGACGAACTCCAGATCCTCGTCAGAGATTCCGGCCCCGGTATCATTGATTGACACTTTTGCGTAGTCTCCCATATTTTCGACAAGTACTTGTACTTGCCCTCCTTGTGGCGTGTGGCGAAGTGCATTGTCGATCAGATTCGTCATGACCTGTTCGATGCGGTCTTCGTCCAACTCAGCCGCCGACCAGTCATCGAGATCAGTAGCAAAGCTTAATTCGATACCTTTTTCTTTTGCAGCTTGGCTAAACTTCAAGGTCATCCGCTCAATCGCATTATTGAATTGCACCAATTCTTTGTAGAGGCGCATATGGCCGGATTCCAGTCTGGCCAAGTTCAATAGATCGGTCACCAGGCGCCCCATACGCTGGGATTCCTCGTAAATAATTTTCGTCATTTCATTGCGCTCTTCTTCACTTGCGCCGACATCATCAAGCAAGGCTTCACTATAGCCCTGAAGCATGGCGATCGGCGTACGGAGTTCATGAGACACATTGGCGATAAAATCTTCTCGCAGCTTCTCGAGCCGGTGCTGCTCAGTCATGTTATGAAGTACAGCTACCGCTCCCCGTATGCTCTCGCCACTGTAAAGCGGGCTGAAGTTCACCGCATAATAAGCACCTTCAATTTCCAATTCTTCTTCAATTTCTTCTTGGAACATCAAAACATGGTCGAGCATATGAAGCATTTCCGACGGCAGTGCTTGGGCATTTGACGTGCCATCTTTAGAAAGCCACTGGCGGAGCAGCTTCTCTGCTGGCGGGTTACTTAATAAGATGGTCTTATCCTGATTGAACGTAATGACCGCATCTGCCATCGAAGTCAAAATGCTCGATAGCTGTTCTTTTTCCTGATTGATCACTTCGAGATGATGTTTTAACTGGCGACCCATTTGGTTAAAAGCAATCGCTAACTGGCCGATTTCATCTCCAGAAGAAACTTTCATTTTTGTGTCAAAATTCCCTTTCGCCAACTCAAATGCTCCTTCGCGCATATTGCGCAGCGGAGAAGTGATACGTGTTGATAAGAAAAAGGCAAAGAACGTCGTCAGCAATAGCGCGATAAATGCGGATAAAAATACGATATTGGTCGTCCGTTCAGCAGTCCGGTCCATAACTTCCAGTGATTGGTAAATAAATACCGTTCCGTGAAGCCCATCCCCTGTTTGAAGAGGGGATGCCATAACGATATACGACTCCATTCGGTCCGCTTCCGATAACGACGGCAGCAGCATTTCCTTAGTGACTGCTTCATCGCTCTCAAATACTTTTTGGAATTCTTGTTCGCTGACGATCTTTTCCCTGATTTCATCACCATTCAAGCCATCGTGCAAATAATAGGCAATATCCCCCGGCTGTGAAGCGATGACGGCATTCGTTTCTGGACCTAGCACTTCATCTACGATCGACAAATTGCCTTCCTCATCGTGGTCATTAAAAATCCTGGCGATCATATTCGCCTCATTATGAAGCGCTTCTTCTACTGTCTCGCTGTGGAAGTTCCCGAGAAACTCCAATAGCAGCACCGTCACAATAAAAAGGACAAAGGAAACGAGAAGCAAAATGGTTACCCACAGCTTCCCGACGATGCTATTCCATATTCTATTCATTGCCAACCTCGAATTTGTATCCGACACCCCAGACGGTGACGATCATCTTAGCGGCGGATTCCGACACCCGATTGAGTTTTTCGCGCAAGCGTTTAACATGTGTGTCCACCGTACGCAAATCACCGAAAAAGTCATAATGCCATACTTCTTTCAGTAAATGCTCCCGGTCAAATACTTTATCCGGCGATTTTGCCAGGAAATACAATAGCTCGTATTCTTTCGGCGTCAAATTTACTTCCACGCCATCTGCTGTTACTCGGTGTGCATCGTGGTCAATCGTCAAATGTGGAAAAACGACCAGGTCTTTTGAAACGGTCGAACTTGTAGATGGCGAATAGGCGGAAGAACGGCGCAAAATCGCTTTGACGCGCAGCACCACTTCACGCGGGCTGAACGGTTTGACGATGTAATCGTCTGCGCCAGATTCAAAGCCTTCCACGCGGTTTGCTTCCTCACCTTTAGCTGTTAGCATGATGATTGGCGTCATTTTCGTTTCACGTAGTTCTGTCGCCACTTCAATGCCGTCTTTTTCTGGCATCATGAGATCGAGCAAGATGCAATGGTAATCCGTCTCGGTCGCTTTTTCCAATGCTTCCACACCGTTTTCAGCTTCTTCAACCATATATCCTTCACGCTCGAGATACATTTTTAACAAGCGGCGGATTCTTTCTTCATCGTCCACTACAAGAATTGTAATTTCTTCAGACATCCTAATCCCTCCAACTTTCATCTCTATTATTTTCATTGTACCGATAAGGGGTGCAAAAATAAACGAAAAGCCTTTTCCACAATGGAAAAG
This sequence comes from Planococcus maritimus, assembly GCF_001687625.2. Taxonomy (NCBI): domain Bacteria; kingdom Bacillati; phylum Bacillota; class Bacilli; order Caryophanales; family Caryophanaceae; genus Planococcus; species Planococcus maritimus. Next base: position 1,871,021 of record NZ_CP016538.2, read on the forward strand.
GCTTTTTCGTCAAGCGTATGAATGCAGTCCGGCAATGATCAAGTTAACTGCCACCAAGTTGAACATGATGATGACAAACCCGATGACTGCGAGCCAAGCAGACTTTTCGCCTGCCCAGCCTCGTCCGAGCCGCAAGTGCAGATATGCTGCATAGAATAAAAATGTCACAAGCGCCCAAACTTCTTTCGGATCCCAGCCCCAGAAGCGCGACCAGGCGATTTGAGCCCAGATCATAGCGAAAATTAATGCACCGAGTGAAAAGATCGGGAAGCCGATGATAACCGACCGATAATTGATCTCGTCCATCAATTGCAAGTTAACGTTTTTTGTAAACGGCTGAAGCATAGCGGAAATCCGTTTCCGGAAGACCAGTCGAATCAATGCATATAACACCGTACCGACCACGAGCGACCAAAATACCGTAGTCAATTTTCCAGCATGGACGATTGGCGGCATTTCTACCAACGGCGTCAATGCGCCATCTGTCATCGGCTCAAATTCGTTCATGCCAAAAATTGCCGGCATATTATAAGTGATTTCCGATGGTTGTCCATCTTTGTTGACATAAGCGAAATCCGCTTCGTAATTCGTCAATGTGAAGAATGTGCTCGTCACAACAAAACCAAGCACCAAGACGAGCGAATACATGATGGCTTCAAGCCAAAAGCGCTGCTTCGACTTTTTCTTTTGATCGACGACTTTTAGCAAATAAATCAAGCCAGCTGCCGCACTGATCGCCAAGATTCCTTCTGCAACAACTACAGTGATAACGTGTATCGCCAACCAGTTTGTTTGAAGAGCCGGAATCAACGGGCTCACTTCGCTCGGGAACATGCTAGCGTAAGCGATGATCAATAAGGCGATCGGCAAAACGATCATTCCTAGCACTGCCGTGCGATACAAGGCATAAAGTATAATGAATCCGCCGACTAAAGTCATTCCGAAGGCAGTCGTGAATTCGAACATATTACTGATTGGCGCATGGCCTGTGACCATCCATCGTGTGATGAAATAGCCCACTTGTGAAACGAAACCGATAACCGTGATGGTGATGGCGACTTTGCCCCAACGCTGTTCAGATCTGAATGTGCCTTTTTTATTGCCTTTTACGGCACCACCAAAGACAAACGTTGCGATTAGGTAAGCGATAAAGGCTACGTATAATAGATTGGAACTGATATCGGCTAATGTCATGTCAATTGTTCACCTTCCCTTTTCTCCTGTGCTTCCATGTCTTCCTGTTGGTCGCGATATGTTGGAAGAGAAGCGTGTTCCGTCACTTGATCCAAATCTTTTTTCAACCCGAACCAGTTTTTGTTCGTATGGCCCGCAAGCAATATGCTGCCATCCGCTTGCTGTTGAATCCAGAAGCGGCGGTGATTAAAGTACATGCCTTGGGCTACGCCGATCATGAAGATCAAACCGCCAAGCCCAAGAATCGGCAAAGTGCGGTCTTTACGTACCGTTAAGCCGGATGCATCACGCGTCTCGACGCCCTGGAAGGCAAGTTTGTAATCGTTATCTCCAAGCGGCTCAACTGTGTTCTGAATCGTGATGAAACTCGTTTCTCCATCCGGAGTATCAGGAGTTGTCATTTTCACGAGAAATCCTGGATTTTTCGGCAGCGGCGTCGCTGTTTGCGGTTCACCATTTTCGAAACCGGAGAAATCAGGATAATAGCCGAGCAACTCGACGACCGAGCCGTCTTCAAGCTCATAAGTGGTTTCTGGATTGACCAAATCGATTGTCAACTCTCCACGGCTTTCACTTGTTTCCTTGTTCTGCAACGCGAAGCTCATGGTTTTCAGCTCATCTTGCTGGAAATCCATCTGATACAAAGCGTAGCCGTCAAATTTAAACGGCTGGTTGACGCGAATGGCGTGCTCTTCCACTACTTCCATATCGGCTGTATCACCAGGCAATGCGCCTTCTGGAATTTTGTAGAGAACGACGTCGGTTTGGTAGTTTTTCGCTACCGTTCCAACACGGTCGATCGCTTCACCGAATTTTTCTTCTTCACCTTCACCTGTGTATGTTTCTAAAGTGAACCCTTTGCTTTCTAATACATATCCCGGCGCGTCTGGAATCGCACGTGTTTCACCTTCACGTATCCACAAAGTTTCGTCTACATAAAAACCAGGCATCATGCGCAACATGACACCGAACAAGAAGATGATCAAGCCTATGTGATTAACATAAGGGCCCCAGCGCGAAAAACGGCCTTTCTCGGCAAGTAAGCCATTTTTATCAGTCGACACTTTGTATTTCAAACCGGTTAATTTCTCTTCGGCTTTTTTAAGCGTGTCCGCATCTCCCGGTCCTTCTGCCACAATACGCTGCTTATGCATAAAGCTGGAATGGCGCAGCACTCGCTGGTTTTTCAAGGATCTATAAAGCGGCACAAACCGGTCGAGGCTCGCGATGATCAGTGAAATCGCAAGCATCCCAACCAGGCTGATAAACCAGAAGGAATTGTATAAATCATGGAAGCCGAGTGCGTGATACACCGTCCCGATACTGCCGTAAATATCGGTGTAATAAGCCTCGATATCTGCTTCCGTCGTTGCTGGGACGTATTGTTTTTGAGGCAAAATGGTGCCGAGTGCCGCGGCAATCAATAAGACGATGATGATTCCGACGCCCACTTTCACGCTTGAAAAGAAGTTCCAGATTTTATCAATAATTGACTTATTATAAGTCTGGGAACGTCTGGCCGTTCCTTCATAGCGCATATCCGCTAACTTTTTGTCTTGCTCTTGTTCATTAAGCGGCCGTCCGCACGATTCACAAAGAATAGTGCCTGGCGGATTTTCATGGCCGCATTTGCAAATCAATTTGTCCATCCGAAAAATCTCCTTATTCAGGTTTGATTTCTTCCATAAAACCTGCGATATCCTGCTCTGTCATTTCACCGGTCACGATGCGCTGGATTTCGCCTTGTGGGTTTACCAGCATGGTCGTTGGAAGCGGGCGGATATTATATGCCGTCATGACGCTTTTATCGCGGTCGATGACAATTGGAAAATTGAGGCCGTATTGACGCGCGAACGTCTCGACTTCAAAATTCGATTGTGCAATATTCACCGCGAGGACTTGGACGCCTTGATCTTCATACACTTCAAACTGGCTGGCCATTGCGGGCATTTCTTTGATGCATGGCTCACACCATGTGCCCCAGAAATTGAGGAATACACCTTGGCCCTCATAATCGGACAGCTTATGGGTTTCCCCGTCAAGATCCGTCAGCGTGAAATCCGGTGCCGCATCTCCCACTTTCAGCACTTCCACTTCGTCGGCGGTCACACTATTGTAAATCGTATAACCGATAGCTGCGACTAGTAACAGCAAAATAACGGAGCGCATGATCGTCCTGTTTTTCTTCTTGTTGCTTTTTTTCTCCGTACTCATATAGATCCTCCTTCGAGGGATTAGATGCACATCAATTATAGCAAAGTTTCATCAGCCGCCTGTCCGCAGTTTTGAAGGGTTTGTGAACGTTAGCGCCGTTTGCCTGTATCCGCCAGAACGCGCAATTGTTTCACTTCGTGAGGGCTTAGCTCTCTCGATTCGCCGGCGTTCAGGCTATGCAGCGTCAAAAAAGCAAATTGTTCACGACTGAGTTTCTGCACCGGGAAGCCGATTGCTTCGAACATGCGGCGGACTTGACGGTTGCGTCCTTCGTGAATCGTGATTTGGACAATCGCTTTTGAAGCTTTCGCATCCGCTGACAATAATTTCACTTTCGCCGGCGCTGTCATGCCATCTTCCAATTTAATGCCGCGCTCTAGTTTTTGAAGATCTTCTCTGGCTGGAATACCCTTTAGCCGCGCGACATACGTCTTGTCGATTTCAAACTTCGGGTGAGTCAGGCTATTGGCGAATTCGCCATCGTTTGTCAACAGCAGCAATCCTGAAGTGTCGTAATCAAGACGCCCGACAGGATAAATGCGTTCTTCGACGTTCGGGAAGAAATCCGTGACTACTTTGCGGTTTTTGTCATCGGACACTGCCGAAATAACGCCGCGCGGCTTATAGAGTAGAAAATAGACTTTGCGTTCTTTCTCCATTTGCACGCCTTCCACTTCAATTTTATCGGAAGGGGTCACTTTGATGCCCAATTCCTTAACCGTTTTGCCGTTCACTTTCACTTTTCCATCCAAAATCATTTGTTCTGCTTTGCGCCTAGATGCAATTCCTGCATGCGCCATTACCTTTTGCAATCTTTCCATTTCCTGTTCACCCCATCTAATTAAATACCGGCCGCATAGGCAGCCGATTTACGTTTTCCGCAGTCTTTCTAACCGGAATTATGGCATAATTCCGGCCAAAGAGAAAGCGCATCGCTTAAATGAAAAGAAGACTGTCCATGCGTCCCAGTCTTCCCAGTAAGCTCCTATGCATTTACTTCTTCTTTGAATGCTTCTTGAAATTTTGTCATAAAGAGATCCGCGTCTTCTTCTGGCTCCTCTGACATCTCTTCAGGTAGAGGAGGCAATTCCTTCAAGTTTTTCAGCCCAAAGTAATTGAGAAATTCGTCAGTCGTGCCGTACAAAATGGCACGCCCTGTGCCTTCAGCGCGGCCGCATTCTTGGATTAAGCCTTTTGCAGCAAGTGTTGTCAGTGCTTTCTCACTTTTCACACCGCGCAAATCTTCCAATTCCACCCGCGTAATCGGCTGTTTATAAGCCACAATCGCGAGCACTTCAAGCGACGCTTGTGACAGCGATTGGGGCGTCGGATTCTCGACTAGCTTTTGAATGGTGTCTGCCATGTCGGGCTTCGTCACCAACTGGTAAACACCCGCCAACTCTTTTAACATGATGCCAAAAACGCCTTCACTATAGCGGCTCTTCAACTCATTGAGCGCCTCTTCCACTTGATCTGCGTCGGCCTCTGTCAAAAACTGCAATTGGCTAAAACTTAAACCATCGTCTCCTGTAACGAATAGCAATGCTTCAATTTGGCCCAAAAGGTTCTTCTTCATCTTGCCACGTTTCCTTTCTCAGTTCCACCGACAATTCGGTGAAATTCTTTTGCTGTTCGACCGCAATCACTTGTCGCTTCATCAATTCGAGTAAAGATAAAAACGACACAACGAGAACGGCTTGGTCATCTGACGGGAAAAGCTCAGAAAAATTAGCTCGACCTTTAAACGATTTTAACCGTTCAACCATGGAGCCCATCTGCTCTTTGATGGAAACTTCTTGGCGAGCGACACGCGTTGATAAAGGCGCTCTTAACTGCTTCCGCCGTAGCATCTTCTGAAATGCGCCGAGCATATCATAAGCATTGGCATCATCAACAGCGAGTTCTAACGGCGGATTCAGTTCCGATAAATCTGCAGGAGCTTTAGAATAAAGTATCGACCTGTCATTCTCCAGTTTCTTCAGTTCCTCCGCCGCTTCTTTGTATTTCTTGTATTCAATCAGCCTCGATACCAATTCATCGCGAGGGTCTTCTTCATCGAATTCGTAATCGATTTCATCTACTTCCCCTTCATGCACCGGAAGCAGCGTTTTGCTTTTAATCGCAAGCAACGTCGCCGCCATTACCAAGTATTCGCTCGCCTCATTGAGTTCGAGCACTTGCATTGCACGGATATGCTCCATATACTGTGTAGTGATTTGAGAAACGGGAATATCGTAAATATCGATTTCCAAACGATGGATTAAATGCAATAATAAATCTAGCGGGCCTTCAAAGGCATCCACTTTCACTTCGTAAGACATGCAACTACCACCTGACTGCTCATATTCCTATTACTAATTGATTATAAAAGAAAGGAGATCGAAATGCATCCGCTTAGCCATCCCTTATTCCTTCAGTACATTATCCACTTCAATGATGAAAGAGATTATTTCGAATGTCATGAAGTCGGAGAAGAGTACTGGAAACAAATCGCTCCAAAAGACAAAATGCACCCTTTAACTGGTTGGATCCAATTGGCGGTCGGCATGTACCACTGGCGCCGCAGCAATTACCCGGGCGCGCTTCGTTCACTCATCCGGGCTAAACCGAAACTTGCCGAGCCTGGAATTTGGACCGAGGGCTTCGACCACCCGCAATTGATGCAATTGCTTACCGAATCGATACAAGGAGTGACCAATCGCGAGCCATTCGAACATCGTGACCTCCCGCTTGTAGCAGGCCAACTGGTTCAAGCCGTCGAAGAACAAAAGCAACATTATTTAGCCCCGGAGCTAGATGAGCACTTTTTGATGCACAAACACCGGCTGCGTGACCGGACAGAGATCATCGCGCTCAGACAACAGAAAAAAAGGCGGAACCTTTAAGAATTAAAGGCCGCCTTTTTTTACTGGGCATTTATTCAGGAAAGCTTCGGTTTCGTCAGTAGCCCGCATTTCCCGGTGCTGCATCATGTCTTGAATCTTGTCGATCATTTGATGGCCGATCCCGTCGCCCCGATGGGATGGATTCACCGATACATGATGAATAGTGTAATGATCTTCTGAGACTTCCACACCTAGTAATCCGACAAAGTCGTCCTCTTTTTTCCAAAGGAATAATTGCCATTCCGGATTTTCTTCGTAAATGTGCATCGTCTGCTGCAGCTTTTTCAGTTCGCGCTCTCTAGGCATGAATGACAATAAGCCCATGGCGATCTTTTCAAATGATTTTTTGTATCTGTATAACATAATTGATCCCTCATTTTCATCTTAAAAGCAGCTTTCCCCATACTACTATAAACTTCCCGATAACTCAAGTTTACACAGGATCAGCCACCGGTGACCTTGTCTGCGAAGAACAGCCAATAGGCAATGCCCCAGGCAACCGCCATCAATAAGACAAACAGGAACAGCATGATGTTTTGCTTTCTCACCGTTCTGCCTCCTCTTGCGAATACCCTACTTCATTCTTGATCAAGTCTTCGAAGCTTTCGCGCCGGATGACGAGCTGGTGCTTGCCGCCTTCTGCAAAGACGACAGCCGGACGGGTGATCCGGTTGTAATTACTCGCCATGGAATAGCCATATGCGCCGGTACAAAAGATAGCCAGAATGTCACCAGCAGACACATGCGGCAATTGGGCTTCCTCTATTAGCTTATCACCGGATTCACAGCATTTTCCTGCGATCGTGTAAACTTGTCCAGCCTCGTCCTGTGCTCGGTTGGCCAGTAAGGAACTGTATTTGGCACCATAAAGGGCAGGGCGGATATTATCAGACATGCCGCCATCAACCGCAGCATAGCGACGCGTGTCCGGCACTTCTTTTGTCGAACCAATTGTATAAAGCGTTGTGCCTGCATCCCCGATCAATGAACGACCCGGCTCGATCCAAATTTCCGGCAAAGGAAATCCAGCTTGCTCGGATGCCGATTTAACCGTGCGGATCATGTCTTTTACGTAAACGGCAGGTTCAAGCGGAGCATCTTCTTCGGTATAGCGGATGCCAAAGCCACCGCCTAAATTCAGTACGCTGCAGGTATAGGAATACTCCTTGTTCCACAATGCCATTTTCAGCAGCAATTTCTCAGAAGCCATTTGAAAAGCCGCCGTATCGAAAATTTGTGAGCCAATATGGCAATGCAGGCCAATCAACTCGAGATACTCGTGGCTATAAGTTTGTTCAAAAGCGCGGTCTGCCTGGCCGTTGTTCAAATCAAACCCGAACTTCGAGTCTTCCTGTCCGGTCGTAATATAGTCATGTGTATGGGCTTCGATGCCCGGTGTCACCCGCAGCAAGATATTCATCTTCTGCTTGCGCTGTTCGGCTGTTTTTTTCAGCAGTTCGATTTCATGGAAATTATCGACAACGATGCAGCCAATCTCTTCATCAAATGCCATGTCGATTTCCGCTTGGCTCTTATTGTTGCCATGGAAATGGATTTTTTCTTTTGGAAATCCACTTTGAATCGCGGTGTAAAGTTCTCCACCGGAGACAACGTCGAGCGACAAGCCTTCTTTAGCGGCAACTTGATAGATGGCGATGCCGGAGAATGCTTTACTGGCGTAAGCGACTTGGTAGCCAATCTGTTCGTTCTCGAAGGTTTTCTGAAAAGCTTGCGCACGTTCGCGGAAAAGTTGGATGTCGTAAACAAAAAGCGGTGTGCTGTATTGTGCGGCGAGGTCGACCGCGTCTACTCCCCCAATTGTCAAATGGCCTTGTTCGTTGATTGCTTGCGTCCCGTATAAATGCATGTCGACTCCTCCTGTATGGCTATGTAAATAAAAATCCTGCTGGGCCTAAACCCAGCAAGATTCCTTTAATCGGTGATCAAAGCGGAGACAAGCTGAATTGCTTCAACCGGCTCGTTTGAATACTCGATACTATTGTATAACATTTCCTGGCATTCCGCGAGGTCTTGTGTGTTGGAATAAATGGTAGCCAGTGACTCGCCTTGTTTGACGAAATCGCCAACTTTCTTGTTGAGCACTAAGCCGACCGATAGATCGATGACCGAATCTTTCGTCGCGCGTCCTGCGCCAAGCACCATCGCCGCTGTCCCGATTTCGTCGGCTTCCATGTAGGATACATAACCGTCTTGTTTTGCTGGCAGTTCCGTGACGAATTTTGCTTGCGGCAACAAACTAAGATCGTCCACAACAGCCGGATTGCCGCCTTGGTCTTTGATCAATTGGCGGAACGCTTCAAGTGCAGAGCCATCTTTGATGACGCCTTCGAGCATGGCACGCGCCTCTTCCAAAGTGTCTGCCTTGCCGCCGACGACGACCATTTGGCTGCCGAGCACGAGACATAGTTCCGTAAGATCTGCTGGGCCTTTGCCTTGCAGCGTTTCAATCGCCTCTTTCACTTCCAAAGCATTACCAATCGCAAATCCGAGCGGCTGGCTCATATCAGAAATAATTGCCATCGTTTTGCGCCCAGTCGCGTTACCGATGCCGACCATGGCATGTGCCAATTTCTTAGCATCTTCCTCGGTTTTCATGAATGCGCCTTCGCCAGTTTTCACATCGAGGACGATGGCATCGGCCCCAGCTGCGATTTTTTTGCTCATAATGGAGCTCGCGATGAGCGGAATGCTATTGACAGTCGCTGTCACATCACGCAAGGCATACATTTTTTTATCTGCAGGTGTCAAATTGCCGCTTTGGCCGATGACAGCCAGTTTGTGTTCGTTTACCTGCTGGATAAAGTCTTGTGTTGACAGTTCTACGTGGAATCCGTCTATCGCTTCGAGTTTGTCGATGGTCCCGCCAGTATGGCCAAGTCCTCGCCCGCTCATTTTCGCAACCGGCACGCCACAAGCTGCAACGAGCGGCCCGAGAACGAGTGTTGTCGTATCGCCGACGCCTCCTGTAGAGTGCTTATCAACTTTAATGCCTTCAATGGCCGACAGATCAATTTGATCGCCTGATTCTGCCATCGCCATCGTCAAGTCGGCACGCTCGCGCTCACTCATATCCTGGAAAAATACCGCCATTAAAAATGAGCTCAATTGATAATCGGCGATTTCACCATTTGTATAGCCTGAAATAATAAAACGGATTTCTTCTGTGGACAGCTCGTGGCCATCGCGTTTCTTTTCGATCAAGTCTACCATTCTCATTAGTCATTACCGCCTTTTCATTTTAGTTTCGAGAGAAAGCTTGTGCCAAATTTCGGCAATTCACAAGCGAAGTTCTCGGCAATCGTCGCGCCGATATCCGCAAATGTTGATCCAGTTCCAAGCGCCCCGCCGCCATTAAAACGAGGAGAGAAAGCAAGAAGTGGCACATATTCACGCGTATGGTCCGTGCCTGGGAAGGTCGGATCGTTTCCGTGGTCCGCTGTGATGAGCAGCAAATCATCTTCCTGCATGCCTTCCAAAACTTCCGGAAGGCGCACATCGAATTCTTCTAAAGCTTGTGCGTAGCCTTTCGGGTCTCTGCGGTGGCCGTATAGCGCATCAAAATCAACGAGGTTCAAAAAGCTCAAGCCATTGAACTCTTTGCCGACCACTTGCACGAGCTTATCCATTCCGTCCGCATTATCAGTGGTTCTGACAGCCTCTGTCACACCAGCGCCATTGTAGATGTCGTTGATCTTGCCAATGGCAATGACGTCTTTGCCGGCATCCTGAAGTTCGTTCATGACGGTACGGTCAAATGGAGCCAAGGCATAATCGTGGCGGTTAGAGGTGCGTTTAAAGGCACCAGGTTCACCTAAAAATGGACGCGCAATCACGCGGCCGACTAGATATTCCGGGTCCAAGGTCAGTTCGCGAGCCGTTTCGCAAATCTGGTACAGTTCATCCAGCGGGATCACTTCTTCATGTGCTGCGATTTGCAGAACCGGATCAGCAGACGTATAGACAATCAATGCCCCGGTTTCCATATGTTCTTGTCCGAGTTCATCCAGGATTTCAGTGCCACTTGCCGGCTTGTTGCCGATGACTTTCCGCCCTGTCGCCCGTTCAAGCTTGTCGATCAGTTCTTTAGGGAAGCCATCTGGATACACTTTAAATGGTGTATCGATATTGAGTCCCATGATTTCCCAGTGTCCCGTCATTGTATCTTTCCCGACGGATGCCTCTTCAAGGCGGCCAAAGTGGGCAGCTGGTGTTTCTTGTGCGTCAAGGCCTTTTACCGGAACGATATTGGCAAGTCCCAATTTTTCCATGTTTGGCATAGTAAGGCCGCCGACAGATTGGGCGATATGGCCAAGCGTATCAGCGCCTGTGTCTCCAAAAGCTTCGGCATCTGGCGCTTCGCCAATGCCTACTGAATCCAAGACGATTAAATGTATGCGAGTAAACGGTTTCATTGTCATATTAGTTCCTCCTTATTTGCCCTTTTATTCTATCACAGGAATGGTCCATGTCGGAAGTCAGACCTCTGTTATGCACGAGGATGAAATTGCGAGTAGACATCTTTTAAGCGCGTCTTGCTGACATGGGTATAAATTTGCGTGGTTGAAATATCCGCGTGTCCCAGCATTTCCTGTACGGCACGCAAATCTGCGCCATTCTCGATCAAATGGGTCGCGAATGAATGACGCAAAGTATGCGGCGTCAATTCCTTTTGAATCCCCGCTTTTTTGGCGTGCTGTTTCAATAATTTCCAAAATCCCTGCCTGGTCAGTCGTTTTCCTCTTTGGTTAATGAACAAAGCATCCGTTTTTTCCACTGGATTTCGCAATGCAAGACGACCCGATTCAAGGTATTGACGGTTCGCCTCAAGTGCTGCTCTGCCAAGCGGAATGATGCGCTCTTTTCCACCTTTGCCCACGCACCGGACAAATCCCATTGTCAGATGGACATCCTCAATGTCCAAATTGATGCATTCACTAACTCGCATGCCACTTGCATAAAGTAATTCCAGCATGGCTCGGTCCCGCAGCCCGTTAGCTTTTGACGTATCCGGCGAATTCAATAAAGCATCAATTTCTTCTATAGAGAGGATATTCGGCAACTTCTTATCCATTTGGGGCATTTCCAAATGTACGGTCGGATCCGAATCACTGCGCTTTTCCCTAATCAAAAACTGATGGAAGCTGCGGATTGAGGAAATATGCCTTGCCACCGTCCGCGAAGTTTTCGCCAGTTCCTGAAGATGGCGCAAGTGATTGAGAATATGGACACGTTCGATTTTTCCGAGCGACTCCAATTGTTCCACTTCACTCATATACTGTATATAGACTTTCAAATCACGTTCGTACGAGGTCAAGGTGTTATCGGCCAGCTGCCTTTCCACTCGTAAAAAATGCAAATAATCATCCAACGCATCTTTCGCATCGTTCATTGGAATTCCTCCTTTACACGCTCTTTTCTTGGGGATGAAAAAAGACGGCCTTCAACAGGCCGCCTTCTAAGCGTCTTTTTCCGGCTTATCGGCACCCAAGTCGTTGCAGCGCCAGCAAATGCCATGAAAAGTCAGACGGTGATCTTTGATCTGGAAATTCCAGCGCTTTTCCACGACCGTCTCAACATCTTCAAGTAAATCTTCTTGTATTTCATCCACTGCCCCACATTCCAAGCAAACCAAATGATGATGAAAGTGTGCTGCGCCTTCCTGACGCAAATCATAACGGGAAACGCCATCCCCAAAGTTTATTTTATCAACAATTTTTAATTCGGTCAGAAGTTCCAATGTACGGTATACTGTCGCCAAGCCGATTTCCGGCGCAATGTCTTTGACCAGAAGATAGACATCTTCAGCACTTAGATGATCTTCTTCATGGTCCAATAAAATCCGTACCGTTGCTTCACGCTGTGGCGTCAGCTTATAACTCGCAGCGTGTAATTGTTTCTTTATGCGATCTATCCTTGTTTCCATGCGACGCCCTCCCTCAAACTGTATTCATTATATCAAAAGGGCGTTCTCGATTACAACAATGGATGCGTTTATTATTTAGAATCATTCTTAACTGGTAATTGGATTAATTCTTATCTGATAAGTAGTTTTTAGCCCATTGAACAGCGTAAGCGGTTTTGGCATCGTAAATGCGCTCGTTGTCGATCAATCCTTGTGCTTCTTCAACCGTCACTTCGAGCAATTCCACAAACTCATCTTCGTCTGTTACTGCGCCGTTTTCTGCGCGATGCAAACCGGTGGCAAAGAAAACATGCACCACTTCATCAGCAAATCCAGGAGATGTCGAGAAGCTAATTACTTTTTCAAGCTTGTCCGCTGAATAGCCTGTTTCTTCTTCTAGCTCTCGCATCGCCGTAAATTCCGGAGCTTCGCCAGGTTCCAGTTTTCCGGCTGGAATTTCGACTAGTGAACGCTCTAGCGCTTTACGGTATTGTTCGACCATGACGATTTTCCCTTCAGCCGTCAAGGCGATAACCGCTACCGCTCCTGGATGTTCGATTAATTCGCGCTTTGACTGTTTGCCATTCGGCAAGGTCACATCGTCCACTTTCAAATTAATGACTTTGCCTTCGTATAATCGTTTACTATGAATTGTTTTTTCTTCAAATTTCTTCATGCTCGGCCTCATTTCATTTGTAGTTTCAATACCGCAAAGTATACCATAGAGGAAATAAACTTTTACAACGGGGTGAAAAAATGAAATACAATACACTGGGCACCAGCGGGCTAGAAGTCAGTGAAATTGCACTCGGCTGTATGTCGTTGCCGGAAGACCCGAAACAAGCAAGAGCCATTATCGACGAAGCATTAGACAATGGCGTTACCTATTTCGACACAGCCGATTTTTACGGCAAAGGAAAGAATGAGGCAATCGTTGGCGGCGCACTTGGCGATCGCCGGCAAGACATCATCCTCGCGAGCAAAGTGGGAAATGAATGGTCAGAAGAGTCGGATGAAGTGAAGTGGAATCCGACCAAAGCCTATATCAAAGAACAGATCCACCACTCGCTCCGCCGTCTCAACACCGATTACTTGGATTTGTATCAGCTTCACGGCGGAATGATCTCCGATAACTCGGAAGAAACGATTAACGCTTTTGAAGAATTGAAAAAAGAGGGCTTGATCCGTGCTTATGGAATTTCGTCCATCCGTCCGAATGTCATCCACCGCTTTTTGGACAACAGCGAGATCGCTTCGATCATGATGCAGTACAGCTTGCTCGACCGCCGTCCGGAAGAATTCTTGCCAGAAATTGGCCAATCCGGCCGCTCTGTCGTGGCACGTGGCAGTTTAGCCAAAGGCCTATTGACAGCTGAAGGGCCAAAGCGCGCTGAAAAAATGGGCGATTACCTTCAGTACGGTCCAGATCAACTGAGTAGCGTGTTGAACAAACTGTCTGCTATCCACGACAATGTGCATTCGCTCGCTTTGCATTCCATCTTAGCGGATCGCACGGTCTCTTCGGCCGTTACAGGTGCGAGCAGCACTGAACAACTGCGTGACACTTTGCAGGCGTATCATCAGACGGTTAGCCCACAACAGATTGATGCGGCAAAAGCAGCGACGCGTCTTGATCGCTACGAGCAGCATCGCGATTGACTGCCTTTTATCAACAGCGTCCCTTTTATATTAGGGCGCTGTTTTTTTACCTCTTGTTTCAGGCAAGCCATATTCAATTCATTTAGGCCTTTTGAATCTTTTTTATGTGTTGCCATGACTTCCCCCCCCATATAGCTAAAATAAATAGAATCGCTTTTCCTTTAGGTAGCGGGTTTTTACATCTTTTCTTCTTCAACTTCCAAAAAAGACCGATTTTCTACCTAGTCGATTTAATTTATCGAAAAGGACTTTTGCAGGTTTGAAAGAATACCTAGAAGTGAATATACTGATTACGACTGAAATTTTCAAACCTTACTTTCAAGAAAAATGGGGGCGTGCAAAATGATGAATTTTTACTTGACCCAATCCAAAAAATCTTATCAGTCAGCAGACAGAGATGCCGTATCGATGCATTCGTACCTGGTTGTTGAAACTGTGACAAGATCCCTTGGACAGGAGTTTAAAAATCATAAGCTGGCATGGGAAACGGAAGACAGCTGGCTGCTTGCAGACGCCCCGGAAAAAATCACACGCATGCCGGATGGCTATCAACGTTTCGAAATTTCAGAGCCTGTGTTCGCTTCTTTACGCTTATTGGCGGAAACTCAGCCCAAGGAACTTCATACCTTGACGCCTTTTTCTACAAATCGGACGTGTGAAACTTTTAACGAACAGCATCCGCAAGCGACAAAAGAATTTCACTTCAACGATGTTGCAAAAAGCCTCAAACAGATTGTCAAAGATATTATGACGGTCTAAACTTGTCCACAAAAAAGACGGAGAACCTTTTGGGTTCTCCGTCTTTTTTATGTGGCTGTTATAGTTGTTCCGGGTCTTCTTTTGGCACATCGTCTACAGCTTGATTGCTCACTTGCGGGCTGAGCGGTTCAATGGCTTGCTGTTTTTTAGATGTGTAGGATTTTAGCATTTCGGCAATATCGATACCTGTCATTTCCTTCAATGGCTCCTGCATATCAACCATTGTCTGGGTAACGCTTCTGCCAAACGATGGGACACCTTGGCCGTTGCCTGAATCGATAATTTTCACAGAGTCGATATTATTAAGCGGCTGTGCCACTTTTTCCGCAAATACCGGCAACATGTCAATCAGTTTTTCCGCAATGATGACGTCGCCATGCTCTTCCATAGCTTCCGCGAGCAATTTGCGGGATTCCGCTTCCGCTTTACCGCGTTCGCGGATGACTTCCGCTTCGGCAGCCCCTTCATCGCGTTTGATCTTCGCTTTTGCTTCCCCGTCGATGACAGAACGTCTCGCTTCCGCTTCAGCCGTTCGTGTCGTTTCGTAATAGCTCGCATCGGCTTTCGTTTTGCGCACTTTGCTTTCCTCTTCTTCGAGGCGCACGGCCCGTTCACGTTCCATGAACTGCATATTCAATTCTTCTTCTTGGATTTCCATCGCGAGTTTTGCCTTTTCCAGTTCATACGATTGCTCGGACTTGGCACGTGCGCGTTCGGTTTCTTCCTTGAAGGCCGCATCTTTCAAGTCTTTTGATTTACGGGATTCAGCAATGGAAATTTGGCGCTTGTACTCTTCTTCTTTCGCTTCCTGATCGGTTTGCGCACGGTGAATGCGGGTTTCCCGCTCTGTATTTGCCTCTGCGATTTCCGCTTGTTTGCGGACTTCAGCGATTCGCGGGCGACCCAGGTTCTCGAGGTAACCGTTGTCTTCATCGGCATCCCGAAGATCCGTGAGCCCGAGTGAAGTAATTTTAAAGCCCATTAAGTCAAGTTGCTTTTGAGCAATTTCCTGAACATCTGTGTTGAATTTCTCTCGATCGCTATTGATGTCCTCCACGGTCATCTTCGACAGGATGGCACGCAAATTACTGCCGAGCACCTCGATGATCTCACGTTCTATTTCATCTTGCTTTTTTCCGAGGAATTGCTCGGCATAATTAGCGATGCCGTTTAAGGTGTCTGCTACTTTGACCATCGCAACAGCATCAGCAACAATTGGCACCCCAGCGTTTGTGTAAACGCGCGGTGTCGACAGCTTTAACTGGAACGAGGTCAGATTGACAGGTGTCGAAGTCTGGAAGCGTCTTAGCAAATAACCGCCCCCGCGGATGATCTTCATGGAACGCCCTTCGTCATCGGTGAAAATATTTGTATCTTTCTTCGGATCTCCAAGTTTCGGCCCCGTAATGATTAAGGCTTCGTTCGATTTGGCGGTACGGTAGCGGATCTTCATCCAGAAGAAATACCCAGCACCTGCAATAGCCGCCAAAATCAGTATGACAATCAATATTGAAATAATTCCAATCGACTCCATCTTATCCCATCCTTTTCCCTAAATTGTATGTTCCCTTCTCTATTATATACGGATGGATCAGCCAGATGTTTCAAAAAAAGGGAAACTATATCCATTCAATTCACAATTTAATCTGCCATGACTTTAATTAATGAAAAAACGACTGATAATATCGTTAATACGAGCACGAAATAACCGAAATGAATAAGCGTCTTTGTGTGTGGGGCGACTGGCTTTTGTTCAATTGGTGATGGATTTGGCTCTAGTTCAAGTTCTGGGCTTGCGGGCACTTCTTCAGCTTTCATCATCTACTCCTCCTGCAGTTAAATTTAAAGAAATATTCGCTGATGGTTCGTGATAGTTTATGGATCTTTATCTATTATATCAATTGTCGGTAAATGGAATATAAAAATTTATTGGTAAATATTAGCTTTACCAGTAAACAGCGACTGTCCTTTCTCGCATTTTTTGATAAGATAGAATAAATGGATATTTATTGGCAATGGATGACGTTCTGTGAGAGGAGAAGAAAGGCCATGAAACTGATTGATGATTTGGCAGGGGCAATTTACGATGTCTTGAGTTTGATGTGATGGGGATTTAGTTATCTTGCTGCTGGGGCTATTCTCGTGGGTGCCCCAGTGTATCTCGTCTCTTTTTTGTTCGAATGGCTATATTGAATGACGAACCCCCTGTCACGAAATGTGACAGGGGGTTTTGCCTTCAGTATTTTTTTCCTGATTCATGACGCTCCAGCAGTTCCGCAAAGGACATGTTTTTTTCGCGTTCTTTGCGTTCAAACTGTCGTTGCGCTTCTTTTTCCTCTTCAATTTTTTGCTGGTCTTTTATAAGCTCTTTTTTCGTGGATTGCAGTTTCGCTAGCTGGTCTTCTGAAAACAAGCCATTTTCATTGATTTTCTCTTTCGCCATTGCTATCTCTCCTTATGGCCGTTTGACAATTGTGGCAACACCTTGGCCACCGCCGATGCACAATGTCGCAAGGCCTGTCTTGGCATCGCGTTTCTTCATTTCATGAAGCAGTGTCACGAAAATACGGGTTCCACTCGCGCCGATCGGATGCCCGATGGCAATAGCCCCGCCGTTGACATTAAGCTTATCATGATCAAATTTCAATTCACGGTCGACCGCAATCGATTGTGCGGCAAATGCTTCGTTTGCTTCGATCAAATCGATCTCATCAAGCGTCATGCCGGCTTTTTTCAATGCATTTTTCACTGCCTGCACAGGGCCGATGCCCATGACAGCAGGATCGACACCCGCATTGCCGTTTGCAGAGATGACAGCAAGTGGCTCAATGCCAAGCTGCTCGGCCTTCTCTTTCGTCATGACGATTACGGCTGCCGCACCGTCATTGATGCCCGATGCGTTGCCAGCAGTAACTGAACCGTCTTTCTTGAATGCAGGACGCAACTTCGCAAGTTTTTCTTCAGTTGAAGAAGCCTTGACGTATTCATCCGTTTTAAAGATAACTGGATCGCCTTTGCGCTGTGGAATTTCCACTGGCACGATTTCCTCGTTAAAACGACCGCTCTCGATAGCCGCTGAAGCCCGGGCTTGTGAACGTGCCGCAAAGCGGTCTTGGTCTTCACGCGAAATGTCATAACGGTCGCAAAGGTTCTCAGCTGTCACGCCCATATGATAATCATTGAAAGCACACGTCAGACCGTCATGGACCATACTATCGACCACTTTCTGGTCGCCCATGCGGTAGCCATCTCTTGCACCTTCTAGTAAGTATGGCGCGCGGCTCATGTTTTCCATGCCGCCAGCTACGACGATTTCCGCATCTCCCGCAAAAATCGCTTGATACGCCAAGTGGATTGATTTCAACCCAGACCCGCATACTTTATTGATGGTCATCGCCGGCACCGTTTCCGGAAGGCCTGCTTGGATGGAAGCTTGACGCGCCGGATTCTGGCCTAGTCCCGCTTGCAAGACATTGCCCATGATGACTTCCGATACTTGATCGCCCGCCACCCCTGCGCGCGATAAGGCTTCTTTAATAACGATGGCTCCGAGGTCAGTTGCCGGCACATCTTTTAGCGCCCCTGGAATGATCCAACTGCAGTTCTGACAGCGCTTGCAATTACAATTTCCTGTGACATTTCTTATGTCCCCCTTGTCTGCTTCTTGCTCTTTTATCCCCTCTATCGCTACAATAAAGCTAAGGGGGGATAGTATGTTTAGTTTACCAAAAACCGCTACAATTATCGAGGTCGGGCCGCGTGATGGCCTGCAAAATGAAGCTCGAATCGTCAATACCGAGGACAAACTTGACTTTATCAAAGCCTTACAGCAATCAGGTATTCAGGAAATGGAGCTGACCTCATTCGTATCACCAAAATGGGTGCCGCAAATGGCTGATGCACGGGATATCGTTGCCGGCGCGAAAAAGACCGGGCGGCAGTTTGTCTTGACGCCAAACGAACGAGGCATCAACTCCGCGATGGAAGCTGGTGCTGAGTCAATCGCTGTCTTTGTCGGCGTGTCCAATTCATTCAATAAAAAAAACATCAACAAGACGACAGACCAATCAATGGAAACTTTAAAACCATTGATTATAAAAGCGAAACAAGACGGCGTATTTGTCCGTGCCTGTATTTCAACGGCATTTCACTGTCCGTTCGAAGGAAAAATCGACCCACAGAAGACAATCGATTTATGCCAACAATTCGTTGATTGGGGAGTCGATGAATTGAGCGTTGCCGATACGATTGGCCTCGCGAACCCGCAGGAAAGCCATGAGTTGTTCAGCCGATTGAAAAAACAATTTCCAGATGTTTTGATCGCTGCGCATTTCCATGATACGAGACGCATGGCACTTGCTAATGCATATGCTGCTTTGCTTGCTGGCATCGATCGCTTCGACTCCTCAGCAGGCGGTCTTGGCGGCTGCCCGTTTGCACCGGGTGCGACCGGTAATGTCGCAAGTGAAGATCTTATCCATATGTTCCATCGCATGGGTATCGATACGGGCGTCGATCTTGACGAGCTTTGTAAAGCGATTGCGCTAATCGAGCCCCATGTATCCAACGAGCTGCAAACGGGTATGTATACTTTGTATAAAAACAGAAAATGAGGTATGTGGGCCATGAAAAAACGATTCTTAGTGGCGACCGCCATTGTTTCTAGCACATTGACCGCTTCTTTTGCCGCATTGGGTTTTGCCACCAGCAACCGTCTGATGTATGTAAAGAATAAAGACGCAGCCTTGGTTTTGGAAAGGGAAACAAACGCCAAACGCTACGATGAAACTTGGTATGCCAAGGTAAAGAAAAGTGAACAATGGATTGAATCTGCCAATGGCTATCCGATCAAAGCGATTTTCCTGGAGCCACACACCACAAATCGTTACGTCATCATTTGCCATGGCGTCACGGAAAGCAAAATGAATTCGTTTAAATATGTCCGCATGTTCGAACGCCTCGGGTTTAACTCGGTCGTCTATGACCACCGCCGGCACGGAGAATCCGGCGGCAAGACGACGAGCTTCGGCCATTACGAGAAGCTGGATTTGCAAGCAGTCGTGAAAGCATTGAAAGTCCATGCCGGGCCTTCTTTGTTCTTTGGCATACACGGGGAATCGATGGGCGCCGCGACGACGCTTCTGTATGCTGGAATGGAAGACTCAGCGGACTTTTATATTTCCGACTGCGCCTATTCCGATAGCAGCGAACAGATTTTACACGTCATGCGCACAACAACGCCGATTCGTACATCATTGGCTTTGCGCCTTGCGAATGTGTTCCTGAAACTGCGGGACGGCTATTCCATCACGACCGTGTCGCCCCGGGAAGTCGTGAAGAACATCATGAAGCCTGTGCTATTCATTCACAGCCTACCAGATGAGTTCGTCTTGCCAGAAATGACGAAGGAATTATTCGAATTGAAACAAGGTCCCAAAGAGCTGAAATTATTCGAACAGGGCGAACACGCTCAATCATTCAATAAAAATCCTGACGAATATGAAGGAATGGTTAGAGAGTTCTTGACGGCGCATGACCTGTTGGCACCGAAACCTCTTGTAGGCGTTCCACAAATCCCCAGCTGACTTAAAGGCCAAAAAAGAACCACCGTTCATAAGCGAACGGTGGTTCTTCTTGTATTCATCACCTATGGGCGAATAATTGCATAAGCGTTTATTTTTTGCCCGGTTTTGTCGAGGCTTTGTTCATTTGAGCCATCATTTGGTTGATTTTCTTTTGAGATGGTTTTTGTCCCATTTGCATCATCATAATCCGCAGCATCTCTTCGTTGATCGGCGGGTTGTCTTGCAAATATTTCATCATGTATCGACGAGCGATAAAGAATCCAAGTGCAACACCTGCGAGTAAAGCCACAATAACGATAACAATCCAGATCCATGTATCCATACAAATTACCTCCTTCGTGTTGCCAATTAAATCATGCACCAAAAAGGATTATACTATAAATTTCAAGACGTGACCATATGAACGGCATGAAATTTACAGAGAAACAAAGACTATTCTTTATCCCATCATAAGTGGCGACGGCATTGCCCATGCTGGGGACATTGCCAGCCCAATTGGCAAAAAACCAAATCCCTAACAAGAGTAGATGGAAATTCACACATAGAAAAGCCGACAGAAAATAATTCTGTCGGCTTTCACTCTTTCGTGACTAGCATTCAATGGTCATGAATCAAATCAAGCAAGTGATTACCCGTTGATCAATTGTTTCACTTTGGATGCTACATTTTCAGGGGTGAAACCAAATTCTTCCATGATTTTCTCACCAGGAGCGCTTGCGCCAAAGTGATCGATTGCAAGAATATCGCCTTCAAATCCTGTATAGCGGTCCCAACCGAATGATGAGCCCATTTCGATAGCAAGACGTTTTGTGATGTGTTTTGGCAAGACGGATTCTTTGTACGCCTTGTCTTGTTGTTCGAAGCGATCCCATGATGGCATCGATACAACAGACACCGAAATGCCTTGTTCTTTCAATTGCTTCTGCGCTTCTACTGCTAGGCTAACTTCGGATCCAGTCGCAAGAAGCAAGGCTTGTGCGTCATCTGCAGGAGATACAACGTAAGCACCTTTCTCAACGCCTTGTTCCGCTTTTTCACCTGTCGTTTCAAGGACCGGCAAGTTTTGGCGGGACAATACGAGCAAGGTCGGCTTGTCTTTAGATGTAAGCGCCAAACGCCATGCCGCTTTTGTTTCGTTCGCGTCAGCTGGGCGGATAATGCCCAAGTTTGGCATAGCGCGTAGTGAAGCAAGCTGTTCAATCGGTTCATGCGTCGGGCCATCTTCTCCAACTGCTACACTGTCATGTGTGAACACATAGGTAACTGGAAGACCCATCAAAGCGCCTAAACGGATAGCTGGACGGACGTAGTCACTGAACACGAAGAATGTACCGCCGAAGACATGCAAACCGCCATGAAGCGCCATGCCGTTAAGGGCAGCGCCCATTGCGAATTCGCGAACGCCAAACCAGATATTGCGCGCTTCTGGATGTTCAGCATCAAAGTCTCCGCCATCTTTAATATTTGTTTTATTGGATCCTGCAAGATCAGCACTTCCGCCGAAGAACGAAGGAACCGTTTTGGCAATGGCATTTACCATTTCGCCAGATGAAGCACGCGTCGCTTGTTTTTTGCCGACTTCGTATTGCGGGAACTGTGAATCGAAATCTTCCGGCAAGTCACCACGGATCGCAGATTGTAGCTGTGAAGCAAGTTCTGGGTGTTGCTCTTCGTACTGCTTGTACAACTCATTCCAAGCAGTTTCTGCTTTCACGCCCAGTGTCTCTGTCGCTTCTTTGAAAGTCTCATAGACTTCTTCAGGCACATGAAAATCTTCTTCGAATGTCCATTGATAATACTCTTTCGTCAATTTCATTTCATCTTCGCCTAGCGGGGCACCGTGCGAGTCCGCTTTACCGGATTTGTTCGGTGAACCGTAACCGATAACAGTCTTGACTTCCACCAATGTCGGCTTGTCCGTCGATTGTTTTGCTTGTGCGATTTTTGCAGACAAGTCGTCCATGTCGTTTCCGTCGTCTACGCGGAGGTAGTTCCAGCCATACGACTCGAAACGTTTTTGAATGTTCTCTGAGAAACTCATCGACAAATCGCCATCTAATGAAATATCGTTGCTGTCGTATAAGACGACCAATTTATCCAATTGAAGGTGACCAGCAAGCGAAATCGCTTCACCAGCTACGCCTTCCATCAAATCACCGTCTCCGCAAAGTGCGAATGTGTGGTGGTCGATGATGTCGAGCCCTTCTTTATTGTATGTAGCTGCTAAATGGCGTTCTGCCATTGCCATGCCGACTGCCATGCCGATCCCTTGGCCAAGCGGGCCAGTAGTCGCTTCAACGCCAACTGTGTGCTTGTATTCAGGATGCCCCGGTGTTTTCGAATCCCATTGGCGGAAGTTCTTAATTTCCTCCATCGGCAATCCATAGCCGCTCAGGTGAAGCAGGCTGTAAAGCAGCATTGATCCATGACCTGCTGATAGCACGAAACGATCACGGTTGAACCAGTTCGGATTGCTTGGGTTATGGTTCATATGTTTTGTCCAGAGTGTATACGCCATTGGAGCGGCGCCCATTGGAAGTCCCGGATGACCGGAGTTTGCTTTTTCAATAGCATCGATAGAAAGTGTACGAATGGTATTCACTGCAAGTTGATCTACATGATTTGACATAGTGACATCCTCTCTGAAACTAAATTTAATCCTATTCTAGTTTAGTCAACAATAGGCGAGAATACAACGAAAAAGAGAATAAGTATTAATTCAAATACTTATTCTCCCGTTTATTTTTGATTTTATCTGGTGTAACGTCTTTTCCTTCCGGATCGATGACGGTAACATTTTCGATTGTGCCACGCATCGACTTGCGGAAACTTTGCAGATATTCTTGACGCAATGCCGATTGTTCTTTTGCCTCTTCTTGAGTCAGCCCGTCACGCTTAGACTTTTTGGATAGTTCATTGATACGTCCAATCTTATCTGGAGATAGCATATAAAGTCCCCCTTCCTACTGCTTCATGGTACAAAAAAAGGCGGGACTGTGCAAGGTTTCAGCTTTCTTTCATTTGCTGATACTCGCGGAAGCGGCGATGCACCGTCGCTTTGCTCGCTTGATAGCCGAAGCCTTGTAGCGTAACGGCGATTTCATGGAAGGTCAAGCCACTAGCTTTCAAGCTGACGATTTGGTCTACAGGCAAGTCAAGCCGTTCACGTCCGTCTGGGTTGCCTTTTCCTTTTAAGTTGCGTTCTGGTTTATAGCCATTTTCCACCGCTCTCTTCATGCCACGCTTGATTTTGGCATTATGAATTTTGCGCTGATACTCTTCAACGACAGCCAGGATTTCCAGTACCATATCGTCCATATCGTTCAAGGCAATGGGTCCGTGATCGGATAAAGTATAAACATCCACTTCGTATTTTTTCATGACGTGCAATAAAGCAATGCGGGCGTGGCCCCTGCCTAAACGTGTCTCGTCTTGAATGAAAACAGCATCGACCTTTTCATTTTTGACTTGGTTGAGCATTTCAAGAAGTCCTTCCCGGTCCATCTCGTAGCCGCTATATTGGTCGCTATAAACCTCTTCGACTAGATAGCCTTGCTCGAATGCAAATGACAATAATTCTTCTTCCTGCCGTTCAAGTGAAGTTTCTTGCTCGTCTTTAGTGGTACTAACACGGCAGTAAACTAAAGCCTTTTTCTTCATTCTGCATCACCTGCATAGTATTTCGTTTCATCTGGAGAAAAGTTCAGCTGATCGGCAGGAATCTTCAATGATTGCCCTGCCACGATTTTCGTTGTCTTCATATTGTTCACTTCCATAATTTCTTCAATCCAATCATGATGGGGAGTTTCACCACTGAAAGATTCAGCTAGTTCCCATAGCGTATCACCTTTTTCGACTTGAAGCTCGCCCAACTGCTGTTTTTGTACATTATGGCTAATCACCGCGTAAAACGTAAACACCACTATGAGTGAGAAAAAGAAAACCAAATATGAGTTCTGTCGAAAGAATGTCATCAAAACCGCCTCCTATAGAATATTCGTTCGGAATGTATGTTCTCATATTAAAGCGAACAGGCGTTTCTTGTCAAGATTAAATTCGAACCTATGTTTGCATTTCAATGCCCGAGTTGCTATACTATAGATAGTTAATCTTGAATAAATCCTATAAAGAGGTGAAACTGGTGAAAAAAGTATCTAAGCGTCAGGAAGACATCCTGAATTTCATAAAAGATGAAGTCCGTGCAAAAGGCTATCCGCCATCCGTTCGTGAAATCGGCGAAGCGGTCGGTCTTGCATCCAGTTCGACTGTTCACGGCCATCTAGCGAGACTCGAAAGTAAAGGCTTGATCCGCCGTGACCCAACTAAACCAAGAGCCATCGAAATTATCGGCTCCGAAGAAGCGCTGATTGATAAGAGCCCGGTCCTTCATGTACCGCTCATCGGGAAAGTTACAGCCGGAATGCCGATCACTGCGATCGAAAACGTTGAAGAATATTTCCCACTGCCGCAAACATACGGCACGGAAGAAGACCATATTTTCATGCTTGAAATCATGGGCGAAAGCATGATTGAAGCCGGTATTTTAAATGGTGATTACGTTGTAGTCAAACAACAGCAAACGGCAAACAATGGTGATATCGTTGTTGCCATGACAGAAGAAAATGAAGCGACAGTTAAACGGTTCTTCCGTGAAGACAACTACTTCCGGTTGCAGCCTGAAAATTCATCGATGGACCCGATTATCGTTGACCAGGTAAGCATTCTTGGGAAAGTCGTCGGCGTCTACCGTCAAATTCATTAAACACTCAGCTTCAATTCAAAAAACGATAGAAAAAAGGAGGAAAGCATGACTTCCTCCTTTTTTCTATCGTTTTTCATGTTTTATAATCATCTTATGTAACCTAATTATTAATAAAAACAGCTGGAAGCTTCTAGCCCCCAGCTGCCCAAATCGTTTAATTCGATGGTTTTTCCGTTACAACAATGTATTTTACCAGGTTGATGGTGATGCGATATATCTTGCCATTTGCTTCATCCGTCAATTCGTAAGTGCCGTTTGATGGCACTTGGCTTATGGCGGATTCCTTATCGATTGCTTTGACTGTATGCAAAATGGTGTTTCCTTGATCAAAGAAGAATTCTACTTGAAACGTTTTCACCAAGATTCCTCCCTTCAGCATGAATGGATATGCATTTATCAGTGTAGCATAAATAAAGCCTTAATTTCGGTTTTGCCATTCCTTGAAAATCATCACTTTCAGGGCCAGCATTTCTTCCTCATTTAAATCGTCATCAAGTTCGTTCATGACTTGTTCGGCTGTCATTGTATCGTTTTCAACTGCGTTCTTCATTTTCAGCAAGTTACGGAAACCGACTTTTTCCATCATAACGCTAGCTGCGTCTTCTTTGGTTTCAAAAGCCAGTTCTTCTTGACCGGCCTCAGGCGCAGCAGTGTCGGCTTCTATGTCTGCTGTGTCATCCGTAAACTCTTCTTCAAGCTGTACATCCATGCCGCTATCTTCTACTTCATCTGACAATTCGCCTTGTCCTTCTAGTTCCTCCATGTAACGTGAAACAGCGGGATCGCTCTCTATCTGCCTGATCATGTCTTCCATCTTGCCGCTCCGCTCGAGTTCCGTAAATGCCTTTTGCGCCACTGCCTCCGATGATAAATTCGGCCCTATGGCGTATAAGGCTATTCCGCCAAACGAAAAAGCAATGAGAAATACAATGATGATGTTCAAAAATCGCATTTTATCCCTCCACTAATTAAAAGTTCTTTCATATAAGTAAAATCTTACCACGTTTAGGCGGAGCAGCGTATATGTGAAAGGGCGCAATCTTCACACTGATCGTCATAAGCTTGCCTAATGACTGTCATCAGAAGTCCTAGATAGGCTCCCCATATAAAAAAACCGGAGCACTCGGCTCCGGCTTTCTGCTATTAATACATTTTCAAATATTGCTCGCGCTCCCACGGGTGGACGCTAGTTCTGAACATATCCCATTCAATTTCCTTCGCTTCCACGAAGTTGTTTAAGATATGCGAACCAAGAGCTTTTGTCATGACTTCATCGCCTTGCAACTCTTCTAATGCTGCATACAATGTGCCTGGCAAGTCCTCGATGCCGACTTCTTTGCGTTCTTTGCGGTTCATCGCGTAAATGTTGCGGTCCACTGCTTTTGGTGGAGTCATGTCACGCTTGATGCCGTCAAGACCCGCGCCGAGCAATACAGCCATAGCCAAATATGGATTTGCTGCAGGGTCTACAGAGCGAACTTCAACGCGTGTTGACAAGCCACGTGAAGCCGGGATACGGATCAACGGGCTACGGTTTTTACCTGACCAAGCGATATAGCAAGGTGCTTCATAACCTGGAACCAAACGCTTATAAGAGTTGACTGTTGGGTTAGTAACAGCTGTAAAGGCTTTAGCATGCTCGATGATGCCTGCCATGAACTGGTAAGCAGTCTTGCTCAACTTCAAGTCGCCATCTTCATCAAGGAATGCATTTTCGTTGCCTTTGAACAAGGAAACGTTCATGTGCATACCTGATCCGTTGACACCGAACAATGGTTTCGGCATGAACGTTGCATGAAGACCGTGTTTGCGTGCAATGGTTTTAACAACGAGTTTAAACGTTTGGATGTCGTCACATGCTTTGATGGCATCCGCGTATTTAAAGTCAATCTCGTGTTGGCCTGGAGCCACTTCATGGTGGGAAGCTTCGATTTCAAAGCCCATTTCTTCCAGTTCAAGAACGATATCGCGTCGGCAGTTTTCGCCAAGGTCCATCGGTGCCAAGTCAAAATAGCCGCCGTGGTCATTCAGCTCAAGCGATGGTTCGCCGCGCTCATCCAATTTGAACAAGAAGAATTCCGGTTCAGGTCCTAGGTTAAAGTGAGTGAATCCAAGTTCTTCCATTTCTTTCAAGACACGTTTCAAGTTTGTGCGTGGATCTCCTGCAAACGGCGTTCCATCTGCATTGTAGATGTCACAGATTAGACGGGCAACTTTTCCTTTACCTGTAATCCAAGGGAATACAACCCATGTATCAAGATCTGGGAATAGATACATATCCGATTCTTCGATGCGCACAAAACCATCGATAGACGAACCATCGAACATCATTTTATTGTCGAGTGCTTTTTCAAGCTGGGATGTCGGAATTTCCACGTTTTTGATAACGCCGAGAATGTCGGTGAATTGCAGGCGGATAAAATTGACGTCTTCTTCTTTAACCAAACGAATAATGTCTTCTTTTGAATACTTGCTCATGAACTGTTCACTCTCCTAGTTATATTATGTAGCCCGCTTATTTAAAGAAACGGGATAAATCACCATGTCGTTGTGATGCTTGGCTAAACGGCCGCGCCTGATGCTTCATCTCTTCGCGCAGCAAGCTGCGAAGCTCTGCGTCGCTCAGTGTTTTCGGCTCGGCTTGGTCGTTAAGCGGCATTACTTTTGTTTCATACAATTTTCTGATGCCCGCGACATTGAGTCCCTGCTCCAGATAATCTTTGATCTCGAGCAGCGCGTCGACATCATTCAATGAAAACATGCGCTTATTGCCTTCTGTCCTGGCCGGACTGATCAGCTGTTGCTCTTCGTAATAACGAATTTGCCGTGCTGTCAAATCCGTCAATTGCATTACGATGCTGATCGGGAGAATGGGCATAGTGCGGCGAACCCGATTTGTCATAAGTTTCACCCATTTCACTAATTACTACGTTTTCAGTTTATTACATGTCAGATTATTTGTCAAACAGATGTTAGATTTTCTAACATTAAATTTTAAATAGCTTTTCGAACGGTTTTACAGTAATTTTTCTTTTTCCAAGGTTTTTAAAGCATGGACCACTGCTAGTTTCACATGTTCATAGGTTAACCCGCCTTGCACAAAGGCTGTAAACGGCGCGCGGATCGGGCCGTCAGCCGTCAACTCAATGCTCGCCCCTTGTACAAATGTGCCGGCTGCCATGATGACGTTGTCTTCATATCCAGGCATATAAGCCGGTTCCGGCAAAAATTGTGCATTGACAGGAGAGTTCGCTTGGATTGCTCGGCAAAATGCCACCATTTGTTCAGCAGTTTGGAAAGACACCGATTGGATGAGGTCTGTCCGGGCTGCACTGTAATGAGGACTGGTTTTCATACCCGCATTCTCTAGTAAGGCTGCGGTAAAAACTGCCCCTTTTAACGCTTGCGAGACGATGTGCGGGGCCATAAAAAACCCTTGATACATATCAGCGAGCGCATTGAGCGAAGCTCCAGCCTCCCCTCCTATACCCGGAGAGGTCATTCGGTAAGCGCATTTTTCGACAAAAGCTTGTTTACCTGCAATGTAACCTCCGATTTTAGCGAGGCCACCTCCAGGATTCTTGATCAGCGAGCCAGCGATGAGATCTGCTCCCGCTTCGATGGGTTCTTCGGTTTCTACAAATTCGCCGTAGCAATTGTCGACAAATATGACAGCGTCCGGCTTGAGTTTTCGTATTTTTTCAACCATGCTTTTGATTTCATTAATGGTGAAAGAAGGCCGGTTATCATACCCTCTCGAGCGCTGTATCGCTATCATTTTGGTGTTGTCTGCAACGGCTTGTTCAACAGCTGGCCAATCCACTTTGTCTTCTTTGTTTAAATCCACGTGCCGATAGGAAATATTGAAATCCTTTAGCGAGCCTGTATCTTCATCTCCTCCTGAAACAATTGAAGCAAGCGTGTCATAAGGCTGTCCTGTGATATATAGAAGTTCATCTCCTGGCCGCAAGATGCCGAACAAGGAAATTGTGATGGCGTGCGTTCCAGAAATAATTTGAGGGCGGACAAGCGCCGCTTCCGCTTTAAAAACGTCGGCATAGACCCGCTCCAATGTGTCTCTCCCTTCGTCATCATAGCCATAGCCTGTAGACGGGTGGAAGTGGTTATCACTGACTTTTTGGCGGTGGAATGCTTCGAGTACTTTTTGTTGGTTAACTAAGGCGATATCATCGGCAGCTTGTAGCTGAGGGCGAATCATATCTTCTGTTTTTTTCATCAAATTTAACATTCGGAATCTCCATTTCTCTGTGGTGTTTGATTGCTCGTTTGGCTATTTGAAAATGACTCCAATTCTGCTACAATTCATAGAGTTGTTTAAGTTAAGGAGGGCGTCGAATAATGGCTTGGGAAGTACTAAGCGCCATCGGGACCATTGCATTTGCGGTATCCGGGGCGATCATCGCCATGGAAGAAGAATACGATATTTTCGGCGTCTACCTGCTCGGCGTTGTGACTGCATTCGGCGGAGGGGCTATCCGCAACCTATTGATTGGGGTCCCAGTATCCGCTTTATGGGAACAGGAATTCATGTTCCAACTGGCGCTCATCTCCATCACCATCGTGTTTTTGTTTCCCCACAAGACACTTGGTCATTGGAATCGCTGGGGCCATTTTTTTGATGCCATCGGCTTGTCCGCTTTCGCGGTGCAAGGGGCTTTGTTTGCAGTGGAGCTGGGCTTGCCGGTCTATGCAGCAGTCGTAGCTGCCGTGTTGACGGGATCCGGCGGCGGCATGGTGCGAGATCTTCTCGCTGGGAGAAAACCTCTAGTGTTGAAAGCAGAAATATACGCTGTTTGGGCAGCGATTGCTGGATTATTAATCAGCATTGATGTAATCCGGACCGATTTCATGCTTTACGCATTGTTTTTGGCCATTACCTCATTAAGAATCTTATCCTATACGTATAAGTGGAAATTGCCAACACGTAAAATTCTCACGACATCATAAAAGCCGATCGGCAAATGCCGATCGGCTTTTTCTCATTCTCACACTTTTTCGCCGCGCCATGACGACATGCCGCCGTCGACATTGACAGATTGGAAGCCATTCGACTCTAAATGCTCTGCCGCTTTTGCACTGCGTCCACCAGCCTGGCAAACAAGGTAATACTGTTTTTCGGGATCGAGTTCTGCTGTACGCTCCGGCAATTCACCGAGTGGCATATGCTTAGCACCAGGAATCATGCCAGTTGCGACTTCGTCGTCTTCTCTCACATCAATGATATGGAGCTCGTCTCCTGCCACAACTTTCTCGTTCAGTTCATCTGTACTGATTGTTTTCATCTATTATTCCTCCTGCTGTTTTAAACTGTTTATTCTTGGTGTTCGATCGATACTGGTTTTGCTGGTGAAAAGGTGGAAATCGCGTGCTTGTAGATCAATTGTTGCTTGCCTTCTGTTTCCACCAATACCGTAAAGTTATCATAGGATTTGATGGTTCCTTTTAATTGGAAGCCATTTAACAAAAACACTGTGACGAAAATATTATTTTTGCGTAGCTGGTTTAAATAGACATCTTGGATATTAACCGGTTTCATGGAACTCCCCCTGTTTCTCTAGCGTATAGTTTTGGCCATTTGTTCAATTCGACGATTACGGTCACTTTCCTGCCAGAAACGCTTAATTTCTTCCAGATTGTTTTCCGGGCCAGCCCCTGAGGCCAACCAAAGAATTGGCATTTTGTTGCGGAAATATGTAAATTGGCGTTTCGCATACTTTCTCGAATTGCGTTTCAATTGAACAACGGCATCTTCTAATGGGTAGGCGCCGTCAAAATAGCCATACAGCTCTTTATAGCCGATCGCTTTAATGGATTGAACATCTCGTAGTCCGCTGTCATATAAGCCTCTGACTTCGTCGAGCAAACCGGCGTCCATCATCTTGTCGACACGTTTGTCGATGCGGTCGTATAATATGTCCCTTGGCACATCGAGGCCGATAATCAGCTCATCGTACATCGGCGACTGCGCTAAACTACCGTCTTCTTTTTCTTCACCACTGATTAAGATTTCCAGCGCACGCAATACGCGGCGTGTATTGTTCGGGTGAATATCAATTGTCGGATCCAATGCCGTCAATTTGCGATGCATCGCGTCTGGCCCGAATCGCTCAAGCTCCTCTTGCAGCGCCTGCCTTAATTGTTCGTCGACTTGCTGCTTTGGGAAGCGGTAATCAAATAGTACTGATTGAACGTATAGCCCTGTACCGCCGACGATGATCGGCAACTTGCCGCGCTGCTGGATTTCTTTGATTTTGTCACGGACCAGCAGTTGATAATCAGCCACTGAAAACGATTCATCCGGGTCTAGGATGTCTAGCAAATGATGTGCAATACCGTCCATTTCATCCGAACGAATTTTAGCCGTTCCAATATCCATTCCCCGATAAACCTGCATTGAATCCCCATTGATGATTTCCCCGTTAAACTGTTTGGCCAATTCGATACTAAGTGCAGTCTTGCCGGAAGCTGTCGGGCCAACAATCGCAATCACTTCAACCATATTCATTAATCCAATCAAGAATGACTTGCTGATAGATTTCAGCGTTCACTTCGTGCAGCACTTCGTGTCGGCCTTCTTCCGCCATATAGACTTTCACGTTCTCGATGCCCGCTTTATCGAATTGGGCAGCCGCTTGAAATACGCCGCTTCCTTTCGCACCGACCGGGTCCATTGATCCGCTGATGAATAACACAGGAAGATTTTTAGGGATTCGGGCAACTTCGTCCATTTGGTGGATGATGCCCAAGCCTTCGAATAAGTCGACATAAAATTGATTGGCCATTTCAAATCCGCACCAGGGATCGGCTTCGTATTGTGCGACTGTTTCGGCTTTGCGGCTTAACCAGGAAAACTTGGATGGCTCATCCAGGAAATCCTTATTGTAACTGCCAAATATCAATTTCCCGAGAATCGGGTTGATGGATGCCTTTCCTTTTAGCCTGCTGAAGCTCTTTGCAGCTGCGATGCCTGCAGACAGCGAAACTCCCGGGTGTCCGCCAGTGCCGGATAAAACGGCACAGTCCACATCTTGGCCGTGAAGTTGCAAATAACGCCTAGCGACAAATGACCCCATGGAATGCCCCAGCAATGTAAACGGCAGTTCGCCGATTTCCGCTTGCATAGACTGAATGATTTCCCGCGCATCTTCGACTACCCGCGAGAAGCCATCCGTTTCTGCAAAATACCCCGTCTCTCCGTTGCGCTCTGCCGTTTTCCCATGCCCTCTTTGATCATGGGTAGAGACGGTGAACCCTTGCCCGTTCAGCGATCCGATAAAATCTTCGTAACGGCCGCTGTGCTCAGCCATTCCGTGAATGATGTGCACATGGCCTTTTGGCTTGTCCACTGTGTACAGACTGCAGTACAGTTCGTGTCCATCCGAAGCTTGTATATAGGAACTGGTCCTGTTCATCGATTCACACCCCTTCTAAGTAGTCTAATAATGAAGCGTCTTTTTCTATTCCCCGCGTACCCTTTAGATAACCCCGATAGTCAATTCATCACGCGCTTGAACATTTTTTCAATATCGTAAGTTTTAAAATGGATAATAACCGGACGGCCATGAGGGCAAGTAAATGGCTGTTCTGCCAGCTTTAAGTCGACCAATAAACGCTCCATGTCGTGTTTTTGCAAAAAATGATTCGCTTTGATCGACCGTTTGCAACTCATCATAATGGCCGCATCTTCGCGCAATTTTTTAATATCGACTTTGCGCTCAGACAATACTTGTTCGATCAAATCTTCAATGACTTCTTGCTCCACACCTTTTGGAAACCAGGTCGGGTACTCCCGGACAATGAATGTGGTATCGCCAAACTCTTCAAGGAACACGCCACTTTCTTCTAATGCAGCTAAATGCTCTTTTAAATGCAGCGCTTCGTCCCGGCTGTAATGAAAGGTCAAAGGCAATAGCAGAGATTGGCGTTCATTGGAATCGATGTCGCCAACCTTGTCGCGGAAAAATTCATATTTGATGCGCTCTTGCGCTGCGTGCTGGTCGATCAAATAAAATCCGTCTGAGCTTTGAGCTACGATATATGTTCCATGGATTTGGCCGACCACTTCGAGCTCCGGAAATTGCGGGCTGTCATCTAGGTCTTGCAGGCTTACCGGTTCATCGTAAGGTCCCCGAACTTCTTCTACTGGTTCGCGCGCTGGCTCAACAACCGGTTCAACTTGTTTTTCTACATGGAAATCTTCTAGTCGTTCCTGTAACTGATCGTGCTTCCAATCCATCGTAGGCTTGTTCTCCGGCTGACGCTCCCGCGGCATTTCTTCAACCGGGCGTTTCCACAAATCCAATTGACGGCTAGGGGCTTGCTTGATGGGCTTTGGCTTTTCGATGATAGGTGCGCGAACAGCGGTTTGAATCGCTCGACGAATCGTTTCGTGGACCAATTCGAGCAATTCTTTTTCTTTGCTTAATCGAATTTGTTGTTTAGCTGGATGCACATTGACATCTGTCAAATACGGGTCCCCTTTAATATTCAAGACGACAATCGGCTGACGCTCAAGTGGCAAGAACGTATGATAGGCCTTGTGCACCGTATTGGCGATGGCGTAGTGCTTGACCCATCGACCATTAACAAATAACGAAATATAGTTTTTGTTGGCACGCGTGATTTCAGGCAGCGAAGCAAATCCTTCGATTTGATAATCGGCGGACTCTCCTTCAAACGCAATCATCTTTTTGGCAATGGCCACTCCATAAATATCCGCCAGCACGCGGCGGATTTCCCCGCTGCCAGCCGTCTGAAGAAGCTGCTTGCCGTCATGGACAAGACGGAATGAAATCCTTGGATAACTGAGCGCAAAGCGGTTCATCAAGTCGATCGTATGACCGAGTTCCGTCTGCAGGGTTTTCATATATTTTAACCTCGCTGGTGTATTAAAAAACAATTGATTAATGCGGACATCTGTTCCTTGGCGCAATGCTCCTGCCCGTTGTTCAGTAAGTCGGCCGCCTTCCATTTCCAAATGCGTTCCTGAGGTTCCATCGGAAGTATCCAGCACAACTTTCGACACGGAAGCGATACTCGCAAGCGCCTCTCCGCGAAAGCCGAGCGTACGGATGCGAAACAAATCGTGTTCGTTTTCGATTTTGCTCGTGGCATGTCTCGAAAAAGACAATAATGCATCTTCTTCATCCATTCCAGCGCCGTTATCAATAATGTGAATGGAGGTCAGCCCGGCTTCTTCGAGCAGTACTTCAATGGCTGTACTGCCGGCATCGATGGCGTTTTCCACTAATTCCTTGACGACAGAAGTTGGCCGTTCGACAACTTCCCCTGCTGCAATTTTATTGGACAGCGGTTCGTCCATCAACCGGATTTTGCCCATAACATCAACCTCCCCCGCTTATTTTCTCCTGTAGATCGTTAATCATTTGTAGCGCCTCGAGCGGCGTCATGCGTGAAACGGATGCGTCTTTAATCGATTGCAGCACTTCTTCATTTACTGTGTCGCGTTCATCGAAAAATGATAATTGTTCTGCCTGCTGCTGCGTTTTGCGGTTATCCGCCTCGAAACTCAGCAATAGCTCGCGCGCACGGCGCAAGATCTCTTCCGGCAAATTGGCCAGTTCCGCCACATGCACACCGTAGCTTTTATCCGCTGGCCCTCGCTTCACTTTGTGCAAAAACACTACTTTTCCAGACTGTTCCATGGCGGAAACGTGGACATTGCTCAGATTCGAAAGTGTATCTTCCAATGCCGTCAATTCATGATAATGCGTGGAGAATAGGGTATTAGCACCTATATGTTCGTGAATGTATTCAATCATCGACTGCGCTAGCGCCATGCCGTCATACGTCGAGGTGCCGCGCCCAATTTCGTCGAACAACAGCAAACTGCGTTCGGTCGCGTGGGTGATGGCGTATTGCGACTCCATCATTTCTACCATAAATGTACTTTGCCCGGAAACAAGATCGTCCGCCGCTCCGATGCGCGTAAAAATCTGGTCAACAATTGGCAGTTCTGCAGAAGCTGCCGGAACATAACTGCCGATTTGCGCCAAAACAATCGTCAAGGCCACTTGGCGCATATAAGTGCTTTTCCCGGACATGTTCGGGCCTGTGATTAATAACATATTGCCATCGTCGCCAAGTTCACAATCGTTCGGTACGTAATGCTGTTTATTGAGCATTTTCTCAACGACCGGATGACGTCCCTCACGAATGGAGATCTTCCGGCTGTCATTAAAAGCAGGTTTAGTGAATCGGTATTTTTCGGCAACTTCCGAAAAACTGATATAGACATCGAGTGCACTGACCTCTGATGCCAATTGCTGAATGCGTGTAATGTACTCTTTGACTTGCTCGCGGACACTGACGAATAATTCATATTCCAGCGTCAAACTTTTCTCTTCAGCCGTTAAAATTAAGGTCTCTTTTTCTTTCAATTCTGGTGTAATATAACGTTCCGCATTGGCCAATGTTTGTTTTCTTTCATATCGTTCAAGGTCCGCCAAGTGCATATTGGCTTTAGAAATTTCAATATAATAGCCGAAAATTCGGTTATAGCCGATCTTCAAGGAACGGATCCCGGTTTTTGCGCGTTCTTTTTGCTCGAGTTCCGCAATCCAGTCTTTGCCGTTTCTTGAAGCATCCCGGTATTCATCCAATTGTGCGTTAAAGCCATCGCGGATGATACCACCTTCTTTCGCGGATAAAGGCGGGTTGTCGCTGATTGCCGACAGCAAGTCGCATACTTCCGGGCAAGGATCCAACCCGGTGCTGAATTGCTCGAGCGAAGCATGCCCCGACTCCTCCAGCTCGCGCACGAGTAGTGGAATTTTAGCTAAAGAATTGCGCAACTGCGCCAAATCCCGCCCGCTCGCGCTGCCGAATGCGACGCGACCGGACAAACGCTCCAGATCATAGACTTCTTTCAATAATTGCTGCAATTCTACCCGCACGAAATAGCGATCCATCAGAGCTTCGACCATTTGCTGGCGCGCTTCAATTGCAAATCGGTCCGCCAAAGGCTGATGCAGCCATTGCTTGAGTTTCCGGCTGCCCATCGCCGTGACCGTTTCGTCCAGCAGCCATAATAAGGTGCCTTTATTGTCTCCGCCACGAATCGATTCGATCAATTCCAAATTGCGTTTCGAATAATAATCAATGCCAAGGATCCGTGTATTTTCGCGGAATGCAAACGGCTGGATATGGCCAAGTGATTGCTTTTGTGTCGCTGCGATATAGGCCAGCAATCGCTTGCCGCACATTTCCAATTCGCTTGGGCAATGGACGAATAACGCAGCTTGCGCTTCAAAAGGTGCTTCCATATGCTCGACCGATAAGATCAATTGCTGGTCTTCTTCTGCCAGCAATAAGCGCAATTGTTCTGAAACGACCAATTCTCGAATATGCAATGCTTGCAGTTCATTCAGCAATGCTTTTTCATTGCCAGCTATGTAGGTCGCGGTTGATTCGCCTGTTGAGATATCTAAATAGGCCAGGCCGAAACCACCTTTCACTTCATCCGCCGCGGCGATAAAGTTATTCGCTTTGGCGTCGACACTTTTGCCTTCGGTATGCGTGCCGGGAGTGATGAGACGAACGACTTCGCGTTTAACGACGCCCTTGGTCGTTTTCGGATCTTCCACTTGTTCGCATACCGCAACTTTATGACCTTTTTGAATTAATTGATCGATATAGTTTTTCGCGGAATGATGCGGGACCCCGCACATCGGAATGCGGTCTTCCCCGTTGCCGCCACGACTTGTTAAAGTGATTTCTAAAAGTTGGGAGGCTTTGATGGCGTCATCGTAGAACATCTCGTAAAAATCGCCTAACCGGAAAAACAAGAATGCGTCTTGGTATTCGGATTTCACTTGCAAATATTGTTGAATCATTGGTGTCGGTGCCATTGTTTACCCTCTCTCATTCAATCAATTGTACGTTCCCCCATTATAACAAACTCGCAGGCAGAAACGAAAAAACTGAAAGAGCTGGGCTCTTTCAGTTTTTATCAGGCTGTCGAGAAAGTAAAAAACTCGTATTTTCCGAAGCTTATCGCTCGCTTTCCATGGGGCGGGTATCGAGCCTCCTCGTCACTTCGTTCCTGCGGGGTCTCTCAAACCCGCTAATCCCACAGGAGTCGAGCGAACGCTTCTCCAAATACTTAGAGAGTTTGTTGATTTTTTTATTGTGGACTATCTCATTCTCTTTTCATTAATAGACGATACTAGACTTGTTCAACACTCTGGAAAAAACTGAAAGAGCTGGGCTCTTTCAGTTTCTATAAGATCACTGCGTAAATCGTTTTGCGTGGTGGATTATGAGCAGCTTCCGCCGCCATCGTTTCTTACTTTGGATCCGGTTTCGCCACGCAATAAGTCGCCACCGGTATCGGTGATGATATTGTTCGTCACTTGGTTGGCAATCGCCGTTGATACCATCTGCAAGAGAGAATTGACGTCGCTTTGTGATTGCTTGAATTCCTGTACAATCGGCACAGCATCGATTTCTTCTTCGATTTTCTGGATTTTCTTCTCGATCAAGTCAAGTGCGCGTTCTTTCCCGTAATGCTGGAAGTTGACCGCTTGTTTTTGAAGACTTTTCAAGCTGGCAATTTTTTCGCGAATTTGCTGATTTTCATTGATTTGCGCTTCTGCGCGCTTGAAGAAATCGACTTCTTCTGTTTCAGCGATCATGTCCGCTACTTCTCGCGCTTTATCGACGATTTGCTGTTTTGTATAAGTCATTTCCGTAGACACCCATTTCCTGGTCCAGTGCCAAAATCCGGCATCAGACGCTGTATTTTGATTTTCTTTATCTGTCAGAACATGTTCGCTTACGATTGTACAGTGAACCCGATAAACCCGACAACCATTTTGTCTCAAAGCCGGGAGTTTGTTCATCTTTACTCATTATACTGAACGGATAGGGCTAGATACAAGCTGTCTGGGCAATTGTCGCTAATTCGACAAGGTCTGGCTCACGCTTGGAAAGGATAATCTTCGTTGATGTAAATTCTCTCACAGCTTAGGGCTTTGCCTGTATTGTCATCGATTTCCGTGAAAAACCCGCTGACGACTGAACGGCCTGATTTCGGCACTTCAAAGCGCGTCGGCATATTGGTCTTGAAACGATACAACACAGAGTCACGCTTCATGCCTAATATTTCATCGTACGGTCCTGTCATTCCAACATCTGAGATATACGCTGTCCCGCCTGGCAGCACTCTCGCATCCGCCGTCTGAACGTGGGTGTGCGTCCCGACAACAGCAGATGCACGGCCATCCAAATGCCAACCCATCGCAATTTTCTCACTTGTCGCTTCAGCATGGAAGTCGACGAAGACGAGCGGCGATACTTGCTTGGCTTCTGCGATCAATTCATCTGCCATCTTAAATGGATCGTCATGTGCCGGTAAGAAGACACGGCCATGCAAATTGATGACCGATAAGGTTTTGCCATTTTTCGTCACGGTTGCCATGCCACGGCCGGGTGCTTCTTCGGAAAAATTCGCCGGGCGAATCAGATAATCCACGTCGTCGATAAAGTCAAAAATCTCTTTTTGGTCCCATGTGTGGTTGCCCATCGTTACCATGTCGACCCCCATGAACAGCAAGTCTTGGTAGATGGATTTGGTAATGCCTCGCCCTGCAGCTGCATTTTCGCCATTCGCTATGACGACATCCGGTGCGTATTTACGCTTGAGCCTCGGCAAATACGATTCCAGCGCCTCTCTTCCCATTGATCCAACAATGTCCCCGATAAATAAAATTTTCATGCAATCACCTTTCTCCATAAGAAAAAGGCTTCTTTGAATGGATATTCAACGAAGCCTTTTTCGTTTTTTATTTTGCGTATTCAACGGCTCGCGTTTCGCGGATGACCGTCACTTTGATATGTCCTGGATAATCCAACTCTTCTTCGATGCGCTTGCGGATATCGCGCGCGAGGCGATGAGCTGTCATATCATCAATCTGTTCCGGGCGAACCATGATCCGGATCTCACGTCCTGCTTGAATGGCGAACGACTTCTCGACGCCTTCGTAAGACTCTGAAATCTCTTCCAGCTTTTCAAGCCGGCGGATGTAGTTCTCGAGCGTTTCGCTTCTGGCACCTGGACGGGCAGCGGAAAGTGCATCTGCTGCTGCGACGATGACCGAAATGACCGAAGTCGCTTCCGTATCCCCATGGTGAGAGGCGATGCTGTTGATGACAACCGGATGTTCTTTGTATTTCGTTCCAAGTTCAACACCGATCTCCACGTGGCTGCCTTCGACTTCATGGTCGATGGCTTTCCCAATATCGTGGAGAAGCCCTGCACGTCTTGCCAGGGTTACATCTTCTCCAAGCTCTGCTGCCATAAGGCCTGACAGGAACGCCACTTCAACTGAGTGTTTCAGGACGTTCTGCCCGTAACTTGTACGGTAGCGGAGTCGGCCGAGTATTTTGATCAAGTCTGGATGCAAGTTATGTACACCTACGTCAAATGTGGTTTGTTCCCCAATTTCACGAATTTGCTCATCGACTTCACGTCTGGACTTCTCGACCATTTCCTCGATTCTCGCTGGATGGATGCGCCCGTCAGACACCAATTTCTCAAGTGCTAGACGCGCTGTTTCACGGCGGATCGGATCAAATCCGGAAAGAATGACCGCTTCAGGTGTATCATCAATAATTAAATCGATGCCTGTCAAGGTTTCGAGCGTGCGGATATTGCGTCCTTCGCGCCCGATGATGCGGCCTTTCATCTCATCATTCGGTAAATTGACTACTGACACGGTCGTTTCCGCTACATGGTCTGCAGCAAAACGCTGCATTGCCAATGACAAGATGTTCTTCGCTTTTTTGTCCGATTCTTCTTTGGCGCGGGCTTCTGATTCTTTGACCATGACTGCGATATCTGTCGACAGCTCATTCTCCACTTGCTCGAGGATGATGCTCTTCGCTTCTTCGCGTGTCAAAGAAGAAATCCGTTCCATTTCGGTCTGTTGCTGCTGAACCAAATCCTCAGCTTTGCTTCCCATCTGTTCAATATGCTGTTGTTTTTCGGCAAGTGCCTGATCCTTACGTTCAAGGCCGGCCTCGCGTTTGTTTAATGCATCATCCTTGCGATCCAAATTTTCTTCTCTTTGCAACAACCGATTTTCATGTTTTTGCATTTCCGATCGGCGTTCGCGAATTTCAGATTCAGCTTCAGTACGCAATTTATGATTTTCGTCTTTCGCTTCCAGCAAGGCTTCTTTTTTCAGCGCCTCTGCTTCCCGTTTTGCATCTTCGACCACTTGCTCTGCGGAATGTTTGGCTCCTGCCATTTTGGAATCGTTTGCCTTTTTCAATGCAAAATACCCAACAACTACACCGACGATGATACCAAGCAAAGCGAAGATGAACTCAGTAATACCCATTCGGACACCTCCTCTTGCTATTGATTTTTTACATTTTCAAAGGATGAATCAATACATTCTTTGTCTTTCATCATTCGTTTAAAAATTAGTAAATAATACAATTTTAATTGTATAGATGGACCTATGCCCTGTCAACCCTGCCAAACCAGCGCCCTCGCTTGTAAAAAGACTGCGAAGCATTCGCTTCGCAGTCTTTACGGAAAGCCTTTATGAAGTTACAGGCGAACCTATTCCTCTTCGTCGACAAGCAAGTTGAAATCTTCTGCTTCTTTCTTGTCGTCTTTAGGTACAGATACGGAATAAGATGCTGCTGTCATACCGTAATGTTCACGGACTTTGCCAGCGATCTCATTACGTATACCTTCATGCTCACGCATGAATTGTTTAGCGTTTTCACGGCCTTGCCCAACGCGTTCGTTGTTATAAGAATACCATGAACCGCTTTTTTGGACGATGTCGAGGTCTGCACCAAGGTCGACGATTTCGCCTTCACGCGAGATCCCTTGCCCGTACATAATGTCAACTTCCGCTGTGCGGAACGGCGGAGCTACTTTGTTTTTGACGACTTTGATCTTCGTGCGGTTACCGATGATGTCATTGCCAGATTTTAATGCTTCTGCACGACGCACTTCAAGACGGACAGAGGAATAGAATTTCAATGCGCGTCCACCCGGTGTTACTTCTGGATTACCGAACATTACGCCAACTTTTTCTCGGATTTGGTTGATAAATACAGCAATGGTGTTTGATTTGTTGATGGCGCCCGAAAGTTTACGGAGAGCCTGTGACATGAGACGAGCTTGCAAACCGACGTGAGAGTCGCCCATTTCACCTTCGATTTCAGCTTTTGGCACAAGTGCCGCTACCGAGTCAATAACAACGATGTCTACTGCACCACTGCGCACAAGCGCTTCTGCGATTTCAAGTGCCTGTTCGCCTGTATCTGGCTGAGACAACAATAGTTCATCCAAGTTAACGCCCAGTGCTTTTGCATAGACTGGGTCAAGTGCATGCTCTGCATCGATAAATGCAGCCGTTCCGCCAGAAGCTTGTACTTCAGCAATAGCATGAAGTGAGACGGTCGTTTTACCCGAACTTTCAGGTCCGTAAATCTCAATGACCCGTCCGCGCGGATATCCGCCTATACCGAGTGCGATGTCGAGTGACAATGACCCACTTGAAACAGTTGAGACATTATGGCCCGTACTTTCACCCAATTTCATGACAGAACCTTTACCGAATTGCTTTTCTATTTGTTTTAGCGCCATATCCAACGCTGCTTTACGATCGCTCAAAAGAAATCCTCCTCTTATGTGAAAACCAATTTTCTAACTGATTTCAGTATACTAGTTTATTGAGAAATTTACAAGAAAAAAGCGAACGTTTATTCGTGTTCGTATAATTGTTTACCGAATTTAACCCTCGCTATCTTTTCATTCCCCTGAAATGGGCATATAAAAACACGCAAAATTAAATTTTGCGTGCATCTTCATCTGTTAGTGTTCGTATCAGGTAATGCAGCGCCAGTTTTACAGCGCGAATACGGTTGGTGTTTCTTAGGCCCGATAGTTCAAGCCGGTAAGTCTCGGCGCCTTGATCGCTTGCAATGCCGATCCATACCGTGCCGACCGGTTCTTCACCATGGGCATCGGGTCCAGCCGCACCGGTAAGGCTCACGGCAATATCTGTACCGAATTTTTCCAAAGCAGCCGTTGCCATTACTACAGCCGTTTCTTTACTCACAACAGAATGTTTGTCAAAAAACTCAGGCGCTATGCCGAGCTGCTGGACTTTCATTTGTTCGTTATAAGTGACAACTCCGCCACTAAGTACGGCGCTTGCCCCAGAGACAGAAGCGAGCTCCGACTGAAACAGCCCGGCAGTCAAACTTTCTGCTGCTGAAATCGTTTTACCCTGCTGTTTCAATAAGTCGATCGCTTTCGACGCGAGAGAATCATCGTCATAGCCGTATAGATAGTCGCCAACACGCTCTAAGATTTGTTCTTTTGCGCCCCCGATCAATTTCCATGCCTCATCTGTGGTATCGGTCTTTGCCGTAATGCGCAGCGTTACTTCCCCAGCTGAAGCCAGTGGGGCAATCGTCGGGTTGGTTTGCTGATCTAAAATGTCTTGCAGGCGGTCTTCAAGTTCCGCTTCCCCGATACCATAAAAGCGCAGTACGTGTGAAAGAATGATATTTTCTTGATTGAGCATGCGCACCAATTTCGGTTTTGCTTCGAATTGGAACATCGGCTCTAGCTCATGCGGCGGTCCCGGCAGCAGCATATAGAGATGATCGCCGTTTTGGTACATCATTCCCGGCGCCATGCCGTTGTCATTGGCTAGCACATCGCTGCCCTCAAGCACGAGCGCTTGCTTTTTGTTGTTTTCAGTCATCGGGCGGCCGACACGATCGAAATATGCCGCAATCGATGTCATCGCTGCATCGTCCATGGAAAGCGTCGTCCCGAGGTGATTAGCGATGGTCTGTTTCGTTAAATCATCTTTTGTTGGTCCAAGTCCGCCAGAAAAAATGATTACATCTGCCCGGGACTCGGCGATGGCAATTGAATCTTTCAACCGTTCTGGGTTGTCGCCCACCACGGTATGGTAATAAACATTGATGCCAATTTCAGCAAGGTGCCCGGATATGAACCGGGCATTCGTATTGGTGATTTGGCCGAGCAGAAGCTCTGAGCCAACTGCGATAATTTCAGCGTTCATAACGATCTTCCTTTCATGTGGCGCTTATTTGGATGTCATAAGTCCTTTTCGGTTGGCATAGAAATAATCCCAGCCGGACCAAACTGTAAATAGCAGCGCGATATAGAGCATAATCTCGCCGAATGGAATGCCAACTAGCGCGAAAACCATATTGTAAAGCAAGAGCGAAATAATCGCGATCAATTGTGTCACCGTTTTGATTTTGCCTAAATTTCCGGCTGCCACGACTTCTCCTTCACCCGCTAGCACTAAGCGCAATCCGGTAACCGCGAATTCGCGGCTGATGATAACAATAACGACCCATGCCGGCGCGAATCCGAGCTCGACCAGTATGATCAAAGCTGCAGAAACAAGAAGTTTATCCGCTAGCGGGTCCAGAAACTTGCCGAAGGTGGTCACTAAATTGTATTTTCGTGCATAATAGCCATCAACCCAATCCGTGGCGGATGCAAAAATAAAGATCAATGCCCCGATTAGATGGGCGACAGGCAACGTCGTTCCGAGAAGCGAGATTTCTCCCCAGCCGAAATCGATGAGCATGAATGCCATGAAAATCGGGATGAGCAAGATGCGAGAAATGGTAATTTGATTTGGTATATTCATTGGGTTTTCTCCTTTCAATGCTTGCAGAAAAATAGCCATCAGGTGATGGCTATTCAGCATCATCAAAACGAATGATGATGTTTTGCGGTTTTCGCTCTTGTTCGTACGGCACGATTTCGCCGTTCAGTTCAAGTGTGAGCATCATATAATCCCCGATGCGCATAAAGACTTCCGTTTCATTCGATAGATCCACGGCTTCTGTTTCTCCTGCTTCAAAGACGCGGGCGAGGCTCAATAATTCAGAACCGCCTTCATCTTTAACGCTCAGCCAAGAAGCGCCATCCGCCGAAAACTCGAGTTGTCGATCGGATGGGCCAGAAAACGTATAAGTCGTTGTTTCACCCGAAACGCTCTCTAGCTCCAGCTGGGCTTCCGGTTCTTGCGGTTCTGTTGATTCTTCGGATTCTGCAGCAGGCGATTCTTCTTCCGCTGCTTCTGGCTGTTGCTCTGCTTGCGGTTCAGACGGCGACTCGTACTCCACATCCCCGCCTTCTTCCTCTTGCTGCAGATTGTTCCCTGACGTACTGAGCAAATAGAAATACCAAATGACCAATAGAATGAAGACAATGAATAATGCTACCAATACTTTCGGCATTGATTCCGAGACGGAGCCGTTGCTGCGTTGTTTCTTGTCGGGCCTGCGTGTTAAATGCTCAGCAGGAGATGCTTGCGGTTGCTCTTCAGGCAATTCACCTTGATGCTCCCTTAACAAAGCTTCGCCATCCAAACCGACCGCTTGCGCATAACGTTTAATAAAAGCACGCACATAAAAAGCGCCTGGAATGGCTGAATAATTCCCTGTTTCGATTTCTTCTAAATGATGCTTTTGGATTTTCGTTCTCTCATTGAGCTGTTCGAGACTCAGGCCTTGGTCAAGCCTTGCCTGCTTCAGCTTGTTGCCCAATTGTCCCATCGTCTTCACCTGCCCGGTTAAAAATTGAACCCGTCGCCGAACATATCCATCTGGTCTTTATTGTCCATAAACGTGTTTTTTTCCAATACTTCATACGTGATTTTTTCTTCTGGATGATGGCGCAATTCAATAATGTAATCGAAATCATCGATGCTGTATTCGGAATGCTCAACAAATTTATCCGGATGCTCGACCACTTTAATGT
Organism: Planococcus maritimus; assembly: GCF_001687625.2. Lineage (NCBI taxonomy): Bacteria > Bacillati > Bacillota > Bacilli > Caryophanales > Caryophanaceae > Planococcus > Planococcus maritimus. Next base: position 1,915,833 of record NZ_CP016538.2, read on the forward strand.
TTGGCATGCGCATCATTTCCCGCACAAGCTGAAGATGCCGCTCATCAGCTGAACGCCTCGTGACGATGCCGTCTAGGATGAAAATATTGTTGTCGTTGTGTTCATCGCCCATCAATTGATTACGGACGGTTTGTTTGATCATGGTTGATGACAGGAAAATCCATTTTTTGTTGGCACTGACGCTAGCAGCAACAATCGACTCAGTCTTGCCAACACGCGGCATTCCCCGCAGTCCGACCAGTTTATGGCCTTCCTGTTTGAAAATCTCCGCCATGAAGTCGACGAGCAAGCCAAGTTCATCCCGCACGAAGCGGAAGGTTTTACGGTCATCAGCATCTCGCTGAATATACCTGCCATGCCGTACGGCGAGAATGTCCCGCAACTTCGGTTCACGGAATTTCGTCACCGCAATCGTTTCGATCGTCGATAGGATCTGTTCGAAACGTTCGATCTGCACGTCATGTTCTGCACGCAGCAGCATTCCGCGCCTCCCCTGATCTACGCCGTTGATGGTAACAATATTGACACGCAGCATCCCAAGCAGCGATGCGATGTCCCCGAGTAAGCCCGGGCGGTTTACTTGAATCTCGTATTCAAAATACCATTCTTTCATGCTCCACTCACCCTTCCCCTGCATTCATCATTCTCCGCCATTGCCTTTATGATAGCCTACATTAACAATGATGAAAAGGTACCGCATTCAGATGAGCCAGCCGCCATTGACGCGGATCGTCTGGCCGGTGATATAATCCGCTTTGCCGCTGGTTAAAAATGAGACAGTATGGGCAATATCTTCAGGAGATCCTGCCCCAAGCGGTATCTCTTCTTCGAGTTCCCGCCATTCTTCGGCCGTTAACTCGTTGTTCATTTTCGTGCGGATCAATCCCGGCGATACCGCATTGACACGTGTGCCTGATGGCGCCATTTCCTTGGCATATGCCTTCGTGAATGCCAGTTGCGCACCCTTTGCGGCCGAATAAGCCGTTTCCATCGAGGCGCCGGTCTCGCCCCAGATCGAAGCGATGAAAATGACGTAAGATTTCGCATGTCTCCTGAAATAAGGGGACACGAAGCGCACCGTATCAATCGGATTCTTCACGTGGGCGCGCCATAAAGCGTCAAAATCAGCGGGACTGGTGTCTTCCAATAAGCTGTAGAGAGCATGGCCACTGGCGCAAACGATACACGAACAGTCAAAGATTTGATCTGCCACTTGCTGTGCCCCGCCATCTTTCATGAAATCGCCCTGGACGATGACGAATTCCTGCTCTGTATAACGACCGCTGAGCTCGTCTGCAAATGCTGCCAGTTCCGTTTTATGGTAATGAAGGTAAAGCGACCAGCCATCGTCTGCCATTTGTCTTGCGATGGCACTGCCGATGCCTCCTGAAGCACCCAGGATTAAGGCAAACCGTTTCATGCCTGTTGTTTTTCCGGTGATTTAATCGTAAAGACAGATTGTTGGCTTTCCGCACTGACCGCAGCGAAGGCCTCTTGTAAATCAGCCACTTCGATCTGTTCAAGCACCGGTACGACATCAAAAAGATTCATGCCATTAAACGCGTATTGCGTAAACTGGTTGGCGATGTATTCAGGCGAATTCAACGCGCGCATGAAAAAGCCGATTTTCTTGCGGCGCACACGGTCCAAGTCTTCTTGACCGAATGGCCATTTCTCTACCGCTTGGTGAATTGTTTTTTTGACTTCTTCTGCAAACGTTTCAGGGTGATTGGTATCTGTTCCGATGAGCGCGTAGCCAAACCCACTTTCGAGTGAATAATCGAACGAATACGATTCATCGATCCAGCCACTTTCGTATGATTCATGGTAAAACTTCGAGGTTCTGCCAAATAATAATTCATATGCAAGTTGTGCGGACAATTCGTGTTTGAGCATTTCAGGGCCGTATAGATCGAGTCGCTCGGGTTTGATGCCGACAAACACTTTCGGCTTTTGGACTGCCATTTCAAGTGTTCGTTCCTGCACGGCTGCTTGTTTCGGCTCGTCTGGGAAAATGCGCTCAATCGGCGCGGGCGCATCGAATGTTTTTGCTTCCTGGTTGTCTTTGACAAATTGCATCATGCTTTCAGGTTCAACGTTTCCAACAATGAACAAGGTCATGTTCGACGGATGGTAAAACGTTTGGTAGCACGTGTATAAATGCTCTGCAGTGATGTGTTGGATGGATTCGACCGTACCCGCGATATCGATTTTGACCGGATGATTTTGGTAGAGATTTTCAATCATGCCAAAATACAAGCGCCAGTCCGGCTGGTCGTCGTACATCGTAATTTCTTGTGCAATGATGCCTTTTTCCTTTTCTACCGTCTGTTCAGTGAAATAAGGGCTTTGAACAAAATCCAGCAAGGTCGTGACGTTTTCCTGAATGCGCCCTGTTGCTGAAAATAAATACGCTGTTCGCGTAAATGATGTGAACGCGTTCGCGGAAGCGCCGTTTTTGCTGAACTCTTGGAAGACATCGCCTTCCTCTTTTTCGAACATTTTATGCTCCAGAAAATGGGCGATGCCATCTGGTACTTGAACCGCTTCTGTTTCACCCATTGGCACGAAATGGTTGTCGATCGAGCCATATTTAGTTGTGAAGGTTGCATATGTTTTGGAGAACCCTCGCTTCGGCAGGATGTAAACCGTCAAGCCGTTCGGTAGCTCCTCGTGATACAGTGTTTCTTCAAGTTGAGTGAATTCCATTTTATTCATCGCTTGCATCCTCCTTGCCAGACAAGAAATACGTCAATTGCAGGCTCATGTTCTTCGCTGCCTGCGCAATCTGCTCTTTTGTCACTTTTTCCCACCGTTCAATCAAATAAGCAGGTTCGAAATCTTCTGCGAGCTCCATGTATTGATCGTAAATGTCGATTTGGCCTCTCGCCGAATCGAGCGCTTCTTTTAATTGGTTGCTCAGTAATGCCTTGGTTTGCTCTACTTCGGTATCGGTAATGTGCCCTTGTTTGATTTCATTCAATTGATCGAGAATCAACGACACTGCTTTTTCTTCGAGTTTGCGGTCGATTCCGGCCAGGACGAACATCAAACCGAATTGTGAAGCATAAGAACTTGAGACATAATATGCCATGCTTTCTTTTTCACGGATATTGGCAAACAACTTCGAATGCGCGTAGCCGCCAAAAACCCCGTTCAGCACTTGCATGACCGGGAAATCCTCATCGCGGAAAGTGACCGGCGTGAAGAACATCATATGTAATTTCCCTTGTTTCATATCCTCGTATTCCAGCACGCGTGACTGCTCGGGTGTTTGTAATTGGCTTTGTGTTTTTTCTGGCAATTGCTTACGGTTAGAAAAACGGAAATAATCGCGGATATGGGAAGTGATCACTTCTGGCGCAACATCCCCTACCACATAAATTTCTACTTCATTTGTTTCCAGCATATTTTTATATGCCGCGACAAGCGATTCATTCGTCACTTGTTTCACCTGTTCAATCGATCCGTTGGAGTTGATTGAAGCGGGATGGTCCGGAAGTCCGAGTTCCATCATGCGCTGCTGTGCGTAGCGGGTTTTATCGTCAATTATAGATTCGATGCGCTGAACGATGGACTCTTGTTCACGCTTGAAAATGCTTTCCTTGAACAGTCCGTTCTCTAAATTCGGCTTGAATAAAGCGATATACATCAAATTCAATACTTTTTCGAGAACGCCTTTATCCGACAAATATTGATCATTAACGGTTTCGACATTTAAATTGACGATGTGGTCGTCTCCGCGTTTGGTGGAATCTATGTATAGTGATGTTCCGTATAAATCATCCAGCACCATGCGTAATGCCGTATGGGATGGGTATATTTCGTTGCTGTGTTGCAATACATTCGCCAGGATCGCGCGCTCTGAAGCATTTTTCACGGTAAGCCGGTCCTTGAAGCGGATCGAAAAATTTATTGTTTTGAATTGCGTCGTTTGATGTACATGAACATTGACGCCTTGTGCAATCTTATTGGTTTCAAACATATTGGATCCCCTCTCGTGATTCTTACACTAACTATACCGGACTTTTTCCTTTAATTGCAATGAAACAGGAGGCACCACTGGAAAAAAGCGGGCGAATATTAAGGGATTTTTCAGTTTTTACGGATTCTTCATAAAATCCATGCAAGCACCGTTTCTTTAATGAAGCAATTTCTCGAGGCCCTATCATAGCCCTTAGATTTTGCCATCAAAAAACCGGCGGGAGCTTTCCCGCCGGTTTTGAAGCCGCTGATTTGCGGCGCAGTTTTTTTAACGTTGTCCTTTGATATACGGTTTTCCGTTCGCCTTTGGAGCATTGGCACGGCCGATAAAGCCGGCTAATGCAAAAATCGTTAAGACGTAAGGAAGGATCAACAAGAAGACATTCGGTATTTCCTGAATATAAGGAATCGAGGAACCGACGATGCTCAGCGATTGTGCGAAGCCAAAGAACAAAGCTGCGCCCATCGCGCCAAGCGGATGCCATTTTCCAAAGATCATCGCGGCAAGTGCCATGAACCCTTGGCCGTTGATCGTCGAGTGACCGAAGTCACCAGTAATCGTTTGCGCGTAGATTGCGCCGCCGATTCCAGCCAAAGCCCCGGAAATCATAACCGCCACATAACGCATTCTTGTTACGTTGATTCCCATCGTGTCAGCTGCCATTGGATGCTCGCCGACCGCACGCAAGCGCAAGCCGAACGGCGTCTTATAGATGACAAACCACGCTAGGACCGCAACGCCAATCGCAAAAAACGATGTGTTGTAGACCGAAGTGAAGAACAATGGGCCGATGACCGGAATATCGGACAAAAACGGAACGTTATAGCGCGCAAAACGCTCACTGATGAAATCCGTCTGGCCTTTGTCGAAAATGCTTTTTACTAAGTAAAGCGCAAGGGCGATTGCCAATAAGTTAATGGCCACGCCAGATACAACTTGGTCAGCACGGAAAGAAATCGATGCAACAGCGTGCAGCAGCGATAATAGAAGCGCCGCCACCATCGCGGCAATTAATGCCAGCCATGGCGTCATTCCGCCGAATGTGTCCGCAAACAGCAAGTTGAACAAAATCCCGACAAATGCGCCGATAACCATCAAGCCTTCGAGGCCGATATTAACTACGCCGGAGCGTTCAGAAAACACCCCGCCGATTGCGACCAAAATAAGTGGTGCTGCATAGAAAATCGCTGAAGGGACGATGAAATATAGGATATCCATAAAGCTCATATCACTTCGCCTCCTTCTTTTTGCCGGCCGCTCGGAGCAGCAGCAAACGAATGATATAGCCAGATGCTACAAAGAAAATAATAACGGCAATGACAATTTCAACAATTTCAATCGGAATGCCCGCAGCATTCGGCATGTTCAATGCCCCGTATTTCAAGGAACCGAACAAGGTTGCGCCGAACACGACACCAAGCGGCGTATTCATGCCGAGAAGTGCAACCGCGATGCCATCAAAGCCAATTCCTGTGAAACCGCCTTTAGACGAGACATATTCAAATGTCCCAAGAGCTTCCATTGCACCGGCAAGCCCAGCAAACGCACCCGAAATGACCATCGCAAGAATGATGTTTTTGTTAACGTTCATCCCAGCGTATTCAGAAGCATTCTGGTTAAAGCCAACTGCTTTCAACTCGAAGCCAAGCGTCGTTTTTTCCAAGATCAACCACATGACACCAACCATGATGAGTGCCAGCAATAATCCAAGGTGCAGACGGGAAAATTCCGTCAAATTCTCCAAGAACTCGGAACGAAGAGAGGCACTGGCGAAAATCCGCTCTGTTCGGTCTCCGCCTTCTGAAACGGTCTTGATCAAGGCGTTCGTTACGTGAAGCGCGATATAGTTCATCATAATCGTCACGATAACTTCGTGCACGCGGAACTTGGCTTTCAATAGCCCTGGAACAAAGCCCCATAAAGCTCCTGCCACAGCTGCTGCGATAATCGCCAGCGGCAAATGAATGATTTTTGGCAATTCAACCGCTACGCCAACATAAGCGGCAGCGAACCAACCGACGATCAATTGCCCTTCTACTCCAATGTTAAAGAGCCCTGAGCGGAAAGCGAATGCGACCGCTAGACCAGCCAATAAATAAGGTGTGATTTGGCGAAGTGTTTCGCCGATGGTGTAAAGGTCTCCAAAAATACCGTTCCATAATGCTGCATAGCCTTCAATCGGGCTATAGCCGCTGACGAGCATAATAATTGCTCCGACAATCAGGCCGAGCACGACGGAAACGATCGGGACCAGCAAATTGGTCACTCTATTCGACACTGTGCTTCCCGCCTTTCTTGTCTTTTTCCGCATGGCCCGCCATAAGAAGACCCAGTTGTTGTTCAGTCGTTTCTTCAGGAATCACCACATCGACGATTTCGCCGTCATGAATAACAGCGATGCGGTCGGAGACGTTCATGACTTCGTCCAATTCAAATGAAATCAATAAGACCGCTTTGCCATTATCACGCTGCTCAATCAAGCGGCTATGGATAAATTCGATGGCACCCACGTCCAATCCGCGAGTCGGAAGGGCTGCAATGAGCAAGTCTGGATTGCGGTCTACTTCACGGCCAATGATCGCTTTTTGTTGATTTCCGCCGGACAATGCCCGTGCAGGTTCATGAGGCCCTTGCGTACGCACATCGTAATCTTTAATGATCTGCTGTGCTTTTTCTGTAATCTTGTTATAGTCCATAATCCCGGATTTTGAGATTGGCGCTTGGTAATAGGTTTGCAAGGCGATGTTATGCCCAATCGGAAAATCGAGTACTAAGCCATGTTTGTGACGGTCTTGCGGAATATGGCCAACGCCAGATTCTGTTACTTTACGCGGTTTCATTCCAGTGACGTCCTTGCCATGGATCAACACTTTTCCACTCTTGACTTTTCTGAGTCCTGTAATCGCTTCGATCAATTCTGACTGTCCGTTTCCGTCGATTCCCGCAATTCCGACAATTTCACCTTTGCGAACGGTCAGATTCAAGTTTTTCACCTTAGCGATGCCACGGTAGTCTTCCACAACGAGATCTTGGACTGTTAAGGTTTCTTCTTTCGGATATGCAGGACCTTTTTCAGTTTTAAACGTTACTTGGCGTCCGACCATCAAGGCTGCCAAATCATTCGGGTTGGTTTCTGAAGTCGTCACCGTGCCGATGCCTTGCCCTTTACGGATGACCGTCACGCGGTCTGAAACGTCCATGATCTCTTTCAATTTATGCGTGATCAAAATGATCGATTTGCCTTCTGCGATCAAACGCTTCATGATTTGGATCAGTTCTGTAATTTCCTGTGGCGTCAGTGAAGCTGTCGGCTCATCGAAAATCAAGATCTCTGCTCCGCGGTATAAAGTTTTAAGGATTTCCACACGTTGCTGCATACCGACTGAAATGTCTTCGATGATGGCGTAAGGGTCGACATTGAGTCCATATTGTTCCGATAATTCCGCTACTTTTTGGGCAGCATCTTTTTTATTGGTAACACCCATCTTTGTCGGCTCACTGCCGAGGATAATGTTTTCAGTGACACTGAAATTCTCGACGAGCATAAAATGTTGGTGCACCATGCCGATGCCAAGATCGTTCGCTACATTTGGGTTGGCAATGTCTACTTTTTTTCCTCTGACGCGAATTTCTCCGCCTTCTGGTTGGTATAACCCAAACAAAACATTCATCAAGGTGGATTTCCCTGCTCCATTTTCACCGAGCAGTGCATGAATTTCGCCTTTTTCAAGTTGCAAGGTGATGTTGTCGTTGGCGACAAAATTCCCGAACTCTTTGCGGATATTCAGCATTTCAATAACATATTCCACGATTCTCACTCCCTCGGAGACTGGTTATTTCTTTTTAAATGAATTAATACATGAAAGGCTTCTATTTGTCAGAAACCTTTCATCTATTAATCTTTCGAAAAATAGGCGAAAAAAAATCATAAAGACCGGATACCCGGTCTTTATGATGACCGTATTTGACTACAGCTTATTCAGAAAGTGTTTCCGGAACTTCGATTTCTCCGCTGATGACTTTCTCTTTGAATTCTTCGATCTGGCTCATCACATCTTCTGGGATCGCACCGCGTGAATCGGCAAGCGCCACTCCATCATCAGACAAACCGTAAGTGACCGTTTCGCCACCTGGGAATTCCCCGTTCATGGCTTGCTCAGAAATATTGATTACGGCTGTGTCGACACGTTTCAAGACAGATGTCAATGTAACGTTTACATCGCCAGCTTGTCCTTCTTCGTATTGGTCAGCATCAACGCCGATAACCCATACTTTTTCATCAGGGTTAGAATCGATGCGCTCTTTAGCTTCTGTGAATACGCCGTTTCCAGTTCCGCCTGCTGCGTGGAAAATGATATCTGCTCCAGCACTGTACATGCGGTTAGCAGTTGTTTTACCTAATTCTGCTTTATCAAAAGCACCTGTGTATTGAACATCGACTTCGATTGAATCGTCAACAGCTTTTACCCCTTCGAGGAAACCAGCTTCGAAACGTTCGATAACCGGAATTTCCATGCCTCCGACAAAACCGATTTTATCCGTTTCTGTCATCAATGCTGCTGCAACGCCTGCAAGGAACGCGCCTTCTTGTTCTTTAAACAAAACGCTTGCAACATTTGGAGCTTCTACTACTGCATCGATAATGGCAATTTGTGCATCTGGCTGCTGTTCAGCAATTTCTTTGACAGCGCCTTCCATCAAGAAGCCGATTCCGAAAACGACATCGAAGTCACGGCGGATCAAGTTATTCAAGTTGGTGTTGTAATCAGCGTCGGAAGCGGACTGGAGGTAATCAAACCCACCGTCGCCCTTTTCAAGGCCATTTTCTTCACCGAATTGCTGAACGCCTTCCCATGCAGATTGGTTAAAGGATTTGTCATCAACGCCTCCAACATCCGTAACCATCGCTACAGAAAAATCGCTTGCTTCTTCAGTGCCTTCTCCGCCTTCAGCAGACTCGCCGCCGTTTGAAGTATCTTCGTCGCTTCCGCATGCTGCAAGAACGCCAGCCGCCAGCATTAATGATAAACCTACGCCAAATTTACGTTTAATCAATGTAATAACCCCCAAGGTTTTTTTGATAATAGCAGGAATCAGATGTTTACAGACGTTTGCGAACTACATGGAAACTGAATTTATCAGCCCGGAAGTAGTTCTTTGAATACAGCACCAGCCGATCGTTCTCATCGTAATGATGCTGTTTTAATACAAGCAATGCAGTTTCCGGATCGCATTCAAGGATCGGCGATGCCTCTTCGTGATATCCCGTTGGGTCAATAAAAGTGACCGCATACGAGATACGGATATCGCCGGATTCTTCAAGCGCCGAGAAAATGGAGCTTTCTTTGCGTCCGAGAAAATCTTCAGGCATATAGACAGATGGAACTTTGTCGATGCAATAAACGACAGGCTCCCCATTAGCCGTTCGGACGCGTTCAATGGAAATGACAGAATCATCCGGATTGCAATGAAAGCGGTTAACATCTTCTTCAGAACAAATGGACTCTGAAGTGCTCAAGTAGACCACTCCAGGTTCCATTCCCGCCCGTCGGATCATATCCGAGATGCTTGTCAATTCCTCAATGCCCGATGAAAAGACCGGTTTCGAATTGACAAACGTTCCGACACCGTGACGTCTGACGATGACATTATCTTCTTCCAACAGCCGCAACGCCTCGCGTAGAGTCGCACGGCTCACTCCAAGTGATTTTGATAACTCGAATTCAGAGGGCAATTTCTCTTTCTCTTTGTAAATACCCGAAGCAATATCCTGCTTCATTCGATCGATCACTTGAAGATACAATGCACGGTGATCCGATTTGATTGTCATACGATTCACCACCCATGACAGAGATCAGACATCTGATGTAAAACATTCCTACTAATCAGAATTACTATACCATTTAATAGTAGTGAAATAAATAGCAATTTGTCGAATTCTGCGAATTTTCCTAAACAAGTTTTCTCAAATACTAAACATTTTGTCACAAATCAGCTAGTAAATGATCAATAATCGTCCTGCTTAGGAACCAGAACATGACGTGGCTTACTGCCTTCATAAGGGCCGACCACCCCGCGCTGCTCCATTTGGTCTATGATTCGTGCTGCTCTGGAATAGCCGACGCGGAATCTGCGCTGCAGCATCGACACGGATGCGGTCTGCATTTCGGTCACCAATTGCACCGCTTCGTCGTAAAGCTCGTCCGTTTCCTGGTCGATGCTCACTTCTTCAACATCAGACGGGATCATGTCTTCCTGATATTGTGCTTTTTGCTGTTCAATTGAGAAGTCGACGATTTTTTCTACTTCGGCATCCGATAAAAATGCGCCCTGTACACGGACCGGCTTTGATTGCCCAGCCCCAAGGAATAGCATATCGCCACGGCCGAGCAATTTCTCTGCCCCGCCCATATCCAAAATGGTGCGTGAGTCAATGGCGGACGATACTGCAAAAGCAATGCGCGATGGAATATTTGCTTTGATAACACCGGTGATGACGTTGACACTTGGGCGCTGCGTCGCGATGATCAAATGAATGCCTGCCGCACGCGCCATTTGAGCGAGCCTGGTGATGGCGTCTTCGACTTCGTTCGATGCGACCATCATCAAATCTGCTAACTCATCGACGATGACGACAATGAATGGCAATTTGGGATGCTTGTCGTCATTTTCTGCGTTAAATGTATCGACATAATCGTTATAACCTTCGATATTGCGGGTGCCGGTATGGGAAAACAGCTCATAGCGCCGCTCCATTTCCGAAACGATTTTCTTCAAGGCTTGCGCCGCTTTGCGCGGATCCGTGACAACTGGCGCGAGCAGATGCGGTATTCCGTTATAGACATTCAGTTCGACCATTTTTGGGTCAATCATCATCATTTTTACTTCGTGCGGCTTGGCGCGCATGATGATGCTCGTGATGATGCCGTTGATGCAAACGGATTTCCCGCTGCCTGTCGATCCTGCTACGAGCAAATGGGGCATTTTATTGAGTTCTGTCATGACTGCCTGGCCCGTAACATCGCGTCCAAGGCCGAATAAGAGCTTCGAATTGGGGCGATTGTTTTCTTCAGAGTCCAGTACTTCTCTCAAGCTTACGACTGCCACTTCCGTATTCGGCACTTCAATTCCGATTGCCGATTTTCCAGGAATCGGCGCTTCGATGCGGATATCCCGCGCTGCAAGCGCCAAAGCTAAATCGTCGTGGAGACTGACAATTTTGCTGACTTTCACACCGACGTCCGGCAACACTTCATATTTTGTAACAGCCGGCCCCATATGGACTTGCGTCACTTTTGCACGGACACCAAAACTTTGGAAGGTTTTTTCGAGTTTCTTGGCATTTTTTTGAATGCCCGAATATTCCCCGCTTTGGTCGCTATGTGGCGGCAATGTCAATAAATCGATCGGCGGCAAGGAATAATCTTCGTTTTCCGCTTCTTCTTTCATCGACATCACTGGCTCTTTAAGGATTTCACCCGTTTCAGGGTCAACGCGGCGGGTTTCTTCAGAAGGCTCAGTGGCCACTTTTTCATTTTCCGCCTCTTTGGACTTCGGCTTGACCTTTTCAGTAAAGGCTGAAATGATTGGTTCTTTTTCAGCGTCGTCTTCTGTTTCCCGCTCGGTTTCTTGATCAAAAACCAACGTTGTCTCTGTTTCTTCTAATGCATCGTCATAAGCGAGTTGTTCGTTCATTTCCAATACCTTTTCAGGGGCATTTTTCTTGCGCGGCTGTTTTTTCGCCGGTTTTTGTTCCGGTTTAAAACGTATTGCCAAAGATTTCATTGCTTCGCCGACTGCTGGCAAGCGCTCTGCAATAACCGGGGCAGCTGTTTTGCCTGTTAAGATAATGGCACCAATCGACAGCAAGATGATGGCAATCACCCATGTCCCGGCAGTGGCAAACAGGACGTGGAGCAGCGCATACAATACCGCGCCGAAAAAGCCGCCGCCTGTCGCTTCATAATTGCCCCAGAGCGTTCCCGTCATCTGCGTCATTTTAGAAGTTTCCGACATGACGTTTGCCGAAGTGATCGGCAGGATAGAACTTGCCGACCAGATTAAATGGCTGATCAACAAAGCGCCCGCAAACAAAAACAGCGATCCTGCGGCAATTTTTGCACGGATTTTCGGCAATCCTCGCTTGACCATGATATGTAGAGCTATTGCCGTCAATGCCAAGGGTGCAAGAAAGGCCAGATAGCCGAACAGATACTCTGCCATATTGTTGAACATGCGGCCGATTAACCCGAGACGGAAGACCATTAAGATCGCGATGCCGATCATGATAAGCCCCGTTACTTCATAAGCGATCATCGGCACTGGTTGCCGTTTCTTTTTTGTTCTTGGTTTAGCTTTTGGTTTGGTGCGTGGTTTGGTCCGCGGCTTAGCGCTAGGTTTTTTAGTCGTACGGCTTGGCGCCATGAGATTCCCTCTTTTCTTACGTAATGAAAAAGGATTCCTGCCGATAACATCGGTATGGAATCCCTTTACTTGTATTCTTAGTATTCCATGATGATTGGAATGATCATCGGACGTCGCTTCGTTTGCTGGTACAGATACGAATTCAGCGTATCGCGGATTTCCTGTTTGATATTGTTCCATTCAAATGCATCGCGCGTCACGTATTTATCGACGACTTTGCGCACCAATTGACTCGACTCCTCAAGCAATTGCTCCGACTCGCGGACATAGACAAAACCTCTGGAAATGATTTCAGGACCTGATGCAATGCGTTTTTCCTTACGGTTCAAGGTAACGACGATAATAAAGATTCCATCCTGCGACAAGAGCTTGCGGTCACGCAGGACGATATTGCCGACGTCCCCGATGCCGATTCCATCGATCAAGACATTGCCTGTCGTCACACGGCCGCTCATGCGGACTTTCTCTTTTCTGTATTCGACGATATCGCCTTTATCGGCAATGAAGATATCCGATTTTGCGATTCCGACCTGCTGAGCCAACTTGGAATGAGCAATGAGCATTTTATATTCTCCTTGAATCGGCACGAAATACTTCGGCTTCATCAAGTTCAGCATCATTTTTAAGTCTTCCTGGCTGCCGTGCCCGGAAACGTGGACTTTCTTATTAGACGTCAATACTTTCGCGCCAGCTTTAGCCAATTTGTTCATCGTCTGGAACATTGGCACTTCCATGCCTGGCGACGGCGTGAACGTGATCAACACCGTATCCGTTTCGTTAATGCGCACGTCTTTATGCTGGCGTCTGACCATTTTGTCAAGCGCTTCTAACGGTTCACCTTGGTTGCCTGTTACGATGATGACCACTTCATCATCGTTGTATTTTTCCATATCTTTCAGAGAAATGACGGTCTCTTCATCCACTTCAAGATAACCAAGGCGCAAGCCGACTTCATAGCTCTTCTCTAGGCTTTTGCCGATGACAGCTACTTTTTTACCGGTTTGTTGCGCAATGTCGAACACTTGCTGGATGCGGATGAAGTTGGATGAATAAAGCGATACAAGAATTCGGCCCGGCGCTTGGTGGAATGCCGTCAAGATATGGTCAGCTACGACTGTCTCAGACGTCGTGTAGCCTGGGCGTTCCGCTTCAGTGGAATCCGACAAGAGCATCAATACCCCGTCTTCACCGAGTTTTGCCATTTTGGCATAATCCGGGCGGTAGCTGCCTTGCATCGACTGGTCAAATTTGAATTCCCCAGTATGGACAATCGCGCCTTCTGATGTATGGAAAACAATTCCGAGTGCATCTGGAATGCTGTGTGTCGTATGGAAAAAGGTGACGTGTGTTTTGTCAAAATTCATGCGGCTCTTATTGGTGACTTCAAAGAATTTATGATGTTTGAGCGAGCCAAGCTCTTTTACGTGCTCTTTAGCAAGCGCAATGGTCAGCTTCGAGCCATAAACCGGCGCTTGGACTTTCTTTAATAGATAAGCAATCGACCCGATTGCATCCTCGTGGCCATGCGTCAGGAAGATCCCTTTCACACGGTCTTTGTTTTCTTCAAGATAAGTGACGTCCGGAATGACGATGTCGACGCCAAGCATCTCATCTTCCGGGAACATCAACCCGCTGTCGACAACAAACAAGTCATCATCGATATCGATGACGTACATGGCTTTGCCGATTTCTCCTACTCCGCCAAGCGGAATGACTCTAATGACTTCGTTTTTAATTTTACTCAATTGATTTCCTCCTAAAAATATTTCACCCGTACAGATCCATAGATTTCATTATACGGTAATCACCGGTAACAGTCCAAAGAAAAAATAATCCCTACCCTCCACCTTCTGCTCCAGCAGCTAAAGTGGTCGCTCGCAAAAAAAAGCCACCCGCCTGTGTCAGAAAGAAAACGACTTTCTGCGATCGGCGGATGGCTATGGGTTTTACTCGCGCTGGTCGTTAATCGAGGCAGAACGATTGGTTACCAGCTTACAGCAATTGTTCTTCAATAAGCGCTTCAGCAATTTGCACCGAATTCAACGCGGCGCCTTTGATCAAGTTATCGGAAACGACCCATAAATGATAGCCGTTCGGGTTGTCGAGGTCTTTGCGGATGCGGCCGACAAATACTTCATCTTTCCCAGCTGCCATCAAAGGCATCGGGTATTCCTGATTGGCAGGATCGTCCTGCAAGACAACGCCTGGCGCACCACTTAGCGCCTCTCTCACTTGTTGGACGGACGGTGCATCGCCCAATTCGACGTAGACAGATTCGGAATGTCCTGTGACGACTGGCAGCCTTACACAAGTCGCCGCGACCGCCAAGCTTTGGTCACTCATGATCTTTTTGGTTTCGTTGATCATCTTCATTTCTTCGAGCGTATAGCCGTTATCAGCGAATTGATCGATTTGCGGCACTGCATTAAAAGCGATCGGATAATGGCGATCGGCTGATTTTACAGGTAAGACTTTCGCTTCGGCCGTCGCAGCGTTATCAAAATCCGCTGATTGATCTTTCAATTCGTTGATGGCATCGATCCCGGCACCTGACACCGCTTGGTAGGTGGAAACAATAATTTTTTGCAAGCCGAATTGCTCTTTTAGCGGCTGCAATGCGCACACCATTTGGATGGTCGAGCAATTCGGGTTGGCTATGACGCCGGAATGGCCTTTTAGCGCTGATTTGTTCACTTCAGGGACGACGAGCGGCACATCTTCATTCATGCGGAAGGCACTTGTATTGTCGACCACGACTGCGCCGCGTTTCACAGCTTCAGGCGCAAATTTCTCTGAGATGCTGCCCCCTGCGCTGAACAGAGCGATGTCGACTCCCTCAAACGATTCTGGCACCGCTTCTTCTACGGTGTAAGTTTGTCCATTAAAGTTGATTTCTTTGCCGGCAGAGCGGGCAGAAGACAGGAATTTGATATCCCCGACAGGGAAGTTGCGCTTTTCCAGCTGGTCTTTCATTTGCTGGCCGACAGCACCGGTTGCGCCCATGATCGCTACATTATAGGTTTTCACTCGACTCTCTCCTTCTTAACTAATTTGCGTTATTGTATCACAATTTAACGCTTTAGCGGGACAAAATGTCGCGATTCGTCTTTCATTGTGAACGGATGATGGAGACAGCGGGTGCAGCAGCAGTTAATTGCATCAAATCAAGGACGTGATCCCGTTCGACCCCATCAATCAAGCGAATGATGTCATCTGCGGACTGGTGCTTGCCGTGAAGCAATTCGTATTTTCCGTTGCGGCTCATGCGGGATCCTGTGCTTTCGAGGCCAAGCAGCAAATTGCCTTTTAACTGCTCGCGGGAATCCGAAATTTCCAACTCGCTAATATCGCCTTCTCGCATGCGCTGAAGCGATGTGCGAATCAACTCCTCCACTTCCCCGACTTGATGATCGGCAGTTCCCCCGTAGATCGCTAGCGTGCCGTGATCGGAGTAGGCAGAATGATACGAGTAAACGGAATAGGCAAGGCCGCGGTCTTCGCGAATTTCCTGGAACAGCCGAGATGACATCGAACCGCCGATGATATTGTTCAGTACCGCAAGCGAAAACAATTGATCGTCCTGCAGCGACAATCCAGGATACCCAAGGCAGATATGGGCTTGCTCGGTTTCTTTATGCTTGATCGATTGACCAGGCACAAACAGTGGCAAGACGTGGGCATTATCCGGACTTTTGCGCTCGAACGAGCCGAATAACGATTCAATTTGGCTCAGCAACTTGTCGTCGATATGGCCAGCTACAGAAATGACTGTGTTCGACGGGGTATAGTGGCGTTCCATATAATCCAAGATCTGCTGTCTTGAGAAGCGGTCCAGCGTTTCGTTGGTGCCTAAGATCGGTGCGCCAATTGCATTATCTGGATACATGACACGCCATAATTGTTCATGGACATCATCGTCCGCCATATCTTCGGTCATGCTGATTTCCTCTTTAACAACGAGCCGTTCTTTATCGATTTCCACAGGGTCCATCACCGAATTGAAGAACATATCGGCCAATACTTCAACCGCGAGTGGCGCATGATGATCAAGCACTTTAGCGTAATAGCATGTATATTCCTTTGAAGTGTAGGCGTTCAAATCGCCGCCGACGCGATCGAATTCACGTGCAATATCCTTGGCGCTGCGTTTCTCTGTGCCTTTGAACAACAAGTGTTCGATAAAATGCGTGATGCCGTTTTCTTCCGGCCGCTCATCGCGTGATCCCGTATTGACGAATACGCCGACCGCCACGGAACGAAAATGCGGGATGTGTTCAGAAACGATGCGCAAGCCATTTTGGCAAGTATATGTGGTAACCATTAAAAGCCCTCCTGGATATGAAAAAAATTGCCGGCGAATGCCACCGGCAATTTTCCCATTTTTTTATTTAACGTTTTATGCCTTTTCAGCTGCTTCTTTTTCTTCTTTCAAAACCGTTTTACGGGACAAATTAACGCGTCCTTGACGATCGATTTCGATAACTTTTACTTTCACAACATCGCCCATTTTCAAGACATCTTCCACTTCTTTTGTCCGTTCTTCCTGGATTTCTGAAATGTGGAGAAGGCCGTCTTTTCCTGGGAACAACTCAACGAATGCGCCGAATTTTTCGATGCGCTTAACGGCGCCCTCGTAATATTCGCCGACTTTTGCTTCGCGCACGATGTTTTCGATCATCGCTTTCGCTTTAGCGTTCATTTCTTCATCAACAGAAGAAATGAAAATCGTACCATCTTGTTCGGTATCGATCTTAACGCCCGTTTCATCGATGATTTTATTGATGACTTTGCCGCCCGGTCCGATGACGTCGCGGATTTTGTCTGGATTGATCTTCACCATGATAATCTTCGGCGCAAATTTGGACAATGTCGTGCGCGGTGTGTTGATTGTCGCAATCATCGACTCCAAAATGTGCAGACGCCCGATTTTCGCTTGTGTTAATGCTTCTTCGAGAATTTCACGGGACAAGCCGTCAATTTTAATATCCATTTGAAGGGCAGTGACACCATCTGCTGTTCCGGCAACTTTAAAGTCCATATCGCCGAGATGGTCTTCCATTCCTTGGATGTCAGACAGAACCGTATAGTTCTCGCCTTTTTTCACAAGGCCCATTGCAATGCCGGCAACCGGTGCTTTAATCGGTACACCCGCGTCCATCATCGCCAAAGTCGAAGCACAGATACTTGCTTGCGATGTTGAACCGTTCGATTCCAACACTTCGGAAACGAGTCGAATCGTATAAGGGAAATCTTTTTCATTTGGAATAACCGCTTCAAGAGCCCGTTCGCCTAGTGCCCCGTGGCCGATTTCGCGACGGCCAGGGCCGCGCAAGAAGCCAGTTTCCCCGACAGAGAACAACGGGAAATTGTAATGGTGCATAAACCGCTTCGTCTCTTCCAAGCCAAGGCCATCGATGATTTGAACATCACCAAGTGCGCCAAGGGTACAGATGCTCATTGCCTGCGTTTGGCCGCGCGTGAAAAGGCCAGAACCGTGAGTACGTGCAAGAACGCCGACTTCAGAAGAAAGTGCGCGGATCTCGGATGGGCCGCGACCGTCTGGACGGATTTTTTCGTCCGTGATCAGACGGCGGACTTCATCTTTAACCATTTTATCGAGCACTTGGCCCGCTTGCTTTTTAATATCGTCTTCTGAATCTGCATAGGCTTCAAGCGCACGTTCGCGAACAGCGGCAATGGCTTCATTGCGCGCTTGCTTTTCGTTTACTTGAACAGCTGCATTCATGTCTTGTTCCACAGCCGTTTTCAGTTCAGCCGTCAAGTCCGCATCCAATTCGTATAATTGGACTGCCGATTTCTCTTTAGCCACTTCTGCAGCGATTTCTTCTTGGAAAGCGATCAATTTCTTGATTTCTTCGTGGCCGAACATGATCGCTTCAAGAATAGCCTCTTCAGACACTTCTTTCGCACCGGCTTCTACCATATTGATGGCGTCTTTTGTACCGGCAACCGTCAAGTTGATTGAGCTTTTCTCCAGTTGTTCGCCTGTCGGGTTGATAACGTACTCGCCATCAATCATGCCGACGATGACGCCTGCGATTGGGCCATCGAATGGAATATCTGAAATCATCAAAGCGAGTGACGATCCAAACATCGCAGCCATTTCAGATGGGCAGTCCTGATCGACTGACATAACCATGGAAATGACTTGTACCTCGTTGCGGAAACCGTCAGGGAATAGCGGACGCAATGGACGGTCAATCAAGCGGCTGATCAAAGTCGCTTTTTCAGACGGGCGCCCTTCGCGTTTGATGAATCCACCCGGGATTTTCCCGACAGCGTATTGGCGCTCTTCATAGTTCACCGTAAGCGGAAAGAAATCCAAAGGTTTTGGTGATTTTGATGCCGTAGCAGTGGATAGTACTGCTGTATCGCCGTAACGGATTAACGCCGCTCCGTTCGCTTGTTTAGCCAGTTGACCGACTTCGACCTTTAGTTCGCGGCCAGCCCAGTCAAATGAATAGGTTTTTTTTGTTTGCTCCATAGTCGAGCTCCTCTCTTACTGTGTTTCGTTGTAGTATGTATCTTTCAATAGTGTATCAAAAAAGCACATCAAGTGCGATTCAATGATATGTTTTAAGCATAAAGAAAAAGCGGGACGAATCCCGCTTTCTCTGCTTGCTATTATCGGCGTAGGCCAAGTCTTCCGATTAACTCACGGTAGCGTTGTACATCGTTCTCGCGTAGGTATTTAAGCAAGTTACGACGGCGTCCAACCATTTTGAATAGACCACGACGTGAATGGTGATCTTTCTTGTGGGTACGCAAGTGCTCGTTCAAGTTGTTGATGTCTTCTGTAAGAATGGCGATCTGAATTTCTGGAGAACCAGTATCAGTGTCATGCACTTTGTATTCATTGATCAATTCATTTTTACGTTCTTGTGTGATTGCCATGCTGTTCCACCTCCTAATCTCTGATAGCCCCTATTACCTAGCAAACGTTGGTGATTCGATGTGCCAAGCAATGGTTAGTACGTTCAGTACTTTGATATCATAGCACAGTGATTTCTTGAAATCAACTGTCCTACTTATACTTTGAAATATTGCGTAGCAGTCTCTTTATCCAGTCCGATTTGTTCTTTCAATTCATCGATACCTGAAAATCTCTGCTCATCTCGAATGCGTTTATGCCATTCGACAATGACTTTTTCGCCGTAAATAGACGTATCAAAATCGAGAATATGGACTTCGATAACTAAGTTTTTAACATCCGGATTGTTGAATGTCGGCTTGTATCCGACATTGCAAACACCATTATAATACATGCCTTGCACTTCGATCCGGACGGCGTAGACACCCCGTTTTGGAACGAATGTGCCAAGTTCCGGTTCGACATTGGCGGTTGGAAAACCGATTGTCCGCCCGCGTTTGTCGCCATTTACGACAGTTCCGGAAATTCGGTAAGGCCTGCCGAGCAATTGATGGACCGATTCCACCATTCCATCTTTTAATAAATGGCGAATGCGCGTCGAACTGATTTTTTCATCTTGCGCTTCGATTTTGCCGACCGTGGTGACCTTATAACGTTCACGGCCGATCGACTGCATCAATTCCATATCTCCGCCGCCTTTATTACCGAAAGAAAAATCAAATCCGGCAACGACTTCCTTAACGCCTAAGCCGTCAATGAAATGCTCGACGAATTGTTCAGGCGACAGTTGAGCGAATTGGGAAGTGAAGCGGACGATATAACAAATATCTACACCCATCTCCTGCAAAATGTCCATTTTCTGGCTAAGTGGCGTGATATAAAACACTTCTTCTTTCCGGCCGCCGAGTACGAGCGATGGATGTGGATCGAAGGTCATAACAGCCGACTTCATCCCAGTTGATCGCGCTTTGTCTATAGCCGTTCCGATCACTCGCTGATGCCCCTTGTGAACGCCGTCAAAAAAACCGATCGCCATGGACAATGGCCCATGTTCTTGTGCTTTCATGTCGTGAGGATAACTCAAGTGAATGATTTTCATATTACACCTCGTCCGTTGGAGGAAATCCAAACATTTTTTCGGGTTTCATTTTGCCAGCCTTTTCAGGATGCCTTTTGTATAACGCTGCTGGTTTGCCATGATAGGTGAAAACGACAAACGGTTCCGTTTTCAAGATTGGATGTGCTTCGAGCACTTGTCCATTCTTGATGCTGAACAGCAAATCCGCTGCAATTTCCTCAAAAGGGAAAATACTCAAGCCATATGACAATGGCTGCAAAATAGAATCGATATCCCCATTTTGCGCAATTTCCTCTACTTCGGCAAGCGTCACACATTGTTCTTTTGTAAAACTGCCGGATTGTGTGCGCGTTAGCTGTGACATATGTGCTGGATACCCGAGCGCTTCACCGATTTGGACAGCGAGCGTTCGAATGTAAGTCCCTTTGCCGCAACGGATACGGATGCGGAACTGGATGTTCTGCCCTCTCCACGCGGTTGCCTCGTCCAATAATTCAATCGAGTCAATGTGTACCGTGCGTACCGGACGTTCTACTTGTTCCCCTTTACGGGCATATTCGTAAAGCTTTCTGCCGTTCACTTTGACCGCCGAATACATCGGTGGAATCTGTTCTATATCGCCCGTCAAGCTTGCCAACACCGTTTCCAATTGCTTGCGCGTTATTTCCTTGTCACTGCTGTCTTGCTCGACGATTGCCCCTTCCGCGTCTTCTGTTTCTGTGGAAAAGCCAATTGATACTTGTGCTTCATACGTTTTTCCTTGATCTGTGATGTATTCGGCCACTTTGGTCGACCGCCCTAAACAAATCGGCAAAACGCCATCCACTTGCGGATCGAGCGTTCCGGTATGACCGACCTTTTTCGTTTTCAGGATTTTTCGCAGTCGGAAAACGCAGTCGTGTGATGTCATGCCTGGTTCTTTCCATAACGGAAGAATTCCATTCGGTTCCATGGCCAATACCCCTTTCTTTATCGGCTGTCACACCGATCGGTACTATGTAGAAAAAAGCCTGCTGTCTAAAAATAGACGGGCAGGCTTTCGGTTTATTCTTCTGTTGGATCTTTGATATCCCGCAGCAATGATTCAATCCGATTGCCGTACGCGACAGACGAATCGATTTCAAACGCCAATTCGGGAGTTTTGCGCAGGCGGATTCGTTGCCCGATTTCCGAGCGAATGAATCCTTTAGACTTGGCAAGGCCGAGCAAGGTTTGCTCTTTCTCTTTGTCGTCGCCCAACACGCTGATGTAGACGGTTGCCTGCTGTAGGTCGCCCGTCACTTCGACATCTGTCACTGTGACAAAGCCGATGCGTGGATCTTTCAATTTTCTGCCGATAATTTCGCCAAGCTCTTTTTTCATCTGCTCAGCTACACGATTCGAGCGCATTGATGACATTTCGAATCCACTCCGTTCTTACAAATATTCGTTCTCTATTTCCATGCATTCCCACGACGGATTGCTTTCAAGAAAGCGCAGCACATGAGCCATTTCACGTTCCGCTGCTTCTTTTGAAGAAGAGACCGTGACAAATGCGAGGCGCGTGCGCTGCCAAACTTCCTGATGATCGACTTCCGCCGCCGACACATTGAATCTCTGTTTCGTACGGGTCACCATGCTTTTGACGATGGCCCGTTTATCTTTCAATGAATGCGCGGTCGGGATAAAAAACTCGCATTCCATTGAAAGGATCATTTTCTTTCGATTTCTTCCATGATGTAAGCTTCGATGATGTCGCCTTCTTTGACATCGTTGAAGTTTTTGATCGTCACACCACATTCATAGCCTTTGGCAACTTCTTTTGCGTCATCCTTAAAGCGTTTCAATGTATCGATTTCGCCTTCGAAGACGACAATGCCATCACGGATGACACGCACGCCGCTATCGCGTGTAATTTTGCCTTCTGTTACATAGCTTCCGGCAATCGTTCCGACTTTAGATACTTTGAAGGTGCTGCGGATTTCTGCTTGGCCGATGATTTTCTCTTCGAATTCTGGGTCCAAGAGGCCTTTCATTGCGGCTTCGATTTCTTCGATTACTTTGTAGATGATGCGGTGCAAGCGAATATCGACGCCTTCTGCATCTGCTGCACGCTTGGCGTTGACATCCGGGCGTACGTTAAAGCCGATGATGATGGCATTAGAAGCTGCCGCTAGGGATACATCAGATTCTGTGATTGCTCCAGCACCCGTGTGGATGACTTTTACGTTAACGCCTTCTACATCGATTTTCAAGAGAGAAGCAGCCATAGCTTCAACTGTTCCTTGAACGTCTGCTTTGACGATCAAGTTCAACTCTTTCATTTCGCCTTGCTTCAATTGATCGAACAAGTTATCAAGTGTTACGCGGTTCTTTTCAGAACGCATTTCCTGTAAGGCAGTAGCCGAGCGCGCTTCACCGATTTGACGGGCTGTTTTCTCATCTTCAAAGACAACAAAACGGTCGCCTGCTTGTGGCACATCACTTAGACCGGTAATTTCAACTGGCGTCGAAGGCCCAGCAGTTTTCACACGGCGGCCAAGGTCGTTGACCATCGCACGGACGCGTCCGAATGTATTGCCGACAACGATTGGGTCTCCAACATGCAAAGTACCATCTTGTACGAGCAATGTCGCGACCGATCCACGGCCTTTGTCGAGTTCTGCTTCAATGACCGTACCGATTGCACGGCGGCCAGGATTCGCTTTTAGTTCTCCAACTTCAGAAACAAGCAAGATCATTTCAAGCAATGTATCAATACCTTCTCCGTTCAAAGCGGAAAGCGGCACGAAAATGGTCTCGCCACCCCATGCTTCAGGTACCAAGCCATGCTCGGTCAATTCCTGCATAACGCGGTCTGGGTTAGCAGACGGTTTGTCCATTTTGTTGACTGCGATGATGATCGGAACTTCAGCCGCTTTTGCGTGGTTGATTGCTTCTACTGTTTGTGGCATTACGCCGTCATCAGCAGCTACGACGATAATCGCGATATCAGTTACCTTCGCACCGCGAGCACGCATGGTTGTGAATGCTGCGTGTCCTGGTGTATCGAGGAACGTGATTTTCTTGCCATCTTCTTCGACTTGGTACGCACCAATATGCTGTGTGATTCCGCCTGCTTCTCCAGCAGTGACTTTCGTGTGACGGATTGAATCCAGCAAAGTCGTTTTCCCGTGGTCAACGTGGCCCATGATCGTAACGACAGATGGACGTTCTTCTTTTTTGGCTTCTTCTTCAGGTTCGAAGTAGACTTCCAAATCTGTTTTGTCGATCAAGATCTCTTCTTCTACTTCTACATCGTATTCTGCACAGACGAGTTCAATGGCATCTTTATCCAACTCTTGGTTGATCGTTGCCATAACGCCGAGCATGAACAATTTTTTGATGATTTCTGAAGGCTCGCGGCCTAGTTTTTTCGCCAAATCGCCTACAGTCAACGATTCACTGAATGTGATTTTTGACGGCAATTCTTTTTCGCGTTTCGGCATTGGCGGCATCGGGTTTACCGGACGCTGCTGTTTGCCTTTACGATTGCGGTTTTGGCCGCCTCGGCCTGGTCCACCAGAACGGCCGCGTTGGCCTGGTCCTGGAGCTGGTTTAGCGGCTTTTGGCGTAAAGTTTGATCCGCGGCCTGCTTGAGCGTTCGCTCCTGTTCCTGTGCCTTGCTGCGACGATTGTGAACGGTTTTGACCACCCTGTGTGCGGTTTTGGCCGCCTTGGCTACCTGTACGGTTCTGGCCTTGACCGCCTTGAGGACGGCTTTGCCCACCTTGGCTGCCTTGTCCACTTTGACCGCGGCGCTGGTTTTGGCCTTGCGGGCGGGATTGTGAACCTTGTGCACGGTTTCCTTGTGCAGGTTTTTTATAAATGCCGTCCAATTTCGTCACAGCAGTATCTTCTAGTGTTGCCATATGATTATTGACTTTGATGTTCATTTTCGACAATTCATCGATGATATCTTTGCTCGGTTTATTTACTTTTTTAGCGTATTCATGTACTCGAATTTTGGTCATCTGCTCACCCCCGGTTAGTTTTCATCAAACAAGCTCGTCATTTTCTTGGCAAAACCGTTATCGGTAATCGCCAGAACGACGCGTGCTTCTTTTCCTATAGCATGGCCAATTTCATAGCGACTCGCGCCTATGCGCACTGGAACATTATAGGAATTGCATTTATCATGCAGTTTTTTTCTCGTGTTTTCGGATGCATCTTCAGCCACGATGACCAATTTTGCATTGCCGCGCCGCACTTCGCTAATCACCAATTCTTCGCCGGTGACCAATTTGCGTGCCCGCGTGGCAAGTCCCAAAAACTGCAGGATTTTTTCTTTATTCATGATTTCAGCTGCTCTCTGCGTACGGCATGGACGAGCTCTTCGTAAATTTCGCTTGGAACTTTCACTTCAAGTTGCTTGTCCAATACCTTCTTTTTACGCGCTAGTTCGATGGCATCTTCCGATTTGGAAACATAAGCGCCTCTTCCTGATTTTTTACCTGTCAGGTCGACGAACATGTCTCCTTCTTTGGAGCGTACTACGCGAATCATGTCCTTTTTCGGAAGCATTTCACCAGTTGCGACGCATTTTCTTAGTGGAATCTTCTTTTGCATAGCCAACGGATATCACCTTCTCAGCTTATTCTTCTTCGTCGTAAAAATCAAAGCCATCCGCATCTTCATCTGCGCTTGTATCGGCAGAAGCTGACTCAGCAGACGGATAAATTCCCAGTTCACGGGCATCCGTTTCACTCTTGATATCGATTTTCCAACCTGTCAATTTCGCTGCCAAACGCGCGTTTTGCCCGCGCTTGCCGATTGCAAGAGACAATTGGTAATCAGGAACGACGACTGTTGTCGATTTATCGTCATCGCTCACTTGCACGTCCAATACTTTAGACGGGCTGAGTGCATTTGCGACAAAAACAACCGGATCTTCCGACCATTCCACGATGTCGATTTTCTCGCCGCCCAATTCATTGACGATGGTTTGTACACGGCCGCCTCTTGAACCGACGCATGAGCCCACTGGATCTACTTCTTCATCCGTCGCATGGACAGAGATTTTCGAACGGTCTCCCGCTTCACGGGCAATCGATTTGATTTCTACAATGCCGTCGTAAATTTCAGGCACTTCGTTTTCAAACAAACGGCGTAAAAGCCCTGGATGTGTCCGTGAAACGAATACTTGCGGGCCACGTGTTGTCCGTTCAACTTTAGTGATATAGACTTTGATGCGGTCATGCGGCTGGTAGTTTTCGTTAGGCATTTGTTCTGTCTGCGGCAATACCGCTTCGACTTTCCCAAGACCGACATACAAATTGCGGGCATCCATGCGTTCTACGATGCCGTTGACGATGTCATCTGCACGGTCCACATATTCTTCAAAAATCAATCCGCGTTCGGCTTCACGTACACGCTGCGTGACAACTTGTTTTGCTGTTTGTGCAGCAATGCGGCCGAAATTACGCGGTGTAACTTCTTCTTCTACAATATCGCCAATTTCATAAACCGGGTTCAATGCATGCGCATCTTCCAATGAAATCTGCAAGCGGTCATCTTCGACTTCTTCAACGACATCTTTGCGCGAATAAACCAGCATCGTCCCCGTATCTAAGTTTAAATCGACACGGACGTTTTGCGCTTGGTTGAAATTGCGTTTATAAGCGGTGACAAGCGCTGCTTCGATCGCTTCGATCAACACATCTCGCGAAATTCCTTTTTGTTTCTCCAACACTTCTAAAGCATCCAATAGCTCACTGCTCATGTTATTCACTCCTAAATTCTTCTATTCAGCTTGCAGAAAAATCGATTGCCAAACGAATCACGGCAATTTTCTTTCTCGGGATGCTGATGGTTTTTCTGCGAGTTTTGATTTTGACCTCAATCTCTACTTGTTCTTCATCATACGACTTCAAATAACCTTCGAATTCTTTGACATCTTCAATCGGTTCGTACGTTTTGATGTAGATGAAGTTTTCCAAAGCTTTTTCGAAATCCTTCTCTTTCTTCAACGGACGTTCCGCTCCTGGTGATGAGACTTCCAGGAAATAGTTCTGCTCGATTGGATCAGTTGCGTCCAACTCTTCGCTTAAACGCTCGCTGACAATTGCGCATTGATCGATATCGATCGGCTCTTGTGGATTGTCCACATAGACGCGCAAGAACCAGTTCTTGCCTTCTTTCACAAACTCGACATCGACTAGCTCAAGTTCCAGTTCATCGACGATTGGTTGTGCCATTGCTTCAATTTGTTCTGTAATTTTGCTCATAAAATGCCTCCTGCCAATAATATGCCATAACAAACAGAAAAGAGCGGGAGAACCCACTCTTCTGCGACAGAGCTATCAGTAAATGTTATTACAATAATACCATGCTTAGCGGTGCGGCGCAACTGACTAGAACAAGGACAGCTGATTGGCATCAGGCATTCCCTCTAGGCAACCGTGATCATCCATATACTCGATGATTGTTTTTGAGACGCGCCCGCGCTGCTGCAAATCTTCCTTCGACAGGAATTCACCCTCTGCCCTTGCTGCAACGATCGATTTCGCGGCATTGGTGCCAAGTCCTGGAATTGCGTTGAACGGCGGAATCAAGGTATTGCCTTCAATTAAAAATTCATCTGCGGAGGATTTATACAAATCGACTTTTTGGAATGTATAACCGCGCTCGACCATTTCAAGCGAGAGTTCCATAACCGTCATCAAGTTCTTTTCTTTTGTCGAAGCTTCCAATCCTTTTGAATTGATTTCGTCTACTTTGGCACGGATCGAGTGAGATCCTTTCGCCATGGCATTGACATCGAAATCTTCTGCCCGCACCGTGAAATACGCGGCGTAATAGAGGACCGGGAAATGCACCTTGAAATAAGCGATCCGGACTGCCATCAAGACGTAAGCCGCGGCGTGCGCTTTCGGGAACATGTACTTGATTTTCTTACACGACTCGATATACCAGTTCGGGACCGCTTGTTCTTTCATCGCCGCTTCCATTTCCGGCGTCAAGCCTTTCCCTTTCCGTACCGATTCCATAATCTTGAACGCCAAGGAAGACTCAAGCCCTTGATAAATCAAGTAAACCATGATGTCATCCCGGCAGCCGATCACGTCGGACAGCTGGCATGTGCCGTTATGGATCAATTCTTGGGCATTGCCGAGCCAAACATCCGTACCGTGTGACAATCCCGAAATCTGTACGAGTTCAGAGAATGTCGTCGGTTTTGTATCTTCGAGCATCTGGCGGACAAAGCGCGTGCCAAATTCCGGGATGCCGAGCGTTCCGGTTTTGCAGCCGATTTGCTCTTTCGTGACGCCAAGCGACTCAGGCCCTGCGAAAATCTTCATCACTTCCGGGTCGTCGGTCGGGATCGTCTTCGGGTCGATGCCGGATAAATCCTGCAACATGCGGATCACTGTCGGGTCATCATGCCCGAGAATATCGAGCTTCAATAAATTATCGTGAATCGAGTGGAAGTCAAAATGAGTCGTCTTCCATTCAGAATCCTGCGCATCTGCCGGGAACTGAATCGGCGAGAAATCATAGATGTCCATATAATCAGGCACAACGATGATACCGCCCGGGTGCTGCCCTGTGCTGCGCTTAACGCCGGAGCAACCCTGTACCAAACGGTCGATTTCAGCACCGCGCATGGTCATATCGCGGTCATTGGCGTAGCCGCGCACATACCCATAAGCGGTTTTCTCAGCTACTGTCCCGATCGTGCCGGCCCGGAAGACATTGTCTTCGCCAAACAGCACTTTCGTGTAATTATGAGCTTGCGGCTGATATTCGCCACTAAAGTTTAAATCGATATCGGGAACTTTATCGCCTTTAAATCCGAGGAAAGTTTCAAACGGGATATCCTGACCGTCTTTTTTATAGGGAATGCCGCAGTCCGGACATTCTTTGTCTTTCAAGTCAAAGCCGGAGCCGACAGAACCGTCATCAAAGAACTCGGATTTTTTGCATTTTCTGCACACATAATGGGGCGGCAAAGGATTAACTTCCGTGATTTCAGTGAGCGTCGCAACAAGTGAAGAGCCGACCGACCCACGCGAACCGACGAGATAGCCGTCGTCCAGTGATTTTTTTACCAGTTTATGTGAAATCAAGTAAATAACCGCGAAGCCGTGTCCGATAATCGATTTCAGTTCCTTCTCGATGCGCGCTTCGACAATCTCCGGCAAGTCATCGCCATAAATCGAGCGAGCCATCGTGTAACTGAGCTCCCGAACTTCCTCGTCTGCTCCTTCAATTTTCGGTGTATACAATTCATCTTTAATCGGTTTTACAACATCGATCATATCTGCGATTTTCAAGGAATTGTCGACGACGAGTTCACGTGCCGTCTCTTCGCCAAGAAAGTCAAAGGCATCGAGCATTTCATTGGTTGTCCGGAAATGCACTTTCGGCAAGGTCGACCGGTTCAACGGGTTGGCCCCGCCTTGTGAACCGATCAGTACCTGGCGGAAGATGGCATCCGTTTCGTCTAAATAATGGACATTCCCAGTCGCGACCAAAGGCTTATCGAGTTTACGGCTTACTTTGACTAGCTTTCTAATGATGTCTTCGAGATTCCATTCATCGCGAATCAATTCCCGATCGATTAATGGTTGATATACTTCTTTCGGATGCACTTCCAAATAATCATAGAATTGCGCAGTCCGTTCGACTTCTTCCATTGATTTTTGCATGACTGCCTCGAACACTTCACCTTTATCGCAACCCGAGCCGACAAGTAAGCCTTTCCGGTGACGCTGCAGGAGCGAACGCGGAATACGTGGCACGCGGTAAAAATAATTGATGTGGGACGCTGATACGAGCTTGAACAAATTCTTCAAGCCTTCCTGGTCTTTGGCTAGCAAGGTGCAATGAGTCGGACGCGAACGTTTATAGGAATCTCCCGTGCCGACGTAATCATTCAATTGATCGTGGTAGAGAATGCCTTTATCATCCGCTTCTTTCAACAGATGCGTTAACAGGTAAGCGGTCGCTTCCGTATCGTAGATGGCGCGGTGATGCTGCGTAAGTTCGATATTGAACTTTTTAGCCAAGGTATTCAGTCGGTGATTTTTCATTTCCGGATGAAGCATGCGGGCAAGTTCTAGCGTATCGATGGTGGCATGGGTTTGATCGATGCCGTATTTTTTATAGGCAACATACAAAAAGCCCATATCAAACGAGGCGTTATGCGCGACCATAATATGGTCTCCTGCCCATTCATGGTATTCGCGAATGACTTCCTCGACTTCCGGTGCATTGCGCACCATATCATCTGTGATGCCGGTCAAATCAATGGTTGTTGCCGACAAGGGATGGTGCGGGTTGGCGAAGCGCTCGAATTTATCGACGATATTGCCGCCTTTGATTTTCACCGCCGCGAGCTCGATGATCGTATCGTAAACGGCGGATAGTCCGGTCGTCTCCAAGTCAAAGACCACAAAAGTCTCTTCTTCAAGCAATGCGTGGCGTTCTTCGTAGGCAATCGGCACACCGTCATCGACTAAATTCGCTTCTAAGCCAAATATCGCTTTGATGCCATGCTTTTGACTCGCGGCATACGCGTCTGGAAATGCTTGCACCCCTGCGTGATCCGTGACGGCAATCGCTGGATGCCCCCATTTCGCCGCTTGTTCGACTAATGAGCCAATCGAAGAGACCGCATCCATTTGGCTCATGGGCGAATGCAGATGCAGTTCTGCCCGCTTCACTTCAGCAGTATCTTTGCGGACCGATGGAGTAATTTCGACCATGTCGTTCGACATCATGACCAAGTCTCTAACGAAGGTGTCGGTTTGAATCGAGCCTCTCGCTCTCAGCCACATGCCTTTTTTCGCCTGTGCCATCAATTCCGCATCTTCTTTATCGCGAGAGAACATTTTGACAAGGATGGAGTCGGTATAATCAGTCATCTTGACCGTCAATAGCGAACGGCCGCTGCGCAATTCGCGGACTTCGACATCAAACACGAAGCCTTCAATGGTCACGCGGCGTTCTTCATCGACAATCGAACGGATTTCGACAATCGGCTCATCAGGTTTGATGGCAGAGCCCATTTGAAACGGCCCAGACGGTGCGCCATTTTCTTTGCGTTCGGTTTCCCGTTTCTTCATATCCGCGACAGCTCGTTTTGCCATCGCTTCTTCCTCGACTTTGCGCTGTTCCATAAAAGCAGCGCGTGCTTCTTGCTGATCTTCTGCGGATAGCTGAAAATCGATTGAAAATGCTGGAAATCCGAATTGCTGAAAGACTTGGCTTAGCTTTTCGGTATATTTTGATTTCAACGCCATCATTTCATGTTCGTGGCAGCAATCGATAATCAGTTTATTGCCGTTCCATACCGGCGCTTGAGACAATAGTTGCTCACGTAGCGGCGGTGCCATATCTGCCAATTCATCAACGACATGCCGCCAGTAGGCGGAAACTTGCTCACCGTCAGCTTGTTGTGCGGGTGTTTCTATGTGTACTTGAACGCTTGCAATCGATGAAAACTTGGCTTGCAGCCGCTCACGGAAAATAATAAATAATTCAAGCGGCAGTACTTGCTTGAGTTTGACGATAAATCGCCATGCCCGGTCTTTCTTGTGGACAGTCATGCGCGTCAATTCAGCCTCTTCAAAATAAGGCATGTGGACATCGTCCGTTAACTCTAGATGCTGCAGCAGCAACTTAAATCTCATCTTGGCGTCTTGCTCATTTATCATGATTATCCCCTTCGCCATTTATTTCAGAAAAAGAAAGGAAAGTACGATTGTACTTTCCTTTTATCATATCAGATTATTATTTATTTCTTAAAGAATTCGCGTACCTTGTCGAGCACTTCATTTTTATGCCATTCGACGGTTTCATTGGTTTCACGGATTTTCACTTCCAAAATTCCCTCTGCGGCCCGTTTGCCAACCGTGATGCGAAGCGGCAAGCCGATCAAATCGGCATCTGCGAATTTTACCCCAGCACGCTCTTTGCGGTCATCGAGCAGCACCTCGAATCCTTGTGCTTTCAATTGTTCATAAATTTCTTCACCCGTTTCACGCTGGACATCGTCTTTGACGTTGACCGGCACGACGTGGATTTCATACGGCGCCACCGCACTTGGCCAAGTAAATCCAGAATCGTCCTGGAACTCTTCAGCGACAGCCGCGACGATACGTGAAACGCCGATTCCGTAGCAACCCATGATATAAGGCATCGCTTTGCCCTGGTCATTGAGGAACGTTGCTTTCATCGGTTCACTGTATGTCGTGCCCAATTTGAAGATATGCCCGACTTCAATGCCTCTGGCAAATTGAATGGTGCCTTTGCCATCTGGCGACGGATCTCCTTCTTTTACAAAGCGCAAGTCTCCATAAGCTTCTACGGTAAAATCTTCACCTGGTGTGACATTTTTCAAATGGACGCCGTCTTCATTGGCACCCGTTACACCGTTGACGATTGATTGAACAGCATTGTCTGCGAATACGCGGACATCTGCCGGCAAGCCCACAGGCCCAATGGAACCGATATCGCAAGACAGCAATTCGCGCACTTCTTCAGGCGTCGCCAATTCGATCAACTTAGCACCTGAAATGTGCTTGGCTTTTACATCGTTCACTTCGTGGTCGCCGCGAGACAATACGACGATTAACTCATCGTCCGCTTTGAACACTAAGGTTTTGATGCAGTTTTCAGGCGTCGTCTCAAGAAATTCCGCCACTTGTGAAATAGTCTTTTGGTCAGGCGTCTCCACTTTTTCGACTGGAAGAGCCGATTCGTCGGATACTGGGTAATCCATTTGAACTGCCGCCATTTCGATATTGGCAGCATATGGTGAGCTGTCCGAATAGGCGATTGTATCTTCACCGATTTCCGACAGTACCATGAATTCGTGATTGTCTTTGCCGCCGATTGCTCCCGAATCCGCAATGACAGCGCGGAAATTCAATCCAAGGCGGCTGAAAATATTGCTGTAGGCTTGCATCATATCGTCGTAAGTTTGATCGAGGCTATCCGTCGTTGCATGGAAAGAATAGGCGTCTTTCATAAGGAACTCGCGTCCGCGCAACAAGCCGAAGCGTGGACGTTTTTCATCGCGGAACTTCGACTGGATTTGATACAAAGTCAGCGGCAGTTTTTTATAGGATTTGATTTCATCACGCAATAGGCTCGTGATGATTTCCTCATGTGTCGCCCCAAGTGCAAACTCGCGGTCGTTACGGTCTTTTAAGCGCATCAATTCATCGCCATAAGAGTACCAACGCCCCGTCTCCTGCCAAAGTTCAGCTTGCTGCAAAGCTGGCATGAATACTTCGACGCTATTGATCGCTTCCATTTCCTCACGAATGATTTTTTCGACTTTGTGCAAAACGCGTTTGCCGAGCGGAAGAAACGAATAAATTCCACTCGTGTTTTGGCGGATAAATCCTGCGCGCAGCAATAATTGATGCGACTTTACTTCCGCATCAGCCGGAGTCTCTCTTAATGTTGGGATAAAACTTAATGTTTGTCTCATATCCGAATACACCTCAACTGGTCATTGTATTTGTAAATCTCTATGTAGCAGAGAAAGGAAAGCGATAGACGCTTTCCTTTCATCAATTAAAAGAAAAATCGCTGGATGTCATTCCAGGTCACGACGATCATCAACAGCATCAATAGCATGATCCCTACAAAATGGACCATTCCTTCTTTTTGCTTGTCGACTGGTTTGCCACGCAAAGCTTCGACAACGAAGAACATGAGGCGGCCACCGTCAAGAGCAGGAAGCGGCAATAAGTTCATGATCCCCAAGTTGATGCTGAGCATGCCAGCCCAGCTCATAAGCGTAAAGATACCGTACTGTGCGACTTCTTCAGTCGTTTTATAAATGCCTACAGGCCCTGACAAGGCATCAATTGTGAACTGTCCAGTCACGAGCATGCCGAGCAAACGGAAAATTTCCTTGAACCAAAAAACCGTTTGTTCCGCGCCGTAAGCAAATGAACCGAAAAAGTCTTTTTCTACAGGACTTTGGTACAGCACGCCGATGACGCCGACTTCTTCTGCCGTTTGATCAGACAATTCTGGGGTGATCGTGAAACTTAGCGATTCGCCGCCGCGCTCTACTTGGAAATCAAGCGCTGTTCCGGCACTGCCTTGCACGGATTCTACGAGTTCATCCCATGTGCTGATCGATTGGCCTTCAATTTCTGTCACCAAATCGCCGTCCTGCATGCCTGCCTGTTCAGCAGGACTGTCTTCTGTAACTTCCGAAATGACTGGTTCGAACGTTGGCACGCCTTGCATCATGCCGATCGCGGTAAAGATGAAAAATGCCAGGATAAAGTTGAAAAACGGACCTGCAAAAATCGTCATGAAACGATTCGGCAAATTTTTCGCATCAAATGTGCGATCGTAAGGCGCCAAGATCGTTTCACGGCCGTTTTCTTCCACTACGGCATTGCGAGCAACTTTAATATTCATCAATTGTTCATCTTCGTCATACCCTTTGATAAAAAGGTCTTTTTCAAGATCTGCTTGTTCCACTTCTAGGAACAAAATATCGGGATAGACATGCTTTTGATTGAGTATGATTTTCTTTGCCTGTCCCTGTTCGTCAAGTAGCAATCCGATGCGGTGG
This sequence comes from Planococcus maritimus, assembly GCF_001687625.2. Lineage (NCBI taxonomy): Bacteria > Bacillati > Bacillota > Bacilli > Caryophanales > Caryophanaceae > Planococcus > Planococcus maritimus. The sequence goes on from NZ_CP016538.2 coordinate 1,949,782, forward strand.
CCTGCTTGCAAATGAATAGCATCCATTTCTTCGCCCGCCATGCGGACGTAACCACCGATCGGAAGCAATCTGATCGTATACAGCGTCTCGCCTCGTGTGATGGCCAAAATCTTTGGGCCCATCCCGATAGCGAATTCACGAACGAGAATCCCAGCCCGCTTAGCGAACAAGAAATGGCCCAGTTCGTGGAAAAACACTAAGGCGCCGAAAATGATAATGAACGCTAATACTGTCTCCATTTTGAACCCATCCTTCATAAACCTTATTCGGTTTTAATCTGTCGCTATTTTAGCATGTTTTCTACAGTTTTTCTCGTTTCAGAATCTGCAGCCAAGATCGTCTCCAAATCGGGAGATGCGATCGTTTTATGCGCCAGCATCGCCCGTTCAATGAATTCCTCTATTTGCAAAAAGCCGATTTGGCGGTTTAAGAACATTGCTACTGCCTGTTCATTAGCAGCATTCAAGACAGTTGTCATTGTGCCGCCTTCACGGCCGGCGTCAAATGCCAGCTTCAACGCACGAAAGCGTTCGTAATCCATCGCCCGAAAATTCAATTGGGCGATTTCCGCGAGATCTAATCGTTTAGCAGACGGGCGCGGCAGTCGGTCCGGATAAGAAAGGGCGTATTGGATCGGCACTCTCATATCCGGCGTGCCGAGTTGTGCCATGACACTCGTGTCTTGGAACTCGACCAACGAATGGATAATGCTTTCTCTGTGCAGCAAGACATCGATATCGTCATAAGCAAAATCGAACAATACATGCGCTTCAATGACCTCGAGCCCTTTATTCAGCATCGTCGCAGAGTCAATCGTGATCTTGGACCCCATAGACCAGTTCGGATGATTGAGCGCGTCTTCCACTGTGACGTCGGCGAGCTCTTCGCGTGTCTTGTCACGGAAGCTTCCGCCAGAAGCGGTCAAAATCAGACGACTCGCCTGTTCGATTTTTTCACCGTTAAGTGCTTGGAACAAAGCCGAATGTTCACTATCTACCGGCAAGATGTCTGCACCGTATCGTTTCGCACTTTGCATGACGAGGTGGCCAGCTGTCACGAGCGTTTCTTTATTGGCAATGGCGATCGTGCGGCCCAGTTTAATCGCTTCCAAAGTCGGCTCAAGTCCGACACTGCCGATCACTGCATTGACCAAAACATCCGCATCATAGGTCGAAGCTTCAATTAGGCCATGGCTGCCATGAACGAATTGAATGCCCGTAAATTCCTGTTGCAACTGCTTTGCATCTTCAGCGAGCTGAACACAAACGATTTCCGGACGAAATTCCTGTATCAGTTTTCGAGTAACTTCCATGTTTTTACCAGCTGATAAACCGACAAGCGAAAATTCTTCGGGATGTTCCCGGATGATATCCGCTGTCTGGACGCCGATTGATCCGGTCGCCCCAAGCAATATGATTTTTTTCATCAATGAAACAATCCTCTCTTAAATAAAATGCAGGAAATGCAAAAGCGGCATAACAAACAGAATGCTGTCGAATCGGTCCAAAATGCCGCCATGCCCCGGCAGCATCTTTCCAGAATCTTTGACATTGAAATGGCGCTTTAATGCCGATTCCACCAAATCACCCAACTGGCCAAAAATCGAAGCGACGATCGCCACAACGGCAACGAGTACTAGCGACTGCTCCATACCAGCAAAATAGGAGAAGATTAAGCCGATGCCTATAGCCCATATGATGCCTCCGACAAATCCTTCGATGGTCTTGTTCGGCGAAATTTCAGGCCATAGCTTGCGTTTGCCGATTTTGCGGCCGGTAAAATAAGCGCCGGAATCGGTGAACCAAACGACCAGCAGCGCAAAAACCAGCACAGCAAGCCCCGATTCCCGAGTTTCGATTAAGTAATAAAACCCTAAGCCCACATAAAGGGTACCCAGGATGGCGAACGCAGCGTCATCAAATGTAAAACTGTTTTTAACAACAACTGTATGTATGAGCAACAAAATAACTGCCATAAAGACAAATTCCACTTTTAAATAGCCGGTCCATTCGTATACTTCCTGAGACCAGTCACCCGGCAGCATAAAGGCATATAGAGCGACCAGAGAAATAAGGCCGGGCACACTCATGAGGCTCCGGCCTTTCATTTTAAGTAATTCTTGAAAACCGATTGTTGCAAGGACATATACCAAAAGAATAAACGGAATTCCGCCGATGATGACAAACGGAATGAATAAAGCAGCTGCTATAGCTCCTGTAATAATGCGTTGCTTCAATTTACTTCTTCCCCCTTCAAGCCACCAAATCGACGATTTCGTTTCTGATAAACTTCGAATGCCTCAAGCAAACAATCTTCACCAAAATCCGGCCATAAGGTATCGGTAAACCATAATTCCGTATAGGCCAATTGCCACAACATAAAATTGCTCAAACGAACCTCCCCGCTCGTTCGGATCAATAAATCGGGCTCCGGCAAAGCGCTCGTCATCAGTCGGCTTGTAATCATCTCTTCGGAAATCTCCGATGGATCCAGCTCTCCTGCCTTTACTAGCGCCGCTAAGTTTTTGACAGTATCGACGATTTCCGCCCGGCTGCCGTAATTCAATGCAAAATTTAACACCAATCCATCGTTATGCTTGGTTGCTTCTTTCGCTTTTTTAATCGCTTGAAGCGTATGGGCTGGTAAATTGTCTGTATAGCCCATCATTTCCACGCGAACATTCTCCTCAATGAGTTCCGGCAAAAAGCTGGTGAGGAATTCTTCCGGTAAACGCATCAGAAAGTCGACTTCCATTTTCGGACGTTTCCAGTTTTCCGTCGAAAAGGCATACAAAGTCAATACATCCACACCAAGATGACTTGCAAGCTTGGTGATTTTACGGACAGTCTTCATGCCTTCGTGATGTCCGGCGATTCTCGGCATGGACCGCTTTTTTGCCCAGCGGCCATTGCCGTCCATAATGATCGCGACGTGAGACGGCACACCTGCACCCGCTACAGCCATTGCACGCTCACCGTATTCCACCACTACCGGCTCTATATTTCTCTTTAATAGTTTATTGAACATAATTAATCCTCCACTTGTAACCAATCGGAATGTCTATTGCTTATCATATCAAAAAAATGGCTGTTGTGCGTGAACTTTCAAGTCACTCCCAAAATTTTGGCATGAAAAAAGCGTCCTGTTAAACAGGACGCCCAGAAACAGATGAAGTTCGCTTAAACTGCCATGATTTCAGTTTCTTTGTCTTTAGTCATGTCGTCGATCTTAGCGATATGCGTATTCGTCATATCTTGCACATCGTCCGAGTAGCCGCGCAAATCATCAACTGTGATTTCGCTCTTTTTCTCTAACTTTTTCAACTCGTCATTAGCATCGCGGCGAATGTTGCGGATACCCACTTTCGCCTCTTCCGCTTCTTTTTTCACTTGTTTAACCAAATCTTTGCGGCGCTCTTCTGTAAGAGCCGGGATCGCAAGACGGATAACATTGCCGTCATTTGAAGGGCTGAGCCCAAGATCTGATTTCATGATTGCTTTTTCGATTTCAGGCAATACTGTTTTGTCGTAAGGCTGGATCATGATCAAGCGCGCTTCCGGTACGGAAATACCCGCTACTTGGTTGATCGGTGTTGGAGCACCATAATACTCGACTGTAATTTTGTCGAGCAATGATGGGGTTGCACGCCCCGCTCGGATAGAAGCCAAATCACGCGAAAAAGCTTGAATGGCATTGCTCATTTTTGTTTTCGTGTCGTTCATGATTGTTTTTGGCATTATAATGTTCTCCTCACAACTGTCCCGATCTTTTCACCCAGAACAGCTCGTTTTATGTTTCCTTTTTCCATTATAGAGAATACTACGAGTGGAATATCATTGTCCATACATAATGTGGAAGCTGTCGAGTCCATCACTTGAAGTCCTTGTTGAATGACTTCAAAATACGATAGTTCATCGTATTTGACTGCTTCAACATCGGTTTTCGGATCAGCGGAATAAACGCCGTCCACATTGTTTTTCGCCATCAAGATGACATCAGCCTCGATCTCTGCCGCACGCAAGGCAGCCGTCGTATCTGTCGAGAAGTAAGGATTTCCAGTTCCGGCAGAGAAAATAACCACACGTTTTTTCTCGAGGTGGCGAATCGCTCTTCTGCGGATATACGGCTCAGCAACTTGGCGCATTTCAATAGAAGACAATACGCGTGTTTCCACGTCTTGTTTCTCTAAAGAATCTTGCAAGGCTAGTGAGTTCATGACGGTTGCAAGCATGCCCATATAATCTGCCGTTGCACGGTCCATGCCCATTTCAGATCCGACTTTACCACGCCAGATATTCCCACCGCCGACCACTACAGCTACTTCAACCCCAAGGTCTACGATTTCTTTCACTTGCGCAGCGACAGATTTGATGATTTCAGGGGAAAGACCGAAACCTTGTCCGCCTGCCATCGCTTCTCCACTTAATTTCAGTACAATGCGTTTGTATTTTGGAACACTCATCGGTACCCTCCGTTACACGTTTATTGAAAAACAGGGAACACAACATTGTGCTCCCCGAATGACTCATATAAAAGTTGAATTATTTTTTGTTGACTTGGCTCATAACTTCGTCAGCGAAGTTGTCTTCGCGTTTTTCAATGCCTTCGCCTACTTCATAACGGATAAACTCTTTTACAGAACCGCCAACAGATGCTGCGAAGTCGCGGACTTTCTGGTCAGAGTTTTTAACGAATGCTTGGTCAAGCAAGCAGATGTCTTCAAAGTATTTCCCAAGGCGGCCTTCAACCATTTTTTCAACGATTTTTTCTGGCTTGCCTTCGTTCAATGCTTGCTCAGTCAATACAGTACGCTCGCGCTCTACTTCGTCAGCAGAGACTTCGTCGCGTGAAATGTATTTCGGGTTTAGGGCAGCGATGTGCATAGCGATATCGCGTGCAGCTTGTGAATCAGCAGAGCCTTCCAATACGACTAGAACGCCAATGCGTCCGCCCATGTGCAAGTAAGGGCCGAAAGCATCGTTGTCTGCTTTTGTACGGATTTCAAAGCGGCGCAATGTGATTTTTTCGCCGATTTTAGCGATGGCATTTGAGATGTGATCTGCTACTGACAAGCCGTTAGACATTGTCGAAGCGTTCGCTTCATCGATTGTTGCCGGTTTAGTTGCAAGCAAATGCTCGCCGATTTCTTTAACCAAAGTTTGGAAACCTTCGTTTTTCGCAACGAAATCAGTTTCAGCATTAACTTCATAGATGACTGCTTCGTTTCCTTCTTCAAGGATTGAAGTGATCCCTTCAGCTGCGATGCGGTCTGCTTTTTTAGAAGCGCTTGACAAGCCTTTTTCGCGAAGGAAGTCTAGTGCTGCGTCAATATCACCGTCAGTTTGTACCAATGCTTTTTTGCAATCCATCATACCTGCGCCTGTTTTTTCGCGCAATTCTTTAACCATTTGAGCTGTAACTGCCATGATTAAGTTCCTCCTTCAATTTGTCTGTGTTTTCTCAAAAAAAGGTGATAAGTGGGGTTGGCCGCTTATCACCTGTAAACATTGCGAATTACTCAGCAGATTCTGCTGATACTTCTTCGTCTTCTTCTGGCTTAGACTCAAGAAGAGCGTCTGCCATTTTGCCAGTCAATAGTTTGACCGCACGGATTGCATCGTCGTTTGCAGGGATTACGTAATCGATTTCGTCCGGATCGCAGTTTGTATCAACGATACCAACGATTGGAATGTTCAATTTCATAGCTTCTGCTACTGCAATGCGTTCTTTACGAGGGTCTACAACGAACATTACATCCGGAAGACCGTTCATGTCACGGATACCGCCTAGGAATTTCTCCAAGCGTTCGTGTTGTTTTTTCAATTGGACTACTTCTTTTTTCGGAAGGACATCGAAAGTGCCGTCTTCTTCCATACGCTCGATCTGTTTCATGCGGTTAACACGTTTTTGGATCGTGCCGAAGTTTGTCAAAGTACCACCCAACCAGCGTTGGTTGATGTAGTAGTTGCCAGAACGTTCTGCTTCTTCTTTGATAGCGTCCTGTGCTTGTTTTTTTGTTCCTACGAACAAAACTTTACCGCCTTCTTCGCCCACTTGTTTCATGAAGTTATAAGCTTCCTCAAGTTTACGGACCGTTTTCTGAAGGTCGATGATGTAGATGCCGTTACGTTCCACGAAGATGTATTTCTTCATTTTCGGGTTCCAGCGGCGAGTTTGGTGGCCAAAGTGAACACCAGCTTCAAGCAATTGTTTCATTGAGATTACTGCCATGATGTGTTTCCTCCTAATAGGTTTTTGTTTGCCTCCGCATTCTTCGCTTCTGAACCGTTACCCATTCAGGCACCAGCGGAACAGATCGGAATGCGTGTGTATTTAACACCATTTGAAATTATACCACGCTCTTGCTGGTGCCTGCAACTGATATTTTAAAAAGCTAGCGAAAGCTTGGAAAAGGTATAGAGGCTTTTGAGAAACCTCGGCAATTTTTTCGTTCCGCTCCAGCCGGTCGCTTTCGGGCCCACAGGATATGGGTCATGCAGCTGGCGCGACAGGACGTCGCGTTGCCAGCTGCCAGGGCACGATTCGTCGAGTAAGCCCCACATTGAAAACCGCTGCTCCCACATCTGCTCAACCCTCACTATGTTCGGGCTTCGCATATTCATTAGTCGCCGGCTTCCGCTACACTAACGCCGAAGAATTATTTACTCAACACCCTTTTACATTCCCTTAATTATAAACAGGAAATGGAACAGACAATTTGTAATGAAAAGCTGCAACTTCTTCGACATTCTGAGGTAGTACAATACACAAAAGCCGCCCCAGAACTATTGAATAGTCCGGGGCGGCACATAAGATTAATTCATTTTCAATTGTTCGAGCTCAGCAAGGAATTTCGTATTCAATACTTTGATATACGTCCCTTTCATGCCGAGAGAACGGGATTCGATAACGCCAGCACTTTCAAGTTTACGAAGTGCGTTGACGATGACCGAACGCGTAATGCCGACACGGTCAGCGATTTTAGAAGCAACAAGCAAGCCTTCGTTGCCGTCAAGCTCTTCAAAAATATGCTCGATTGCTTCAAGTTCGCTGTACGAAAGTGAGCTGATCGCCATTTGCACAACTGCTTTGCTGCGGGCTTCTTCTTCGATGCGGTCGCCTTTTTCACGAAGGATTTCCATGCCGACAACTGTCGCACCGTATTCGCCAAGGATCAAGTCATCATCGCCGAACTGGTCGTTGACGCGGCCAAGCAATAATGTGCCAAGGCGTTCGCCGCCGCCGATAATTGGAACGATTGTCGTCAAACCGTTTTTGAATAGTTCGCGCTCTTCTACAGGGAAGATTGTGTGCTCACTGTTCACATCCATATTAGCGGACGTTTCTGTAACGTTCGAAAGGTTTTGTGTATATTCGACCGGGAACTGGCGTTCTTCAAGCATGTTCTTCATGCGGTCGTTTTCGATCTGCTGGTTAACAGCATAACCAAGAACCTTCCCTTTGCGGCTGACAACGAAGACATTTGCTTCGATGACTTCGCTCAATGTCTCAGCCATGTCCTTAAAGTTAACCGGCTTGCCGGCTGCTGCTTGCAGCATAGAGTTAATGCGTCTTGTTTTTCCCAATAAATTCATAATAATGAACCTCCTACATGATTCGTACGTATTTCGCACCGTTTATTCAATATTCTAAAGGTTTTTACACTTTAATGAAACCAATATGACTCGTTCTACAAGATAAATTGTGACAAATCTTTATTTTTCGCCACATTTTCAAGCTTTTCGTTAACATATTGGGGGGTAATATCGATTTGAGCAGGTGAAATCTCAGATGCCTCAAATGATAAATCTTCCAATAAGCGTTCCAATATTGTATGAAGTCGGCGAGCGCCGATATTATCCGTCTGTTGATTTACTTCATAAGCAATTTCCGCAAGTCTGACGATTGACGCATCAGTAAAGTGTACCACAACTCCCTCTGTTTCGAGAAGAGCTTTATACTGATTGAGCAAGGAATGTTTCGGTTCTGTCAAAATCTTCACGAAATCATCTACTTCTAACTTGGTCAGTTCGACACGAATTGGGAAACGGCCTTGTAATTCTGGGATTAAATCGGATGGTTTTGACATATGGAATGCTCCGGCTGCAACAAATAGCACATAATCTGTTTTCACCGCGCCGTATTTGGTCGTTACAGTCGAACCTTCGACAATTGGCAAAATATCGCGCTGAACGCCTTCTCTCGATACATCAGCAGAGGAACTGGAGTTTTTGCTTGCAATCTTGTCCATTTCATCGATAAAAATGATGCCGTGCTGTTCAGCGCGGCGGATCGCCTCCATCGATATCTCTTCGCTATCCACTAGCTTTTCCGATTCTTCTGCCGCCAACACGCGGCGTGCATCTTTTACTTGCATGCGGCGCTTTTTCTTTTTCTTCGGCATCAAAGAAGACAAGGCATCTTGCATGTTCTCGCCCATCTGCTCCATCCCCGAACCTTGGAAAGCATCAAACATAGAAGCGTTACTCTCGGTCACTTCTACCGTCACCCATTCCTCTTCAAGCTTGCCGGCTTTCAAGTCAGCGGCAATTTCCCGGCGCTTGACGCGCACTTCGACTTCCGCTTCCGGGTCTTCTTCTTCCTGTTCTTGCTTTTGGCCAAAGAACATTTCAAGTGGATTTTGCGCAGACTGCTTTTTCTTCATCGACGGCGCCAGCAATTTTACGAGGCGGTCGTTGGCAGAGGATTCTGCGCGCTCTTTTACGGCTTCGTACTTTTCTTCTTTGACGATGCGCACAGAAGCTTCGACCAAATCACGTACCATCGATTCCACATCGCGCCCGACATATCCAACTTCCGTGAACTTCGTCGCTTCAACTTTAATAAATGGCGCTCCTGTCAGTTTCGCAATGCGGCGCGCGATTTCCGTTTTCCCAACACCGGTCGGACCAATCATCAAAATATTCTTCGGAATGACTTCATCCTGCATCTCTTCATCTAGTCGGCTGCGACGGTAGCGGTTGCGTAGCGCAATCGCAATCGATCGTTTGGCATCTTTTTGTCCAACGATGAAGCGGTCCAAGTGATCGGTAATCTGCCTCGGAGTCAAATCGGTTTGCGTTTTCATTCGGACAACTCCTCCATAATGATTTGATGATTTGTATAGACACAAATGTCCGCAGCCGTTTCAAGTGCGGATTGGGCGATTTCCCCTGCTGTCATGTGATCGCCGGCATAAGTCTTCAACGCACGGCCTGCTGCGAGTGCGTAATTGCCGCCTGAGCCGATTGCCAGGATCCCATCATCGGGTTCGATGACCTCACCGGTGCCTGATACTAATAAAAGTTCGTCTTTGTTCATGACGATGAGCATCGCTTCCAATTGGCGCAGCATTTTATCACCTCTCCATTGCTTGGCGAGTTCGACTGCGGCGCGCTGCAAATTACCGTTGAACTCAGTGAGCTTGCCTTCAAACATTTCAAACAGCGTAAAAGCGTCAGCTACAGAACCGGCAAAACCAGTCAATACTTCGTTGTTATAGAGCCGGCGAACTTTTTTGGCGGTATGCTTCATGACAACGGCATTACCGAATGTCACTTGGCCATCACCAGCCATTGCCGATTTGCCTTTATGCTTCACTGCAAAGATTGTGGTTGCATGAAATTCCTGCATGGTATTGGTTTCCTCCTTATGCCCTTGGATGGGACTTTAAATACGTGTTGCGCAAATGGTCTTTCGTTACGTGCGTATAAACTTGCGTAGAACTGAGATGGGTATGGCCAAGCAGCTCTTGGACTGTACGCATGTCCGCCCCATTGTTCAAAAGATGGGTCGCAAAAGTATGGCGGATCATATGCGGATAGATTGCGGAATTGAGCGACGCCTTTTTCATGCATTCATTCAAAATGTGGCGGATGCCTCGGTCCGTCACTCCATCGCCGCGACTGTTGACAAACAACATGTCGTGCTCTTTCGACTTCATCAATCGAGGACGAGAACTATCGATATAAAGTTCCAGCGCATCATGAGCAAATTGGCCGTAGGGGATGTAACGCTCTTTCCTGCCCTTGCCGAGCACTTTGACGATTTGCATATGACGGTCTAAGTCTTTCATTTTTATTGATACACATTCACTGACACGCATGCCGGTCGCATAAAGCAATTCGAGCATAGCACGATTGCGCAGCGATAATGCGTCTTCACCTGTCAGTGAAGCAAACAGCTGCTCAAGTTCTTCCTCATAAAAAAACTGTGGCAGCCGCTCTTCTTTTTTCGGATGAAACAGCGAACGGAACGCGGCTTCGCTGAGTCCAAACTCGCGGTTGCCATAACGGAAAAACGATCGGATGGCAGAAATTTTTCGCGAGATGGACGTTCTGGATAATTGGGCTTCATATAATTTCGTTACATAATTTCGCGCATGAAGGTATTCGACTTCGTGCAGATCACTCACGCCTTCTTGTTCCAGGAACAGAAAAAAACCCTCCAGATCCTGTAGGTACTGGTGGACAGTGTGGGCGGAATAATTCTTTTCCAACTGGATATAGCTCATGAACGATTCGAGCATTTGTTCTTTCGTCATCTGGCACGCCGCCTTTCAGGCATTTAAAAAAGCCTCTAAAGTATACCAATACTTAGAGGCTTTTTTCAATTAAACCGTCACTGAATTCATATAATTTTGAATTGATTCAAGCGCACGGTTGGCGTGGCGCTCAGCGCGCTCTTGCTTCGACTTGATACGTTCGCCGAGATCTGGGAACAAGCCGAAATTAATATTCATCGGCTGGAAGTTCTTCGAATCTGCTTCGGTGATGTAACGTGCCATGCTGCCAAGTGCCGTTTCTGCAGGCAAGACGACCAGCTCTTCACCTAATGCGAGCTTCGCTGCGTTGATGCCAGCTAATAAGCCGCTTCCTGCAGACTCCACATACCCTTCAACGCCTGTCATTTGGCCGGCGAAGAAAATATTCGAATCAGCTTTCAATTGATAGGTTGGTTTTAAGACATTCGGCGAATTGATAAACGTGTTGCGGTGCATAACACCATAGCGGACAATTTCCACGTTCTCAAGTCCCGGAATCATGCGCAAGATTTCTTTTTGCGCCCCCCATTTCAAATGCGTCTGGAACCCAACAATGTTATAAAGCGTTCCCGCTGCATCGTCTTGGCGCAATTGCACGACTGCATATGGCCGTTCGCCGGTTTTCGGGTCTTCGAGCCCGACCGGTTTCATCGGCCCGAACGTCAAGGTTTTGTCACCTCTAGCAGCCATCACCTCGACAGGCATACAGCCTTCGAAATAAATTTCCTTCTCGAATTCTTTAAGCGGCACGACTTCCGCTTCAACTAAAGCTGTATGGAAGCGGCGGAACTCTTCTTCTGTCATCGGGCAATTCAAATAGGCTGCTTCGCCTTTATCGTAACGCGATTTCAAATAAACTTTATCCATGTCGATGCTGTCTTTCTCGACGATTGGCGCTGCCGCATCATAGAAATACAAGTATTCTTCTCCAGTCAACTTGCGGACTTTTTCAGCAAGTGCAGGGGATGTTAACGGTCCGGTGGCGATGATTGTGATACCTTCCGGAATTTCTGTTACTTCCTCGTTGATGACTTCAACGAGCGGGTGGTTGCGGACATTTTCTGTGACCATGCCAGCGAACTCATGACGGTCCACTGCAAGCGCGCCGCCAGCCGGTACCGACGCTTTGTCGGCTGCATCGATGATGACCGAATCCAGTTTGCGCATCTCTTCTTTGATGACGCCAACGGCATTGGTCAATGAATTGGCACGCAACGAGTTGCTGCAAACCAGTTCTGCAAATTTATCTGTATGATGCGCCGGAGTCTGTTTTACCGGACGCATTTCATATAGCCTTACATTGACGCCACGTTTGGCGATTTGCCATGCCGCTTCGCTTCCTGCAAGTCCGGCACCGATTACATTTACAATTTTCGTCATGATCAAACACCTCTATATGATTTATTGAACTTCTTCTTTGTAGTCACAAGCAGTACAGTTGATCTGCACGCCTTTTTTCACTTTCTTTTCGACCATCAAGCTGCTGCATTTCGGACAAGGACGTTCGATCGGTTTGTCCCATGAGACGAATTCACATTCCGGATAACGTTCGCAGCCGTAGAATATGCGGCGCTTTTTGCTTTTCCGTTCCACGATCTCTCCTTCTTTACAAGTCGGGCATTTGACGCCGATATGCTTGACGATCGCTTTTGTGTTACGGCAATCCGGGAAGTTGCTGCAAGCCATGAACTTGCCATAGCGCCCAAGCTTGAACACCATTGGCGAACCACATTCTTCGCAATCTTCTCCTGCCGGCTCGTCTTTAATTTGAACTTTTTCCATTTCGTTTTCAGCCACTTCAAGGTCTTTCGCAAACTCTTTATAGAACACATCAATGATTGCTCGCCAATCGACTTCACTTTCTTCGATGCTGTCCAAATCGTTTTCCATCTTCGCGGTAAACTCGATGTTCAAAATATCTGGGAAGAAATCACGCACCAATTGATGGACGATTTCACCGAGTTCAGTCGGGATAAACCGCTTGGCATCCAAAGCGACATAGCCGCGTTTTTGAATCGTATCCAAAGTTGGCGCGTAGGTCGATGGACGGCCTATGCCGAGCTCTTCCAAGGTACGCACTAGGCGTGCTTCCGTAAAGCGCGGAGGCGGTTGAGTGAAATGTTGGTTCGGCGTAATGTCGGTCGCTTTGACTTTATCGCCCTCCTTCATTTCTGGAAGGATATTGTCTTTTTCTTCTTTTTTATCGTCGGTCCCTTCAATGTAAAGCTTCATGAAACCAGGAAACTTCACTTGAGAACCATTCGCCCGGAAAATCGCTTCGCCGTTTTGCAATTCTGCCATCACCGTATCAAGAACAGCAGATGACATTTGGCTGGCTACAAAACGGTCCCAGATTAATTTGTACAAACGGTAAAGGTCGCGCGACAAAATGCTCTTCAGCGATTCCGGCGTGCGGTGGACACTCGTCGGACGGACCGCTTCGTGGGCATCCTGAGATTTTTGAGATTGTTTTGCTGCAGGCTTTTGCGTGACATACTCTTCGCCATATTTATCGAGAATATAACCGATTGTATCTTGCTTAGCCGATTCCGAAATTCGTGTCGAATCGGTACGCATATACGTGATCAAACCGGTTACGCCTTCTTTTCCGACCGAAATCCCTTCATAAAGCTGCTGGGCAAGCATCATCGTTTTCTTGGCACGGAAATTCAACTTACGCGCTGCTTCCTGCTGGAGAGAAGATGTGGTGAAAGACGGAGAAGGATTGCGTTTGCGCTCTTTCTTCACTACGCTCTTTACTAAGAAATCCTTGCCTTTCATTGTAGCCAATACAGCTTTGACATCTTCTTCAGTGGAAAGCTTCAACTTTTTCTCTGGCGTTCCATAAAATTGTGCCTCGAATACTTTCTTAGCCTTTTCGAACTCGCCCGTGATCGACCAATACTCTTCGGGTTCGAAATTTTTGATTTCGTTTTCGCGGTCAATGATAAGTCCAAGCGCAACCGATTGAACACGGCCGGCCGACAAGCCTTTTTTGACTTTTTTCCACAGAATCGGGCTGATGCTATAACCAACAAGACGGTCTAAAATTCGCCGAGCTTGTTGAGCATCAACCAAATCCATGTCTAGTTTGCGCGGTTGCTTGAATGCGTCTTTTACTGCATCTTTCGTAATTTCGTTAAATACGACACGGCAATCCGAATCGACATCTACTCCGAGCGCATTCGCCAAATGCCAGGCGATTGCTTCTCCTTCTCTGTCGGGGTCAGCCGCGAGAAAGACTTTTTTCGCTTTTTTCGCTTCTTTTTTTAGGTCTTGTAAAATCGGGCCTTTTCCGCGAATCGTGATATAGCGGGGCTCGTAATTGTTCTCAACATCTACACCCATCTGGCTGCGCGGCAAATCACGCAAATGGCCAAGAGAGGCTTTCACTTTATACTTTTTACCCAAATACCGTTCAATTGTCTTTGCCTTTGCGGGCGATTCGACAATCACCAAATAATCCGCCATTCATACTCCTCCTCATAGAGGTCTCTTCAAATTGTGTAAAGAATCACCTGATGCAAAATGTATAACAGTTTTTGGTTGATTGCAAGGTTTTTCGTCGAAGCGACTGTTTTCAGCTCCTTAATTGGCGGTATTCTTCAAGCACTTGACCCCCGTCCCACACCGGTTTTGCGCCTTCTGCAATTAATTTATGCGGACCGGCGGAAAGCGGGGAAAAGATATCTCCAGGAACAGCGAAGATATCTTTTCCATGGTCTAAGGCATGCTCAATCGTACTCAATGTGCCACTTTTCACTTCCGCTTCCGTGACAATGATGCCTTTTGACAAGCCGCTGATAATGCGATTGCGCATTGGGAAATTCCACTTTCTAGGTGGCATATACGGTGGATACTCGCTTAGCAGCAATTGAGTTTCTTCTATTATAAAGAACAACTCCTCGTTCATTTTCGGGTAGCGATGCAAGAAGCCGCTCCCTATGACAGCAATCGTTTTTCCGCCGAAATCGATCGCGCATTGATGCGCCATTGCATCGGCGCCTTTCGCCAATCCACTAACAACGACAAAGCCTTCTGCCAGTAAAGGCGGGAGTAATTCTTGAATGACCGATCGCGAATAGCCCTGGGCTTTCCTAGAACCGATGACAGCTATTTTTTCAGGTGCTTCAAGTAAAGCGGAATCGCCTTTCAAATAAAGTGCCGCGGGCGGATCGATCAACTCATGCAAAGAGGATGGAAAAAGAGGGTGGCGGTAAGAAATGGCGTGGATTTGCTGTTTGTTGTAAATTTCCATAAAGGGGGTATTGGCGTAGGTGAGGTATGAGCGCTTCAAGGCTGTTGCCTTTTCCAGAGGGATTTGGAGCGTTTCCGAGAGATCGATAGGACTTCGACAATGCAGGTATTCAAGTTCTGGATCGTCTTTCATTAATGGAGCGATGCGGTTTAAAGCTTTCGGGTATACGTAATGCAAGGCAAGCAGGCGTTGCGTAAATTCTTCGTTCATGACAGTCCTCCTCTATTAAAGTTCAGTGCAATAAAGCTGCACCTTACTTAATCATAGAGCTTCAAACACAATCCGTAAATATATTAAAAACGGATTAATTTTTTGTTCCGTTGAGTATACTGCTTCTTGAAATGTTCATGAAATTGTTCGATTGCCTCTAGCTCCACTAGCCCTTGAGCATTGTTTTCAAAATCCTGGAAAATAATGCGCACAAAATTTCCTCGCCGTTCGTTTCGCAGTTCATCATCCGCCATCATTTCCCGAAAAACCCCCGTTTCCATTTCCTTCAATACTCCAGCAAAATACGAACTGTAGTGAATCAACTCAAGTACGCTGTCAGGGGCATCCATACGCAATTCTTCATGACAAATACACCAGACCGCGAATTGTTTTTCAAGCAGCATGGCTTCCCGTATTAAGAAATTAGTTTCCTCCGGCACAGCTTCTAATATGCCATTTGAATAATCGAGATACCAAAAAAGAAACTTTAATAGCTGTTGCTGGTCTTCTTTTGCTGTTGCACCTAATTCTTGCAAATGAATGAGCGCTCCATTGCGGTCAAATCGCTGATACGTTTCTTGACTGCTGAGACTGCATATGGCTTGGAGCAGCTTTTCGCTATCTACAACCGAAAAAGGATCTTTTCCTAACACTTCCAAATGATAAAAGCTCATGACTTCAGGTAAAAAAGGCAACACAAACTCATTCATAATCGCCCGTTTTTGCACTTCCAACTCCTTGTTTTTCGTTCTTTTCTTGATGATTTTCATTCCGAAAAACGCAGCGATAGGCGCTGCCGCTAGCCCCCAAAATATCCATTCTGCTGCCATTCCATGCCCTCCTACATACGCTTGTTGCTGTTCATTCTATTATAAATGACAGCTGTCCCCAACTGCTGCATAATCGTTCAAAATTTATGTTCTAGGTCGTTAAAAAGAAAAAAACCCCGAAGCATCTAAAAAGATGCTTCGGGGTTTTGTGGATTAATGTGTTTTACAAGCGTCGTAAAGGCCTTTTTCTTTGATCACGTTGATCAAAGTTTCGCCAATAACTGAAGGGGTATCTGCAACTTCGATTCCAGCAGCGTTCATTGCTTTAATCTTGTCTGCAGCTGTCCCTTTGCCTCCGGAAATGATCGCACCGGCGTGGCCCATGCGTTTTCCTTCTGGAGCTGTTTGACCGCCGATAAAGCCGACAACAGGTTTCGTCATGTTCGCCTTAACCCATTCTGCCGCTTCTTCTTCAGCAGTCCCGCCGATTTCACCGATCATAACAACTGCATACGTGTCTTCATCTTCGTTGAATTCTTTCAAGACGTCGATGAAGTTCGTGCCGTTGACCGGGTCTCCGCCGATACCGACAGCTGTTGACTGGCCGATACCTTCTTCAGACAATTGGTGAGTCGCTTCGTACGTCAACGTACCAGAACGTGATACGACGCCGACATGTCCTTTTTTGTGAATGTAGCCAGGCATGATGCCGATCTTACATTCGTCCGGAGTGATAACACCCGGGCAGTTTGGTCCGACAAGACGCGTTTTCTTGCCTTCCATATATCGCTTCACTTTGACCATATCGAGTACCGGAATGTGCTCAGTGATGCAGATTGCCATATCCAACTCAGCTTCTGTTGCTTCAAGAATTGCATCAGCAGCAAAAGGAGCCGGTACATAAATTACAGATACATTGGCACCTGTAGCTTTTACGGCATCTTGAACTGTATTGAATACAGGTACGCCTTCAACTTCAGTTCCGCCTTTGCCTGGTGTTACACCCGCAACGATTTTCGTTCCGTATTCAAGCATTTGCTTTGTATGGAAAAGGGCAGTTGACCCTGTAATTCCCTGTACAAGCACTTTAGTGTCTTTATTAATGTATACGCTCATTATTGTCCCTGCCCTTCTTTAGCCTACAAGTTCTACGATCTGTTTCGCGCCATCTGCCATAGTGCCAGCAGCTACGATGTTCAGACCTGATTCGTTCAGCAGTTTTTTACCGATTTCTACGTTTGTTCCTTCAAGACGGACGACTAATGGCACTTCCAGGCTAACTTCTTTCGCTGCTTGGATAACACCTTCCGCAATGATGTCACACTTCATGATTCCGCCGAAAATGTTAACGAAGATTCCTTTGACATTCTTATCAGAAAGAATGATTTTGAATGCTTCCGTTACTTTCTCAGCGGTGGCACCGCCCCCAACGTCAAGGAAGTTAGCGGGTGAGCCGCCGTAATAGTTAATCGTATCCATTGTTGCCATAGCAAGGCCGGCACCGTTAACCATACAGCCGATGTTTCCATCCAAAGAAATATAGCTCAAGTCATACTTGGAAGCTTCGATTTCTTTTGCATCTTCTTCATCGTAATCGCGCATTTCCATGATGTCCTGATGACGGTATAGTGCGTTGGCATCGAAGTTGAACTTCGCGTCCAAAGCCACTACTTGTCCGTCGCCTGTAACGACCAATGGGTTGATTTCAACGATTGCTGCGTCTTTTTCCACATAAGCCTGGTAAAGGCCTAGCATCAATTTCGCTGCTTTGTTGACAAGTTTAGCTGGGATGTTCATGTTGAACGCCATGCGACGAGCTTGGAAACCAGTCAAACCAACAACAGGGTCGATTGCTTCGTAGAAGATTCGCTCTGGAGTGTTTGCTGCTACTTCTTCGATGTCCATGCCGCCTTCTTCTGATCCCATCAAGTTGACTAGGGACGTTTCACGGTCAAGAACCAATCCAAGATAGTATTCCTTCTCGATGTTGCTGCCCGCTTCGATGTAAAGGCGTTTAACTTCTTTGCCTTCTGGGCCTGTCTGATGCGTTACGAGGACCTTGCCAAGCAATTCCTTCGCATATTCACGCACTTCGTCCAAGTTTTTCGCCAGCTTGACGCCGCCTGCCTTGCCTCGACCACCTGCGTGGATTTGGGCTTTAACAACGACAACATCCGAACCAAGTTCTTTCGCTGCTTTGACTGCTTCTTCAGGTGAAAAAGCAACATGGCCTTCTGGAACTGATACGCCATATTGTTTCAGGACCTGTTTTCCCTGATATTCATGGATATTCATCTGTCATCCTCCAATCAAACATCTGTCTCTTAATTTTATTGCCTCTACCATTGTATTAAAGTTGCCATGGAATGTCCACAGCTGACAGCCACTCTGCATAAAACTTCGAATTTTCCGTCTCTTATCGTTATCGGACCATCGATTTCACCGGTTCGAAGGTCTTGCGGTGGATTGGGCAAGGGCCGTGCGTATCGAGTGCGGTTAAGTGTTCTTTAGTGCCGTATCCTGCATGCTTCGAAAAACCGTATTGTGGATATAATCGTGCGTATTCGTCCATCAAATCATCTCTGCCGGTCTTTGCTAGAATTGAGGCAGCAGCGATACATAAACTTTTCGCATCACCTTTAATGATCGCCTCAGAAGGCATGGCAACGGTTAATTTCATCGCATCCGCCAATACGACATCAGGTGCTGTAGCCAAACTGTTTGCTGCCGCTTCCATCGATTGTTTCGTCGCCTGGTAAATATTCAGCCGGTCGATGGCTTCAGGCGGCTGGATGTGGACCGACCAGCTAACGGCTTGTTCTTTGATCAGTTGCGCTAATTCATTGCGCTTTACTTTTGATATCACCTTCGAATCATCTAAGCCGATAAATGCACTGCAATCTTCAGGCAAGATGACAGCTGCTGTCACCACTGGTCCAGCGAGCGGTCCCCGTCCCGCTTCATCGATTCCGCAGACGAGAGAGTGGTTCTGTTCCTTGAACTGCCGATCGAAGGCTTGTTTTTCTTCCAGCCGGCGAAGCAAAATAAGTTTTTTGTCGTAACGCCGCTGCCAAGAAGCGAGCGCTTGCTGAACGCTTTTGCGCGAATCGTCCTTGAGGTCTTCCATCCAGGGTTCGAGTGTTTCAGCCTGCTGTAATCTTTCTTTGATCGATGCTGTTGTTTCCATATCGCCACTCCTTTTTCGCAAAGAAATAGCGGGCCCTATTGAAGGACCCGCTGCCTTATGCCAATTCGTCTTGTTCTGCAATCATTTCATCGCGGTAATCGAATGTGATGCGGCCGAGATGCTGATTGCGGATATCGCGGACAATGATTTCTGCTGTCATTTCATAATCAACTTCGTTGTCGGGGCCGATCATATAACGTTTTTTGCCGATATGATCGAAAGTCTTCACCAAATCTTCATCGATATGGTCAATACCGTAGCGTTCCATCAAACGGTCCGGATAGCGCTCTTCCAAGAATTTCAGTGCGTAAATCGCTAGTTCTTGCATTTGAATGACCGAATCCTTGATTGCTCCAGTGACCGCAAGTTTTTGCCCGGTTTCCTGGTCTTCAAATTTCGGCCAGAGAATGCCTGGCGTGTCGAGCAATTCGATTTCTTTGCCGACTTTGATCCATTGCTGGGCTTTCGTGACCCCCGGCATATTGCCAGTTTTCGCCAAGCTTTTTTTCGCCAGTCGGTTGATCAATGTCGATTTCCCAACGTTCGGAATGCCGACAATCATGGCACGGATGGCGCGCGGCTTAATACCTTTCGCTTCCATGCGGTCCCATTTTTCTTTCAGAATCTCTTTCGAGGCTTTGGTGACCGTCTGCAGCCCTTTTCCTTCTAAGGAATTGATCGCCACTGCCCGGGTCCCTTCGTTCTCGAAGTGTTGGATCCATTTTTTCGTTTCCCGCTCGTCTGCCATATCCATTTTATTGAGGATAATCAGTCGTGGTTTTTGCTGGATCACTTGGTCGATCATCGGATTGCGGGATGATAGCGGCAATCGCGCATCCACCAATTCAAAAATGATATCCACCAATTTAAGTTTTTCTGTTACTTCCCGGCGCGCTTTCGCCATATGGCCAGGAAACCATTGAATCGTCATGCCATCACTCCTTAATTTACAATGCCGGCTTCATCGACCGGCCAAAAAACAAAATTCGTATTGCCGATGACTTCGTCGATCGATACCAACCCGATGTGGCGGCTGTCCTTGCTCGCTCTCCGATTATCTCCCATAACGAAAACATAACCTTCTGGAATCGTGGAATAGCTAGTTTTATCCTCGAGCGTAAAGTCTTCCGTCAAGGTACCGGAAATGCCCGTTTTGTATTGATCTAAATAAGGTTCTTCTACTGCTTCTCCATTTATTAATAGCTGGTCTTCCTCATAGGCAATGTGGTCGCCTGGTAAGCCGATGACCCGCTTGATATAGTCTTTTTGTTCCGGTGCATGAAATACGATGATATCGAACCGGTCTGGCTCGCCGATATCGTAGCCGATTTTATTGACGATCATCCGATCTCCGTGTTCAAGAGTGGGCATCATCGATTCGCCGTCCACCACAATAGGCGTAAATAAGAAAAATCGAATAATTGCTGCAAGGCCGAACGCAATCAACAGAGCTTTGGACCATTCCCATACTTCATTTTTCTTTTTCCCTTCAGCTTCCATGCGTGTTCCTCCCCGCGCTTAATGCTTTAATTGTACAGCGAAACAAGGTGTTTAGCAAAGAAAAGAAAAGCGCCGTCATAGCTATTGGCGATCAAAAAAAGCACAATAAAAGGCCTAGGCAATCAGCCCAGGCCTTTTGAATGCAAAAGAAGAAGGTAATAAGCCTTCTCCTGTCCTTGCAATATTAACGGATTTCTTTGATACGTGCTGCTTTACCGCGTAGGTTGCGCAAGTAGTACAATTTAGCACGACGTACTTTACCACGGCGAGTAACTTCAAGCTGAGCAATTTTCGGCGTGTGCACAGGGAATGTACGTTCCACACCTACACCGTAGGAGATTTTACGAACAGTGAATGATTCACTGATTCCGCCTCCGCGACGGCTGATAACGACTCCTTCGTATACCTGGATACGTTCGCGAGTACCCTCGACAACTTTCACGTGGACGCGAACAGTGTCTCCTGGACGGAACGCTGGGTGATCCTCACGAAGTTGTTCTTTAGTGATTTCAGTAATGATGTTTTGCATGTTTTTTTCTCTCCTTCTACAGATGCTCTTGCAGTTCTTGCTTGTTGCAGCGGAACACCGTGATTCGTGTACTTTACATAAAAGTACATTCTCCATGTTATCACTTTGCACCTATGTCTGCAAGAGCTATCTTGATTTATTTTTCGGCTTTTAAACGCGCCAATACACTTTTTTGCTGTGCGGTAAGTTCAACATGCTCAAAGAGGTCAGGACGGCGCTCGAACGTCCGCTTTATCCCTTGCTCTTCTCGCCATTCCTCAATTTTAGCATGGTTCCCCGAAGTTAAGACGGCAGGAACTGTCATGTCTCTAAAATTCGCTGGCCGCGTGTAATGAGGATGCTCCAACAGACCAGTCGAAAAAGAATCACGGACTGGAGAGTCGCTATTGCCGAGGACGCCAGGCAATAAGCGAACGACACTGTCGATGACCGTCATGGCCGCAAGCTCCCCGCCAGTCAGCACAAAATCGCCGATGGAGATCTCATCCGTGACCAAATGTTCGCGAATACGTTCATCATAGCCCTCGTAATGACCGCAAATAAAGACCAATTCCTCTTCACGGGCAAGTTCTTCGGCCTTCTTCTGCGTAAAGCGTTCGCCTTGAGGGCACATCAAGATGACACGCGGCTTTTTACCTTCGTTTGTGATGCTCTCAACTGCATTGAAAACCGGTTCAGGCTTCAGCACCATGCCGGCGCCTCCCCCAAACGGGTAGTCATCCACTTGGCGCTTATTGTCGGCAAACTCACGGATATCGACGACCCCTAAAGATACCGCACCTTTGTCCTGCGCTTTTTTCATGATCGAGTGCTGGAAGACCCCATCGAACATGGGCGGAAAAAGAGACAATACTTGGATGTTCATCATGACAGCAAGCCGTCCAAGACATCGATAGTGATTTTCTTTTCATCGATGTCGACTTCCTTGACGACGTCTTCGATATACGGGATGTAATGCTTTTTGCCTGTTGCTGGCGTCACTTCCCAGACATCATTGGCACCTGTCTCCAAAATTTCCGTTACTTTCCCGATTTCCTCGCCTTCAACAGAAACCACTTGGCAACCAAGGATTTCGTGATGGTAGAAGGCGTCTTCTTCCAAATCTCCGAGATCATGTTCAGCGATCTTCAAATAGCCTTCTTTGAAAGCTTCGACATCGTTAATGGTCGGATACCCTTCGAAAGATAAAAGGTTGAAGTTTTTATGAGTACGGTGGCTCGCCACTTTGACCATGATCGGCTTTTTCGCACCGACTGTAAACAAGCCGAGCTTATTGCCGATGGCGAACCGCTCTTCTGGAAAATCAGTGCGTGACATCACGCGCACTTCCCGCGGATCCCGTGAGTATTGACTATTTTCCCTACGTTAAACCATTCCACGCAAAAACACCCTTCCTCTAATTTTTTCCTGAAAAAAAAGGAAGGAACCGGGGCTCCTTCCTTTTCAATCCACAATATCGAGATACGTTTTTTTCTTATGATAATTTCCTGCTGCTGAATAGACGACAGAGCGTACGGCTTTCGCCACACGTCCTTGCTTGCCGATTACTTTCCCTGTATCGCTCGGATGCACGGAAAGCTTGTAGACGACGCGGTTAGTGTTTTCGTCTTTTTCAATACGAACTGCTTCCGGATAATCAACTAGCGGCTTGACGATCGTTTCAATCAGCTGCTCCATAAGAACGCTCCCTTACTTGTTTAGTTTTTCGTTATGGAATTTCTCCATAATGCCGTTCTGAGAGAACAAGTTGCGTACTGTGTCAGATGGTTTAGCGCCATCGTGAAGCCATTTCAACGCCAATTCTTCGTCGATTTTAACTTCAGCTGGAACTGTTAGCGGGTTGTAAGTACCCACTGTTTTGATTTGACGGCCGTCACGTGGAGCACGTGAATCAGCGACTACAATACGGTAGAAAGGAGATTTTTTAGCTCCCATACGTTTTAAGCGAATTTTTACTGCCATTTTATAAAGCACCTCCGAATAGTTTCACACAAGATATTATATTAGCAAGCTTTAAAAGGTTTGTAAAGTATTTTTTCTTAACACTACTAAATTTACTTAAAAAGCGAGTCCAGGCCTGGCATCGACATCTTTTTCTTGCCCTTTTTGCCGGCCATTCCGGACATTTGTTTCATCATTTTTTTCATGTCTTCAAACTGCTTAAGCAGCCTGTTGATATCTTGGATGGACGTTCCGGAACCACGCGCAATCCGTTTTTTACGGTTTGCATTGATGATTTCGGGAGTCGTCTTCTCCTGGATCGTCATCGAGCGGATAATCGCTTCGACGCGTCCCATTTGGCTCTCGTCCACTTTAGCGTTTTCGAGACCTTTGATTTTACCCGCGCCTGGGAGCATCTTCAAAATTTCATCAAGCGGCCCCATTTGCTTTACTTGATCCAATTGTTCAAGAAAATCATCGAACGTGAACGAAGACGTGCGGAATTTCTCTTCCAGTTCTTTCGCCTTCGCCTCATCGACGTTCGTTTGCGCTTTTTCGATTAAGGACAGCATATCGCCCATGCCGAGTATGCGGGAAGCCATACGTTCTGGGTGGAATGGTTCTAGCGCGTCCATCTTCTCGCCTGTACCGATGTACTTGATTGGCTTTTCCGTGACGGCGCGAATTGATAATGCTGCACCACCGCGCGTGTCGCCGTCAAGCTTCGTCAAGACGACCCCTGTAATGCCGATTGCATCATCAAAGCTTTGCGCTACATTGACCGCATCCTGACCAGTCATCGAATCGACGACAAGGAAAATTTCATCCGGCTCTTTGATCGACCGGATGTCTTTTAGTTCCTGCATCAATTGCTCATCGACATGCAACCGCCCTGCCGTATCGATAATGACTGTATCCAAATGTTCCGCTTTTGCGTAATCAATCGCTTCACGGGCGATATCGACTGGATTCGCGTCCGTCCCTTTCGAGAATACCGGCAACGATAATTGTTTGCCAATCGTCTCAAGCTGATTGATTGCAGCTGGGCGGTAGACGTCCGCTGCAACTAGCAATGGCTTGCGGTTATTCTTCTTGCGCAGCACTCCTGCAAGCTTACCGGTCGTCGTTGTCTTACCGGCCCCTTGCAAGCCGACCATCATGATAACCGTTGGCTGTCGCGTCGAAAAGTCAATTTTGCTTTGCTCTCCGCCCATCAACTCCGTCAGTTCATCTTTAACGATTTTTACGACTTGCTGCCCTGGCGTTAAGCTCTCCATAACTTCAAGGCCAACCGCACGTTCACTGACTTTCTTAATGAACGACTTGATCACTTTCAAGTTGACATCCGCTTCAATCAAGGCAAAGCGGACTTCGCGCATCATCTCTTTTACGTCTGCTTCGGACAATTTCCCTTTGCCTTTGATTTTGGTCATCGTTCCTTGCAGGCGTTCAGATAATCCTTCAAATGCCACTATATACCGCCTCCTAGTCCCATTCCTTCAACTCGTCCAAAAATTTCTGGACATTGTCATCTGTGAATGGCTGTTTTTCAAAAGTCGAGACGAGTTGCTGACGCCGTTGAAACTTCTCGAACAGCTGCAACTTCTCCTCGTATTCTTCTAGCATCGCTTCGGTCCGGCGGATATTATCATACACCGCTTGGCGCGTAATTTCATACTCTTCGGCAATTTCACCGAGCGAATGGTCATCCAGGTAATACAAGCTCATATAGCTGCGCTGTTTGGGCGTCAGCAGCTCTTGATAAAAATCAAAAAGATAGTTCATTCTGGTCGTTTTTTCTAGCCCCATCAATGACGCTCACCCCATTCATACTCCTGTATACCATACTGAATCACGGCGACTCCGTCAAGTAATTTTACTTGTCTGCATTTATTTCCTGTTGTTCTTCACGGTCTAAACCTTCGGCAAACAATCCGTAAACGTATTTCTGCGGGTCGAACGGCTGAAGGTCATCCAGTTTTTCACCAAGTCCGACGAATTTCACTGGAATATTGAGCTTGTTGCGGATTGCGAGGACGATACCGCCTTTTGCCGTTCCGTCAAGCTTTGTTAAGACGATGCCTGTTACTTCGGTTACTTCTTTAAACGTTTGTGCTTGAATCATGGCATTTTGGCCCGTTGTCGCGTCTAACGCAAGCAACACCTCATGCGGTGCCCCGGGAATTTCTCGGGCAATGACGCGATGCACTTTCTGCAATTCATTCATCAAATTGACCTTGTTTTGCAAACGGCCTGCCGTGTCGCAAATCAAGACATCGATATTTCGTGATTTCGCAGCACGCACAGCGTCGTACATGACCGCTGCTGGATCAGATCCTTCGCTTTGCTTGATGGTTTCAACACCCACGCGCTGCCCCCACACATCGAGTTGATCGATGGCACCGGCGCGGAATGTATCACCTGCTGCCAGCATGACGGATTTGCCTTCGTTTTTCAGGCGCTGGGCCAGTTTGCCAATCGTCGTCGTTTTGCCGACACCGTTGACGCCGACCATCAAAATAACAGTCGGACCGGATTCGGCGAACGTCAATTCACTTAGCTGCTGGTCACCCGACTCGTAAATCTCAACCAATTTTTCGGAAATGACCGATTGCACGTTGGAGGTATCTTTGACATTTTGTCGCTGTACTTCAAAACGCAATTCTTCCATCAATTCGATAACGGTTTCAAAGCCAACATCTGCTTGCAATAGCACTTCTTCAAGTTCTTCGAAAAAGTCTTCATCGACTTTCCGGTAGCGCGCGACCAAATCATTGATTTTAGATGTGAAGCCAGTCCGCGTCTTGCTTAAGCCTTCGCGGTATTTTTCGGTTGACTGTTCTTCCTCAACGTTATTGCTGAATTTATCTTTTAATTTCTTAAAGAAACTCATAGACTCACTCCTTATTTAATGTCTTCTTGCAATTTGACGGAAACCAATTTGGAAATACCGGACTCTTGCATGGTGATGCCATATAGCACATCCGCGCCTTCCATTGTTCCTTTGCGATGGGTAATGACGATAAATTGCGTATCTTCGCTGAATTTTTTCAAGTACTGACTGTACCGCACGACATTCGATTCATCAAGCGCCGCTTCGACTTCATCGAGAACACAAAACGGCACAGGACGCACTTTTAAGATAGCAAACAGCAAAGCAATAGCCGTCAAGGCCCGTTCGCCACCTGATAACAGACTCAAATTCTGTAATTTTTTGCCCGGCGGCTGAGCGATGATGTCCACTCCCGTCATCAATAAGTCTGACGGCTTGGTCAAGACCAAATCGGCTGAACCTCCGCCGAACAATTCTCTGAAGACGTGGCGGAAATGACTGCGGATGGCGTGGAAGGTTTCGTCGAAACGCAAAGTCATTTCTTCGTCCATTTCCTCGATCAAACCGCGCAGTGTATCTTTCGCTTCATTCAAATCGTCGCGCTGCTCGCTCAAGAAGCGGTGGCGCTCGGCTACATGTTCGTATTCTTCAATGGCACTGATGTTGACGCTGCCAAGTTCATCGATCGATTGCTTGAGAAGTTTCACTTGTTTTCTGACGGCTGCTTCTTCCCCTTCAAGCGGGTAGCGGCTGGCCGTCTCCAGGTCCATTTCGTAATGATCTACGAGCTGGTCGAGCAAGCCTTGCAACTGCACTTCAAGGCGGGTCGCTTTCACTTCACAGATACGCACAGCTTCTGTAAATCCTTTATGAATACGGCTTTGCTCGCGCAATTGTTGCTCTTCTTCATCAAGTGTGTGCTGCAGCTTTTGGCGTTCATTACGAGACGCATCAACGGTTTTGCTTGCTGATTGCCGCGCATTCGACCATTTTTGGATTTCCGCTTCGATTTCTTCATCCGAAAAGCTTTTGGATGCTTCTTCTGATTGAATCCACTCGAGCTCCCGTTCAAGCTCCGCAAGACGATTGAGACTTGTCGTGTGACGCTCTACTAATTCGCTGACTTGCGCAGTGAGTTGCTGAATCCGTTCTTTGCGGACCGCCATGTCTGACTTGAATTCTGCAAGCTTCGCGAGCAATTCACCTCTTGCGGTTTCTTTCTGTTGTTTGAAGCCGGTCAATTCTTCGATTTCGTCGTTCAAGCTTTCGAGCTCTTGCACAATTACACCCATGCGCTCGGCTGCCGTCTGCTTGCGGTTTTCAAGGCCAGAGAGATCTTGTTTGGTTTGCTGTTCTGCACGGAATAGCGTGAAACGGCTATCGGTTGTTTTCCATACCGCTTCAATTTCCCGCAGATGGATGGCACTTTCCGCTTGTAGCTCGCGGTAGCGCTCACCTTCTGTCCGAAGCTGCTCTAATTGCTGTTCGGCGATTTCTGCACGCGATTGCAATTCACGGACTTTTC
This sequence comes from Planococcus maritimus, assembly GCF_001687625.2. NCBI lineage: Bacteria > Bacillati > Bacillota > Bacilli > Caryophanales > Caryophanaceae > Planococcus > Planococcus maritimus. The sequence goes on from NZ_CP016538.2 coordinate 1,977,078, forward strand.
CTTCGGCTTCCGCGATGGTGCCTTGAAGTTCAGCAGCTTGCTGTTGCAATTGTTCAAGTTCTGCCTTTCTGGTGAAGAACGAGGCCTGGTTTTTCGTCGCCCCACCCGTCATGGAACCGCCCGCATTGATGACATCGCCTTCTAATGTCACGACACGGTAGCGGTGGCCAATCGCTTTGGCAATGGATGTCGCCCCTTCAAGATCTTTTGCGACCAGCACATGGCCAAGTAAGTTTTGGAAAATCATCGCATATTGTTCATCGTAACTGACGAGTTGAGAAGCGATATCGACAAATGCCGGATGCGCAGAAACCGTTTGCACCACTTGCTGGGAAATCTGTCTTGGCTTTATGACCGTCATCGGCAGGAACGTGGAGCGCCCTGCGCGTTTTGTCCTTAAGAAACGGATCGCTTCGCTGGCACTTTTTTCGTCGCTCGTGACGATATGCTGGCTGGCTGCGCCAAATGCTGTTTCGATGGCTTTAGCGTATGGCTTTTGAACATCCGCCAATTCAGCTACTGCGCCGATAATGCCGCTCAGTTCGTTGCGTTCTCTTGCCTGCAAGACTTCACGTACCCCGTGGAAGAACCCGGAATAATCTGCTTCTAGATCCTGCAGGGTATCGATGCGGGCAGTGAGTTGTTTATGGGATTGATACGCCTGGAACAATAAAGTTTTTTTATGGTCGTAATCTGCTGTGAGTTGCTTGGCGCTAGCTTCTTGTTCTTTGAAATGCTGGCGTTTCTTGTCCAGGTCTGCATGAATTTCTTCGTATGCTTTTTGCGCTTGCTGCTTTTCTTTCAACAAACGGTCAAGTTCTTTCTCAAACGACTCTTCTTGTGCGGCAATGCGGCCACTCGACTCGGTCATTTGCTGCTGTTGGAAATCAATATTTTTCAGTTCGTTTTTCAACCCTGCCTGTTCGTTCATCAATTCGATATAGAGTGATTTTTTCATTTCTATTTCATTATCGATATCGGCAGGCGTCAAGTTCAATTGCGCTTCTAGCTGATGGACCGACTTGCGTATGTTTTGCTGCTGGATTTTTTGTTGTTCGAGAGCCTCGCTTTGTTGTGCATGGCGCTGTTCTAACTTAACTGTTTCCTCGCGTTCGACCTTGATCGAATCTTCCAATGCCTGACGCTGACGATCCGCATTATGCTTTTTCTCGGACATTAGCAATTTGCGGCCTTCCCATTTCTCGGATTCCGAACTCGCTTCGACTAGTGCCACTTGTGCCGCATCAATTTTTTTATCCAGTGCATGCACCGATTTTTTCGAAGCGGCAATCAACCGTTCTGTCTCTGAAATCTCAGAAGCAAGTTGCTGCTCTTGTGCTCCGTGCTGCTTTGCTTCTTGTGATAGCTCTGACAGTTGTGCTTTCAGGGCATTTGCGTCGTGAGCCAATAGCGCGATGTCTGCATCTTTCAGCTGCGCACTCATATCGAGGTAGTCACGGGCTGAGGAAGCCTGCATTTGCAAAGGTTCCATGCGCCCATCCAGTTCGTGGAGAATATCTAGCACGCGGTTCAAGTTTTCGTCTGTTTCGTTCAACTTAAACTCAGCTTTACGTTTTCTTTGCTTGTATTTCAATACACCGGCAGCTTCTTCAAAAATCGACCGACGTTCGTCTGCTTTACTATTGAGTATTTCATCTACTCTCCCTTGGGAGATGATTGAAAAAGCTTCCTTGCCAAGCCCTGAATCCATGAACAAGTCGGTAATATCTTTTAAACGACAAGCCTGCTTATTTAATAGATAAGCGCTTTCTCCACTGCGAAAAACCCTTCTCGTTACGCTGATTTCGCTGTAATCGAGAGGGGCTTTGCCGTCTGTGTTATCCAATACTAAAGTGACTTCTGCAAAATTCAGCGCTTTTCTTGAATCGCTCCCGGCAAAGATGACATCTTCCATTTTTGCACCGCGTAGTGATTTCGCAGATTGCTCACCGAGAACCCACCGAATTGCGTCGGTTACATTGCTTTTGCCGCTGCCATTTGGCCCGACCACGGCGGTAACGCCCGGGACAAAATCGATGCCAACTCGATCGGCGAACGATTTAAACCCAATTACTTCCAATCTTTTCAAAAACATGTTCAATCCTCCGCTGTCTCCTGCAATTTAAGGATGGCAAGCTGTGCTGCCTTCTGCTCCGCTTCCTTTTTGGAGCGCCCGTCGCCTAGACCTAATTCTTGGTCTCCCAGGGAAACGCGCGTCACAAAAATACGGCTATGTGCAGGACCCTTTTCTTCGATGATTTCATAATTCAAGGTACCGGTATTTTTTTGCTGTACCAGCTCCTGCAATTGGCTTTTGTAATCCATCGCATGAGAAAAAGCACCGACTTCCACTTTCGGGAATAGCACAACCTCTAAAAAGGCTACGACCTTTTCCAAGCCCTGATCCAAATATAGCGCGCCGACAAATGACTCGAAGACGTCCGCAAGGAGTGCAGGGCGTGTTCTGCCGCCTGTCAGTTCCTCGCCTTTGCCGAGCAAAATGTATTTGCCAAAGCCTAGTTCATTAGCGAAAAGGACGAGAGATGGCTCACATACAATCGATGCGCGCAATTTGGTCAGTTCGCCTTCAGCCATTTCGGGATATTTCATATAGAGGAAATGCGATACCGACAATTCCAACACGGCGTCACCTAAAAACTCCAGGCGTTCATTGTCCGTAAATTGTCTTCTTCGATGCTCATTCACATAAGATGAATGGGTAAATGCCTGCTGCAAAAGGGCAGGCCGTTCAAACTGGATGTCCAGCTCTTTTTGCAATTGCTCAAATGCCAATTTCGCGCTTTCTTTGAGCGCTATTTGTTTGGTGTTTTTCGGTTTTCGTTTCATCGCCATTTTTATCTGCCTTCCTCTAATGTTCTCTTGTTGATTTTACCTGTTTTTCAGGCATTGTGCAAAAAGAGAATTGACGCACAGCTAGGCTGTGCGTCAATCTTGTGTGCTATCAAGCTGGGACGAATCCCGTTTATTCAACTTAAGCTTGTTGTTTTTCGATGTAAGTTACTGCGTCGCCTACTGTTGCCATTCCTTCTGCATCTTCATCGGAAATTTCCATATCGAATTCGTCTTCTAGCTCCATGACCAATTCAACTACATCCAATGAATCCGCTCCAAGGTCGTTTGTGAAAGATGCTTCAGGTTTCACTTCGCTTTCTTCCACACCAAGACGATCTACGATTACTTTGGTTACGCGTTCCAATACTGTTGACAATGCCGTCACCTCCCCTCAAATCAGTATACATAATTGTTGACTACATGACCATGCCGCCGTCCAAATGCAAAGTTTGGCCGGTTACATAATTGGCTTCATCCGAAGCGAGGAACAATGCCGCATTTGCCACATCTTCCGGCGCGCCGAAGCGAGCAAGAGGAATTTGGGCGAGCATGCTCGATTGCACATCGTCGCTGAGTTTTTCCGTCATATCGGTCGTGATGAATCCAGGCGCCACAGCGTTAGCAGTGATGCCACGACTCGCAAGTTCTCTTGCTGTTGTCTTTGTTAAGCCAATTACGCCCGCTTTTGCTGCTACATAATTCGCTTGTCCCGCATTGCCCATGACGCCAACAATCGATGCGATATTGACGATACGGCCCGCACGTTGTTTCATCATTTGACGTGTAACAGCTTTCGTGCACAAGAAAACACCTTTTAAGTTCGTGTTGATCACGTCATCCCATTCGTCTTCTTTCATGCGCATCATCAAATTATCGCGTGTGATGCCAGCGTTGTTAACGAGAATATCGATCGAGCCAAATTCCTTTATCGCCGCATCCGCCATCGATTTTACCGCATCTGCGTCTGCCACATTGGCCTTAACCGCAATGGCTTTGCCGCCCGCTTGTTCAATCTCAGCTACGACGGCTTCTGCCTTGTCCTGACTGCCACTGTAGTTGACGACAATATTTGCACCTTCTTCAGCAAAGCGCCGGGCGATAGCGGCCCCAATGCCGCGCGATGCTCCTGTAACGATGGCTGTTTTTCCCGTAAGTTTACTCATTTGGTCAACTCCTCTACCGCTTTTTCAAATGACTCCAAATCATATACCGGAATCACTTTTACAGAACGGTCGATTTTCTTCACCAAACCGCTCAGTACTTTGCCAGGTCCGACTTCAACAAAGGTCGTAACCCCAAGCTCAATCATTTTTCTCACCGATTGTTCCCAAAGCACAGGAGAATACAATTGATGGATCAACATGTCCTGCAATTGTGTCGCGTTTGTTTCCGGCTCTGCTTTAAAGTTCGTGACGACGGGAACTTTAGCGTTGAGCAAGAATGAATCACTCAGTACCTTTGCCAAGTCATGTGACGCTGCGCGCATTAATTCTGAATGGAACGGGCCACTGACATCAAGTGGAATGGCACGTTTGGCACCGCGTTCTTTAGCCAGCTCACAGGCTTTTTCTACGCCCGCTTTCGTACCGGAAATAACGATTTGCCCTGGGCAGTTCAAGTTAGCCAATTGAACCACACCGGCGCTATTTGTCGCATCATCTGTTACTTCTTCGAGCTTGCCTGCATCCATGCCCAAAATGGCAGCCATTGCGCCTTCGCCTGCAGGGACCGCTTCATTCATGAACAGGCCGCGCTTATGAACCACTTCCACCGCTTTCGGAAATTCAAGCACATTTGATGCGACAAGCGCACTGTATTCACCGAGGCTATGGCCCGCTGTATAATCCGGACGCACACCAGCACGGATCAGTCGTTCCGTAATCATCGAGCTAACGGTCAAAAGTGCCGGTTGCGCGTGATATGTTAAAGTCAATTCTTCCTGAGGGCCCTCGAGCATCAATTTCGACAATTCCATTTCAAGCACTTGGTCGGCGCTATCGAAAAATTGTCGGCTTTTATCATCTTCTAGAAAGCTTTCGCCCATGCCCACTGTCTGCGAGCCTTGCCCAGGATAAATAAATGCGATTTGCTTTCTCATGATGATTGTTCCTCCTTCAAAGTGCTGTAAATCTTACCGGCTACGTCATACTCAACCATTGTCCGAGCCTGGCGGATGGCATTGTAGAATGCGGTACCGTTGGATGAGCCGTGCGCTTTAATGACCGGCGCCTTTAAGCCGAATAATCCTGCACCGCCATATTCACTGTAATCCAACATGCCTTTTAACGCGCTTAAATCATTTTTTACAAGCATTGCTGCAATTTTGGTTTTGGTCGAAGCCATGAAAACGTCTTTGATCATGGCGAATACATTCATCGCGGTTCCTTCAATCGTCTTCAACACCATATTGCCGGTAAAGCCATCGGTAACGACTACATCCGCCGCACCGTTTAGCAAGTCGCGCGACTCCACGTTGCCGATAAAGTTGACAGGTGCTTCTTTAAGCAAAGGAAATGCTGATTTTGTTAGCTCATTGCCTTTTTTCTCTTCTGTTCCAATGTTCAATAAGCCGACTGTTGGGTTCTCGATGCCTCTCACTTTTTCGGCATAAATGCTGCCCATGATGGCGTATTGTACAAGATGCTCTGGTTTGGCATCGGCGTTCGCGCCGAGGTCCAGCATCAAAAAGCCTTTGCCGTCCATCGTCGGTAAAGTCGGCGCCAGTGCCGGTCGGTCGACTCCGTCAATGCGGCCGACAATAAACAAGCCAGCGGACATAAGTGCCCCTGTATTTCCTGCAGATACCGCCGCATCCGCGATGCCTTCTTTAACGGCTTCTGCCATGCGGACCATCGATGCATCTTTTTTTCGGCGCACCGAACGGACCGGATCGTCTTCCGATTCGATCACTTCCGTACAATGGATAATAGTCAATCGGTCTTGCGTTTTTATGTATTCGTCGATTTTATCTTGCTGCCCGTAAAGTAAAATTTCCACGTCGCTAAACGCTTCGAGCGCTTGTTTGACACCTTCGATAATTTCTTTTGGGGCGTTGTCCCCGCCCATTGCATCAATCGCTATTTTCACGAATTGTCACCTTCACTTTGTTCAGTCATGCGGTACATTTCGAATGTACCGATAAAAACTACTGCCTGATCAACCGTCGATACTACTTTGACGAACGCACGGTGCTTTTGTGGCTGTCTGTCGGTCACTTGTGCTTTCGCTACGACACGCTGCCCAGCTTTAACCGGCTTCAGGAATTGCAATTCCGATTTTACGGTGAGCGCCAATTCTTCATTCATCACCGCTACCGCCAAGGAATTGGCTTGCGCAAACAGATGATGCCCTCTGGCTATCCGGTTACGCTGGAAAACATGTTCCGGTTTGACGTCAAAAATTGAAATGGCTTTATTGTCCAGTTCTATGTCGATTATTTCGCCGATCACTTCGTCAATTGGCAAGGATTTCACTTCGTCGTCAAAAGTTTTCTCGGCGACATGCTTAATGCGCTCCCGAAGTTCGGGAATCGAAAGCTCCATCCGGTCGAGACGGATCGTCTGCACACTGACCCCGAACTCGATCGATAATTCTTCATCGGTCACGAACGGATTGTCTTTAATTGAGGATTTCAGCGCTTCCTGTCGCTCTTTTTTAGGTCTTCTCACTATGTCACCGCCCGCTATTAGCACTTGGTACTAATATGAGTATATAAACAACAAAAAAAGAATGCAAGGAAAATCGGTCCCCTTGCATCCTAATCAAGTCTTCCACCTTCCAGAATACCGGAATCTTCGAGCATCGCCCGCAAACATTTCGTCTCATCCGAAATCCAAAATGAGTCACTGGCGATCAACGCCTCGGCGTCTTTTCTCGCCGCTTCAAGTGCCCGGTAATCATGTACCAGGTCCGCCATACGGAATTCGGGTATACCGCTTTGCTTGCGTCCAAAGAAATCACCAGGCCCGCGCAGCTCCAAATCCTTTTCAGCCAGGATAAAGCCGTCATTGGTTTCCGTCATCGAATTCATGCGCTCTTTGCCGATCTCCGTTTTCGGGTCCGCCAATAACACACAATAGGATTGGTCACTGCCGCGCCCGACCCGCCCGCGCAATTGATGCAGCTGAGACAAGCCAAATCGCTCAGCATCATAAATAAGCATGAACGATGCATTCGGGACGTTAACACCTACTTCGACGACAGTGGTCGACACCAGCACAGCAATTTCTCCTTCTGCGAATTCACGCATCGTTTGTTCTTTTTCGTCCGGGTGTAGCCGGCCATGCATCAATCCCACCGTATGGCGCCCTTCGAAATACACCGTTAATTGCTGGTACAGTTCGACGGCATTTTGATACTCCAAGGTTTCGGATTCTTCAATCAGTGGAGCGATGACATACGCTTGTCGACCGGCAAGAAGTTCTTTTTCCATGCGGCCGACGATCTTGCCAAACATCTCTTTTTTCATCCAATACGTTTCGATTTCTTTTCGCCCAGCCGGCATTTCATCAATGATTGACACATCCATTTCACCGAAAGCCGAAATCGCGAGCGTTCTCGGAATTGGCGTCGCTGTCATAAACAACACATCCGGATTTAATGCTTTATCTTTCAATACTCTGCGCTGGTCAACGCCAAAGCGGTGCTGCTCATCCGTGATAACAAGGCCCAAGCTTTTAAACAACACTTCCGGTTGAATCAACGCATGGGTCCCGATGAGGATATCGATTTCGCCATCCACTAACCGCTTTAGTACTTCTTTGCGCCTCTTGCCTTTAACGGACCCCGTTAACAAGGCCACACTAACCCCAAAGGGCCGGAACCATTCTTCAAGCGTATTGGCATGTTGCTCCGCTAGAATTTCGGTCGGTGCCATGAGCGCCCCTTGTTTACCTGCTGTTACGGCAGCATATAAAGCAATTGCTGCAACCACCGTCTTGCCGGATCCGACGTCCCCTTGCAATAAACGGTTCATCCGGAACGGTTCTTTCATATCGCGACAAATTTCGTTGACGACGCGCTTTTGCGCACTGGTCAAATCGAACGGCAAGTCATCGATAAATGCTTTTAAGCGCTCCAAATCATAATCGATAAACGATCCACCCTCGGCTTCACGATTTTTCTTGCGCAGCGCCTGCATCTTCAACTGGAATTGCAGTAATTCTTCGTACACAAAGCGACGTCTTGCTTGTTTGAGCGAGGATGCATCTTCTGGAAAATGGACGGTCTCGAGTGCTTGCTCAAACGGCAGTAATTGGTACTCTTCCCGGATAGAAGCGGGCAGGCAATCCGAGAGCTCGCCTTTTGTAGAGTCTAGCGCCTGCCGCATCAACTTACGGAACGTTTTTTGGTGCATGGAACCTTTCAAACTATACACCGGTTCAAAATCTGCACCGCCTGTCCGCGGTCCGATCGAATGGCTGGACACCGTGATCAATTGGCGGCCACGGTCCCATTTACCGGTCAAGGTAACGACCGCCCCGATTTGAAGTTTGGCTTTCACATAGTGTTGGTTGAAAAAAACCGCCTTGACCAGATGGCGGCCAACAAGCACCGTCACAGTCGTCCGCGATTTATTTTTCCCTAAAAAAAGGACGGAAGGCTCGTTTTCGACCCTTCCCTCCACCGTTACCCGTTCATTATGGGGCGTCTCAGCCAGGTCTTTGAGCTGAAAATCCTCGTGGCGATACGGAAAGGTCATGATCAAGTCTTCAAGACTTTCGATTTTCATGTCCCGCAGGGTTTCAGCCGCCTGTTTTCCGACCCCTTTCAACGAAGAGACCGGTGCTTTATTGTCCACTGCCAACTACCGAGCCACCGAAAATTTTGGATTCCAGCCATTTGCCTGTCGGTGTCGCGGCCAATCCGCCTTTCGCTGTTTCACGGAACGCGCTAGGCATTGCTTGGCCAATTTCAAACATGGCGCTGATGACTTCGTCGCACGGGATGCGGCTGGTTACGCCAGCGAGGGCCATATCTGCTGCAACGACTGCATTGGATGCACCCATCGCATTGCGTTTCACACATGGCACTTCTACGAGCCCCGCCACAGGGTCGCAGACTAGACCGAGCATATTCTTTAAAGTGATAGCAAAGGCTTCCGAACTTTGCTGAGGTGTGCCGCCAGCCATTTCGATAATGGCCGCAGAAGCCATTGCAGCTGCAGAACCAACTTCTGCCTGACACCCGCCAGCTGCTCCTGAGATCGAAGCGTTATTCGCTACGACAAATCCAAAAGCACCCGAAGTGAACAAATAACGGATCATTTGCTCACGCGTCGGATTCAGTTTATTTTTTACGGCAAATAATGTTCCCGGCACAACCCCTGCAGAGCCCGCAGTCGGCGTCGCACAAATGGTACCCATCGCCGCGTTCACTTCATTGGTCGCCACGGCTTTACTGACCGCATCGAGCAGTAGATCACCAGACAAGCTATTGCCTTGCTGCATGTATTTTTGCAACAGCACCGCGTCTCCACCCGTCAAACCAGAAACGGAGTGCACGCCTTGCAGGCCTTTTTCAACCGCTTCTTCCATGACCGTCAAATTACGGTCCATTTGTTGCATAATATCTTCCCGCGAACGGTCTGTGATAAGCATTTCTTGCTCAATCATGATTTCAGAAATGAGCTTGCCTTCTTTTTCTGCCCGTTCAACGAGTTCCCTTACATTTCGGAATAGAACATCCATTTCTCTTACCTCCTGTTTAGTCGGCGATGCGCGTAACTTGCGTAATATTCGGCAACTCGCGCAATTCATCCATAACTTCTACGTTTACCGTTTGATCGACTTCAATGACCATCAATGCCATGTCGCCACGTTCTTTGCGGGACACTTCCATATGGCCAATATTAATGTCGTATTTATATAAACAATTCGCTACGTTTGCGATACAACCCGAACGATCGTCGTGAACGACGAGAATCGCCGGATGGTTGCCAGAGAGCCTGAGCGGGAAACCATTCAGTTCCGTAATTTCGATTTTGCCTCCACCGATCGAGATGCCCATCATCGACATTTCGGATTTGTCATCCCCAATGACGATGCGCGCCGTATTCGGATGGTCGACATTACCTGTTTCCGGGATAAATTCATAGCTCATGCCAAGCTTTTCCGCTTCTTCAAATGCGGTTTTGATGCGTTCGTCGAACGTATCGTAATCTAGTAAGCCACCAATAATCGCTACATCGGTCGAATGCCCTTTATAGGTTTCGGCGAAAGAACCGTACAAATGGATCTTCGCCCATGATGGCTGCCTACCGAATAAATCTCGCGCTACTCGACCGATACGCGCTGCCCCCGCTGTATGCGAAGATGATGGCCCGATCATGACCGGGCCGATTATATCAAAAACAGATTTGAACTTCATGCTCAAACCCCTCACTTTCCGTCTCGTATAATTTCATTTTACATGAAAAGTGCACAGGAAACAAAGATAATAAAGCGCATACATTGTCTTAACCATGGGCTTTTCTCACCAGTTATGAAGACTCTTTCTGTTGCGCATCGTTTTGCCCTTCAGCTAAAACTTTTCTATTTTGGAAAAATAAAAAGCGGAAGCCCGGTGTCTTATTCCCGGACCTCCGCCTAACATTATTCAACTGCCAGAATATAAGGATAAAGTGGCTGCTTGCCGTTGTGGATTTCCACTTCGACATCGCCATTCAATGATTCGATAAAGGCCCCGAGCTTTTCAGCATCGGCTTCTTCGACATCTTCTCCAAAGAGAATGGTGACGATTTCTGCATCCGCATCGACCAGTTTTTTGCACAATTCTTCAGTGACTTTTTCCAGGCTTTCATCCGACACAACAATCTTGCCTTCGGAAATCCCCATGAAATCGTCTTTTTTAATAGAGATGCCATCGATCGATGTGTCACGGACTGCAAAAGTGACCGATCCCGACTTGACATGCTGGATTGCCTCTCCCATCGCTTGGCGGTTATCTGCGACGCCAGCTTCTGGATTGAAGGCTAACAGCGCCGACATGCCTTGCGGGACATCTTTTGTCGGCACAACAGCCGCTTCGATATCGAGAAGCTCTGCCGCTTGTTCCGCTGCCATGATGATGTTTTTGTTGTTTGGTAGGATCAAGACGCGCTCAGCACCGATCGACCGAACTGCATTGACAATGTCTTCTGTTGACGGATTCATCGTCTGGCCGCCTTCAATTACATAGGAGGCACCGATTGAACGAAGCAGTTCCGCTACGCCTTCACCCATTGCGATCGTGACGATTGCGTATGGGTGTTTCGTTTCTTCCGTTGGAGCGGCTTTTTTATGGCCTTCCCCGACAATATCGGTATGCTGCTGGCGCATATTTTCGATCTTCATGCTGATCAGGCTTCCGTATTCTTGGCCGTATGTAAGAACTTTCCCCGGCTCTTCAGAGTGAATATGGATTTTCGCAATTTCGTCGTCTGAAATAACTAATAACGAATCGCCATAAGCGCTCAAGTCCGTTCGAAATGCAGCTTCGTTGAACGAGCGTTTATCGTCTTCGAATTTAACCATAAATTCTGTACAATAGCCGAATTCGATATCTTCCGTGTTCATGAAGCCGGCAATGTTTTTGTGATGCTCAGCACTGACCAAATCATCCATCGAATTATCGACATGCTTCTCAGGTAGGGCTTCGCCTTTCAATGAGGCAAGAAATCCTTCGTAGACATAAACAAGACCTTGCCCGCCACTGTCAACAACACCAACTTCTTTGAGTACCGGCAATAGATCCGGAGTTCTCTCAAGTGATGCTTTTGCTTCTGTAACGACCGCTTCAAACAGTACGATGATATCTTCTTCGCTGTCTGCTAAGGTCATGCCTTTTGCTGCCGCGTCTTTTGCGACTGTTAGGATTGTCCCTTCAACTGGTTTCATGACGGCTTTATAAGCCGTCTCGACCCCATGTTGCAAAGCTTCTGCCAATTTTTTCGCAGATAGTTCCTGCTCGTCAGCAATGAACTTGCCGAATCCGCGGAACAATTGGGATAAAATGACGCCCGAGTTGCCGCGCGCTCCCATTAGGAGGCCTTTCGATAAAGCACTTGCTGTTTTTCCGATATGTTCTTGTGCATGAGATTCCGTCTCTTTAGCACCGGATGTCATCGATAAATTCATGTTCGTCCCAGTATCGCCATCAGGCACAGGGAAAACGTTCAATGCATCTACATAATCCGCATTTTGGTATAGATGGTGCGAACCCATCTGTACCATCTCAGCGAATTTCACTCCGTTTAATGACTTCATAACCGAATTTTCCTCCTCTTACGGGTTCGTCACACGAACACCCTGGACATAAATGTTTACCGCACTAACCGGCATGCCCAATGTTTTTGTTATCGTATATTTCACTTTTGATTGGACTTGATACGCCACTTCCGAAATTTTTGTTCCGTAGCTGATGATTACATACATATCAATGACCAAATCGCCATCTTCCTGGCGCACAAGGACTCCTTTGGCAAAGTTTTCTTTGCGGAGAATATCCGTGAGGCCATCGCGGATCTGGTGTTTAGTTGCCATCCCTACGATACCGTAGCATTCGATCGCAGCGCCGCCGGCTATTTGGGCTATCACATCATTAGAAATATCGATTTGACCATATTCATTATTCAACTCAATCGACATTAAAATTCCTCCTCGAGTCCTATTTCACTCTTTTCATTCTACATGAAAGCCCTTTATAAGAAAAGCCAACGTTTTAGGCTGTAAAGGTTTTTTTCTTGAAAGGCTGTGATTTTCACTTGCGCCCCTCTTTTTTCTATGGTAAATTATTAAAGTATGTGAAACGAAAAACGAACTGAAATTCTATTATAATTTTCAGCTTCACTTGTGAGGAGGGACTTACATGCCAAAAGTATGTGCAGTATCTGGACGTAAAGCTCGTGCAGGAAACAGCCGTTCACACGCGTTGAACTCGACAAAACGTACATGGGGAGCAAACCTTCAAAAAGTTCGCATCCTTGTAGACGGCAAGCCGAAACGTGTATGGGTTTCCGCGAGAGCATTGAAATCAGGAAAAGTTGAGCGCGTCTAAACCGCTCATGAATAATGCCAGGTCTGACAATTGTCAGCCTGGCATTTTTTCGTGCGTTCAATCGGAACTTTCGATGACGATCAAGTCTCCCTTTGTAAATGAGACCGTTCCATCGCCTGCTAATTCATTGCTGGTGAAGCGTGTCGAACCGAACGAAATCCGCTCATCTTTCACTGGATATTTAAATCCTTTTATCGTAAAACCGCTCACTTCTTCTGAAAATGGATAAAAGGATATATAGGTGAAGTCATTATCCGCCTTCATTTGATATGTACCGGGTTTCATGAAACGAATGCGATTCTGCTTGTTTAACACCCTAAAGTCGACAAGCGGATAGCTTTTTTGATAAGCAAACACAATTTGCAAGGCTGCTAAATAATGGTCAAGCCTCCCGCCAGTCACCCCTGCAACGATAACAGTTTCCGGATTGTAATCCATCGCTTTTTTCAAGGCAAGTTCCGTATCCGATTCATCTTTTTCCGAAGGCGATCGCTCCAGCTCCGGAAAAGCTAAGCGAATTTTTTCATATTCGCTGTCCGTCACCGAATCAAAATCCCCCACAGCCTCCGCCGGCTCAATGCCACGCTCAAGCAGTGTCATGACGCCCGCATCCACCCCAATATGCAGTGCCCCTTCATATAAAGAAAGGTCCGGCAATTCATCTGCCGGACCTCCTGCTGTGATGACGACTATCACGAGATAACTCCTAGCCCCGCTTTTTTAATCGCCTGCAACGCTTGTGCGCGGTCTTCTTTACCGAAGATGGCAGAACCGGCCACAAAGACGTTCGCCCCTGCTTCTGCGCATGGAACAATTGTTTCTTCGTTAATGCCGCCGTCGATTTGGATCTCGACCGACAAGCCTTTGTCGTTGATCAGCTGGGATAAGGCTGCAACTTTTGGGACGACTGAATGGATGAATTTCTGTCCGCCAAAGCCAGGGTTAACGGTCATGAACAGTACCAAGTCGATATCTTCCAAAACATGCTGAATCGTTTCGATGGGTGTATGTGGATTCAAGACAACACCCGGTTTCACGCCGAACGAGCGAATCAATTGAATGGTACGGTGAAGATGCGGGCACGCTTCAACATGGACCGTAATATAATCCGCTCCAGCCTTGGCAAAATCCTCGATATACCGGTCCGCATTTTCAATCATCAAATGGACATCAAGTGGAAGCTTTGTCAACGGGCGAAGCGCATCGACTACAATGGGCCCCATCGTAATGTTTGGAACGAAATGGCCGTCCATAACATCAATATGGATCCAATCCGCCCCAGCTTTCTCGACTTCCTGTACTTCTTGACCAAGCTTGGCAAAATCTGCTGCTAAAATAGACGGTGCGATTTTAATCATGTGAATACCTCGGCTTTCGATTCATTATTTCTTCCAAAAATTTCAAATAATGCTTATAACGATACTCAGGAATATCCCCGGTTTCCACTGCTTTTTTGATGGCGCATTTCGGTTCATTTAAATGCAGGCATTCACGGAATTTACAACCTCCTGAACGTTCCTCCATTTCGGGGAAACATGCCGATAATTGCTCTTTATCCAGTTGTTCGAAATCAAAAGAACTGAACCCTGGAGTATCAGCAAGCAAGCCCCCGTTCACACTAATCAATTCGACGTGGCGCGTCGTATGCTTACCACGGTTTAAGGCTTGCGAAATGTCATCGGTCTTTAGCTTCAACGACGGCAAAATGGTATTCAGTAAAGTTGACTTGCCGACGCCCGATTGTCCGGCAAGAACACTCGTTTTGCCTTCAAGCACCGGCATTAGCCGTGCCTGCAAGCTCGGATCGTCGATAAACGATTCAATGACCTCGTAGCCGATTGTCCGGTACTCATCCGCATAACGGTCTAGCGCTGTTCGCTCTGATTCGGACATTAAATCGGTTTTTGTCAGGCAAATAACCGGTTGAATATCGAACGATTCAACCGCTACGAGAAAACGGTCTAATAGCAATGGATGAAAATCAGGCTGCTTTGCTGAAAACACTAAAATTGCCTGGTCGATATTGGCGATTGGTGGACGCACTAGTTCGTTTTTGCGTTCTTCGATATCGAGTATCGTTCCTTCTCGGTCATTATCCGCTTTATACTCGACGAAATCCCCAACAAGCGGCGTGATTTGGCGGTTGCGGAAAACACCCCGGCCACGGCATTGCACATAACGATGCCCGTCTTCATCCAATACATAATAGAATCCGCTCAAGGCTTTTCTGATCTGACCTTTCGGCATAGCACCACTCCTTATCCCATACATATAATTGTTTAATCTGCGTCCTCATAACTCACAGTCTTTTCTAAGATGATTGTGGCGTCCCGAACGATTCGGTAAGAAGCACTGCCGCCTTCAACGATTTGCATATCAAGCTGGTGATCAGTGGCTTCTGTAATGGTGAACTCCTCAACCGGCTCAACCATGCTTTGGTTCTGGTCTTCGATATAGACGCGAATCGTCTGCTCGACCGGCTCTTCACCTTCTTCTGCTGGTTCTGCCGGCTCATAAGGAATTTCAACCGTTTCGACATAGGTCTTCACCGGCAGCTCTGCACTGCCCGATGATAAGACGACTTCAATCGTACTACCGACTTCAAGCATCTCGCCACCTGCGACATTTTGCGACAGCACCAATCCCGCTTCCACAGAATCCGACTCTTCTTCACGAACGATGCGGATATTGAACCCCGATGAACGGGCATATTCATTCAACTCTGCTTCCCCGTAACCGCTTAAATCTTCTACTTCACGCAAGTCAGGTCCTTTACTGACGACAAATTCGACAGCTGTTTCACTGATAACGACTTCTGTTCCAGCTGCTGGGTTTTGGCTAAGGATGGTACCGGGCGGTTCATCGGAAAATTCCTCTCGCACATCCGGCGAGGCAAAATTTGTGCCTTCTAGCACCTGCTGTGCTTGTTCAAGCGAACTGCCGACAAAATCATCGAATTCAGCTGTTTCTTTGCCCTTGCTAATAAATAAGCTGATGCTTGATTCCAAATCACGCATTTTTCCAGCTTCGGGGATGGTACGAATAACATGATTTTCTTCAACTTCTTCTGAAAACTGCTCGGATTCTTCCGCAACGACAAAACCAGCAGCGGTCAACTCTTCATGCGCGGCTTCTCTTTCCATTTCGGAAACATCCGGAACGGCTACTTGCTTTGGCTCAAACAATCCAGGAAACGCAAAAACAGTAATCAACCCAGCCAATACCAAAAAAGCGACAATTGACAAAATAATTGGTGTTTTTTTACGTTTTTTCTTTTTAGCTGATTTTTTCGGTTCTTGTTTTTCTTCTTTGATAGGAAGCGCCATCGTCTTGGTCGCATCGGCTTGTTCGTAAGTACCCGAATCTTTGATGGCCGGCATTGCCCGGGTCTCCCCTTCATCTACAGGCACCGCAAATTTCGGTTCGCTCAGACGTTCTGGTGTCAAAGCTGTCGCAAGGTCTTGTGCCATTTCATCGGCTGATGCATAGCGATACTGCGGATTTTTGGCGGTTGCTTTCAACACGATATTTTCCAAGCTTTGCGGCAGGTCGGGAACGCTAGCCTTTAAAGAAGGCGTATCCGTCTGCAAATGCTTCAAAGCGATCGCTACAGCCGACTCCCCTGAAAACGGAAGCTTTCCTGTCAACAATTCATACATGACAATGCCCAGCGAGTAAATATCGGACTTTTTATTGGCCATGCCGCCTCTTGCCTGCTCTGGCGATAGGTAATGCACGGTGCCGAGCACGGAATTGGTCTGCGTATAGGAAGTAGCGCTCAATGCCATGGCTATACCGAAATCAGAAATTTTAACATTGCCATCTTCATCGACCAGTACATTTTGCGGCTTGATATCCCGGTGGACGATATGATTGTGATGGGCATGTGCGAGAGCCGAGGCCAATTGCGACATGATTTCCACTGCACGTTCCGGTTCGACTGGGGAATGTTTAATGATATATTCCTTCAATGTATCGCCCGGTACATATTCCATAACGAGATATGGCAAGTCATTGTCTTCCCCAACATCGAAAATACTGACGATGTTCGGGTGCCCAAGGCTTGTCGAGGACAATGCCTCACGTTTAAAGCGGCGCCGCAATTCTTCTTCATTGTTGAAGTCATAGCGCAGCACTTTAATGGCGACATCACGATCTAGGATCATATCATGTGCTAAATAGACATTGGACATGCCTCCGCTGCCGATCGCTTCAAGTACTTTATAGCGGCCATTGATTCGTTTTCCGATTAACATCGCTACACCTCCTCACCAAGCGCCGTCAACAATACGAATGAAATATTGTCTTCACCGCCGAGGTCATTGGCCAGCGCGACCATAGCTTTGCCTTTTTGAGACAAAGAAGCTTTGGAACGGACGATTGACGAAATGTCCCGTTCACTCAATTTATTGCTGAGACCATCCGTACATACCAGAAAATAAGAAATGCCGGCAAGCGAAAAATGATGCATTTCCCGTTCGATATCCGGCTCTGTCCCCAAAGAGCGCAGAATCCAGTTTTTCTTGGGATGATCCTCTGCCTGCTCTTGTGTGATTTCGCCATTATCGACCAAGACGTTGACATAGGAATGGTCACGGGTCACTTGAGCCATCGATTCTCCAATCATATAGGCACGGCTATCGCCGATATGGCATAACACGCAATCTTCTCCTTCGATTAATGCGGCAATCAAAGTGGTGCCCATGCCCTTGCATTCGCGATGGGTGATGGAATGCTCGTAAACAGCTCGGTTTACCTGCAACACTTGTTCAGACAACCAAGCTGTTTTCTCGTCTGCTGAACGAAATTGTTCAGCGTTGGCATCCATGAATCTGGCACCGAGTTCATCGACTGTCATTCGACTCGCGACATCGCCAGCATTATGGCCGCCCATGCCATCTGCGACGAGGACGAGCAACAATCCATCGGAACGTCTATGCACAGCGACGCGGTCTTCATTGATTTCTCTTTTTCTACCGGTATCGCTTTCAATTACATACTGCAACAATAGTGGACACCCCGCTTTTTAGCTTTCGGCACGTATGCCGTCGATTTTTCTAAAGCTTGCGATAAAAAATCCATCACTCCCGAAATCCTGCGGGAATACTTGGACCAGTCCTTGCCCTTTGCTTTTGAATGCTTTAGGCAAATCAGCTGGAATTTGTTCCATTTCTGGATGAGTATTCATGAATTTCTCAGCAGTTCCACGATTTTCTTCGGTATCAATGGTGCACGTACTATAAACTAGAATGCCTCCTGGCTTCAATAGTTTCACCGCTTCATCGAGCAGCGACAATTGAATCGTCTGCAATCGCTCGAAATCATCCGGTGTTTTTGTGTATTTGATATCCGGCTTGCGCTTGATGACACCAAGGCCGCTGCACGGTGCATCCACTAAAACGCGGTCGAAACTTTCCAAACCGAAACGCTCACTGCTTTCGCGCCCGTCACCGACTGTGGTGTCGATAATTTGATGGCCTAGGCGCTTAGCTGTTTCTTCAATCAGTTTGACTTTGTGAGCGTGCAAGTCCATCGCTAGCACCGTGCCTCGTCCTTCTAGTTTTTCAGCAATATGGGTCGTCTTTCCACCAGGTGCCGCACACATATCTAAGACCTTCATGCCCGGTTCGATTTGCAGCGCATAAGCCGGAAGCATCGAACTTTCATCTTGTATGGTAATAAAGCCTTTTTCAAACGTCTGTGTGCGCACTGGCTGTCCGCCTGTAACGATCAGGCATTCCGGAATAATTTTACTCGGTTCGGCACTGAGCCCTTCTGATTCGAGCATTTCAATGACTTGTTCTGGCGTCGCCTGGACGGTATTGACACGCACTGTCTGAAGCGGTGCTTTATTGTTTTCGAGCGCCATTTCACGGGCTGTCTGCATTCCGAATTGTTCAGACCAACGCTTGATCATCCATTCCGGGTGGCTTGTTTCGATGGATATTTTCTTAATTGGATCTGCAATTTCATTAAATGAACGCACGCCTTGTCGCTGAACGGAGCGCAAAATGCCGTTGACGACCGACCCAATGCCGCCATGCCCGCGCCGTTTGGCAATTTCTACGGCTTCGTTGATGACAGCGTGGAACGGGATACGGTCCAAATAGACGATTTGGTAGAGCGATAAGCGCAAAAGCGTCCGTACCCATGGATCGAGCTTTCCTTTAATATACGGTTCTAAATAATAATCCAAGGTCATTTGATGTTGCAGCGTACCGTATGTGATTTCCGTCAGCAAACCTTTATTTTTCGCGGAAATGCCATAGCTGTCCATCGTTGTATTCAGTAGGAGGTTGCTGTATGCCTGTTTGTTTTCCACAGCATAGAGAATCGACAATGCTGCATCTCTCACATTGCCGTGGATTTTCTTGTTTTTCATTCGAATCGATCTCCTACCTGTAATTTCGGGCCGCGCAAATAATCTTCAGCCGTCATGCGTTTTTTTCCAGCAGGTTGCAATTCCTTGATGGCAAGTGTCCCGTCACCAGTCTGAACAATGATGGCGTCTTTTGCTAGTTCGACAATTACACCCGGTGCTCCGCCTTTTTGGCTGTCAGAGATTTCTGACCACCATACTTTGATATTGGCGCCGTCAAACGTTGTGAATGCGACTGGCCATGGGTGCAAGCCGCGCACTTGGTTATAGATTTCATATGCGGATTTGTCCCAGTCAATGCGTTCTTGTTCTCTTGAAATATTGCGGGCAAACGTGACGCGCTCTTCGTCTTGCGGAATCCGTGGATTGGTGCCATCAATAATCGATGGCAAAGTCTCTTTCAACAAATCCATTCCCGCTGTACTCAGTTTTTCGAACATACTTCCCGTATGATCTGTATCTTCGATCGGCACAGTCGTTTGCGAGATAATATCTCCCGCATCCAAGCGGTCGACCATATACATGATCGTGACACCGGTTTCTTTTTTTCCGTCGATAATCGCTTGATGAATCGGCGCGCCGCCGCGGTATTCCGGAAGCAGCGAGGCGTGCACATTAATCGCGCCAAGTGTTGGGGCTTCGAGTATGGCGGTCGGCAAAATCTGCCCAAAAGCCGCCGTCACGATCAAATCCGGCTCAAGGTCAAGAATTTTTTGTGCCTGCTCAGGGTCTTTTAGTTTTTCCGGCTGATAGATTGGCAAGCCCAGTTCTAGCGCCTGTTCTTTCACCGGTGTCGGCGTTAGGATTTTCTTCCGGCCAACAGGGCGGTCAGGCTGTGTCACAACCGATACAATTGTATGCCCTTCTTCGACGAGCATTTTCAGAATAGGAGCCGAAAATGCCGGCGTCCCCATGAATACGATTTTGGTCAAAGCACATCCTCCTCTTCTTGCTGGCGGATCAGTTCATCCAATTCTTCCTGGGTCACGTATTTGTCGATTTTGCTCGTGAATAACACACCGTCCAAATGATCCATTTCATGGAGAATGGCACGTGCTTCATAACCTTCCGCTTCTAGTTCGTACCATGAACCATCGCGTTCTTGCGCTTTGATCTTGATCCGGCCGTGGCGTTCCACTTCACCGAATATGCCTGGAAAGCTCAAGCAGCCTTCGATATCCGTTTCCGTTCCTTCGAATAACGCCAGTTCCGGGTTGATCATTTCAATCGGTTCTTGCCCTTCCTGAAAATCGACGATTGCTACTCTCAACGAGACTCCTACTTGCGGCGCGGCAATGCCGACACCGTCTGCTTCAATCATCGTATCGTGCATATCGTCCAGTAGAACAGCAAGCTCACGGTCGAATTCAGTGACCTTCTTGCACGCTGTTTCCAATACTTCGTTCGGATGTTTCACTATTTCACGGATTGCCATTATGATTCCTCTTTTCTCTTACATGACTGCGGTCGGATTCATGTCGATGGACAAGGTCGCCCCCGTTTTAATCCAGTCGCTGCGGTAAATTTTAATTAATTGCTGCAGCACTTCAGCCAGCTTCGGTTCTTTTTTGTATTTTATCAAACATTGATAGCGATATCTATTGTTCACGCGGGCGATGAGCGAAGCGGATGGCCCGATAATGATGGTTTTAGGCGATAAGCGGTGACGCAAGTATTCGGTCATTTGCTCCGCATAGCCCGATACCGTCATCAAGTCCTCGTGGGTGAACTGGATATTGACGACATAATAATAAGGCGGGTAGCCGCTCGCACGCCGCATGGCCATTTCCTGCTCATAAAACGGCACGTATAATTGGTCTTTTGCGAGTGTAATGGCGTAATGCTCCGGCGTATAGGTCTGTACATAGACTTCGCCCGGCAGCACGTCGCGTCCTGCGCGCCCGCTCACTTGCGTTAGCAATTGGTATGTCTTTTCCGCTGCGCGAAAATCGGGCAAATGCAAAGTCGTATCCGCCGACAAAACGCCGACTAAGGTGATGTTCGGAAAATCCAGGCCTTTGGCAATCATTTGCGTGCCGAGCAGTATATCGGCCTTGCCTTCGCCAAACGCTGACAGGATTTTTTCATGTGCCCCTTTATTGCGGGTCGTATCGACATCCATCCGCAAGACGCGGGCATCCGGAACAAGCTTTGCGAGTTCTTCTTCTACTTTTTGAGTTCCTGTTCCGAAAAAGCGGATATGGTCACTTTCACATTCCGGACAAGTCGTCGGCACAGGTTCATCATAGCCGCAATAATGGCATTTCATCCGTTCGCTCGCCCGGTGATAAGTCAGGGAGATGTCGCAATTCGGACATTGCAACACCGTTCCGCAATCTCGGCATAAGACAAACGATGAGTAGCCGCGTTTGTTCAAGAACAACACCACTTGCTCTTTTCGTGCAAGGCGTTCGCGTATCGCTTCCGCCAATTCCACCGAAAACATGGACCGGTTGCCGGTCCGCAATTCTTCGCGCATATCCACAATATGGACTTCCGGCAATGGCTGGTTTTTCGCGCGGTTTTTCAGTGCCAGCAATTCATAGACTCCTTTTTTTGCACGCGCAAAAGATTCCAAAGAAGGCGTCGCACTGCCGAGTATGACCGGGCATTGATGTTGCTGGCTGCGCCAAATGGCCACATCCCGTGCATGATAACGGGGCGAATCATCTTGTTTATAGCTCGACTCATGCTCTTCATCGAGGATGATCAAGCCAAGATTTTGAAACGGCGCAAAAATCGCCGAACGCGCCCCTACGACTACTTTTACTTCGGCGCGCTGGATTTTCCGCCATTCATCGTATTTTTCCCCTGCCGATAAGCCACTGTGGAGCACGGCGACTAAATCACCGAAGCGCTCTTTAAAGCGGATCGTCATCTGCGGGGTTAGGGAGATTTCTGGAACGAGCATAATCGCCTCTTTGCCTTCTTCAAGCACCTCGGCGATCGTCTGCAAATAGATCTCTGTTTTGCCACTGCCGGTAATGCCGTGAAGCAAAAAGGTTTTTTCGGTATTCAGCGAAGAGCGGATGGCGTCGAATGCCGTTTGTTGCTCATCTGTTAAAGCCAAGGCGTACTTTTGGTCAATCGTTGTTAACAAGGACGGATCTCGATACGATTCCATCGATGAGAAATGAAGCATTCCTTTTTCCGCGAGCGCATTAATGGTCGGAAGCGACACCCCTGCCAATTTCTGCAGCTGGGAAGATTCAAACGTCTGCCCTGGGTGTTTCAGCAAAAATTCTTGCAACTTTAATTGCTGCTTGGCATTCGCCCTGATGGAAATATTTTCTATATCATCTAAAGAATCTGTAATGTGGACCATACGCACTTTTTTCACGCCGGTTTTCTGCTGGATATTGGTATCCGCCACCACTGTGCCTTTATCCATTTCTTTTTTCATCAGGCCGTAGACTTCTTCTGCTTCCTGGGCGCGGACAAAATCGCGTGTGCCAAAATATGGATGCAATTCCTTCGGCAGTTCTTCAATAGCAGCGTTCAACACAAAGCGTTTCTCATATTTGGCGCGCAATGCTGCCGGTACCATAACCTGCAAGGCATCGATTTCAAAGCAGACAGTCTGGCGTTTCATCCATTGCGCAAGTTCGAGCATTTCACGATTCAATACCGGCACGACGTCCATCAATTCATGGATCGGCTTGAGCCGTTTCGGGTCAAATTCGGATGTTTCTTTAATTTGTGTAATAAATCCGAGTACTTTGCGGTTGCCAAAAGGCACTTTTACGCGCATACCCGGCTCTGTAAGCGCCTGGAATTTTTCCGGCACTGCATAGTCAAACGGCCGGTCGATCGGATGTGCGGCAACATCGACGATGACTTCCGCAATCATTTTGCAAATTCCTTATCGGTGATCAAGGTCAATAATTCAAGCGCGAGCTCTTTTTTCGGCATGACCGGGAAGGTTTGTTCGAATTCCCCGCGGCCGTATAGCGTCACCGCATTCGTGTCATGATCAAAGCCTGCTTGGTCTGCACTAACGTCATTGGCGATGATGTAATCGGCGTTTTTTCGCTCGAGCTTCGCTTTGGCGTATTGCGCTACGTGGTCGGTCTCTGCCGCGAAGCCGACCAGGATTTGGCGATCTTTCAGTTGGCCGAGCTGTTGCAGGATGTCTGTCGTGCGTTCCAGCTCAAGAACCGAATTGCCTTCTTTTTTCTTGACCTTCTGCCCGGCAATAGCCGACGGGCGATAATCTGCGACAGCAGCCGTTTTCACGACCATATCTGCGCTGTCGTATTCACTCAGCACTGCTTCTAGCATCTGCTGGGCACTTTCCACTTGGATGCGCTGGACGCCATTTGGAACGGGCAAGGAAACTGGCCCGCTGATCAAAATGGTGTCAGCGCCGAGTTCCGCTGCCGCTTGTGCCATGGCATAGCCCATTTTGCCGCTCGAAAAGTTTGTTAAAAACCTCACCGGGTCAATCCGTTCGCGCGTCGGCCCTGCCGTCACGACGACTTTCTTGCCTTTTAGCGGTTTGTTTTTCGTGAAATGTCCGGCCACCAGTTCCGTAATTTTTTCCGGTTCCTCTAAACGCCCTTTGCCGACGTAACCGCAAGCCAAAAAGCCTTCAGACGGCTCAATGAAACGGATGCCATCGTGATGAAGCCGGTCGATATTGCGTTTGACTGCCGGATGATCATACATATGGACATTCATTGCAGGCGCAACCCAAATTGGCGCAGTCGTCGCAAGCAGGACGGTCGATACCATATCATCTCCTAAGCCATTCGCCATTTTTGCGATCATGTTAGCGGTCGCGGGTGCAACGATGACGAGATCTGCCCAGTCCGCCAAATCGATATGGGCGATGACGGAAGAATCTTTCTCATCGAAAGTGTCAAAATAAACATCGTTTCTGGACATCACCTGAAACGACAAAGGCTGGACAAATTGCCTTGCCGATTCTGTCATGATGACTTTCACGTCCGCCCCTGCCTGGGACAATTTGCTGACGAGGGCGACCGCTTTGTAGACAGCGATTCCGCCGCTTACACATAATAGGATTTTTCGATTTGCCAACACCGTAAAACACCCTTTCTAAACAACAAACTCCCAAAGAACAGGTTCGCTCTGGGAGTCGTTAATTGAGATCATAAGTTAAATTTCGTCTTCGTAAATCGCGGATGCATCTTGCTGGACTGGCGTCAATACGCCTTCTGCAATCTCTTCAAGCGCTTTTCCAACCGCTTTATGAGATGTATAGGAAGCCAGTTTCTCATCGCCATGTTCGTGTAATTGGCGGGCTCTCTTGGAAGCCAAAGCTACCAACGAGTATTTTGAATCAATGCGGCTTTTTAGTTTATCAACGGATGGGTATAACATCAGGCATTCTCCTTTAGCATATCTAAGTATCTTCTTTCGACGCGTTCGCGCCTGCAATGTTCTGCGATGATGATAGCGTTGATGCGATCGCACGCATGTTCGACTTCATCGTTTTCGACGACATAATCGTACAAGTTCATCATCTCTAGCTCTTTTCTGGCGGCATGGATTCGGGAAGCGATCACTTCATCCGATTCCGTGCCACGTCCGACCAAGCGCTCTTCTAGTTCCGAGAGGCTCGGGGGGCCAGGAAGATGAACAAGCCATCCGGCACTTTATCGCGCACTTGCGCTGCCCCTTGCACTTCTATCTCGAGAAATACATCACGGCCGGCATCACGCATTTTGTTAACGTATTCGAGCGGCGTTCCGTAATAATTCCCGACATACTCGGCATATTCGAGCAATTGTCCTTGGTCGATCAGTTCTTCAAACTCATGACGGGTCTTGAAGAAATAATCGACTTCGTCCACTTCGCCTTCACGCGGTGAGCGTGTAGTCATTGAAATGGAATATTCATAATTTGTGTCCGGCTGCTGGAACAGCTCTTTTCGCACCGTGCCCTTGCCGACGCCCGAAGGCCCAGAAAGCACGATGAGCAGTCCACGATGTTTTCTCATTTTATCCCTCGCTTGCCTCATCATCATTTTCTTCAATCCGCGCAAGTGCTGTCTCGATCGACAGCGCGGAAATGACCACGTGATCGCTATCCATGACAAAGATCGACTTGGTCTTCTTGCCGCCTGTCGCATCAACGAGCAAGCCTTTGCTGCGCGCCTCTTGCATCAAGCGCTTGGAAGGCGCCGAGTCCGGCTGAATCATTGAGACGATGCGGTCCACTGACACCGCATTGCCCGATCCAATAGATATGAACTTCGGCTTTCTTTTCATCTTCCTCACCGCCATCGATGCTCAAGTTATATGTTCTCGCTTAAAACTAACTGTCTTATTATATCATATTCTTCCGTGAAAATGATAAGATGGAACAAAACGATTTGAAAGAGGGATTTTTCATGGCATTTGATGGATTATTTACGAAAGCGATGACGAGCGAATTGCAACAGCTCCTCACCGGAAGGATTTCAAAAGTTCATCAGCCTAATCAGCTCGAACTGCTCCTCCACATACGCGCACAAGGAAAAAATCATAAATTGCTCATCTCGATTCACCCGTCCTATTCACGGATTCATTTGACCAACATGACGAACGTCAATCCTTCGGAACCGCCGATGTTCTGCATGTTGCTCCGCAAGCATATCGAAGGCGGCGTCATCACCGCCGTCGAGCAGCATGGCTCTGACCGTTTGATTATCTTGCGCATCCGCGCCCGTAATGAAATCGGCGATGAGATCGAACGCGAACTCCACGTTGAGATGATGGGCCGCCATTCGAACATTATCTTAGTCGACGCCGAGCGTGACATGATTCTCGACAGCCTCAAGCATTTGCCGCCGAGCGTCAACTCCTACCGGACGATTTTACCGGGACAGGATTATAAGTTCCCACCATCTCAAGACAAACAAGATCCATTCGCAGAGGACGCCGACTTCAGCGGGCTGACCGACAAGGAAATCGTTTCACGGTTTGCGGGCTTTTCCCCGCTGACGGCAAAAGAGCTGAACTACCGTCTTGAACAAGACCCCGATAGTGCCACTGCCTTTTTGCAGGAATTCACAGCTGAGAAACCAAAAGGCTTTTACGTGGAACAGCAAGGGAAAAGCTATTTTTCCGCCACCCAATTGACGCATCTCGGACAAGACAATATGAATTTTGACAATTTGTCTGAGCTGCTCGACCGGATTTATTATGCTAAAGCTGAGCGCGACCGTGTCAAACAGCAAGCAGGTGATTTGGAACGCTGGCTGCAAAACGAAATTGCCAAACTGAAACTGAAGCTGAAAAAACTCCAAAAAGAGCAGGACCAGGCGCAAAAACGCGATCAATTGCAATTAAACGGCGAATTAATCATGGCCAATCTTCACACCATTAAAAAAGGGATGAAGCAAGCGGAAGTCGTCAATTATTATAATGAAGAAACCGTGACGATCACGCTCGACCCGCGCAAGACACCAATTGAGAACTCTCAAAAATATTACTCGCGGTACCAAAAAGCCAAGACGGCCGTCGTCAAAACACACGAGCAAATCGAGAAAACCGAAGAAGACATCCGTTACTTCGAATTGCTCATGCAGCAAGTGCAACAAGCCGGACTTTCCGACATCGAAGAAATTCGCGAAGAATTAGCGGAACAAGGCTATATGAAAGCACAGAAATCAAAGAAAAAGAAAAAACCGCAAAAACCGAATGTCGAACATTATGTGTCGAGTACCGGCATTCCGATTTCGGTTGGTAAAAACAATAAACAAAATGATTACGTGACATTCAAAGTTGCTTCGAAATCCGATACATGGCTGCATACGAAAGACATACCGGGCTCGCATGTCATCATCCATTCACAAGACCCGGATGAAGACACCGTTTTAGAAGCTGCAAGTATCGCCGCCTATTTCAGTAAAGCGCGTGAATCCGCTTCTGTCCCGGTCGATTACACAGATGTTCGCCAAGTGAAAAAGCCAAGTGGCGCGAAACCCGGATTCGTCATTTATTTTGAACAAAAAACCGTATACGTAACCCCTGATGAAGACCTTGTATTGAAACTGAAAAAATAGTTTCTTAAACACTTGCACCGGCACTTAGCCGATGCAAGTGTTTTTTAACATAATACAGTTTACATAATAATATTATTTTTTGACAAAAACCGTAAACCATTGCCGCAAGATAAAGTTAATGCTATCTTTTTATAGGACATATTTTGAGGAGGCCAATCATTGACTATATTCACGAAACGACCATATATGACGGCTGCACTGCTCGGCACAGCCGCACTCACCTTATCTGCTTGCGGAGAGGAAGAGACAAATGAAACGGAACAATCTTCAGAATGGGATCGCATTCAAGAGGAAGGTGTCTTGACCGTCGGCACATCCGGCACTCTACTGGCTACTTCCTACCGCGATGAGGAAAGCGGCGAATTGACCGGTTTTGAAGTGGAAGTGGTGCGCGAGCTTGGCGACCGCCTCGACCTTGAAATCGAATTCCGCGAACTTGGGTTTGATGAAATGTTGACGAGTGTCAGCACTGGGCAGCTCGATATGGCAGCGAATGATATCGAAGTGACAGAAGACATGACCGATCAATTCCTGTTCTCCACACCGATCAAGTATTCCTACGGCACAGCTGTCGTTCGCGAAGACGACCTGTCCGGAATCGAATCGCTCGAGGATTTGGAAGGCAAAAAAGCAGCTGGCGTGTCGACCTCCGTCTATATGCAGATTGCCCGGGACTACGGTGCAAAAGAAGTCACCTATGATAACGCGACCAATGAGATTTATTTACGCGACGTGTCGATCGGCCGCACCGACGTCATTTTGAACGATTATTATTTGTCGAAGTTCGGTGTCGCCGCCTTCCCGGAATTGAATATCACCATTCATCCAGATATTCAATACTTGCCATCTGAAGTCGGCCTGGTCGTCAATCAGGATAATGGAGCACTTCTCGAGCAAGTGAATGACACGCTTGGAGAAATGCTGTCAGACGGCACCATCAGCGAAATTTCAGCTGAATTCTTCGATGGGGCGGATGTTTCCGTCGAACCCGATATCGAAGAGGAAAATTAAAGGAGGCCCACAATTATGAGTGATATCGAATGGGGCTATTGTTCGACCCGGAGCTCGCCATCAATTCCTTGCCTTATGTGCTTGAAGGCATTTGGCTGACTCTATTGATCTCGATGGGAAGTATGCTTGGTGGACTGGTCATCGGCTTTTTCATGGCACTTGCACGCACTTCTAAACAGCCACTGCTTCATTTGCCGGCGCGCCTTTATATTTCTTTCATGCGTGGTGTGCCAATTTTGGTCATCTTGTTTTTATTGTACTTTGCACTTCCTGTCATCGGCCTCGAATTTACGGCCTTGCAGGCAGCAATGATCGGCTTTACCATCAATAGCGCCGCTTACATCGCAGAAGTGTTCCGCTCAGCTCTTGCTTCTGTCGATAAAGGCCAATGGGAATCGTCCACCGCACTTGGTCTCAGCTACTGGCAGACGATGCGGCGGATTATCCTTCCGCAGTCGGTGCGTATTGCCGTTCCGCCTTTGTCGAACGTTTACCTGGACCTCATTAAAGCCTCGTCGCTTGCTGCAATGATTACGGTTCCAGAGATTTTCCAAAAAGCGCGGATTGTCGGTGCCCGGGAATACGATTTATTGACTTTGTTGATTCTGGTCGCACTCATTTACTGGGCTATCTGCACAGTCATGACCGTGCTTCAGAACTATCTGGAAAAACGCTATGCTGAATACTTATAAAACTAAAACCGCACCGGAAATCTATCCGGTGCGGTTTTATTATTCAAAGGCCTCGTCTTCCATATACATGACTTCCCATAAATGTCCGTCCGGATCGAGGAAGCTCCAGGAATACATGAATTTATTATCCATCGGCTCGTTTGCGGAACTGCCTCCTGCTGCCATCGCTTTTTCCACCCATTCATCCACCTCTTCGCGGCTCGACGCTGACAACGCGATGATCGTCTCCGAGCTTGTCGATGTGTCGGCAATGTCTTTGTGAGTGAAGCTCTTGAAAAAGTCTTCCACCAGCAGCATGGCGTACATATTTTGTCCAATAATCATGCACGTGGCGTTATTATCCGTCATGCGTTCATCAAAATCAAAACCCATCTCGCCGAAAAACTTCATCGATCTCTCCAAATTCTTAACCGGCAAATTAACGAAAATCTGGTTCGCTTGAATGGCCATGTCTCCGCTTCCCTTCTTTTTCGTTTCTCGTTCACTCTTCTATTCGTTGAATGAACTGAAAATCCTGCCTAAGGTTTCAGTTTCTTCAACCCTCTTCCATAAAATTCGGCCATCTCTTGTTCGGGCACGAGCGCCCCCCTGTCAGCCAAACAATATGCGTCGCTTTTTCTGCATTGATGCCATGTTCTTCAGCGTAGTTTGTCGCCGCCATCATGAACGGCCCGGCAAACCCGGCTGCTGCGGACGGCTCAATTTTAATCTCTTCGCTATCTTTCAGCATGGCAAGCAGTGGAAACAATTCCTTATCCTCTATCGTCGCAATGCCCGAAATCAATTGTTCGGAACTTGTAGAGGCAAAACTTGATGCTCTGCCTACTGCCAGTCCATCCGCTTCCGTTCTGTTGTCGATACCGATGTCTTGCACGCAGATGTCGCTCTTTAAACCGGTCATAAGTCCAAGCAAAACTGCTGGTGAATGTGTAGGCTCGATGAACACCGGGTGGACATGATCGCCGAACATATGGCGCAGTCCGAATGCTATTCCGCCTGGGGCTCCCCCGACACCACAAGGCAAGTAAACGAATAATGGATGTTCCTTGTCGACAAGTATTCCCTGTTGTTTCAATTGATCTTTCAGCCGAATCGCTGCGCCGCTGTAACCTAGAAACAATTCGCGGGATTTTTCGTCATCGACAAAATAGCCATTTGGCAGCTGCAGTGTTTCTTCGCGACCTGCCGTGACCGCTTCGCTGAAATCTCCAGTGAATTCGACAACGCGTACTCCTTTACTTCGGAGCAAGGATTTTTTCCATTCTTTCGCATCCGCCGACATATAAACCGAAACCTTAAAGCCGAGTTCAGCGCTGATGATGCCGATGCTTAGCCCCAAATTCCCGGTCGAGCCGACGCCGATAGAATAGTTTCCAAAGAAGTTTTTGGCGCCGGTCGTTGCAAACCACTCATAGCTATCTTCTTGAGTAAGGTGTCTCTCTTCTAGCGCCAGGTGTTCTGCATGACGCAGCACTTCGAAAAATCCGCCACGCGCTTTGACCGACCCTGCAACCGGCAGCTCGTTGTCGCATTTAACATATAAGTTTCCGGCTAGCCCCTTACCATAATAACTTTCCAATTGCTTTTGCATGTGCGATACTTCCCGCAATTCCGACTCAATGATGCCGCCCGTTTCAATGGTCTCTGGAAATACCTTCGTCAAGAAAGGGGCAAAGCGCATCCACAATTGCTCGGCCTCTTCCAAATCATCGATTGTCACCGGCAAGCCTTGGACTTGATCCATTTCTCTGCGTTTTGGATTCAGCCAGACCACTGGCTTCAAGGCGAGCAAATCCGCTAAAAGCGGATACTTTTCAGTCCATTCATTGATTTCTTGTTGCGTAACACTCATGTCCTACCGCCTCCTTGTCGTTAGTTGTACCATACCCTTTTTCACTTTCTTTACTTAATGATAAAGCGGAAAAAACCTACGCACATCGACATGATGTGCGTAGGTTTTTTAGGAAGTCAATGCGCCGGCTTTCAGCTTTTCGTGCCATTCGCTGAGCATCGGCAAATCTTCTGCCGCAATGGCCCCGTTTTCCTCCGCTTGTTCAACGAGTGCTGAGAAATCCGTCAAGGTGTGGAACGTAAATCCGGCATCCGCTATCGCTTGCTGTGCTTGAGGCAGTCCATAAGTGAAGATTGCGGCAATACCTGCCACTTCAAAGCCGGCATCTTGCAACGCCTGTGCTGCTTGCAATACCGAACCGCCTTTGGAGATCAAGTCTTCAATGACGACCGCTTTTTGGCCTGGTTGGATTTTGCCTTCAATTAGATTCGATTGCCCGTGTCCCTTTGGCTTCGAACGCACATAAACCATCGGTAAATCCAGGCGTTCTGCGACCCAGGCGGCGTGAGGGATCCCGGCTGTCGCCGTTCCCGCGATCACTTGCGCGTCCGGATATTCGCGACGAATGGTTTCTGCGAGCCCATCTGCGATCGCTTTGCGGACAGCTGGATAAGACATTGTCAATCGATTGTCGCAATAAATTGGCGATTTAACGCCGGATGCCCACGTGAACGGATCGTTCGGGCGCAGTTCGACTGCTCCGATAGATAGTAATTGTTGTGCGATTTGTTTTTTCATGAACGACCGCTCCATTCTCCGTTGATGTAATCATAGCTCTTTTGCGGGTTTTCCGATCGAGTAATGGCTCTTCCAACAACAATGTGTGTAGAGCCTTGTATTTTCGCATCACTCGGTGTCGCAATACGCTTTTGGTCATGGGATTCAGCTGCAGCTGGCCGGATCCCCGGCGTCACACGAAGAAAATCTTCGCCGCATACTTCGCCGATCGCTTTCGCTTCATGTACCGAGCACACGACACCATCGAGCCCTGCCTGTTTCGCGAGTTTCGCGTAATGCAGAACGGAGTCTTCCAAGCTCACTGAAATTAATTGTTCTTTCTGCATTTGCTCTTCGCTCGTCGAGGTCAATTGTGTCACCGCGATTAACTTTGTCCCACTGCCGGCAAGTCCTCGTTTTGCAGCTTGCATCATGGCAAGACCGCCAGCCGCATGGACATTGACCATGTCGACGCCCAATTCAGCAATGCGGCGCATCGCCGATTCGACGGTATTTGGGATGTCGTGCAATTTTAAATCCAGGAATAAATCATGGCCATCTCGATTCAAAGTCCGAATGAGTTCTGGGCCTTCTTGATAGAACAATTCCATACCGACTTTCAAAAATAATGGTTCCGTAAACTCCGACAGAAATTCTTCCACATCGAGCTTTGACGGGAAGTCGAGTGCAATAATCGGTTTAGAGGTCATAAGCGGTGGCTCCTTCCGGTAAGTTCATGGACAGATTCATAGCCAAGTTCGTGCAATCGTTCCGGCAATTTTTCGATCAGTTCAGGACAGACGAACGGATTGACGAAATTTGCCGTTCCGACTGCTACCGCATTCGCTCCTGCCGATAAAAAGTCGATGACGTCATCCACTTCCGCGACGCCGCCCATGCCGATGATCGGCAAATCCGTATGGCGTCTCACTTCATAAACCATACGAAGAGCGACCGGTTTAATCGCAGGTCCTGACAAACCGCCGGTAATATTGGCGATCACCGGGCGTCCCGTTTTGGGGTCAAGCCGCATGCCAAGCAAGGTGTTGATCATCGTGATGCCATCTGCGCCGCCTTCTTCGACTGCTTTAGCTAGCTGGACAACATCGGTGACGTTTGGCGACAGTTTTACGTAGACCGGCACGTCCGATACGTCTTTGACCATACGCGTCAATTCTTGTGCCACTTTCGGATCCGTTCCGAATGTGATGCCGCCTTGTTTGACGTTCGGGCAGGAAATATTTAATTCCAGCGCATGGACATTCGGTGCTCTAGAAATGGTTCTTGCGACTTCTACATAATCCTCTGCCAGTGAACCGGCCACATTGGCGATGATCGGCACATCGAATTGTTCGAGCCAAGGCAATTGTTCATCGACGACTTTTTCAAGTCCAGGATTTTGCAGACCAATCGCATTGAGCATGCCGGATGAAGTTTCCGCAACGCGCGGCGTCGGATTTCCAAGGCGCATCTCAGCGGTCGTTGCTTTAATCATGATCGATCCGAGTTTCGATAAATCGTAGAGCTTTGCGTATTCCTGTCCGAATCCGAAGCAGCCGGATGCGGGCATAATAGGATTTTTTAAATCAAGGCCTGGCAATTTCACGCTTAAATCCATCATGAAATCACCACCCCTGCTGGAAATACAGGCCCGTCGGAACATACTTTAATGTAATCCGTTTCGCTTTTTGTCGTCCGGCAGACACAGGCAAAGCATGCCCCGATGCCGCAGCCCATGCGCTGTTCATAAGATAAAAACCCTTTTTTCTCTGGGTACGCCCATTGCACCGCTTCAAGCATCGGCGTTGGCCCGCAGGAATAATAGGTATCGAAATCATGTGGCAAGCCGTTCAAAATATGCGTCACAAAGCCTTCTGTCCCGTGCGAGCCGTCAACGGTCGCAATATGCGTATCGCCGAGTGCGCGAAATTTGTCTTCATAAAATACCGCTTCACGGCTTTCAAATCCGAGGATGTGGACCGTTTCCACACCTCTCGCGTTCAGTTGCAATGCCAGTTCGTACAGCGGAGGCACGCCGATTCCCCCGCCGATCAAATAAGCTTTTTCTCCAGCTTGATCAACCGGAAAGCCATGCCCGAGCGGCCCCAGGACGTCGAGTGTATCGCGCTCTGTTTTTTGGGATAATAAGTTGGTCCCGCGCCCTTCTGAACGGTAGATCATCGTGAAGCTCGACGCTTCTTTGTCGATTTTCGCTACCGATATTGGCCGGCGCAGCAGCGGTTCAAAGCTATCTGCCACACGCACATGGACAAACTGTCCCGGTTCGTTCATTTCCTCAACCAGTGTGCCCGTGACCGTGAGCTCGAAAATGTTCTTGGCGATTTCAGTTTGGGAGACAATGGCCATTTTCTCCTGTTTGATCATACACCTGCCCCCATTTCCTCTGCCTGGAAAGTCATCGATTCGATGACTCTGAGCATCGCTTCCGCTGTATCCAGCGATGTTAAGCACGGCACGCCGTTTTCGACTGATTCTCGGCGGATGCGGAAGCCGTCGCGTTCTGGCTGTTTGCCTTTGGTCAATGTGTTGATGACGATCTGTGCGTCGCCGCTTTGGATAACATCGAGTAAGGTACGTCCTTCAGCACCAATTTTCCCAACTTCCGCGACGGCAATGCCTGCTTCAGTGAACACTTGTGCCGTTCCACCAGTTGCCATTATTTGGTAGCCGATATCCCGGAAGCGCTTCGCGAGCCCAACTGCTTCCTCTTTGTCTTTATCTGCTACTGTCAGCAGTACAGTACCGTGATCTTTCACTTCCATACCAGCTGCAGCCAATCCTTTGTACAGCGCTTTTTCGAGCGTGACGTCTTTGCCCATTACTTCGCCGGTCGATTTCATCTCGGGCCCGAGCGTAATGTCGACGCGGCGCAGTTTCGCGAACGAGAATACCGGCACCTTGACGAATACGCCTTTTTTCAGCGGCGCTAAGCCTGTTGTGTAGCCTTGCTCGACAATGCTTTGTCCGAGTATTGCTTTCGTTGCGATATTCGCCATCGGAATGCCGGTGATTTTGCTGAGGAACGGCACCGTGCGGCTTGAGCGCGGGTTGACTTCGATGACGAATACTTCGCCTTTCGAGATGACGTACTGGATGTTCAATAAGCCGACGATGTTCAAGCCTTTGGCGAGCCGTGTAGTATAATCCGTCAAAGTGTCGATTTGCTGCTGCGAAATGTTTTGCGGCGGATAGACAGCAATCGAGTCACCAGAATGCACCCCTGCCCGTTCAATATGTTCCATGATTCCAGGAATCAAGACATTCTCGCCGTCGCAGATCGCATCGACTTCAATTTCTTCGCCTGTTAAATAGCGGTCGACTAGTACCGGATGTTCAGGGCTTGCTTCGACAGCGTGTTCCATGTAGTGGATCAAGTCGCTTTCGTTGTAGACGATTTCCATCGCGCGTCCTCCGAGTACATAAGACGGACGAACGAGCACCGGATAGCCGATGTCGGATGCGATGACTACCGCTTCTTGTGTCGACACGGCCGTCTTGCCGAGTGGCTGCGGGATGCCGATTTCATGAAGCGCCGCTTCGAATTTATTGCGGTTTTCCGCGCGGTCGATGTCTTCAAGCGTCGTGCCCAGAATCTTCACACCGTTTTTCTCGAGCTTATCTGCCAAATTGATCGCTGTCTGTCCGCCAAACTGGACGACAACGCCTTTTGGTTGTTCGAGGTCGACGATGTGCATGACGTCTTCAATCGTCAGCGGTTCGAAGTAGAGCTTGTCGGAAATGGAGAAGTCAGTTGACACTGTCTCCGGGTTATTGTTGATGATAATTGCCTCGTAGCCGGCTTCTTTGATCGCCCAGACGGAGTGGACAGTTGCGTAATCAAATTCGACGCCTTGTCCGATGCGGATCGGTCCAGAGCCGAGTACAATAACACTTTCTTTATCGGTGCGGATCGATTCGTTTTCATCTTCATAGCTCGCGTAGAAATAAGGCGTTTCAGATTCGAACTCTGCAGCGCAAGTGTCGACCATTTTGTAAACCGGTATCAAGCCTTGTTGTTTGCGCCATTCGTATACTTTCGCTTCTTGCGTATCCCATAGCTTGCCGATCGTTCTATCCGCAAAGCCCATGCGTTTGGCTTTTCTCGCCGTCTCATAATCAAACGGGTTTTGCTGCAAGACATCTTCAAAGCGGACAATTTTATCGAATTTCTCCAGGAAGAACAAATCGATTTGGCTCCAGTCGTGGATCGTGTCAATGGTCACACCGCGGCGCAATGCTTCGCCGATAAAGAACAATCTTTCGTCTCCCGCTTTGCGGATGCGTTTTTCAATCCATTCGTCGCTCATGTCCGTGCCGTTTTTCAGCTCCAGGTGGAATTGCCCGGTTTCCAGTGAACGCACCGCTTTTAGCATCGATTCCTCGAATGTCCGGCCCATCGCCATAACTTCGCCGGTCGCTTTCATTTGCGTGCCGAGGTTGCGTTTGGCCGCTTCAAATTTATCGAACGGCCAGCGCGGGATTTTCGAAACGACATAGTCAAGTGCTGGTTCGAAGGCGGCGTATGTCCGCCCAGTCACTGGATTCATCATTTCACCAAGCGTTAAGCCCACCGCGATTTTCGCTGCTAATTTGGCAATTGGGTAGCCCGTCGCTTTGGATGCAAGCGCAGAGGAGCGGCTGACACGCGGGTTCACTTCGATAATGTAATAGTCAAAGCTATGCGGGTCGAGCGCAAGCTGAACGTTGCAGCCGCCTTCGATTTTCAAGGCGCGGATAATTTTCAGCGACACATTGCGCAGCATTTGGTATTCACGGTCGGATAAGGTCTGGCTCGGGGCGACGACGATCGAATCGCCGGTATGAATGCCGACCGGGTCGATGTTTTCCATATTGCAGACGACGATTGCGGTATCTTCTGCATCGCGCATCACTTCGTATTCGATTTCCTTGAAGCCCGCGATTGATTTTTCCAGCAAGCATTGCGTCACGGGGCTGTATTTCAAGCCGCTCGCAACGATTTCGTGCAATTGATCGTCGTTATGGCAAATGCCGCCGCCAGTCCCACCTAGTGTAAAGGCCGGGCGGACGATGACTGGGTAGCCGATCCGTTCCACAAAGCGCTTAGCTTCTTCCATGTTATGAATGATGTCGGAATCCGGTACCGGTTCGCCGAGTTCATTCATCAAGGTACGGAACAAATCGCGGTCTTCCGCTTTATGGATAGCGTCCAGCTTAGTCCCCAAGATTTCAATATCGAGTTCTTCCAAAATTCCGGATTCATCCAGTTCGATCGCCATATTGAGGCCGGTCTGTCCGCCAAGTGTCGCAAGCAGTGCATCCGGGCGCTCTTTTCTAAGGATGCGGCTGACAAACTCCAATGTAATCGGCTCGATGTACACCTTGTCGGCGATTTCGGTATCGGTCATGATCGTCGCCGGATTAGAGTTGATCAAGATAACGCGGTAGCCCTCTTCTTTCAAGGCGAGGCAGGCTTGTGTGCCCGCATAGTCGAATTCTGCTGCTTGGCCGATAACGATTGGCCCTGAACCAATAACGAGGATGCTTTTGATATCTTGTCTTTTAGGCATGTTGTTGCTCCTTCCGTTGTGCGTGCATCATTTCCAAAAATCGGTCGAACAAATAATTCGAGTCTTCCGGGCCAGGCGAAGATTCCGGGTGGTATTGCACGGTGAAAGCTGGGTAATCGAGATGTGCTAGCCCTTCATTGGTTCCGTCGTTGAGTGCTGTATGCGTCACTTTCAGTCGTGTGCCTTGCAAGGTTTCTTCATCGACTGCGTAGCCGTGGTTTTGTGAAGTGATTTCGATCTTGCCGGTGACAAGGTCTCGCACCGGATGGTTGCCGCCGCGGTGGCCGAACTTCAGCTTGAATGTCTCAGCACCGCAAGCTCTTGCGAACAATTGGTGGCCGAGGCAAATTCCGAAAATCGGTACTTGGCCGAGCAATTCACTGACAACGTCCACACATTCCGGAACGTTTTTCGGGTCTCCCGGGCCGTTCGACAGCATAACGCCGTCCGGTCCCCAAGCGAGGATTTCCTGGGCGCTCGTGTTATGCGGCACGACAATTACATCACATTTGCGTTTGTTTAATTCACGTAAAATTCCGTGCTTCATGCCGTAATCGATTAACACGACACGCTTGCCGCGTCCCGGGCTT
The DNA here is from genome assembly GCF_001687625.2 of Planococcus maritimus. NCBI lineage: Bacteria > Bacillati > Bacillota > Bacilli > Caryophanales > Caryophanaceae > Planococcus > Planococcus maritimus. The sequence continues at coordinate 2,014,791 of NZ_CP016538.2, forward strand.
GGATAAGGGCGCGTAATCGACACTTGCGCCACTTGGTCTGTCGGCAAGGCCGTTTCGTTCAGCTTCTCAATCACTTGTCCCACATCCGGTTCTTCTCCGGCAGCCGTTAAGATGCCCTTAATCGATCCGTTGACGCGAATTAGCCGGGTCAGCTTGCGAGTGTCGATTCCGGCGATGCCCGGAATGCCTTTTTTCTCAAGCAATTCGCTTAAAGTCATCGTATTCCTGAAATTTGAAGGGAAATCCGCCGCTTCCCTTACGACCATGCCTTTGACGGCCGGGTCAATCGATTCAAAGTCATCGCTGTTGATGCCGTAATTGCCTTGCAGCGGGTAAGTCATCGTAACGATTTGTCCGCAATAAGATGGATCCGACAAAATTTCTTGGTAACCAGTCATGCTGGTGTTAAACACCACTTCCCCGAACGATGCCGATTGTGCGCCGAATGCTTCCCCTGCGAATACTGTGCCGTCTTCTAAGATCAAATAACGTTTCATCAGTTTTCCTCCTGCCATACGATGTCACCGCCGAAAATGGTCATCACTGGCCAGCCGGTGCAAGTTTGTCCGCCAAATGGCGTATTTGTTCCTTTGGAAAGAAAGTCTTCCGTGCGGATTTCCTGTTGTTTATTCAAATCGAGAAGCACTAGGTCTGCTACTTGCCCTCCCTCAATCGTCCCGTAAGGAAGACCGAACACATCTGCCGGCTTTTTGGTCAGCCAGCCGATCAATTGTGCCAGAGTCCATTTGCCGCTTTGGACGAACTCCGTGTAAAGCAGTGGAAACGCTGTTTCAAAGCCGACGATGCCGAATGGCGCTTTTTCCATGCCGTTCGCTTTTTCTTCCGCTGCATGAGGTGCGTGGTCTGTCGCAATGAAATCGAGTGTGCCGTCGAGTAGCCCCGCATGAAGCGCTTCGTAATCTTCTCGTGCGCGAAGCGGTGGGTTCATTTTATAGTTTGCATCGTCACCTGGAATGTCATCTTCCGTCAGTAACAGATGGTGCGGTGTCACTTCCGCCGTCACACGAACGCCAGCTCGTTTTGCATCGCGGATGACGCGGACCGATTCTTTCGTGCTGACGTGGCAGACGTGATAATGAGCGCCTGCTGCTTCAGCGAGCAGGATGTCGCGCGCGATATGGACTGATTCTGCAACGGACGGGATTCCAGGTAGTCCAAGTTCACGGCTCCTTTTGCCATCATGCATAACGCCGCCGTAGATCAAACTATTGTCTTCGCAATGTGCGACGACCGCCATATCGAGTTCGGCCGCTTCTTTCATCGTCTCAAGCATCATTGCCGCTTCCTGTATACCGACACCGTCGTCGGTGAATGCAAACGCGCCGTGTTGTTTTAGTTCTTTTAGATTGGTGCGTTCTTTGCCTGCTTCGCGGATGGTGATCGATGCATACGGCAAAACTCGGATGAGCGCATTTTTTTCGATCAAGCCATTGACGTGATCGAGATTTTCCTTCGTGTCCGGCACTGGCCGCGTGTTCGGCATGGCGCAGATAGTCGTATAGCCTCCGCGCGCTGCTGATTTTGTACCGCTCTCGATGGTTTCTTTTTTCTCTCCGCCCGGTTCACGAAGATGGACATGGACGTCCACAAATCCTGGTGCGATCATTCGGCCTTTGCCGTCGATTTCTGTTTCTCCTTGCGCTTTCAGGTGAGTACCGAGCTCTTCGATGCGGCCATCCGTAACGCGAATATTCGTTTCCTCTAGTTGTTCCCCGTTCAATATATTTACGTTCTTAATGAATAATCCCATCTCAATCTCTCCCTTTCATTGCATATTCCAGTACGGCCATTCTGACGAATACACCGTTTTCCATTTGCTTGAAGATTCTCGAACGCTGGCATTCTACGAGTGAGTCCGCGATTTCCACGCCTCGGTTAATCGGCGCCGGGTGCATAATGATGGCGTCTTTTTTCATTTTCTTCTCGCGCGCTTCTGTTAAGCCAAACTCTGTATGGTAATGTTCTTTGGAAAACAAGGCCGAGACCGCGTGGCGTTCATGCTGTACACGGAGCATCATGACGACATCCGTTTCGCCGATCACATCATCCAATTGATTCGTCGTGTCGTAGTCGCCGCTCCATTCTTCCGGACACACAAAGCTGACTTTTGCGCCGAGCTGTTTCAGTGCAGCGGCATTCGATTTGGCGACACGGCTATGAGCAATGTCCCCGACAATCGTCACGTGGACACCGTCAATGCGGCCGAATTCTTGATGGATGGTGTACAAATCAAGCAATGATTGTGTCGGGTGCTGACCCGAGCCGTCACCGCCGTTGATAACTGCGAGTTTGCAGCCTTCTAGCTGCTGGTAATACGCTTCTTCTTCGTGGCGGATGATGACCGCTTTGACACCGATTGCTTCCATCGTTTTCACCGTGTCGTAGAGCGTTTCGCCTTTTAATATGCTAGAAAAGGCCGTTTCAAACGGTAGTACTGACAACCCTAGCCGGTGTTCGGCCATTTCGAAGCTCATTTTTGTTCGTGTGCTCGGTTCGAAAAAAAGGTTGACTACCGCCCCTTCAAGTGTGGCTTTCTCTCCTTTTTCAAACTGCTCGGCACGCTTCAGCAAGTTCATGATTTTTTCGTTTTCGAGATTATCCATCGTTAACAGATTCGGCAATTGGCTCACGCCCTTTCGTTGACTGTACAAAAAAACACCTTCCCAGGGGCAGGAAGGTGTAAGGAAATAAGGGTAGACGTCCCCTATCCATAACCCTTTCCATGCCTCTCTGGACATTCCTTAAAAGGTAAGTTTATTCAGTTCCATCATCCAGTTCCTGTTTTTCAAGTCCTGGCAAGATCAAGTTCAAGATGACTCCGACGATGGCAGCTAGCGCCATGCCTTCGATGGCAAACGATTCGCTGAACTCGAGTTTCGCGCCGCCAATCCCGATGACCAAGATGACCGACGAGATGACCAAATTCCGATTGTTGCCGAAGTCGATGCCGTTATCGACAAGCATGCGAAGCCCTGATGAAGCGATGATGCCGAACAGCAGAATCGAGATGCCGCCAAGCACCGCTGTTGGAATTGTGTCGATAACTGCCATCAGCTTTCCGAAGAACGAGAACAAAATAGCGAATACGGCTGCGCCAAGGATGACATACACGCTGAACACTTTCGTGATGGCGAGGACGCCAATGTTCTCGCCGTAAGTTGTCTTCGGTGGCCCTCCAACGAGCGAGGAGATGAATGTCCCGATACCGTCACCTAAAATCGAGCGATGAAGGCCCGGGTCTTTTATGTAATTGCGGTCAACGATTTTGCCGAGGACCAGCTGGTGCCCGATATGCTCAGAGATCGTGACGATGGCGATTGGCACCATGACGAACAACAAGGTTGGCGTCACTTGGAAAGAGTAATCGATTCCCGGCAGCAAAAATTCTGGTACTTGGAACCAACTAGCAGCTGCCACTGGGGCGAAGTCGATAATGCCGATCAGTGTAGAGTAAGCGTAACCTGCAATGATACCGATCAAAATCGGCATGAGCGAGATGATGTTCTTGAAGTAAATATTGCAGATGATAGCCGTAGCGAGCGTGACAAGTGCGGCTGAGAAATGCAGCAGGCTGTATTCAGAGCCGCCATCAGCTGTCGGGATGTTCATGGCCATATCCACCGCTGTTCCAGACAATGCCAGCCCGATGACGATAATGACTGGGCCGACAACGATTGGCGGCAATAGTTTCATGAGCCATTTATAACCGGTCTTCCAAATAATCAATGACACGAGCGCGTAAACTAGCGAGACGAACATAGCGCCGATCATTGCCGATCCGATGCCGCCAGTTTCCGTGGCGATCTGTATCGGGACGATAAAGGCGAAGGATGATCCAAGATATGCTGGTACTTTGAACTGTGTGATGAGGACGAAAATGATGGTCGCGATGCCACTCGTCAATAATGCAATCGCAGGACTCAAACCGACCAGTTGCGGCACCAGAATCGTTGCGCCGAACATGGCGAACATGTGCTGCAGGCTGAGGGAAATCCATTGTCCTGTTTTGGGTTTATCGTGGATGTCTAAAATGGCATTGCTCAAGTTGTTTCTCCCCTGTCTATGTAGATTCGTTAATCGTTGATGGTGACGCGGTCGATGCTGTCGCTTTCTGTCATCTCAACCACAATCCGTTCTTCGCTCGATGTCGGGATGTTTTTTCCGACATAATCAGATCGTATAGGCAATTCGCGGTGTCCACGGTCGATTAATACCGCCAGTTGGATTTGCGACGGGCGCCCGAGGTCCATGACCGCATCCATCGCAGCACGCACCGTGCGTCCTGTGTAAAGCACATCGTCGACTAGGATGACTTTTCTGTCTTTGATGCTATGTTCGATATCAACTTGTTGGACAAGCGGCTCTTGCCCGGGGTTTTTCTGGCTCAAGTCATCGCGGTACAGTGTGATATCCAGTTCTCCAGTCAAAATGGCCTTGCCTTCGATTTGTTCAATTTTGTCTGCTAAGCGCTTGGCGATGAACGCGCCGCGCGTTTTAATGCCGACCAAGATACAGCCGTCAATTCCTTTGTTGCGCTCGATGATTTCGTGGGCGATTCGTGTAATCGCACGCCCGATTGCCTGGTCATCGAGAATAACCGCTTTTTCTGCCATGAGTTCCACTCCTTTATAATTATGCTGCAATTTCTGCATGAAAAAACCCTCCGCCAGAGAGGCGAAGGGTGCGTAAGCGCAGAAAAAAACCTTCCGGAAGACACACTTCCGGCTTTGCGAATATCCCTTTTCAGCCTCTCTGGACTGTTCTTAAAGGTGATGCGTATTCAGTTGACTGGTCTAAGTATAAAGAACAGCTCTTTCGTTTGTCAACCCCATTTAGCGGAGAGTCTCGAGCAGTTCCTCGAATTCAGCCGGCAAAGGCGCTGAAAATTCCAGGTATTCCTTTGTCCGCGGATGGATAAAGCCGATGACCGCTGCATGCAAAGCCTGGCCGCCGATATCCATCGTTTTTCTCGGGCCATATTTTGGATCCCCTACAAGCGGGAAGCCGATATAACGCATGTGTACACGAATCTGATGCGTACGGCCTGTTTCAAGACGGCATTCCACTAAAGTGAAATCCCCGAAACGCTCGAGTACGGTAAAATGAGTCACTGCGTGCTTGCCTTTGTCGACGACCGCCATTTTTTGGCGCTCTTTCGGGTCTCTCGCAATCGGCGCATCGACTGTGCCTTTATCATGGGCGATATGTCCATGGACCAGTGCAATATACTTGCGCGTCACGGATTTTTCAACCAATTGGTCCACCAATGAAGCATGGGCAAGGTCGTTTTTCGCTACCATCAACAAGCCAGACGTATCCTTGTCGATACGGTGGACAATCCCAGGACGGACGATGCCATTAATGCCCGACAAATCGGTGCAATGATACATCAAGCCGTTGACCAGTGTGCCATTGGCATGTCCTGGGGCCGGGTGGACGACCATGCCTTTCGGTTTGTTGACGACGAGTACATCTTCATCTTCATAAACGACATCAAGGTTCAGGTTTTCCGGTTCAGCGTCTAATTCTTCCAATAACGGCGGATTGATAGCGATTTCGTCTTCAAGCCGCACTTTGTAATTCGGTTTGACCGTTGCGCCATTCACTTTAATATGGCCATCTTTGACCCAATTGCTAATTTGTGAACGCGACCATTCTTCGTCGATAGCCGAAATAACTTTGTCGATTCGCTCGCCTTTTTGTTCTTCTGTAATGTGTATCGTCAATTCTTCCATTAAGACACCTTTTTCTTTTGTTGTTTTTCATCCATGATCACATAAATGACCATTAAGACGACACCAATGGTCAATGCGGCATCGGCCACATTGAAGATCGGAAAATCATAATTGATTACTGGAATCAGCACATCGACAAAATCGACGACTTCACCACGGTACATCCGGTCGATGAAATTACCGATGGCGCCCCCCAACAGCATCATTAGCGCCAGCTGAAACAGCGGCTGCCCTTTTGCATGCTTATGGAAATAATAGAGGATCGCTGCGATGACTATGACAGTGATGATAGCAAATAGCCACATTTGTCCTTCCAACATTCCCCAGGCCGCGCCGCGATTGCGGTGGGACAGCCAACCGAGAAACGGTTCGAGTACTGGAATTCGTTCACCGAGTTCCATGTTTTTAACGACCAGCCATTTGGTCCATTGATCCAACGCGATAATAAGTAGCGCAATCCCATAATAAATCACTTGTATTTCCTCCGTCATTCATCAGTCTATTCATTTTAACACAGAGCGGGCGAAAAAAGAAAAAAGTCCGAAAACCGGATAACCGGTTTTCGGACCGTTCAAACTTAAGCGTATTCGATTTCGACTACTTCCGCACAGCGCGGGCATAGTTCAGGGTGTGCTGCTGATTCGCCAACATGTTTGGAAATCGTCCAGCAACGACCGCATTTCTCGCCTTGCGCTTTTTCGACAACGACCGACACTTCATCGAGCGTTAAAGCATTTTCCGGCGCTTGTTCTTTCGCGCCTCCGAATTCGTATTCGGAAACGATGAACAACTGCGCCAGATTCGAATCGATCGCTGGCAATAAGTTTGCCAATTCTTCACTTGCATAGACCGTTACTTTCGCTTCCAGCGATTTCCCGATTGTTTTCGCTGCACGTGCTTCTTCCAAAGCTTTCAAGACATCGTCGCGGACGTCCATGAAGCGGCTCCACTTCTCTTCTAGGTCCTTGAATTCAGGACGTTCTGCGGCTTCTGGGAAGTCCGTCAACTGAACGCTTTCTTCTGAAGCGGATTCTAGGTAGGACCACATTTCATCTGCCGTATGCGGGATGATCGGCGATGCAAGTTTCACAAGTGCCATCAAGCTATCGTGCATGACCGTTTGCATCGCACGGCGATGCGGATGATCGGCACGTTCGATATAGACAACATCTTTTGCGACATCCAAGTAGAACGAGCTGAGATCATTCGCGCAATAGCTGTTTAATGCCAAGTAAACTGACGAAAATTCATAATTCTCATAGCCTTTTTTAGCTGTATCAATCAATTTATTCAATTTCATGACCATATACTGATCCATCTCGCGCATATCTTCAAATGCCACGCGGTTTGTGGATTCATCAAAATCAGCCAAGTTGCCGTGAAGGAATTTTAATGTATTGCGGATCTTGCGGTACACTTCAGATACTTGCTTGAAGTTGTCATCCGATACACGCACATCTGCTGTATAGTCGACAGACGACACCCAAAGGCGCAGGATGTCCGCTCCCATTTGGTTCATCACTTTCGCTGGCACGATCGTATTGCCGAGCGATTTACTCATTTTGCGGCCATTGCCATCTAGTGTAAAGCCGTGGCTCAAGACGCCTTTATACGGTGCGATGCCATTAATCGCGACGCTCGTTGTAAGGGATGAGTTGAACCAGCCTCGGTATTGGTCAGAGCCTTCGAGGTAAAGGTCTGCCGGATATTGCAAGTCTTCACGCTCATCAAGCACTGCCTGATGGGAAGAACCAGAATCGAACCACACGTCCATGATGTCCATTTCTTTCGTGAAGATGCCGTTCGGGCTGCTCGGATGCGTAAAGCCTGCTGGCAATAATTCTGCCGTCGTGCGCTCGAACCAGATGTTTGATCCGTGTTCACGGAACAAGTCTGCGATATGGGCAATCGTTTCTTCCGTGATAACCGGATCGCCATTTTCTGCATAGAATACAGGAATCGGGACGCCCCACACGCGCTGGCGGGAAATGTTCCAGTCTCCGCGGTCACGCAGCATATTGTACAGGCGGGTTTCGCCCCATGCCGGCGTGAATTCCGTTTCATCGATTGCTTTTAGAATCTGATCGCGGAATGCATCGATTGATACGAACCATTGCGCTGTTGCACGGTAGATGACCGGCTTTTTCGTGCGCCAGTCGTGTGGATAAGAATGCGTGATGAACGACAAGCCTTCAAGTGCGCTCGCTTCATCGAGTGCTTCGGTGATCGATTTGTTGGCTTTGTCATAAAATTCTCCCGCGAATCCAGGTGCTTCGTCTGTCATGACGCCGCGCTCATCAACTGGGCAGAGAACATCCAAACCGTATTTTTTGCCGATCAAAAAATCATCTTCCCCGTGTCCAGGAGCGGTATGGACGCAACCTGTACCAGAGTCGGTCGTGACGTGTTCGCCGAGCATAACGAGCGATGTGCGATCGTACAATGGGTGTTTCGCCTGGATATGCTCCAGTTCTTGGCCTTTTACTGTGCGGACGACTTCGTACTCTGTCCAGTCCAGTTCTTTCGCCACTTCTTCGAGTAAGTCTTTAGCGACGACGAATTTCGAACCGCCATGCGCGACTTCTACGTAATCCAAATCTGCATGTACAGAAATTCCAAGGTTCGCCGGGATCGTCCAAGGCGTCGTTGTCCAGATGACCAACTTGACGCCTTCATCCAATACGTCTTTTCCGTCAGTAACTGGGAATGACACATAAATCGATGGTGATTTTTTATCGTGATACTCGATCTCCGCCTCGGCAAGTGAAGATTCACTAGACGGGGACCAGTAGACCGGCTTCAAACCTTTATAGATATAGCCTTTGTTCGCCATTTTACCGAATACTTCGATTTGGCGTGCTTCGTAAGAAGGTTTCAACGTGACGTATGGGTTTTCCCAATCGCCGCGCACGCCAATCCGCTTGAATTGTGAGCGCTGGCTGTCGATTTGTTCGTACGCATACTCTTCACAAAGCTTGCGGAATTCCGCCAAAGACAATTCTTTGCGGTTAACGCCTTTATTGGTCAATGCTTGCTCGATCGGCAAACCGTGTGTATCCCAGCCTGGAACGTACGGGGCATGGAAGCCCATCATGCTGCGCGAACGAACAATCATGTCTTTCAATACTTTGTTCAAAGCGTGTCCCATGTGAAGGTCGCCGTTTGCGTATGGCGGCCCATCATGAAGTACGAAGAACGGACGGTCTTTTGTGCGATCCTGAACTTTTTTATAGATGTCCAGTTCTTCCCATTTTTTCTGCATTTCAGGTTCCCGGTTCGGCAAATTGCCGCGCATCGGAAACTCGGTTTTTGGCATCAATAACGTATCTTTGTAATCCATTTTCCATTCCTCCTGTAGGCATAATAAAAAGCCCCCATCCCTGGAAAGGGACGAGAAGCTCGCGGTACCACCCTTGTTGCAGCTAAATGCTGCCAACTCTACACCGTAACGTGGCGGAAACGGGCCCGGTTACTTGCGTTCACCGGTCCAGCTCAGGAGTGATTTTCCAAGACGGCACCGTGCCAGGCTTCCACCGCCCCCGGCTCGCTCGATCGGATTTCCGTTTCGTACTGTCTCCATCAATGCGTTTATAAGTATGTCGTAATTATAGAAGCAGAATCATTCTCCGTCAAGAGCGGGCTTATTCCTTCGCCGCGTTTCCTGCTTCTTTCTTTTCGAGCTGGTCGATATTTTCCGTATCCAGGTCGTATTCAAGCAAGGTGTTCCAGTCTTCCGTTTCGATCAAGTCCAGTTGGGCTTCCACTAGCATTTTGAAACGATTGCGGAAGATCTTCGACTGCTTTTTCAACTCTTCGATTTCGGTCGCGATGCGGCGTGCTTTAGCAAGCGACTCATTAACGATACGATCTGCATTTTTCTCTGCTTCCTGGACAATCAAATCCGCTTCTTTTTGTGCATTGCGGCGGACTTCTTCTGACGCTTCTTGCGCGACGAAGATGGATTTTTGCAAAGTCGTCTCAAGGTTTGTGAAATGGCCCATGCGCTCATCTGTCGATTTCATGCGCTCTTCCATTTCCGTTCTTTCTTTAATCACTTTTTCATAATCTTTCATGATTTGTTCGAGGAATTCATTAACCTCATCTTCTTGGTAACCACGGAATGCGCGGCTGAATTCTTTATTATGTATATCTAATGGTGATAAAGGCATCGTATCTCTCCTTACTCTCTGCATAGTTACACTCATTATACCTGTCATGGCGAGAAATTTCAGTATTATTCACCACATTCGAGCGTGTTTTATTTTTTCAATTCCAATTTGCCGACTTGCAGGCGAATTTTATCTTTTTTTGTACGTCCTTCAATCGCAATGATTTGCACGCGCCCAAAGCCTCTCGCTGAAATCAAATCGGATTCGTGCAATTCAAATGATACGTTCTCTTGTGCTGTCCAATTGACTTTTACTTTTCCGCCATTGATCAATGCGGCAGCTTTTTGACGGGAAATGTTATAGACCGAGCTGACGATTGTATCGAGGCGCAGCGAACTGACGGTATGCGCTTCTTCCATCCATTCCTCAATGACTGGGAGATAATTAGCTGGATCGTCCACTTCTTCGAGCTGAACTTTCACTTTCCCGGCGCTGATAAAATTGGCGCGCAAATACGGCGCGACTTCCGTCATCACAGCGAGTTGCACCGTACCATCGCCAATCCGGATGTCCCCGAATTTCCCCCGCTCCAAGCCAAGCGACATAAGCGCGCCGAGTACGTCTGGATGCTTCAAGGTGACGAACTTAACCGGATAGCGCAATTCGAACATGGTGACTTGGAAATCGCTTTCTTCCGGCACATAATACGTAGGATGCAATAAGACACGTTCTCGCTCAGCTTGCTTGAACAAGCCGGAAGCGGCCATTTTTACATCACGCGCGCCGATGAGCGATTGAACGATAAAGCGCTGGCGCGGGTCTAGGAAATCCGTTAACTTCGGTGCATACATATCTTCCACATCCCGCAGCCAGTCTGAGGCTTGCTCGATAAATTGTTGTTCGTCTTTTCTAAAATGCTGGAATATCTCTTCCACGTGCCTTCCCCTCCGGTTCTTGAAATCATGACTCTACGCAGTTTTCGCTAATGATGGTCAAACACCTTCCGCTTTTGCAAATAAAAAAGACAGAGAAATGGATTCTCCGCCTTTCAATATCAGCTGCGGCTTATACAGCTTCATGTTAGATAAGATAGTTGGCTATTGTTAGGACGCCTCGGCTTGCAAGGTTTAACATAAAAATGGCCACAATCGGTGAAATGTCGATCATGCCGATTGGTGGGATAAAGCGGCGGAAAATATCCAGATAAGGATCGGTGATACGGGAAATGGCCTGCCCGAAAGCAGATTCCTTGATACTCGGCACCCAGCTCATGAAGACGCTGATAATCAGCAAATAGAAATAAATGTTTATAGCTCCAAGTAGTATATTGATAAGAAGAATCATTCGATTTTTAGCACCTTTCTATTGTTGATCGTCGTGATAGTAATCGGAGATGGCGCCATCCACTTCGACTGTATCCGGTACACATAGGAAAATATCGGTGCCGATGCGCTGGATATCCCCTCCAAGTGCATAAACAGTGCCGCTTAGGAAGTCGATAATACGAAGGCCTTGATCTCGTTCGATACGTTGTAAATTGACCACGACGGCCTGTTTCGTTTTCAAGCTTTCCGCAATGTCCTGCGCTTCTGCATAAACACGCGGTTCCGCCAAGCTGACTTTTGATGAAGAGGCAGATGAATTCTGCAAATTAACGATATTCTGCACGGTGTTTTCCTCCAAATTCTCACGGCGTTCTTTCACTGGCTTCGGTGCTTTTGCTGCTTTCGGTGCTTTTTTCTGCGCCTGTTCGGCAGGTTCCGGTGCAGGCTTTTCGTAGCGTTGCACAGGACGCTGCTTACGCTCTTCTTGAACTGTTTCTTCCTCATACTCGTCCAAGTAAAAGAAATTTTTGAATTTATCCTTCATGCTCATCTTTCCGCCTCACTTTCCGACCCGACCAATGCGGTCCCGACGCGGACGAATGTCGCGCCTTCTTCAGCTGCAATCAGGTAGTCATTCGACATGCCCATTGACAGTTCTGTGCAAGGGGCGTGTTGCCATTTTCCGGCTACTATCTGCTGCTGGAGTTCTTTCAATCCTTTAAAAGTTGTTCTTAACTGTGCCTCGTCTTGTGTGTTCGGGGCCATGGTCATCAAGCCAACCACCTGCACTTTATCGAACTCCTTTAAAGCTTCAATAAAAGCGGGAACTTGCTCCGGTGAAAAACCGCTCTTGGAATCCTCGCCGGATACATTGACCTGGACAAAACATTTAACGGGCTTATCGGCACGTTTTTGAATCTCTTTCGCCAAGCTCATACGGTCCAGTGAATGAAGATAATCGATCAACCCAATCACTTCTTTGACTTTCCGAGACTGCAGCGTACCGATATAATGCCAGGAAACATTTCCCTTGATTTCAGCGTGTTTGAGCTGAAGTCCTTCAGGACGATTTTCTCCGAGATGTCGAATGCCTGCGTCGACGGCTTCTTGCGTTCGATCGACACCAACTTGCTTTGTAACTGCGACGATTTCAATGCCGCTATTGATTTGATTTAATGTATGGGCCATTTCTTCAAATTTCGGTTTAATCGCTTTCATATGCTCACAACTTTTCTATAGACGTTCACTTTATTGTACCAAGCTAAAGCTGATTTATCAATTCAGCCTTTCATGAAAACGATAAAGCTGCCTATTTTTCAACGAAATTATGAAGGATACGTGGCAGCTGGACCTAAAAGCCAAATAAAGATTTGTTCAAGCAAAAAAACAGCTGCCGGTTGGGCAGCTGTCTTCTTCACAATTATTAACGGCGTTTTTGTCTATTGCGCAAGAATGTCGGGATATCCAATGCGTCTTCACTTTGCTTATCCTGGCGCTGAGGCTCCTGGTTGTAATATGGAGTCTGCTCTTCACGACGCTGGGACTGTTCTTCGCGGCGTGCTTCACGGATAGAAGGAGCCGGGTTTTGCTGTTGGATTGATTGAATGCGGTTCGCGTTCAATCCAGATCCACGCGGTGCGCGTCCAGCTGGGTTCAATTGCTCTTCGTTAAAGCCAGTAGCGATAACCGTTACCACGATTTCGTCTTTCAAGTTGTCGTTGATAACCGAACCGAAGATCATGTTCACTTCTTCGTCAGAAGCAGAAGCAACAATATCGGCAGCTTCTTGTACTTCATACAAGCTCAAGTTTGATCCGCCTGTAATGTTCATCAAGACGCCTTTTGCTCCATCGACAGATACTTCAAGCAATGGGCTTGAAACAGCTTTCTTGGCAGCTTCAGCAGCGCGGTTTTCTCCTGAAGAGACACCGATACCCATCAGTGCAGAACCTTTATTTGACATGATAGTTTTCACGTCGGCAAAGTCAAGGTTGATAAGACCAGGTACTGCGATCAAATCAGAGATGCCTTGTACACCTTGGCGCAAGACATTATCCGCTTCACGGAATGCTTCAAGCATTGGTGTGTTTTTGTCAACGATTTCAAGAAGACGGTCGTTCGGGATGACGATCAATGTATCGACTGATTCTTTCATCGTCGCGATTCCACCGATTGCCTGCGTTGAACGCTTGCGGCCTTCAAATGTGAACGGGCGAGTAACTACACCTACTGTTAATGCACCAAGTTCTTTTGCAATTCCAGCAATGACAGGTGCAGCACCAGTTCCTGTGCCTCCGCCCATTCCAGCGGTAACGAATACCATATCGGCTCCGCGCAAAGCTTCTTCGATTTGTTCTTTGCTTTCTTCTGCCGCTTTTTTCCCGACATCCGGGTTAGCGCCAGCGCCAAGGCCGCGCGTCAATTTTCCGCCGATTTGCAGGCGTGTTTCCGCTTTCGACAGGTTCAAGGCTTGTGCGTCTGTGTTAACCGCGATGAATTCTACCCCTTGAACTCCGTGTTCGATCATCCGGTTGACTGCGTTGTTACCGCCGCCACCGACACCAATGACTTTAATTACGGCTAATGCATCGATATTTGTATCAAATTCCAACATTCTTTTTTCCTCCTAAGATTGCTCAGCTTTTGAACATAAGCCGGACACAATGATGATTTTATTCAAAAAAGCGATCAAACATTTTTTTGGCTTTGCTTACGACACCTTCGTTATCTTGTTTCGGTTGTTTCGGCTGCTTTTGTTTTTTCGGCTGCTGCTCCACGTACTCAGGTTTCTGTGAATGTGCAGCCGCTGAACTATGGCCGACATTTCCGTAGAACAAATCTTCCGCATAAGCGTATTGGATCAAGCCCACCGCTGTAGTATACTGCGGCTCGCGCACTCCGATGAATTCAGGTGTGAAGAGACGCACCCGTGTTTGGAGAATGCTTCTTGCCAGTTCAGGAAGGCCATCCATTTTGGCCATTCCACCTGTCAATACGACACCACCCGGCAATTCATCGACACCGAGACGGTATAACTCATCCAAAATCAATTCGAAAAGTTCTTCCATGCGAACTCCGATTATTTCAGATATGTATTTTTGGCTATATTGTTCTCTAGAATCCGAACCGATCACTGGCACTTCAAACACTTCTTCTTCTGAAGCGTCGTCAAAGAACGCGTGGCCGTGCTCGAGCTTGATTTTTTCTGCTTGCTCTGTCGGTGTTTTCAAGACGATGGACAAATCTTTCGTTACATGATCGCCTCCGACAGGAATAACTGATGCTGCACGCAAGTGGCCGTCGCGGAATACTGCGATAGATGTCGATCCACCGCCGATATCGATACAAGCCGTTCCGTGATTTTTCTCATCTTCTGTCAATGCATAGCTTCCCGCTACTAGCGGCTGCACATAAATTTCGCGAATTTCGAGGCCCGCACGTTCAACGCAGCGCAGTACATTGTGTAAGACCGTTTTCGAAGTCGTCACCATTGTACCATCCATTTCAAGACGAATGCCGATCATGCCTCTCGGATCTTTGATTTCGCCTAAATGGTCAACAACGTATTCTTCAGGGATGATATTGACAAGTTCGCGTTCTGGCGGAATCGACATAACTTGTGCCGCTTCCAAGACGCGTTCTAAGTCCTCGTCTGTGATTTCACGATTTTCGCTGTTCACTGCCACAATACCTTTAACTGGCTGTAATGCCACTTGGTTAGCCGGAATGCCCAGCACGACTTCATGGATTTCTTTGCCAATCATGCGCTCTGCCTGATCGACTGCTTTTTTAATGGACTGTACAGTTGCATCTATATCAACAATCGCACCTTTTTTGATTCCATTAGATTTGACGTTGCCGACGCCGATGACGTGCAACGATTTATTGGTCATTTCCCCGATCAGTACTTTGACAGAGGAAGACCCGATATCCAAACTTACATATAATTCTGATTGACTCAACTCGTGGCACCTCCTTATAAAACTTCTCTACATTACATTCTATTGTAAAATACACACCTTGTCTAAGTAAAATAGCGAAACTTAGAAAATTTTCCTGCAATTCGTCAATTTGCCTCACCAAGCTTCTTTTTTTCGGACCATTTCGTTAATAAAATGCGGCGAATCACCGCAATATTTTGGAACAGCCTTACACCGAATGCGAAAATTGCCGCCAAATATAAATCTACACCTAAATGAACGCCGAGAAAAGCGAGACCTGCAGCAAGCGCGATGTTGAAGAAAAATCCTGAGACAAAAACTTTATCATCATACACTTGCTGTAAATGGGCACGGATCCCACCGAAGAGTGTATCGAAGGAAGCCAGCACCGCGATCGATAAATAGCTGGTGTATTCCGCTGGTATTTGGATATCGGTCAACAAGCCAAGCGAAATGCCCAGCAGCAATCCAAGAATCGAAATCCACATACTTACTCCCCCTCCCCGGCTTCTAAATACCCCATTTGGATCTTTTCGTCAAACGCCGGCAATGTCAATTGTTCCTGTGGCTCGGAAATGGCGATTGTTAAATCGTCTATATAAAAATCTTCATGAATGGTGGAAGCCGACAAATAGCTATATAGCTTGCGTGCTTCTTCCATGCTCTTTGATGTAATGGCAATCGTCAAAGGCGGCGTCGAGATGGGGTCTGTGTTTACCGTTGTATAGCCATTAATGTCTCGGATCGCCGTCGTATTGACGACACGTTCGCCGGCGATTGCTAGTTCAATGCCATCGAATCGGTTAATTTCGTTTACTAAGCGGATCAATAAATCCGGTGGTATTTCCGTTATTTCACTTCCGAGCGCGACCGCTTCAAGCGACGGACTGACCTCGAGTTCGATCCCCGGCCCTTTGATTTGTGACAGGCCAGCGGAACGGCGCAAATCTTCTACCGTCTCTTTCAAGACTGCCTGCGGATCTTCAGTCGCTTTATCACTGTACTTGGCGAGTGTATCATCCAATAGGCCGATTTCCGATAGCAGCTCCGAATGTACTTGCTTTTCCCGTGATAATTGCTGGCGAATTTCCCAAGTGTCGCGGTAATCCCGGCTATTGTCTGTGTTTACAGTGTTGTATTGTGTGGCACTCATAAAGCCGATGACAAAAAGAATGGCCGTAAACCGGCCGGCAATGCGTTTTTTCATCGTCTTCCCCCTGTATCCATTTCCGACAAAAGTGCCGGCATTTGGATGGTTTGGCCGGGATCGAGAGTTACGGAGATATCATCGTTGAGGAGTTGATCCTGCACACCACCAGCTAATTGCATGGAAGCGGTTAAAACTTCCGGACTGCCGATCGCTTCAATAGTGAAAGGAGCGGGGTGTTGTATGCCATCAACTGCAATGACCGGTCCCGTGCAGACAATGTGAGAGTTACCATGAATTCTTTGCCCATTCACCGCAATCGCTTCTGCTCCTGAAATGTAAAGCTCATTGATTACTTGGAACACATGGCTTTCATGGACAATATATTCATTCGGGTTGGCATGGTCAATTGAGTAATCACCATCTTGAAGTGTTACGGTCAATCCTTCCCCTTTAACCGGAACAAGCCCGAGGAAGCGTCTTAGTTCTTCTGCCTCCCGGGCGTAAGCCGTATAGTTTTCTTCGCCGTCGACTACAGACCGCTCGAATTTCTGAACGGTCTCTTGCTTATCGCCAAGTTCCTCACGCAATTCTTTATTGCGTTCTTGCTGCTCGATTAATTCTTTACCGTATTGTTCTTTTTGCTCGAAAAAGCCGGCCCCTGCGAAATCATTTTCCGTTTCTCGTTGATTGGACAAGCTATAAGAATAGGCCATGATAAAGCCAAGTACCAAAAAGACCAGTGAAAAGATGATCGATTTGCTCATGCTTTTGCGCTCATTGTTCTTCGGCAATTTCAAGTTCCTCACCCGCTTCCGCCAAACCGAATACATCGTTATAGGAGCGGAAATAAATACCGACTTCCATATCGATAATGCCTTTTCGGTCTTCTAGTTGAGCGGTGACAGACGGGTAATAATTAATTTTTTCTGCCAAAGTCGATAATATGGCCTTAATCTCATTGCCGTCGTTCATGTAGATGGTGATGTAGTCCGCACGTTCCTGCTCAGTATCTAAAATAACTTGGGAGATCAGGTTTTGCACTTCTGGGTCTGTCTTGACCAATTGCTCCATCAACGCTTCCCGTTTCGCTTCGTCTTCAAAATTCGAAAAAATCGGCCCTTCCACAACGCGAATCGGCTGGTTGAGCACCACACCATTCGACAAAACAACTTGGTAGCTATTGCCTTGATCCAAATACCCCATCTCGACGTATTCCTCGATTTCAATAGCTACAGCTGTTAGCCAGTTTTTCTCAACCTTTGCTGATTCGACCCATTCGAGTGCTTCGATTTGCTCCTCGATTTCCCCGCTGTCAAATGACCACATGGAGTCGCCGATTGCCAACGTGCTTGCCTGTTGATAGCTATCGCCGTCGAACAACTCAGCACCCGTGACTTTAATATCTTGAATCTCGCTATAAGGGGACTGACTGTAGATAAGAATGAGCAGCAAAGAGACAAAGCTCGTCAGCAACGCGGCAAATTTACGGTTCGACCTTTTTCTGCGCCGTTCCCGGAGCGTTGGTATGCGTTCTTCGATGTCTATCACTTTGTCCATATCCGCCGCTCCTTCGATTTATTCGTTGGCTTCTGTATATTTTTTTGCCGCCTCGATGAATGCATCGCCTCGGACTTCAAAGCTCTCGTATTGATCCCAGCTCGCACAAGCAGGAGACAAGAGAATCGTGTCTTCTGAAGATGAGCTGCTAATTGCTTTTTCAACAGCATCGTCCATTAAGCCGGCCTTGATGACGGTCGGTACATGGCAGCTTTCTGCAAATTCAACAAAGCGCTCTGCCGTCTCGCCAAATGTCACGAGCACTTTCACTCGGTTCATATAAGGACGCAATTCCTCTAAGGAATGTTGACGCTCCAAACCGCCTGCCAATAGGATGATGTTCTCGCTGAATGCTTCCAGCGCACTTTTGGTGGCTAATGCATTCGTTGCCTTGGAATCGTTATAGAAACGACGCCCTTGCCATTCACCGACAAATTGCGAACGGTGCTTAACTCCCGTGAAAGATGTCAACACACGGATGATGGTTTCTTTCGTGCCTCCAGACAGCAAAGTGGCTGCCGTAGCCGACAAGATGTTCTCCAAATTATGTTCGCCAGCAAGCATGATGCGTTTACGTTCGATCAACGGCTCTCCTTGCCAGTAGATATACTCACTGTCAGCGCTGATGCTTTCTTCAGTTCGGCCTTTCAAAGTGAAAGGAATTCCTTGTGCTTTGACCGTCTTGGCATGGTCAACAAGTACCTGTTGATCGGCGTTATAGATGAAATAATCATCGCTTGTCTGATTTTCGGTAATTTTCTTTTTGGATCCGATATAATCCTCGAGCGATCCATGATAATCAAGATGCGCTTCGTATAAATTCGTAATGATCGAAATATGCGGACGGAAAGATTCTGTCCCTTTTAACTGGAACGACGACAGCTCTGTGACGATGACATGGTCAGCTGTTGCTTTTTCTGCCACTCCGCTTGCCACTGTGCCGATATTTCCTGCAATAAGCGGCGATTTGCCATCTTGATTGAGCATATGGAACAGTAAGGTTGTCGTTGTCGTTTTGCCGTTTGAACCGGTGATGCCGATAAACGGAGCTTCGCTAATTCGGTAGGCTAATTCAATTTCCGTCCACACTGGAATTTCTTTTTCCAGCGCTTTCTGGATCAGATGGTTGCGATATGGAATTCCTGGGTTTTTAATAACGAGTTCAAAGCCTTCATCCAACAAATCTTCAGGATGGCGCCCACAAATGACGGTGACACCCAAATTCAGGAGTTCTTGAGCTTCGGGATTTTCTTCGAACGGTTTGGAATCATTGACCGTCACGAAGGCGCCGAGTTTATGTAACAAGCGCGCAGCCGTAAAGCCGCTTTTCGCCAAACCGAGCACAAGTACTTTTTTATGATGCAATTGCGGCAATTCTTTCATTTACATAACCTCCAATAAAAGGGCAATCGCTGCGCTGATAAAGCCGACACCCCAGAATACGGTGACCACTTTCCATTCAGACCAGCCACTCAATTCAAAATGATGATGGATCGGGCTCATTTTGAAAATACGTTTTTTCCGTAGTTTAAAACTTCCTACTTGCAAGATAACCGAGGCTGTTTCAATTACGAACACCAACCCGATTAATAGCAAGAGCAATTCCTGTTTCAACAGGATCGACACCATGGCAAGTGCACCACCAAGAGCCAATGATCCTGTATCGCCCATGAATACTTTTGCTGGGTACTTATTGAAAACGAGGAATCCAATCAATCCGCCGGCTACTGCAAAAGTAAACAAAGCAATTCCCGTTTCTTCTTGAACGATCGCCAGGATACCAAATGCAATAAAAGCGATAGAAGCTGTTCCAGCGACCAGCCCATCCAGCCCGTCCGTTAAATTGACAGCGTTAGAGAAGCCGACCAGCCAGAACACGATGAATAAAACATATACCCATCCAAGTTCAATAGAAGCTTCTGTGAAGGGAATGCCAAGCGCCGTATCGAATCCGTTTGCGCGCAGCAAAAAGAACGATAAAACAGCAATGACGATTTGTGCCAGCAATTTCTGCAGAGAAGTCAGTCCCAAATTGCGTTTTAGCACGACTTTGATGAAATCATCCAAGAACCCAATCAGGCCGTAGCCAAACAAAACCATTAGTAAAATGACTACTGGAGTCGTCAGTTCTCCATCGAATGCAGCGACTAGCAAAACCGTTACGATGATGGAAATGAGAAACACCAATCCACCCATCGTCGGTGTGCCCGTTTTTTTCATATGTGATTCTGGGCCTTCTTCACGAATGCTTTGCCCAAACTTCATGCGTTTCAATAGCGGGATGAATACAGGCATCAATGCAATAGTCATGATTAATGCGATTCCAAATCCAAATAAAATTATACCTTCCATTAATAGAGCTCCTTTAAAGACGAGTACACTCGTTCATTTATTCATTTTCGTTGATAACCGGTTGATCTGCCGGTTCTTGCGGTTGTTCTGTTGGTGCTTCTGCTGGTTGTTCAGTCGCTTCTTCTGTTGAAGATTCAGCGGCTTGTTGGCCATCTGTTTCAGTTGCCTGCTCTTCTTCAGCTTTTAGCGACTGCGCCGGATAGAATACTTCCGGCGGCTGCAATTCGATGATAACAGATTCTCCGCTCTCTGGCACTGCGCCTTCTGCCACGCTTTGTGTCATGACAAAGCCTTGGCCTGCGATCTCCAGCGGCAATCCACTGAGTGCTTGGAATGCCAGAAGCTCACGTTTTGACCAACCAGTGAAGTCAGGAATAGCGGTAGTGCCGCCGGTTCTCAATATGATGTTTTCTCCAGCTACCAGCTTTTCGCCTGCTTGTGGATATTGGTCAGTTATTTGCGAATTATCACCAGCTACGACTGCATTTAATCCCTTAGCTTCTAATTGAGACACGGTTTCTTCTAAAGAAAGCCCCTGATAGTCTTCAATTTCAACTGTTTTAGCCTCTACAGAATTCTCAGGTGCGATGTTCAAATATTTCAATCCATTTTCCATGACGGAGGTAAAGATTTTGGAAACTGGGACCGATCCATATTCATCCGCAGGCAATTGAGGTTGCTGCACACCGATATAAATCAAGAGTTCCGGATCTTCTGCCGGTGCCATGCCCAAGAAAGAGAACAGGTAATTATTGCTGCCGGTCATGTATCGACCATCTTCACCAGGAACTTGCGCTGTGCCCGTCTTACCGGCTACAGAATAATCCTGTAGCGCAAAACCTTTTGCAGAGCCTACATCTGAAGTCACAGTAGATGCCATGACTTCGCGTACTTGTTTCGCCGTTTCTGCTGAAATCGGCGTACCCGCCTGTTCAGGCTCTGACTTCACCGTTACATCACCCGTATCCGGATTTTTAATCTGGTCAATGATATATGGTTTCATCATCGTGCCGTCTCCTGCAATAGCCGTCGCGGCTTGGATCATTTGGATCGGCGTAACCGTGGACCCCTGACCGTAAGAAGTAGTCAATTTATTGATTGGGTATTCATCCAAAATCTTCCCAGCCGCTTCATTCGGCAAGTCGATACCCGTTTTTTCGCCGAATCCGAATGCGTCAATATAATTCATAAAATTATCCGCACCGAGGCGCTCAAGCAAATAACCCATCGATACGTTGGACGAACGCTGGAAACCTTCGAGGAAAGTAATGCTGCCCCAACCACGCCCACTATTATGGTCGCCGATTGTCCGGTCTAGCAGTGTATAAGTTCCCGAATTGTAATAAGCGTTCGGATCCCATTTGCCTTCTTCAATAGCTGACGCTAAAGTGAATACTTTCATAGGCGAGCCAGGCTCAATCGTCAGTTCAATGCTTTCATTTAACCAGTTTTCTGATAAGCCTTCTCGCGTATTTGGATTAAATGTCGGACGCTGAGACATTCCGAGAATCTCTCCTGTGTCCGGATCTGCGATCACAGCGATCATGCGCGCTGGGTTATATTCTTCCTGAACGCTCGACATGGCATCTTCCAAAAAATTCTGCAGCGTCCGGTCCAGCGTCAGTTGAAGATTGGATCCATCAATCGCTGGCGTAATGGCTTCTTGGCTATTCGGCAAAAGATAGCCCCATTTATCGGTATCGAACTCCATTTTGCCGTTCTTGCCTGTCAGCACTTCGTCGTGAATCGATTCCAATCCCATCTTGCCTTTGGTTTTCACTTGCCCATCTTCGAGCTCTTCTTTCATGGCAAAACCAATTAAATGAGAAGCGAAAACACCGTTCGGATATAGCCGTTTAAGATCCTTGACGAACAATAAGCCCGGCAAGTCCTGTTCTTTCATTTCGAGCATCTGAGTATGGCTGATTTCACGCCCGGCTGCGCCGAACTCGACCTGATAGCGATCTTTTTCTATGCCATTCTCCAAGATGCTTTGCAATTCGTCCGTCGGCGTGCCCAATTGCTCCGATAAGTACGCTGCCGTTTTTTCGGCATCGATGACGTGATTCGGTTCTTTGGGATTTGTTGTTACCGACTCATCCAGCACCGCTACCAATTTATACGTCAAGGTATCTTCTGCGATAACCTCGCCGTTGCGGTCCAAAATCTTTCCGCGTTCTGCCGTCAGCACTTCTTCCTGGCTGTATTTGGCAGCGGCTCTTGCAGCCAATTCCTGCCCTTCAACTTTGCCCGTCGCTTGGATTGTGATTATTCTGGCCATTAAAAGGAAAAAGAGCCCTGCAAATAGTAAAAATAGCAGAAAGGCTCCTCCTTGAAAACGAAATTTCTTCTTCATTGTCCCGGCACTACCTTTACATTTCGCTCATTTAATTTTAAGCCGTAATCCTTTGCTTTCGACCAAATGCGCTCATATGAAGACAGTTCACTTACTTGCACGGACAAATCGGTATTTTGTTTCGTCGTTTCATTGATTGAATTTTCAATTGTTTGAATTTCTTGTGTGGAAGCTTGAATGGTCGACTGATTTTGCAAGACCAGCAATGCACACAGGATGCAAACTGCCAGGAAAGCCGTGTAGAGGATCTTTTCGCCTTTGGTGATGCGTTTTTTCTTTTTAGCCGGCTGTCTATTCGGACTTTGCGGAACGGCCGGCTGTTGGATGTAGGTTTGGGTTCTCGCATTCAACGCCATTAAAACACGTCCTTAGAGTTTGATTTTCTCCGCAATCCGCAACTTGGCGGAACGCGACCGATTATTATGCGCCAATTCTTCTTCCGATGGCAATATGGGTTTTCGTGTAATCAATTTCAATTTGGGTTCAAGTCCAGCCGGAATGACCGGCAAATTCGGAGGCAGTTCCGGAAGCGATGAGGCTTCTTTAAATAAGGCCTTCGTTAAGCGGTCTTCGAGCGAATGGAAGGTAATGACACTGATTCTGCCGTTAACTGCCAGTAAGTCTAGGGCATCCTGCAACGAAGTTTCAGCAGCCCCAAGTTCATCGTTCACTGCAATGCGGATTGCCTGGAACACGCGTTTGGCTGGATGTCCGCCTTTGCGTCTTGCAGGTGCCGGGATGCCGTCTTTGATGCATTCGACAAGCTGGGCCGTCGTCTCGATCGGCTCTTTTTCGCGAGCAGCTTCGATTTTCCGAGCGATTTGCTTGGAGAATTTTTCCTCCCCGTAGCGGTAAAAAATACGCACGAGGTCTTCAAAACGCCAGTCGTTTACAACATGATAAGCACTCAGCTCTGCGCTTTGATCCATGCGCATGTCGAGTGGCGCATCATGATGATAGCTGAATCCGCGTTCGGGCGTATCCAACTGGGGCGATGAAACCCCCAAATCATATAAAATGCCATCGACTTTCTCGACTCCGTGTTTTTCTAGCTCTTCTTTTAAATCCTTAAAGTTTGCATGGATGAAAGTGATCTTATGTAAATGGTTTTTCAGTTTTTCTTTTGCATGCTCGATTGCTGTTGCATCCTGATCAAAGCAGTACAGATGTCCCTGATCGGATAGCTGCTCGGCCAAGTATTCGCTATGGCCGGCACCACCGAGTGTACAATCTACATATATGCCATCAGGACGAATGTTCAGCCCATCGACAGTTTCATGCAGCAAAACTGTAGTGTGATTGAACAACCCAGTCCCCCCGTTCATTAGTTAAAAATCAAAGTCAGTTAAGTTTTCAGCAATTTCATTAAAGGATTCTTCGGATTCTTCAAAATATGCTTCCCACGCATCTTTTGCCCAAATTTCGAAACGATTGGAGACGCCGAGAATGACGCATTCTTTTTCGATCTTTGCATATGACAAAAGGTTCGCAGGTATATTGACGCGCCCCTGCTTATCAAGTTCCATTTCCTGGGCACCTGAGAAGAAAAAACGGGTAAATGCGCGTGCATCTTTTTTCGTAACTGGCATTTCTTTTAATTTTTCTTCAATTTTATTCCATTCATTCATTGGATAACCAAATAAGCACTGATCCAGGCCCCGGGTGATTACAAACTGCTCACCCAGCAAGTCACGGTATTTAGCAGGAACGATTAATCTGCCCTTAGCATCAACATTGTGTTGAAATTCGCCCATGAACATGCCTTTCACCCCACTTATTATAATTAATGTACCACATTCCCCCACATGCCACCACTTGTTTTTGAAATATTTCACTATTGTTACAGCATTTCATCTCAAAGAGTTTACTTCATAAAAAAAAAGCCTGCTCAGGCAGGCTTTTCCAAGTTAAAGAATGACAATTTTGTGGGTGTTGTCGTAGTTCATCCGCAGGTCCAATAGGTCTTCTATCAAGCCTTTGCCGTATTGATTCAAATAAGGAATCGGATTGTAAATACGCTCTTGCAACCCTGATTCTGGCAATAAAGCATTTTCGATTGCCGCAAGCTGGTTGAATTGCGTGCTATTTTGAATAGCCACTTCATCCTGAAGTTTATGCTTGAGGAAGTCAAGCTGCTTCAAATGAATCCGCAAGTTTTTCTCAGTTAATGGCGTGAGACCGGCGCTGACTGCCGTAAAGCGGCTGATCAGTTCTTCGTACTCTTCAGTCAAACCTTTCTTGACTTCGTCGATTTTCGCTTCCGTTTCTTCATCTCTAATATGCTCGTACAGTTCATTTCGTAGCTGAGGAACTTTCCGCTCAACAACCACATCTTCAAAACTCAACTGCTGCTTTTCCATCAAACTAGCCGTCCGTCTGTCGATTAAGCTAACGCTGAGACGCGGCATGACGATCGGCATCTCCATGTCCATCAGCTCAAATGCGCCTTTTAGCGCCGCCCAATAGGCAATCTCTCCTGGCCCACCAACAAAGGCCAGTACCGGAAAGACGAAATCTTGCATTAATGGCCGTGTCACTACATTATTGCTGAGGCGTTCAGGCTCGCGCTTTGCAATGTCCAAAAGTTGTTGTTGAGTAAAGCTCACTGACGTGTCTTTGACCACAAAATGGCTTCCCTCGCGCTCTAATAATAGGCGCTCGCCTTCGATCGTAAGAAACAGATGTGCCGCTTCTTCTTTGGCATCGATTCCAGCCTTATAGCCGTCCGCTTCAAGTGCTGTTTCAGCTTCCACTACCGCTTTCGCTATCGCTCCACTATTTTCGATGAGCTTCGAGAAAAAGCTTCCCTCATAGGCGCGCAATTGCTTGTCCGCAGCGTCAATATAAAGCAGACCTTGATGATCGAAGAAATGGTTGAGCAGGCTTGCGAAAAACGCCGTAAACGTATCCGCCTTTTCCAAATGACTGAACACGAGAGAGCGGATTTCCTTCGTATGGGCCGTTTCCGGCAAGCTGCGGAAGTATTCTTCTAAAAACGCCTCAATCTCTTCTGCTTTCAGTGGTGCATGCGATGCTGCGCTTTTCCCTAACTTTGCATGGGGATAATTCAGTTTCTCGATACGTCCATTTGTTTCACGGTAGATATGACAGATCTCTGCTAAATCGTGGTCTTCTCCAGCGATCCAAAAAACCGGAACGACTGGTGTCCCAAGTTTATCCGTAGCTTCTTTTGCCAATAAAATCGAGGAAATCGCTTTATGTACTGTGTACAATGGCCCCGTCAGCAATCCCGCCTGCTGGCCAGTCACTACGACTGATGCGCCCGATTCAAAATGCGCAAGGTTTTGTTTAGCTGCTTCAGATATCCCGAAAGGTTCCATATAGCTTGCGACGATGTCTGCCAGTTTTTTTCGATCGACTGGATGGTCATTTAAGCTTTCCAGTCTTTTTTCAGCCCGTTCCAAAGAAGGTTGATAGGAAAAGTAATGCATTATTTTTTGTTCTTTATTTGTATAATCAACCATCAACTTGGAGGATGGCGGTATGTATTTTTCCTCTAATTTCATGAATTTGAATCCCCTTTTCGCTTTACATTCAAAGACTACTATAACAAAAGGAGGATGGCATGAGAAAAAATCCGCTTAGCGAAATGATTGGACCGCTAAAAAGATCAGTCCAGCAAGCCACGTGGCAGCGTAAATCGCAGAGAGCGCCAAAAAACAAATCCGCCAAATCTTGCGTAAGAACTTGATCACTTCCAGTTCTTTTTGGGTCTTCCATTCCCGAATCAGCAAAATAATAGCAAACAATAAGGCCGCCATGAAGATGAATGGCTGCACTTTCACGTCGAACAGCAAATCGAGTGAGGCCGGAACCGAAAAAAACAATAGAAAGGCAGTGATATCAGCAGCGATTCCAAGCGCTTTGCGTTTTTTGGATTTATAGCTCAATGCATAGACGACTAAAAATAAGATAAAGGGGACGTAAAGCAAAACGTTCCCAGCAATAGATATCCATTTCATCAGGTTTCCTCAACAGTCTTTAGTAAATGATAAAATGCTTTAAACAAAGGCAGGTCGAGCTTCGCGGTCTGGAGGATATAGAGCATTAGGCCATCAACATCCATCGGATCCCCGGCTAGGCGATCTGCGAGCATAGACGATATTTCTGCCGGGCGCGAGGCACAATAGGCCGCGACGCGCTCAATCGGCTGCAAGCTTTCAATTTCCGGAAAAGCCAAATACATTTCGTTGTACAGATTGCGAAACAACTCATAGGCATTCGGGTCGGTAATCAACCGCCCTTTTTCGATTTTCATCAACGCTGTCAACGGATTGATGAGGCTATCCCTCAAAAGCTGCTCGAACAGGCGTGTTTCGATATCGTCTGTCCATTGCACGGTGATTTGATCCACTGCTGTGAGCGAATCGAATCGCTGCGCTTCGCCTTTTAATAAGCCTAGGCTGAGCTGCGGCAGTTTGGTGTACTTGATTTCGTGCGCGCTGACTTTGACTGCGTCGCAATCCAATACGGCAGCCGCGATTTGGCGATGTGCCAGCAATCGAGCTTTTTCTACATAAAGCATTCCTTGTTGGACAAAAATGAGCGGGTTGCTCGGCCGTCGAATTTTCAGCAACTTTAATATAGGCGGCAGTTCTTCTGAATGAATCGTGATCACTATGTAAGCATCCGGGTCCACCTGTTCAAAATCGGTGTGTACGGCAATTTGCTGTTGTTCTGTGCCACATACGAGGCCATTAGCGTTTAGTTCAGCGGCTTGTTGTTCATTTGTGATGATCAGCTGAACCTCGCCTTGTTTATTTAATAAATGCGCAAGCAACAATGCCTGGGCGTTTCCGCCGATAATTGCAAATTTCATGGAAACCCCTCCTTTTTTTCAGAGCAATCATAGATAGACGCCGCGCTGTTTGTGCGTCTGCTAAAAAAGAAGCCTGCCAATTTGGCAGACTCCACGTCTATTACTCATTATACAGGAATGATCGGATGTTTTCGATATGGCAACGGCAAATCTTTTGTCGCATAAATCGACAAGCGCTTCGATAATTCGTCGCGAAGTGCATAAGGCGCCACGATTTCATCGACGATGAGCTCTGAAGCCAACCGGTAAATATTAATTTCTTCTTTATACTCTTGATGCTTTTGCTGAACGTAAGCCAAGCGCTCTTTCGGATCTTCAATGGCTTCAATCTTATTGGAGTAAACTGCATTGACGGCCGCCTCAGGTCCCATGACGGCAATTTGCGCCGTTGGAAGCGCAATGCACACATCAGGCTCAAATGCCGGACCTGCCATAGCATATAAACCAGCGCCATAGGCTTTGCGGACAACGACCGAAATTTTCGGCACTGTGGCCGCACTCATCGCGGAGATGAATTTAGCGCCGTGGCGGATAATGCCGGCACGTTCGACTTTCGTCCCAATCATAAATCCGGGTACATCAGCCAAGAACAATAATGGGATCGAGAAGGCATCGCATAAATTGATGAACTTAGCGCCTTTGTCAGCAGAATCCCCAAACAACACGCCGCCTTTTACTTTCGGTTGGTTGGCGATGATGCCAACCACTTGGCCATCAATGCGTGCAAGACCGGTGATCAATTCCGGCGCGAATAGCTTTTTGATGTCGAAGAAGCTGTCTTCATCGATCAATTGATCAATTAATTCGTACATATCAAACGGCGCGTTCTGGTTTTCCGGAATGATTTCCTCCAGGCTGCGTCCCGCTTTTTTCGCTTTCGCTTCGGCCACTTCAGGCTTGCCGGCAAAGTTCGCCGGGAAGAATGCCATATAGCGGCGCGCTTCTGAAATCGCTTCTTCTTCTGTCGCAACTAACACATCACCGACACCACTGACGGTACAGTGCATGCGAGCCCCGCCCATCTCTTCGAGTGACACTTTTTCGCCAATGACTTTTTCAGCCATGCGCGGTGAGCCCAGATACATGGAAGCATTGCCTTCGACCATGATGACAATGTCGCAAAACGCCGGAATATATGCTCCGCCCGCTGCAGATGGTCCGAACAACAAACATACTTGCGGCACCATGCCGGACATGCGCACTTGGTTATGGAAAATGCGTCCTGCGCCGCGGCGGTTTGGGAACATCTCTAATTGATCGGTAATGCGTGCCCCTGCTGAGTCGACCAAATACAACATCGGTACTTGCATTTTTTCAGCCGTTTCCTGGATGCGAATGATTTTCTCCACTGTCCGTGAACCCCATGACCCTGCTTTAACGGTAGAATCGTTCGCCATCACACAAACGGTTTCGCCATTTACTTTACCGATCGCCGTGACGACGCCATCAGCCGGAAGATCTCCCGCTTCTACGTTCGCGAAGCGGCCGTCTTCAATATAATCACCTTCATCAAACAACAGCTGTAAGCGGTCTCTGACAAATAGTTTATTGCTTTCTTTTAATTTTTCATGGTATTTCTCTTGTCCGCCCGCGAAAATCTTGGAAAGCTTTTCTTCGAGCCGTGTATTATACCCTGTCGTTTCAGTCGTTTTCGTCATTTCTTCCACCCCTTTGGATTCAAATGCCTTATTCGCCGAGCGTTACCAATGTGTCCCCTTCGTTGACAAAGCCGCCAACTTCCACATCGATTTTTTCGACTTGCCCGCCGAATTCCGCTTCGACTGGAATCTCCATTTTCATGGATTCCAACGTCATAACGGTTTGACCCGCCGACACCGAATCCCCTTCGTTGACTGCAATGTTTAAGACCGTTCCGGCCATAGATGCTGTTAGTTGTTTCATACTGTTTTTTCCTCCTTTTGTTGTGTAAGCCACTGAGCTAATACAGCGGTCGCGTAATTTCCATTAATAAATGATTTTGATTCAATGAAGCGGTCAAAGAGCGGCAAATTGGTCTTCACGCCTTCAATTGCCGTTTCATCGAAGAATGTTCTGGATTTCTCCAGCACCTCTTCCCTTGTAGCGCCTGTCAACACCACTTTGGCAATCATCGGATCGTAAAAAGGCGTTACTTTGTTGCCTTCTTCATATCCGGTTTCGATGCGTGCCCCAGCGCCCCATTTCAAGACAGATAATGTCCCAGGAGATGGGAAGAACGTTTTTGGGTCTTCCGCATAAATTCGATATTCAATCGAATGGCCTTTTGACTGGATTGTCTCTTGCGCAGGCAAGGATTCACCCCTGGCCACAAGAATTTGCCATTCGACCAAGTCAACGCCTGTCACTTCTTCTGTAATCGGATGTTCCACTTGCAAACGCGTGTTCATTTCTAGGAAATAAAAATTGTTATTTTCATCGACAATGAACTCGACCGTTCCGGCGTTCGTGTAATCGACCGCACGTGCCGCTTGGACAGCTGCTTCGCACAGCTTGACTCTTACAGATTCCGGCAAATCCGGTGATGGCGATTCCTCGATAACTTTTTGATTGCGGCGCTGCACAGAGCAATTGCGCTCGAACAAATGAACAATATTGCCCGACTCATCACCGAAGATCTGCACTTCGATGTGACGTGCATTGGCGATGAACTTTTCTAAATAAACAATATCGTCTCCAAAATACGCCTTCGCACGATTTTTAACCGAATCGAACTGTTGAGTGAGCGCTTGCTCACTTTCACACAACACCATGCCGATGCCGCCGCCTCCCGCACTCGCTTTTAACATCAGCGGATAACCAATCTCTTTTGCTGCCAAGACAGCCGCATCAACATCTGAGACCCCTTCAGCTGTCCCTGGCACGACCGGCACGCCTGCTTGCTTCATCGTACGCCGCGAACCGAGCTTATCTCCCATTGTCTCGATGACCTCAGCTTTCGGACCGATGAAGAGGAGTCCCGCTTCTGTGACTTTGCGCGCAAAATCAGCGTTTTCCGATAATAGCCCATAACCCGGATGGATTGCATCTGCCTGGCGTGCTAGGGCTTCTTCAATGATTTTATCTGCTTGTAAATAAGACTGTGCGACCGGATTTGGACCGATCGCTGCCGCTTCTGTCGCTTCACTCACATAAGGCAGTTCCCCATCCGCCTCTGAGTGGATCGCAACGGTTTCGATGCCGAGGCGCTCGCATGTGCGAATAATTCGACGCGCAATTTCGCCCCGGTTGGCAATCAGGATTTTTTTCATGTATGAAATACCCCCTAAGTTTTCTCCCTTCTCTAGCATATACGAATTTTGTAAGCGATTTCAACTATTCAAAAAAATATTTTCCATAATGTTCCGCCTGTTAGGTTTCATTACAAGACTATTGCATCTTCTGCCATTAAAAAAAGCCTCCGAGGAGACTTATTTTTTGCTTTTGTTCAAAAATCCATCCACAGCCTGATGATGGGCTTCTTGTTCCCACAATCTAGCGCACTCACGAATCTCGTGATCGACCCGCTGTTTCAAATTCGTTTCCTGCCATTTACGAATTGCCATTGCTTTATACGCATGATGCACAGACGGCAGCACACGGTTCATTGACGCCAGGAATCGTTCGATATCCCCGTCCTCCTCGATGATGGCGCTGGCCCAGCCGTTCTCAAGCAGTTCACCCGCAGAGTAGGCACGTGCATCA
This sequence comes from Planococcus maritimus, assembly GCF_001687625.2. Lineage (NCBI taxonomy): Bacteria > Bacillati > Bacillota > Bacilli > Caryophanales > Caryophanaceae > Planococcus > Planococcus maritimus. The sequence goes on from NZ_CP016538.2 coordinate 2,045,858, forward strand.
CTGAGCATCTTCAGTGCCGCGTCATGTTTTAAGGTTTCAAATAGATAAGTGCCGCCGCCCCAGCCGCTCGTGATGGCGAGCGTTCCTTGAATGAACCCACATTTGGCATGGCTTCTGACCAGCCGGTAATCGCAAGCCGTGGCAATCTCACAGCCCCCGCCGACTGCAGTGCCGTTAACGAGTGCGATGACCGGGACAGGAATCGTTTTGATGCGATACAAAGCTTCTCCCATGCGATTGAGCATCGGCCAAGCTTGCTGTTCGGTCTTCAGTTCATGGAACACAGACAAGTCTCCGCCTGAACAAAATGCCTGCTCACCTGTTGCGGTGATGATGACAAAACGAATGTCTTGTTCGCTTGCACGGATGGCCAGTTCTTCAAAGCCCACCATTACTTGTTCGTTGACGGCATTGCGGATATGCGGCCGGTCGATGGTAAAAGTCAGTATTCCATTATGATTTTCAATTGTATACGCCATGGTTTTGCTCACCTCAGGTTTTATTTTACCTGTTTTTCGGCAAATGAAAAAGGTTATCCGGAGCCATGGCCTCCAGATAACCTTTCTCGCAGCAAATACTGTTTTATTTGCTAGCTACTACTTCTTTGCCTTTGTATGATCCACATGCTTTGCAGACATGGTGAGCCAATTTACTTTCGCCACAGCTTGGGCACGCTACCATACCAGGTACGGAAAGCTTGAAATGCGTACGGCGTTTTCTTTTAGCGGTTTTGGATGTTCTTCTGAACGGTACAGCCATTGGTGACACCTCCTTACAATGATTCTATTCATCTGTCTGATCGAAATACTTGGCTAAATCAGCCAGTCTTGGATCCGGTTTTGATTGTGCTTCTTCCTTCTCTGCTTGAACTTCTTCGTCTGACAAATAAGACCAGTCGTTGCCGCCTTTGATGACGGTTTGTTCCGAGTCTTCCTTAAAGACCTGTATTGGGACTTCAAGGGCGATCAGCTCTTCTAAAATCGGCTGAAGATTGATAACTTCAGTCGTTACTGTGTGAACGTATTCGTTCTCGCCTTCTTCACGGCCTTTTTCAGACCAATCGAAGATTTCCACAGTGTCGATGCTGATCGGGTATTCGACATCTTCCCAAGTTCTTGCACAGGGCAGCGTTAGCGTCCCTTCAAGATGGAGCATGCACGTCATTTGTTGCGAACCAATCGTACAGTGTCCTGTGACGTGTATAGGAGATACGGCGCGAATATCACTATTGCGCTTTTTCGCCTCATCCAATTGAACATACTGGTCAATTGGCATCCCGTCGTTACGATACTTTTGTAGCTGTTGAATCGCTATTTTCATAAGTAATCACCTCAAGACAACAAAGTTGATTATATAATGTAGAACAAACGATGTCAAGAAAAAATCTTGTCACCATAATTCGCTCATCGTTATACTAGAACTAATCATACCAAAAGAAGGTGCTGTAATGAAAGCGACAGGAATCGTTGTTGAATATAACCCTTTTCATAATGGTCATTTGCATCACGCGGCAAAAGCAAAAGAACTGTCAGGCGCTGACATCGTCATAGCCGTCATGAGCGGTCAGTTTCTTCAGCGTGGCGAGCCGGCGTTTGCCGACAAATGGACGCGTACAGAAATGGCATTGTCAGCCGGCGTTGATGTGGTCATCGAACTGCCCTATGCTTTTGCAACGGCACAGGCTTCAGAGTTTGCGCGAGGTGCGATTGAATTGCTCGACGCGGCCGGATGTTCTTCTTTTTGCTTCGGGAGCGAGCAAGGCACAATCGAACCGTTTCTAAATAGCCTGAAGCTATTGAGCACAGAAAGAGAGCGCTACAACCAGATTATCCACGATAGAATCCAGACTGGAATCAGCTACCCGAAAGCGCTAAATGATGCTTACCTGACTTTGACCAAAGGCAGTGAGGGTTATGCCGATTTAACCAAACCGAACAATATTCTCGGCTATCATTATATCGAAGCCGCACATAAGCTCAGCAGCCCGATAAAACCATTGACGATCCAGCGCATCGGCGCAGGCTATCACGACCCATTAGAGCCCGGCAGCGCAATCGCCAGTGCGACCGGTATCCGCAATGCCTTCTTTGAAGGTGAAGAGCTCAACCAACTATCGCCTTATTTACCCTCGAGCAGCATTCGATTGCTTGAACGTGTTCACTTGGAGCAGCAAGGCTTTGTCGATTGGCAGAGATTTTATCCGATGCTGCGTTTTACGATTTTGCGCGAAGGGCCAAAAGCACTTTCCCGTTTTGCCGAAGTGACAGAAGGCATCGAAAATTTAATCCACGAGGCAGCAAAGCGTTCGGAAACCTTCGATATCTTCATTAACCGAGTGAAAAGCAAACGCTTTACCCGCACGCGCATTCAGCGCATGCTGACGCATATTTTCACTGGCTACACCCATCAGGAAGCTCAAGCCGCTAAACATCCGGAGTATATTCGTTTGCTCGGCATGACATCGCATGGCAGGCAGTTCTTGAACGGACAGAAAAAAGCTATCCCACTCCCTATCATCAGCCGTGCAGCTGATTTGACCGGGAATATGGGACAGCTCGATATCCGTGCCTCAACCCTTTACCTTCAAGCGATTGGCGCAGATTCCTTGAAAAAAGAATACACGACACCGCCCATTTACCTGGGTGAAAGTTCCGACAAATAATCGAGTGCCGCATCGATGTCGGTGACAGGAATGATCTTCATATCGGTACCAATTTTCTCTGCCGTCTCAACCGCTAAGTCAAAATTGCTTGGCGAGTCAGAGTCGGCCTCATCATCCGGTGCAAAAAAGATATCGATGTCCGCACGGTCTGCCGCAATGACCTTTTGGTCGATCCCACCGATGGGTCCGACCGTTCCATCACTTTCCATCGTGCCAGTACCGGCAATGTCGTATCCTTGGGTAATATCTTCGTCCAATAATTGATTCAAAATTTCCAGAGTGAACATCAGCCCTGCGGACGGACCACCGATCGTATCAGAATCAATCGTAACATTTGGAGTCGTTTCAATTTCCTTGTCTTCTACAAAAGAAATACCGATGCCGGCACGCTCAGGCTCTGTCGGCAGTGGGGCGAGTGTGACTTTTTGGGTGATGGTGCGCTCATCGCGCTCTATCACCAATTCCACTTCATCCCCCACTTTTTTTCCGCTTAGATAATCAAGAAATTCTTCCATCGAACCATAGGCCTGTCCATCAATTTCCAATAACCGGTCTCCAGGGGACAATATCCCGGCAGCAGCCCCATCTTCTAGCACATTCAAGATAAAAACACCTTTGCTCAATACTTCATACGGCTTGCCCGCCTCTTCAAAGGCTATTTGCAGCGCATTGACTTGGGAGTCGGACATAAGCTTCAATTGCCTAACATTGTATTCCTCATCACTTTCATGAGGACTTCTCACTTGTTCCGGGTCCAGCACTTTATAACCTTCCTGAAATTGAGCCATTACGTATAGTGCTGGCGTGGCATTGAACATTGTGACAGTCATCAGGCTAAGCGTGCCTGCATCGTCTTCATCACGCCCTGCCACTTCCACAAGAGGCGATAGCTCATATGCATCTCCCGGGCGTGAAATATACGCATCCAGCCGGTAGGAGCTGACAAATACGACAAGCGCCATCACTAGCACAAAAAACCATAGCTTTTTACTTTTCAACGCATATCCTCTCCTTTTTGTTCACACCACAATAAAAAGCCACGTAGTACGTGACTTATTTGAACTTTTCTATTAATGCTTTTTCCACTGCTTCCGGTACCAGTCCGGAAATTTTGCCTTGGTATTTTGCCACTTCCTTGACGATGCTCGAACTAAGGAAAGAATATTGGTTGTTGGACACCATAAACAAGGTTTCGATGTTTTCATTCAAAAAACGGTTCATGGAGGTGATTTGCATCTCGTATTCGAAATCCGACACGGCACGCAAGCCGCGGATGATCGAATTGGCTTGTACTTCTACCGCGTAGTCAATCAGCAAGCCAGCAAACGAATCCACTGTCACATTCGGAATGGACTTAGTCACTTCCGCAATCAATGCCATCCGTTCGTCTACATCAAATAATGGATTTTTCGAGGAATTGTTCATGACTACCACTTTCACTTCATCGAAAATGGACGCTGCCCGTTTAACAATGTCCAAATGGCCCATCGTAATCGGATCGAAACTTCCCGGTACTACTGCAATTTTAGTCAATGCTTTCTCCCTCTTCCCCCTGGTAGCGGTAAATTGAAATAATTGTATTTCCATATAATTCCTTTTTATATCGAATACATCCTGCTGTTTCGTCTGGCAGCTCAATATCACGCTCATGTTCGCAGACGATGATGGCTCCGCCTTCAAGAAGGCCCAGTTCTACTGCTTTTGCCATTAGGCCATACGATTTTTCCATATGATAAGGCGGATCGAGAAACAATAAACGCGCCTTTACGCCATTTTTTTTCATAGCTTTCAAGCCGCGTTCGGCATCGGCCTTGTAAACTTCCGCTGATTCTTGCAATCTGGTTTTTTCCAGATTTGCGTGGATCGTTTCCACGGCTTTTTTGTCTTTGTCGGTGAAAATGACATGATTGATACCGCGGCTCAAAGCTTCAATGCCAAGGCCGCCGCTACCGGCAAACAAGTCTACTGCTGTTCCACCGTCAAAAAATGGGCCAATCATGTTAAAAATGGATTCTTTTACTTTATCGGTTGTCGGCCTCGTTGAATTTCCCGGAACCGCTTTCAAAGGTAAGCCTTTCGCTTGCCCTGCTACTACACGCATACTATCGCCTCTAACTTTATCATTTTAGTACTGCAAGTGCTGTCCTTAATGTTAGAATGAATTCTGGAAAGGACGTGTTTTAAATGATACAACGTTTTATCGAGCTCGGAGAAGGGTACGGCGATATATATGAACTTCGCCAATTAATGGAGAGCAATAAAGAACGGTTTATGCATGGATTCGTTTTCGTTTCAAAAACGAAAGACGGCCAGCCCGTCGTTTCCGTTGCTGCTGCCTTCCGCCCAGCACAAGAAGGCAATTTCATGCCGATTTATCTATGCAGAGAAGGCATACCGGACGGCTCGAAGCGACTGGCGGTGTTCGAGGAAACAGTTAAGCAATTAGGCCATGAGCCAATTCGCATGGACGTTAAGCATTCCTCGCAATACGCGGACACCAAACTTTATTTTGGCCATCTCATTGCCATCCTCAGGCTCAACCATTATATTCCGCCGATGCAATGATCACAAGCCGATTTTATAATCGTATTCTTTTGCTTTATCCGGCTTGGCGTTTTCGTATTCCGTCTTAAGGAAAGGACGCTGGGATTCCAGCACTTTCTTGACATACGGCAGTTTGGATAGTTTTTCTTTCGTGGCTTCAATTTTTTCCTGGTCCATATAGACAACAACATATTTCAATTTGCGGGAAATGAAATGGACGTGCCCATACTTCCGCAACGATTTTGCTTGTTTGAGCTGATGCACATAGACAATCAGACCTTGGCGATCATGCATATCTATCCCTCTTTTCTAAAGTCTAGAATACCATAGGTCTAAAAAAAGCCGCAACCGAATAAACTGACAGCAAGTAGAGCGTTCCGCTATAATGTGGATACTACCAAAACAGGGGGTAATACATAATGGGTAAGAAAACGAAAATCGGCCTGGCAGCAGCCGCTGTCGGTGCCGCAGCATGGGCTGGCTCAAAAGCATTTACCGAACCGCAAAAACGGCCGCAAAAAGCCGTTCTCGATTATGGACATCCAATTGTCTTGGCCCATCGCGGCGGCAGTTCGCTCGCACCGGAACATACGATGGCTGCCTTTGACCGTGCAGCAGAACTCGGGGTCCACGGATTTGAAATCGATATCCGCATGACGAACGACGAAGAAATTTTGGTATTCCACGACGAATTCGTCGACCGCACTTCCGGGTCTGCCGGTCGCGTTGCTGAAATGACGCTCGATGAATTACGCACACTTGACCTTGGTTATCATTTCGTCGATGAGCATGGTGAACATTCCTATCGCGGAAAAGGCGAAAAAGTTGTCCTTCTGCGCGAATTGATGGAAAAATTCCCTCATATGTATATCAACATCGACATTAAAGACGCACCGGATACGTATGAGGGCAGTCTAGTGCCATCCAAGCTATGGCGCTTGATTGAATCTTTGGGTGCAGAAGACCGCGTTGTCGTCACTAGCTTCTACGACGAACAAATTGACCGTTTCAATTTATACGCACAAAACCGTGTCGCGCTTGGCGCTGGTGAAAATGAAGTGCGCAAGGCTTTCGCTTCTTTCAACAGCCAGTTCGGCCATCTATATGCACCGCGTGCGGATGTCTTGCAAATTCCGGTGAAGCATTCGGTATTCCGCCTCGATTCTGCACGGTTCATCGCCTTTTTGGACCGTTTGAATGTCCCGGTCCATTATTGGGTCATCGATGATAAGGAATCGATGGAGAAGCTGATCCACGCTGGTGCTAAAGGCATCATCACGGACCGCCCTGATATCGCTATTGAATTGATCTCGGCACTTGAGGAAACACGCTAATAAAAAAACTGCAACCCTTTGGGGTTGCAGTTTTTTTATTAGGCTGAACAAGAACAGCCGCCTCCTGTGCCGCAGCCACTTCCGCAAGAAGAATCCGATGAAAAGAATGGATTACTCGAGGGAATCTTGACCGCTTCTGACACCGACCGGCCGAGAATGAAGCTAACTTGATCCATCAAGTCTTGCAGCTCATTTTCCGCGAGCCGCAGCTCTGCCACTTTCTCGTTCAAATCCAACCGGCGTTTGTCGACTCGGATCTGCTTCATCACCCGTTTGTAATCGGGATGGTATTTGCCGAAGCGCTGCACTTCCTCGTACAGCTCCTTCAGCCTGGCGAAGTCGTGGATCTCCCTTGCCAATTGTGTATCGCTATAGACAGAGTCATAGGCATCGCGGTATGTCGCGGCCTGCTCTGATTGCAGTATCATTTCACTCAGCTCGTCCGCAGAGTCAGTTATACTAACCCATTCGTAGGTCATGATCACTTTGCATTCCTCCTCTACGCTTTCATCATATCAGATTGTTTTCCGGATTCATATACTGTTCACTTCCGAATACGGCGCTAGCCCATTCGGCAACTCGGAAGCAAATGTTGCTTTATTGGCTTTCATGTACACTCGGATCTTGTTTCAGCAAAATTTGGCTGTAGTACTTGCCGAATACACCGACACCTATCTGGTTGTACTGCGTATTTAACAAAGTTTCCCTGTGGCTCGGGGAATTGAACCAGCCATGTAAAGTCTCTGCTGCATCATAATACCGCGAAGCTGTATTGATTGCGGCCAGGTCGAACGGGATATCTGCCCCTTGCAGACGGGCTTCAAGATCTTCTACTTCCATCTCTGCGGATGTGAATTCCGTGCGCGCCATTTCTTCGCTCGTCTGCTCAGCCAATATATTGATGCCGATATTCTCCTTAACTAAGGAACGATGATGGCGAAGCCGATAGACGTTCGTCAAATCGACCAATTGTTTCGCATTGGCATCATCGATCGATCGCTGTAAAGTCGATGACGGCCTTGGCGTCACGAGTAAATCGCCAGAATACATCATATCGTAAGGCTGATGGCGGATCAGCGTCTCAGCATCCATAAACCTGACCGCTTCTAATTGTTGGTCTTCCGCGTCAATATACAATTGCGCATAAAGATCTTCAAAGCTAACTAGAATCCGTTTATCCATATCCTGCTCGCTTAAATTGAATGTATACGTATTAGTGCCGTATTTGACCGTCACTTCGTTTTCGACAATTGTGAACCTGTACAGGTCGGCTAAGGTTTGCCCAATCGTATAGGGCTCGACATCCGTAGACTCCCCAGCTGCATATATTTGGATAATACGGCCTTCTTTCACTCCAACCATGACGAAATTAGAATATGCCGTATCGTATACCCACCATTCGTAAGCGAACGCGGATGGCTCGATACGGTCTGGCTTGCCATGCTCTGCCAGCCATTCTTCCGCCGGCTCGCCGATATGGACAGAAAGCCCACTTGCTGGCCTGTCCACATCAAGGACCGGTTCCATCAAATTGTCAGCCGGCAAAGGATCCGCTGAGCGCGGCGCTTCTAATAATTCGTTCTCGCTGATTGACGGGTCCAAGTAAAACAGTCCAATTAGGACAATCGCCAAGAAAATCATGATGCGTAACAAGTCCTTCACTGAATCAGCTCCTGACACCCATTTTTCTCATTATAACAGCCGCCTGCATTCTGACACAATCTAGCCATTGCATGTACCTAAAATATGATCTATTATTAAAGAAGCATTCAGTCTTTTTTTGTTATAGAGGAGGAGATCCCATGTATTTTGAAAATACAGGACTAGAGAACATCGAAGTGGATATTACATTGCTTGAAGACATCATGAACAAGCATGGCTTAACGAAAGAAGGCCAGTGGGATTATGAGCGCGTCACATACGACCGCAAATTCATCGTCCGTGAAGGCACTTATTACTTGCGCGTGTTTGCATATGCCATCGATGGAGATGTCGATGCCAACGATGCGACTGTCCGCGTTTTGAAGCCAGTAATTGGCAAGCATTACTACCCGCACGGTATCGAATATGGTGAAGACGAGCATTTCCCGGATCACCTTTTGAAAACGGGTGCTGAAATTTTGGCTTCCATTAAACAAGAAGTTGCCGAGTTCGAAATTAAAGCATAAAATTTCCGCAGTTCAATACGAACTGCGGTTTTTTTAAACAAATGCTTTGGCAAAGAATGTTACGCAACCAATTGAAGGAGGTTTATCGTGGGCAAGTGGTTTAATAAAAAACTGGCAACCATATTGCTGGTCATCGCTATAATAGTGTTAATCTCTATATACATATTGCCGATTGCAGTCCCTTTGATCATCGCATTGCTTACCGCCATCTTCCTTGAACCTTTTGTTAAGTTTGTACAAAAAAGATTCAAATGGGACCGGAAAGGCGCAGTTATCACGGTGTTCATCCTATTCCTTGTCATTGCTTCTGGCTTGGTTTACTGGATCATTACGCAATTGGTTGGGCAAATTATACAATTTTCTAAAATGGTTCCTGAGTATACCAATTCCCTCTCTCATATGTGGGGCGAAGTAGAAGCGTTCTTTTTGCGCTCTACTGCGGAAATGCCCGTTGAAGTCGTTAATTCTTTCGAAACAGAAATGATCGCTTTCGCAGAAGGCATTCGTGACTGGATCTTAACCTTTGTCAATTACGATACGGTCACTAATTTATTGACCGGCATTCCTTCTTTTTTAGTGAGCTTCATCGTTTTTCTCATCGCCTTGTTCCTGTTCATGCTCGATTTAATGGATTTGAAAGGCATGATGTTCAACCGTATGAAAGAATCGACAGCTGAGAAAGTACGCTTCATGGTCGCCAGGCTGAATAACGTTGTTTTTGGCTTTTTAAAAGCCCAATTTCTTGTCAGTTTGATTGTCTTTGCCGTGGCCTTGATTGCCTTATTATTTATCGCACCAGAATATGCTTTGGTCATGTCGCTCGTTATTTGGGTCATCGACTTCATACCGATTCTGGGATCAATTATTGTGCTAACGCCCTGGTTCATCTATATGTTCATCGTCGGCGATGTCGTTCAAGGCACGCAATTGGCTATTTTGGCTTTAGTGCTCTTGGTCATCAGAAGAACAGTCGAACCGAAAGTGATGGGAACTCAAATCGGCCTTTCTCCTCTTGCTACATTAATTGCCATGTTTATTGGCCTTCAATTAATCGGCTTCCTTGGCTTTTTCATCGGTCCGTTACTAGTCATTCTCTTTACTTCAGCACGCGAAGCCGGCATCATCAAAATGGAATTTAAAGTTTAACCTCTATAAAAAAAGCACTGAGCAAAATTTGCTCAGTGCTTTTTATTATCCTCCGAGAATCGCTTTGAACACCGAAGTCGTGTCTCCACCTTCGTAGAACACGTAGAGCAACAAATACACCATGACACCTGTAATCGCGGTAAAGAACCAAACAACGCTTGTATATGGCCCAATCTTGCGGTGCTTGTCTAGACGGTTTTTCAAGCCCAAGTAAATGGTAACAAGCCCCATCACAGCCCCAATCGTTGCAAGCGTGATATGGAAAATCAAGAAAATCGTGTAGTAAATTTTCAGGTCATCTGGCCCACCGAATGCAGTGTTCCCAATGAATAGCGTTCGTGAAGCATAGATGATGAAAAAAGTTAAAGCAGCAGCCCCAGCGCCAAGCATCACTTTTTTATGTGCTTCGATACGGCGTTTAAGGATCAAGTTCCATCCGATCGCCACCAAGATGGCGCTCAAGACGATAAAAAATGTACTAATGGTTGGCAATAGCGGCAAATTCATTTAAGTAAACTCCTTTTGGGTCACTGCCCATTATGTCTGTAATACGCCATATCTTTACGGTCTTGCAATACTTTCGCGGTGATTTCATCGGCGTTGGCTGTTTCGTTTTTGAGCCATTCATGGAACACCAGCCAAATGAACACCGTGAATACCAATTCCTGAATGATTTTCATCGTGATGCCGCCTGTTCGTTGGTCCTCAATCAGCGACATGTTCGTAAACAACTCCGGGCCTGATAAGTTAAGCTGTGCCAGAGTCCCTGCAGGTACACATAAAGCCATCGCCTGCATCCAAGCGTCTCCATCCGAATAAGTCGCATAGAACGGCGTCGTGCTAAAAATGATTAAAGCACAAGCAGGCGTCATTAAGACGCTGAGTCCAAACAAGTACCCCAACTTTTTGAGGCCATGGAATTTATGCATACCTTCCAAGTTATTGACGACCGGCCACCAGTAGAGAAGCGCTGCCACAAACAGCAAGGTACTGACGATGCTATGAATCAACATATCCTGTTTGACAAAGTCAAAAACTAAGGGCAAATGATACACGGAGAAGAACAAGCTGAATAATAACAAGGCAATCAGCGGTTTCGTGAAAAACATGAACAGCGGATTGATTACCGGCAACTTGATGAATGCTTGCCATAGGTAAGAAGGAATCCCCATAATGATCAGCGGTGCCGCCAGCAATAACAGCAACGCCATCTGGACCATATGCATCGTTAAGGTGATGTGCCCAAGCAAATCAATCGGTGAGCCTTTCAAGAGATAAATCAAGGCCATTCCCGACACAAAGAGCGATGCCTGTTTCGTTTCAAGCGGCTCACTGCCACTGAATTTATGTCTCCACTTAATGGTAACCCCAAAATATAAAAGTGTAATCAGTACGAGAAATCCAAAATACCAGGGGCTCCATAATGCCTCGAAGCCGAAAATACTGATTGGCATTAGACCGTACCTCCTTTTTCCTTAAGTAACCTCATTATATAGGGGAAGCGTTGTCATATCAATGAACGAATCATGACATTTGCCTAAGCATACAGGTCATAGACAGAAAAAAGGGGCTGTCCCAAAAGGTCATGAAAAGTGACTTTTAGGAGCAGTCTCTTTTTTTCTAAAGAAAAGGCTGATGTCCATTTCGACGGACGCTTTCCGCGGGCACGGCCTTAGCCGCTTCCCTCGCTTCGCTCAGTCCAGGCTCTTCGGCTCGCGTCGCTCCTTCGCTTAGCTCAGTCACTGCTCCCGCTGGAGTCGACGTCTCCATTCCCATCAGCCGGCTACTCTCAGGTGCCTCAGCGATAAATCAAAAACAGACAGAGAAAAAGAATTTTTTCTCCGTGTGTTTTATTTTAGGGACTTATGAGACAGTCCCGTTTTCCAGAGTGTTGAAGAAGTCTATGATTCGTTATCAAATACGAGAAAAACCAGCTTTTTCTACATTCAACAATCAAAGATCTAACTAAGTATTTGAAGAAGCGTTCGCTCGTAAAACCTTCTGCTCAATAATGCTGCGCATTACTTTCGCAAAGATAATGTCTCCCGTAGGTCGACCTTATCTTTCCTGTGGGATTAGTAGGTTTGAGAGACCCCGCAGTAAGTGTAACGAACGAGGAGGCTCGATTCCCGCCCCACGGAAAGCGAGCGATCAGCTTCGGAAAATACGGCTTCTTAACTTTCTCGACAACCTGAAAAAAAACTCCGGACTGTAAAAGTCCGGAGTTTTTTATAATTTACCACCAAACGATGGTGACCATTGTGAGAACAATGGTAAAAGCAACAAATATGCCACTGAACATGAAGAATGCCATCATGCCGTGTCCTTTATTACTCATATGCATGAAGTTATACAGCTGAAGTACGACTTGAACTGCAGCCAATAGCAAAATAATTGGCACGATTAAGTAAGTCGAGAATCCGGCTGCCACCAAAGTGAACGCGATCAATGTCAAGAAAATCATCAAAGCGAATGATGTCAACTGACCACGCATCTCCGTAGCACGTTTTTTCTTAATAAATTCAAACTCTGCTCGAGATCTGTGAATATCGTGAGTATCGTGAGCCATTAACCGATCACTCCCATCAAGTAGACTACAGTGAAGATGAACACCCATACTACGTCAATGAAATGCCAGTAAAGAGCGGCAAGGTAAAACTTCGGCGCATTGTACATGTTCAAACCACGTTTAGCGTTCCGGAGCATCAATGCGATGAACCAGCTAAGACCGAAGACTACGTGAGCCCCGTGAGTTCCGACTAAAGTATAAAAGGCGGAGCTGAAGGCACTATTCGTATAGCCAAAGCCAAGATGTACATAGTGATTAAACTCGTAAATCTCCAAGCCAAGGAACGCAAGTCCTAAAAGAACGGTGATTCCTAGCCAAGCCTGCATGGCCTTGAAATTGTGATTCTTCATATGATACATCGCGTAGACACTCGTCAACGAAGATGTCAGAAGAAGCATCGTCATGGCAAAAACAAGCGGCAGTTCGAACAAGCCGGCAGCGGAAAATTCCATTCCGCTTGGGCCCTTGTCTTTCAACGCAAGATAAGTTGCGAAAAGAGAGGCGAAGGTGACGGTCTCAGCTGCGAGTAGCAACCAGAAACCAACGAACTTGTTCTTCCCTTCGAGCGTCGCCGTCTCAGGATGATCTGGCCAAGTTTGTGGGGTATATCGTTTATTTAAGTCCACCTTTTTTGCCTCCTTCCAGCGCTCTTGCTTCTTTTTGAATGCGTTCGTTATCTGCAATCAATTCTTCTTTCGAAATGTGGAATCCAAGATCATCTTTCAATGAACGAACGAGCATCGAGCCAAATGTAATCGCAAGACCTACGATTAATACAGGAAGCGCCCATGCATGGTCGTCCATATGGTACATGGCACCGAATGCAGCCGTGAACATACCAAATGAAATGACGAAAGGAATGATTGAACCGTTCGGCATGTGAATATCGCCAAGTGGCTCAGCATAGACCATACCTTCTTTATTGCCTTCCATTTTCTCGATCCAATATGGGTCAAGTCCACGGACAAGCGGTGTTTGTGCAAAGTTATAGAATGGCGGTGGTGACGGGATCGCCCATTCTAGCGTACGTCCGTCGCCCCATGGGTCATTACCGACGCGCTCATTTTTCGCAACTGTCATGACGACGTTGACGAGCATGATGATCACACCGATTGCCATCAGCAAGGCACCAGCCGAGCTGATTGCGTTAAACAAATCCCAACCTTGGTCTGCTCCGAACGTGTAAACACGGCGAGGCATGCCCATGAGGCCAAGGAAATGCTGGATAAAGAACGTCAAATGGAAACCAGTGAAGAAGAACCAGAACGTCCATTTCCCAAGTTTTTCGCTCAACATCGTACCGAACATTTTCGGCCAGTACAAATGCGTACCTGCTAAAATAGCGAGTACAACCCCACCAACGATTACGTAATGGAAGTGGGCAACGATAAAGTAAGAATCGTGCAGCTGGTAATCAAGCGGTGCAATTGCCTGCATAACGCCCGTTACCCCACCTGCTACGAACGACGGGATAAACGCGACTGCGTAAATCATTGGCACTGTGAAGGAAATGTTTCCTCCCCAGATCGTAAGTAGCCAGTTAAAGATTTTGATCCCTGTTGGAACTGCGATAATCATCGTTGCAAGGGCGAACACTGCGTTAGCTGTCGGTCCGAGACCAACTGTAAACATGTGGTGAGCCCAAACCATGAATCCGTAGAAACCGATTAGGATGGTCGCAAATACCAAAGCCGTGTAACCGAATAGGCGTTTACGAGAGAAAATCGCGAAGATTTCAGAGAAAATACCAAACGCTGGCAAGATCAAAATGTAAACTTCCGGGTGACCGAAAATCCAGAAGAAATGCTCCCAAATGATCGTGTTACCGCCCATCGTTACATCAAAGAAATTAGCCCCGAACAAACGGTCGAATACCATGAAGAAGATACCGACAGTTAGTGGAGGGAATGCCAGTAGAATCAACGCAGACGCAACAAATGTCGTCCAAGTAAAAAGCGGCATTCTCATATACGTCATCCCCGGTGCACGCATATTGATGATCGTTACAAGGAAGTTAATCCCTGCGATCAAAGTACCGAAACCGGAAATCGTCAAACCGAGTGAGTAAAAATCGATTCCGTGGCCTTCAGATGCGAGTGCCAAAGAAGCGTAGTTTGTCCATCCTGCATCCGGAGCCCCACCTAAGAACCATGAAAGGTTTAGGAAGATACCACCGAAGAAGAATAGCCAGAACCCAAGTGAGTTCAAGAAAGGAAACGCTACGTCACGCGCACCAATTTGCAAAGGTGAGACGGCGTTCATGAATGCCAAAAGAATTGGCATGGCTGCAAGGAAGATCATTGTTGTTCCGTGCATCGTTAAAACTTCGTTGTATGTTCCGGCACTGAGGAAATCGTTTCCGGCTTTCATTAGCTGAATCCGGATCATCATCGCTTCTACACCACCGACTAGGAAGAAAAATCCGCCGGAGATCAAGTAGAGGATCGCGATTTTCTTATGGTCTACAGTTGTCATGTAATCCCAAATTGTAGCGCCGAAACCCTTTTTCTGAGAGTTAGAACTCACAATAGTTTACCTCCTTTTTTAACGTTTACTCTTCAACTTTCAAGCTCATCAAATATGCAGCGAGTGCATTCAGCTCTTGGTCGGTAAGTTCTTTGCCATCATTCAATGAAGCTGCTTCAGGCATCAAGTTGCCTGGTTTGTATTCTTGTGGATTAGCAATCCAGTTTTTCAATGTTTCTTCATCATGTTCCATGAAGCCGGCAATTGTCGTACGGTCGCCGAAAGTTGTTAAGTTCGGTCCAACTCCAGTTGCTGCGCCAGCACTGTTTACAGCGTGACATTGAATACAGCTCAAACCATCTGGGCCAAACAATTCTTCACCTTCTTGAGCAAGAGCTTCAGAAGGAGCTTCTTGTTCTTCTTGCATTGCCGCTACCCAAGCATCAAAGTCTTCGCGGTTAAGCGTTTTGACTTTGAAATCCATCAATGCGTGGGACGGTCCACAAAGCTCGGCACATTTACCGAAGTAAACGCCTTCTTCAAGTTCTGAAGATTCTTTATCGAATTCCAAATAGAAGGTGTTGACGTTTTCAGGGTTGACGTCGAGTTTACCGCCAACCGAAGGGATCCAGAACGAGTGCTTAACGTCTGCCGCAATCAAATTGAAGTAGACGCGCTCGCCAGTTGGAACGACCAGTTCCTGTGCAGTGCGAATTTCCTGTTCAGGATATTCGAACTCCCACCAGTAAAGCTTACCGGTTACGTTAACGGTCAAGTTCTCAGCGACTCCCTCTTCGTCCTGTGCGTCCATCGCTGTGACATCAGCCAGGTCGAATGTAGAGTAGACCGTTGGAACAGCGAGGATCAAAAGCAAGACAATCGGAATCGCTGTCCAGATAAACTCAAGACGCGCGCTTCCTTCAACTTGTTCAGGAATCATGTCCTCCCCTACTTTTGAACGGCGGAATTTCACAATTGCCAATACATAGATGATTGTAACGACGATGATAACGAATAACATGACAATGGATGACAAAATCAGCAAGTTGAACTGATCTTGAGCAACCTTACCAGCCGGTATCAGCGTCGAAATCTCTTCGCGCCCGCAGCCTGAAAGAAAAACAAGCAATGCGGTCATCAAAGCGAAAAGGCGCCATTTCTTAGGTCCTTTCATCATAGCTTTTCATACCCCTCTCTGAATAAAATATCTTACAGTTAAGTAAAAGTGAAATTTAGACGAATACTGCGAAAATGATCATCGAGACAAATAGAATCGTCATATAATTCAACGAGTAGATGAACATTTTCTTCGCCCATTTCAAATCATCAGCTGCTTTGAAGCCCTGGATTGCAAGTACGAGCCATCCGATATTCAACGCTGTAGCTAAGATGATAAAGCCTATCCCCAGTTCCATAAGCAGGAACGGTAAGGGGAAAAGCAGGAAAACCCATGCAAGCATCGATTTTTTTGTCCGGTGGAATCCTTTTACCACCGGAAGCATCGGAATATTTGCAGCCCGATACTCTTCCGTCCGTTTCATGGCAAGCGCATAAAAATGCGGAGGCTGCCAGATAAACATAATCAGAAACAGCGCCCATGCGCCCGTGCCAAGCGTCGGCTCCACCGCAGCCCAGCCAATAAGTGGCGGAATTGCGCCGGAAATGCTGCCGACGATCGTGTTGCCGACATGCCGTCTCTTCGACCACATCGAATAGAGAACCACATAAGCCAGAATGCCGGCGATTCCAAACAGACCTGCTGAAACAGAAGCGGAAAACAAAAAGAGTTCACCTATAACGATGAAAGAAATGGCGAGTGCCAAGACAGCGGATGGCTTGAACCTGCCCGTAACTGTCGGGCGGGCTCTTTTGCTAGCCATCAATGGGTCAATATCTGTGTCGATATAATTATTCATCGCCGCAGACCCCGCAATGATCAATGCCGAACCGACGATGGTGTAGACGAGAATATCCATATGATCCAGGAAATTCTTATCCGAAAACTGGAAAGCGAGCCACAGTCCCGTAAAGACAGTAATTAAATTGGAGTTTACAATCCCAATCTTAATAAGTGCCAGAAAATCTTTAGTGAACGTGCTCGATTCTACAGCGTCAGTCGGTTCTGCAGGCAAAGACCGGCCGTTTGACATATAACTCCCTCCTTTCAAAGTTGTAAGCATATTCCGCTAACCATAACTATATCTAAATTCCAGCTTCTTTTCTACATATTACTGAAATTTCCTGATATAAATGATGATTTCACGCAATTGGTCTTACAAATATTCATCTCTAATCATACAGTAGCCCCCTCGTTATTTTAAGATAGAAAAATCGTTGTTTTTGAACAGTTTGTGAAGGTCGCCCTTAATATGTCCAATTCTTGAAAGTTTGGGCGAACGCCCATTTCTCGTTGTATTTTAAACGCAGTTTCGCTATCATCGAGTATGCAGGTAATCGTTCATGTTAAAAGTTTTTCTAAAAAAAGTAGGTGGCATTTTGAAAAGCAACATTTATATAAAAATATTTGGGGTTCTGGCATCTGTCGGCATGCTCCTCATCCTCCTCGGCGGGGCTTTGGTAACTAAAACCGACAGCGGGATGGGCTGCGGCCGCAACTGGCCTGACTGCAACGGCAACTTGATTCCCCGCGAAATCACTCCTGAGGTGCTGATTGAGTTTTCTCACCGCTTGGTCACAGGTACGGTTGGTATTCTAATCGTGATTTTGGCTGTGTGGGCTTGGCGTAAGTTCGGCCATGTGCGCGAAACGAAGTTCCTCGCCTTTATGGCTGTCTTCTTCCTCGTGCTGCAGGCTTTGATCGGCGCTGCGCAAGTTCTTTGGGGCCAAGGTGATTTCATCTTAGCACTTCACTTTGGGATATCACTCCTGTCGTTTGCTGCGGTATTGCTGTTAACCTTGCTGATCTTTGAAGTCGATCGCAAATTTGATGCAGACCGAGTGCAAATTGGCCGCAAATTGAAATTCCATACACTCGGCGTTGCGCTGTATTCGTATGTGGTTGTCTATACAGGCGCACTTGTCCGGCATACGGAATCGAGCCTGATTTGCTCCGACTGGCCTTTATGCCGCAATGATCAATTCGCACTGCCTGGTAATATGTATGAATGGGTACAAATGGGGCACCGCTTTGCAGCGGCACTTATCGTTATTTGGATCGGTGTGATTGCGCTTCACGCATATCGCCACTACCGCGACCAGCGTGTCATCTATTGGGGCTGGCTGATCGCCTTCGCGATCGTGCTTTTGCAAGCCACGTCGGGAATGCTCGTCGTCTTGACGAAATTAAACTTGGCAGTAGCCTTGCTCCACTCTTTGCTGATCTCGATGCTGTTCGGATTGTTATGCTATATGGTCCTGCTCGTCTCTAGAAGCAAATTCATTAAATCCAAATAAAAAATCCGGTGCAATATGCACCGGATTTTTTTCAGGTTGTCGAGAAAGGTGAAAAGTCTTATTTTCCGAAGCTGATCCACAGGAAAGATAAGGTCGACCTTCGGGAGACATTATCTTTGTGAAAGTAATGCGCAGCATTATTGAGCAGAAGGGGTTACGAGCGAACGCTTCTCCAAATACTGAGAGAGTTCATTAATTTTTCATTGTGAAATAGGCTCCCACTCTTTTCATTAATAGTGGATAATGGGCTTCTTCAATATGCTAAAAAAAACCGGTGCGATATGCACCGGATTTTTTTTATTGTTTGGCTTCCATTTCAATGAGCAAGTCGCCTGTTGAAATGCCGTCGCCCGCTGTTACATAGATGTCTTGGATTGTACCGTCGAATGGTGCTTGAACGGTGGTCTCCATCTTCATCGCTTCTGTGACCAATAGATGGTCGCCGCGTTTTACTTTCAAGCCTTTTTCACCAATTACTTTTAGGACCGTGCCAGGCATAGTCGCTGCAATATGGTTTTCTTTCGTCGGATCGGCTTTTGGTTTTGCTGCCGAATCGGTTTCAACCGTCATATCTTGAACACTCACTTCGCGCGGTTGGCCGTTCAATTCGAAATAGATGATGCGTGTACCATCTTTTTGCGGTTCGCCAATCGAAACAAGTTTAATCATCAAGGTCTTGCCTTTTTCGATCTCTACTTCGATTTCCTCGCTCAGACGCATGCCGTAAAGGAAAGTTAATGTATCAAGGACCGATACATTCCCAAAGGTTTTGTACATCGTGCTGTACTCTTCGAACACTTTTGGATACAAAGCATAAGCCAATACCTCGTGGCTTGTGACTGGACGTTGCAGGCGTTCGAACAATGTCTCACGGATCGCGTCAAAATCAGCAGGTTCGAGCAGTTCGCCCGGACGTACCGTAATTGGCTCGCGTTCTTTCAAAATCACTTTCTGCAATTGCTCCGGGAAGCCGCCATGCGGTTGCCCGATATACCCCTCGAAGAACTCGATGACCGACTCAGGGAAGTCGATATTCTCTCCGCGCGTCAGGACTGTTGTTTCATCCAATTCGTTCTGGACCATGAACAACGCCATGTCTCCTACGACTTTCGATGACGGCGTAACTTTTACAACGTCGCCAAACAGCATGTTGACGCGGGAGTACATTTCCTTCACTTCTTCCCAGCGCATGCCAAGGCCGACCGCTTTTGCCTGTTGTTGTAGGTTGCTGTACTGTCCGCCTGGCATTTCATGGACATAAATTTCAGAATGCGGGCTGTTCATGCCGCTCTCGAAATCACTGTAATATTTGCGAACATCTTCCCAATAATGAGACATGGTCTCTAGAGATTCGATATCCGCTTTGATTTTCCGCTTGCTGCCGCTCATCGCATAATACAGCGAGTTGGCGCTAGGCTGTGATGTAAGACCCGCCATCGTGCCGAGTGCAGTATCGACGATGTCGACGCCAGCTTCAATCGCCTTGGAGTACTGATAGATGCCATTGCCGCTCGTGTCATGCGTATGCAAGTGGATCGGCAAAGAAACCGTGTCCTTCAATTCAGAAACGAGACGGTAAGCAGCTTCTGGCTTTAATAGTCCCGCCATATCTTTGATCGCTAGAATGTGCGCGCCTGCTGCTTCGAGCTCTTTTGCCATGTCTTTATAGTATTGCACTGTGTATTTGTCACGGCTCGGATCAAGAATGTCTCCTGTATAGCAAATCGCCGCTTCTGCGACTTTTCCAGAGTTTCGGACTTCATCAATCGCGACTTCCATTCCTTTGATCCAGTTCAGGCTATCGAAAATCCGGAATACGTCGATTCCCGCTTCCGCTGATGTCCGAGCAAATTCACGGATGACATTGTCTGGGTAGTTTTTATACCCAACTGCATTAGCTCCACGGAATAACATTTGGAACAATACATTTGGAATGTCTTCACGCAATTTGATGAGGCGCTGCCACGGATCTTCTTTCAAGAAACGATAGGACACGTCAAATGTTGCCCCGCCCCACATCTCCATCGAAAACAAATCGCTTTGGAGACGAGCTGTTTCTTTCGCGACTGCAAACATATCGTGTGAGCGCATCCGTGTTGCGAGAAGCGACTGATGGGCATCGCGCAAAGTTGTATCCGTCAGCAATACATCCTCTTGCTCAAGAATCCATTTCGACAATCCTTCAGGACCACGCTCGTCAAGGATTTGCTTCGTACCGGCTGGAACTTCAGTAATGATGTCGATTTCCGGTTTACGCGGCGCTGGGTGGATCGGTTTCTTTTTCTGTTCGATGCCTGGGAAGCCGTTTACGGTTACATTGCCAATATAGCTAAGCAATTTCGTCCCACGGTCTTGACGCACCGGGAACTTGAACAATTCCGGCGTGCTATCGATAAAGCTGGTGTCAAAATCACCGTTGATGAAATTTTGATGTTTTACGACATTTTCAAGAAACGGAATATTGGTTTTGATGCCGCGAATCCGGAATTCCTGTAAATTGCGGTCCATTTTGGCTGCCGCTTCTTTAAACGTGGTTGCCCATGTGGACACTTTCACGAGCAATGAGTCATAAAACGGGGAAATAACTGCTCCTTGGAAGCCGTTTCCTGCATCCAAACGCACCCCAAAGCCGCCGCCTGAACGGTAGACCATCAGTTTTCCGGCATCCGGCATGAAATCATTTAACGGATCTTCTGTTGTTACGCGCGACTGAATCGCGAAGCCGAACAACGGAATATCTTGTTGTTGGGGAATGGCAATTGTTTCACTGTGCAACATATGCCCACGGGCGATATGGATTTGCGCATGAACGATGTCGATGCCTGTAACCATCTCGGTAATCGTATGCTCCACTTGGATGCGGGGATTTACTTCAATAAAGTAAAATTCTTCACCCGCCACAAGAAATTCGACAGTACCGGCATTTATGTAATCGATGTTTTTCATTAATTTTACGGCAGCGTCGCAAATTTCGTTGCGCAACTCATTGCTGATCGAGTTGGACGGTGCGATTTCCACGACTTTCTGGTGGCGCCGCTGGATCGAACAATCCCGCTCATACAAGTGGACGACATTGCCTTCAGCATCGCCCAAAATTTGCACTTCGATATGCTTTGGCTTATCGACAAATTTCTCTACATACATTTCGTCGGATCCGAAAGCAGCTTTCGCTTCCGATTTCGCACGTTCATACGCTGAGGCAAGTTCACTTGCATCTTTGACGATGCGCATGCCGCGCCCGCCTCCGCCGAGTGACGCTTTGATCATTAATGGGAATCCGGCTTGTTCAGCGAATGCTTCCACTTCTGCCAGCGATTCGACCGGTCCATCCGTTCCTGGAATGACCGGGATGCCTGCAGCAATTGCTTGCTCACGGGCCTTAACTTTATCCCCGAACATATCGAGATGTCTGGATGTCGGGCCAATGAATACGATACCTTCTTCTTCACAGCGCCGAGCGAAATGAACATTTTCGGATAAGAATCCGTACCCTGGATGGATAGCGTCCACTCCTGAGTCTTTGGCAATGCGAATGATGTCTTCAATGTCCAAATAAGCATCAATCGGCTTTTTGCCCTTGCCGACTAAATACGATTCGTCAGCTTTGTAACGATGAAACGAACCGCTGTCTTCCTGCGAATAAATCGCAACTGTCCGAAGATTCAGTTCTGTACAGGCGCGGAAGATCCTAATGGCAATTTCTCCGCGGTTGGCTACTAAGATCTTGTTAATCTCTTTCACTCCGACGCACACCCTTTACTTTTTCGTTTTTTCGTATTTATTGAACATGGAAACATTCATTAATACTCCCATAGCTAACGATAACAAAATTACGGAAGTTCCGCCATAGCTGATAAATGGAAGTGTTACCCCAGTTAAAGGAATAATGCCCGAAAGTCCGCCCAGATTGACGAAGGATTGGATGCCGATCATGCTTGCGACACCTGCTGCAAGCATGCGCGCAAGCGGGTCGCTAGTGGTCATGGCAATCCACAATCCACGCAGCACAACAAAGCCTAGACCGCCAATCACGACGACGACACCGAGAACCCCGAGTTCTTCCGCGATGACCGACATGATGAAATCGGTATGGGGCTCCGGCAGATAGCCAAGCTTTTGGATCGACTGGCCAAGACCAAGACCGCTAAGCCCTCCTGAACCGATGGCTAAATAGCCGTTGACAATTTGAAAGCCGAAACCAAGTTCGTCGGAAAATGGGTTGAAAAACGCATCAATGCGTCCCATGCGCTTTTCCGTAAAAATAATGTCCTGAGCGAACACCATCATGGGTACGATGACAATGGCAGTGGCGGTGATGACAATGCCCGCCAATTTGACGAACGGCTTCAAGCGCACCCCAGATGCTGCCATAACAGACAATCCGACTGCCCCAATGATAACCATGGAACCAAGGTCGGGTTCGAAAAACACTAAAATCAACACAGCTGTCAAGATAATGACTGGCGGGATAATCGATTCGTTCAGTTTGTTGATGGAGCCGTTTCGGTATTTATTGGAAAATACTCCAGCCAAATAAAAGATTAAGCCCACTTTGGCAACTTCCGACGGCTGAATATTGGCGAAACCTAGGCTGATCCAACTTTTTGCTCCCCCTGCTGCAAAGCCGATAAAGTGCACAAGAATAAGACCCGTAAAGATTACT
Source organism: Planococcus maritimus (assembly GCF_001687625.2). Lineage (NCBI taxonomy): Bacteria > Bacillati > Bacillota > Bacilli > Caryophanales > Caryophanaceae > Planococcus > Planococcus maritimus. Next base: position 2,068,824 of record NZ_CP016538.2, read on the forward strand.
GCGAGCACGGTGGCCATCATCCATTTTTTCTTGAAATGCTTGTACGGGAATACAGCGGCAATCAAGAACACAGGATAAGCAATGGCCAAATTAAGTAATTGCTGTTTGTAAAAGCGGGATGGGGGATCGTTATAATAATTCACAGACCAGGCCATGCTGGCAGAGTAAATCATGATCAGCCCGAAGATCGTCAGGACTAGATAGGCAAAGAGAAGCGGGTAGTCTATGTACTTGCCGTATTTCTTGATGTAGGATTTCATTGTTTTTATACCTCATTCAATTGGATTCATTAGTAAAAAAACTCAAACTGGAATCGTTTGAGTTTTAGGTCATTTATTTGTATACGCATCGTGGAGGATGGACAGTTTCTTCTCCAGCGTATCCATTAAATTTTTACCGGTCTCACGTTCGATCAAGCCGAGTTTGACGGCAAAATCGATTTCCCGTGATAAGCCAAACATTTGCGTATCAAGAACTTCTTCATATAAAGGGCAGGAAGGCAAAGTCAGATGATCCATCTGCACCTTGATCAATTGCTCAATTTTCTCTGCATCAGCTTTAAGGAGTTCCAGCGCTTTTTCTTGATAAGTCTGTTCTTCTGTATGTTCCATGAGGACTCCCCCATCACTCGTATTTCTGCTCCATTAGCCTGTTTAAAGTGTATCTTTTACGCTGTTAAATTGCAAGTCTCTCATCAAAGGGATTAAACCCTTTGGGAATTGTGGCCAAACAGTTATACTGAAGAAGAGAGATACTATAATGGAGGGTTTGTTTATGGAATTCATCATACCGTTTAAAGGGAAAGTCACATACAAATTAACTTTGGATCCTACCGTGTGGATTTTTGACGACCGCAAATTGGATCTGCGGACTTTCTTCACCGAAGAGCATGTTGACAAAGACGAGCTTGAAGAATATAAACGCGGGATGGGCGAACATTGGTCACGCGAAATTATGGAAGGCGCCACTGTTCCGCCGACCTTGAACTCTGAGAAAAAGTACAAGCGCCAGGAAAAACAAGACATGTTGACGGGAACATTCGGCATGCGCTTCCAACCATTCCTCGAGAATGCAGAGCCAGCTAGCGACGCATCGAAAGTCGTGTTCGAAACTGCTTCAGGTGAACATGATTTCCCGATTGAAGATGCCAAGCAATTGATTTTCAAATTCAGCCAAGACGGCAAACCGCTTCGTGATGACGGTCCGGTTCATATCCTATTGCCGGATGGCTCGAATATTGATCAGCCGATTACCCACGTCTCCGCGATTCGGGTCGAATAGGAGGGATAGCTATGCGTGTTCAATGTGTCATTTGCGATAAGATTGAAGAACTAGAAGACGATACTTTGCAAGCCAAACGGCTGCGTAATCGCCCAATTCATACCCATATGTGCGAAGGCTGCCACGACCGTATCACTAAACGCACCGAGGAGCGGCTGGCGACTGGCCAGTTTCATTTTTTCCGCAGCTCCCGCAGCATTGAGGATGATTTCTGATGAAAATTCTTAAAGGATTGTGGATTGGTTTCTGGAGCGGGCTCATTCTCGGATTATTGCTGAAGTGGATGCAGGCCGTAACTGGCGTGCGAAATTATGAACTATTATTGAATATCGACTTTATCCCGCTGGTCAATCAAGTGAATTGGTCGGAGTTGACCGAGTTCGTTTTTCATTTGATCATCTCGCTAGTGATCGGCATCGTCTACGTTTATATTGCGAAACGCCGGCGCTATACGTTCGGGCAATTGACGATCATCAGCTTGGTGCTGACCTTGCCCACCTATCTCCTGTTCTTCCCGCTCTCGATGCTTGCCGTCGAGGCAGACGTTCCGGAGCCGGGCGATATGGGGGCATTCCTCTATTGGATTCTGGCCCATCTGACATATGCCTTGCTGTTGCCGATCCTTTATAAGACATTTGAACGCAAAAACGCTGCTTCTCAATGAGAAGCAGCGTTTTCGCGTTTTTCGCGCCATAGGCGGATTTTATAAAGGATGAGAATCAATGCGGCAATAACCAAGCCTTCGACAACGGGAAGGAAAAAGGCTAAGAATGTAAGCCCTAGTCCACCCGCAGCCAAAAACAAGATGATGACGGCATTTTTTCCGATCGACAATTTCTTGGCAAAGCCCAGTTTGTAAACCAATGCCGATAACAGGAAGATGACTGCAAACAGTGCATATCCTGCCACATCGAAATTCGGCAAGTTTTGGTAAAGAATGCGGGCTACCGGATACATATTTTCATAGACAAAAGCCTGCTCGTCCACGGATTATACATCCTTCCAGTTGTTTATTCTTCGATGGCTACTTTCTTTTTCTTCGCCATGCGCTCGCGCTCGTTTTTGTCGAGAATTTTCTTACGCAAACGGATCGATTGAGGAGTGATTTCACAGTACTCATCATCGTTCAAGTATTCAAGTGCTTCTTCAAGGCTCATCAAACGCGCTTTTTTCATCGTCGTCGTCTGGTCTTTGTTGGCTGAACGGATGTTAGTCGCCGCTTTGATCTTAACGATGTTAACTGTCAAGTCGTTGTCGCGGTTATGTTCACCGACGATCATGCCTTCATAGATTTCAGTTCCGACTTCAACAAATGAAGTTCCGCGATCTTCGATGCCCATCAAGCCATAAGTTGAAGATTTGCCGCGCTCCATGGAAACGAGAACGCCTTGGCGACGGCCGCCTACGCGTCCTGATGCAACTGGCTGGTAGCTATCGAATGTGTGGTTAATGATTCCGTAACCACGTGTTTGCGTAAGGAATTCAGTTGTGTAACCAATCAACCCACGGGCAGGTACATTAAATACCAAACGGACTTGTCCGCTTCCGTTGTTGATCATATCCAGCATTTCACCTTTACGTTCACCGAGTGATTCGATGATTGCGCCAGTATACTCTTCAGGTACATCCACTTGAACGCGTTCAACCGGTTCGCAGCGGACGCCATCGACCATACGGACAATAACTTCAGGTTTAGATACTTGAATCTCGAATCCTTCACGACGCATGTTTTCAATCAAGATTGATAGATGCAGTTCGCCACGGCCCGAAACGACCCATGCATCTGGAGAATCCGTTGGATCAACGCGCAAGGAAACATCTGTCTCTAATTGAGCATCCAAACGCTCTTGGATTTTTCTTGATGTAATGAATTTACCTTCTTTACCGGCGAACGGGCTGTTGTTGACAAGGAATGTCATTTGCAGCGTCGGCTCATCGATACGTAGAATTGGCAAGGCTTCCTGGTGATCTTGAGGACATACCGTCTCACCGACGTTAATATCTTCTAGTCCAGAGATTGCGATCAAATCGCCAGCTTCGGCTTTTTGGATCTCAATGCGCTTCAAGCCCATAAATCCGTGAATTTTCGTAATGCGGAAGTTTTTAACAGATCCATCTAATTTCATCAAAGAGACAGATTGTCCAACTTCAATAGTTCCACGGAATACACGGCCGATACCGATACGTCCGACATAGTCGTTGTAATCCAGAAGTGCCACTTGGAATTGAAGTGGTTCTTCACGGTTGTCGATCGGTGCCGGTACGTGGTCCATGATGGCATCGTAGATAACCTGCATGTTTTCTTCTTGGTCAGCTGGGTCAGATGAAAGACTTGCTGTACCGTTCATGCCTGATGCGAAGATAACCGGGAATTCCAGTTGATCATCGTTTGCTTCAAGTTCGATGAACAATTCGATGACTTCATCGACAACTTCATCTGGACGCGCGAAATCGCGGTCGATTTTGTTGACGACTACAATCGGCTTGAGGTTTTGCTCAAGCGCTTTTTTCAAGACAAAGCGTGTCTGTGGCATACAGCCTTCGTACGCATCGACAACGAGTAATACGCCATCAACCATTTTCATGATGCGCTCCACTTCGCCGCCGAAATCAGCGTGTCCAGGAGTATCCAAAATGTTGATTTTAGCGTCTTTATATTGAATCGCGGTGTTTTTTGCTAGGATTGTAATTCCGCGTTCTCTTTCAATGTCGTTTGAGTCCATCGCCCGCTCATCAACATGTTCATTCGATCGGAAGATTCCTGATTGCTGAAGCAACTGATCCACCAATGTCGTTTTGCCGTGGTCAACGTGTGCGATAATTGCAATGTTGCGTAAATCGTTTCTAAGGTTAGTCATACTTTCACTCCAATATTCTTTTTTCGAGCCTATAACTGTGCTAGTATAGCACATATAGGGGAAAAACCCTACGATTTTATTTTCTTGTACGCAGGAGGTTAGATGGTATGAAAGAAGCGATCATAGAATCATGGCATAATATAAAATGGATTTTTGTCCTATTTTCACTGGCAGCAATCGGAGCGATGGTGCTCATTGGGGTCGCAGTGGCACTTCGCAGCGTAGTCGGCGTGTTTCTCTCCATCCTGTTGTTATTGGTTATCATGGGTTTTGGATTCAAACGAAAAAAAGAAATGCGCGACGCAGGCGCATTGTAAACGAACAAAAGAGGCCGGGATTTTCCGGCCTCTTTTTTCGATTCATGATTTAGGTTTCGGTTTAATATAATCTTGCAACAACTTCCCATGAATGGATGGATTGGCTGCTATGAAGGTGTCTGATTTCAACAAGTTTGCCGCTTCACCTGAAAAATTACTGGCGACAGCGCCAACTTCCTTCGCCATGACCATGCCTCCTGCAATATCCCAAGGCGACAGCCTCATGGAAATATAGGCATCGAGGCGCCCGCTTGCCAAGTACGCCAACTCGAGTGCCGCAGAACCATAAGAACGCATGCCGCGCGCTTCATGGACGAGGCGGATCGTCGCTTCATGCTCCACATGGCGGTTCGGTGTCGCCCACATGGAGTTCATGCCGATGATCGACTCACTGATGTCTGTATCCTTTAGCATTGGCAGCCGTTCATCGTTATAATAAGCCCCGCCGCCTGCTACTGCGTGATAGAGATCGTCGTTGACGACGTCATAAATATAGCCTAGCTTTCCGATGCCATCTTCATAAATTCCAAGCGAGATGGCGAAATTGCGCCGTTGATGCACGAAATTCATCGTGCCATCAATCGGATCAAGCATCCATACCGTGCCGCTTAACTCTTCAATCTTGTCTCCGAATCCTTCTTCGCCAAAAACGCGGTGACCTGGAAAATCTTTGCGAATATGTTCAATGAAAAACTTCTCCACATCCTTATCGACATTCGTCACCAAATCATTCGCGTGGGCTTTCGTATCTACCGAAATGTCACTCAGAAACGAATTGCGTATCCGGTGTCCGGCTTCTTTGATCATTGATTTTATGTAGCGGTCCATTGCATGCTGGTCCATATGAGCTCCCCCTTATTTCTTTTTAGTATAACGAAAAAAGCATCCACTGTCTTTAGCCAGCAGATGCTTCTACGGTATGGTCGTTTGTTTACAATGCATGAAGAGCCTCCAGTTCTACTTGTATTTCTGCCAGCCGTTTTTTGCTCTTGTCTTTTTGGCCGCCGTCATTTTGCTGCATGGCATCATACAAGGTGGCTAATTCGTAATCAAGTTCCAGCTTCAAGGTGTTGATGTACTCTTTTTCTACATCCGCTTTTCGGATAATCTGTATCATCTGTTTCATATCGAGCCCCCCCTTCCCCCATAATCGGAATATTCCGATTGTGATGTTTATTACACATCTTTACCCCCTTTTTCGCAACTGAAAACTTATTTATATTCATTCTTCCCAAACTTCGTTAAAATAAATGTGTCGATTAGTTAAGGAGGGAATGTCCGTGAATCCATACTGGACTGAACAAGATTTCGAAGTATTTGAAACCCCAGGGCTCGAAGCACGCATGGAAGCATTGAAAGCTTATGTGCGGCCGAAGTTCGAAGCATTGGGGCAAGATTTTTCCGCTTATTTCTCCGGAGAAACTGGAGATGAATTTTTTCCGCATGTCGCAAAGCATATGCGTCGGACCGTCAATCCGCCAAATGACAGCTGGGTAGCATTTGCGCCGTACAAACGCGGCTATAAAGCTGTACCTCATTTCCAAATTGGCCTATGGGAAAGCCATGTGTTTGTTATTCTCGCTGTTATCTACGAAGCTCCCGGAAAAGCAGCCATGGCAAATAAACTGATCTCGACTCAAGCTTTAGCTGAATTGCCATCCGACTTTGTGATGTCAGGCGATCATATGAAGCCCGAAGCTACTAGTATTGCTTCGCTCGGTGAAGAAGGTGTCGATAAATTGCTTTCGCGCCTGCGCGACGTAAAAAAAGGGGAATTGGTCATCGGCAAACATCTATCGCGTTCTGACGCTGCCGAACTGGACCAAGACGGATTCTATGCCTTTGCAGAAGAAACCTTCCGAGAACTGCTGCCAGTTTACCGGAATTTACTTTTAGCCCATGAAAAAACCGCCGTTCGCTGAACAGCGGTTTTTTTCAGGTTGTCGAGAAAGTGATAAAGCCGTATTTTCCGAAGCTTATCGCTCGCTTTCCGTGGGCTCGCGCCCAAGCCTCCTCAGCCGCTACGCGCCTTGCGGGGTCTCGGTCGTCTCGCTGATCCACAGGAGTCGAGCGAACACTTCTCCAAATACTCAGAGAGGTCATTAACTGTTGAAGAAAGCAAAAGACGCTATTTTTTCATAGTTGAGAGCAAACCATAGACTTCTTCAACACTCTGGAAAAAACCGCCGTTCGCTGAACGGCGGTTTTTTCTATCGTTTAATGCGAATCAAGTCGTCACCTGAAGCTTCCTTCATTTTCTTAACAACTTGGAAGCTGACATAGCCGCTTTCCTCTTCGAACTCACGGAAGTATGTTTTTTCTTCTGCCATCGATGGCACCACTTTTTTGAACTTGCGGTATTTGTCCATCAGTTCTTGACGGTTGATCCCTTTTTCATAAGCTTTTTCTATCGCTTCAAAAAATTCTACGACTTCGACAATCTCTTCAGTCGTCCAATCGATAGAAAATGGATATGAGTATTCCATTGCTGTCACCTACTCTCTTTCAATATTCCCCCAACGATTGCGGATTTCTTCTGTTTGCTGGATCATCCGGTCAAACAATTGCTGTACTGTCGGCACATCCCGGATCAATCCGGTCACTTGTCCCGCCCAGCCGAAACCACGCTCTTGTTCGCCGTCATAAATATAGCGTTTATTGGCAGATCCACTAATATAATCTTTCAACGCTTCATAGCTCGGCGTTTCTTTCTCGATTTCTAAAATTCGGTCGGTCCATGTATTCGACAAAGTACGGGCTGGTGCGCCAATGCTGCGCTTAATAATTACTGTATCGTTTTCTGTGCTGTCAATCAACTGTTGTTTATATAGTGGAGATGCGTGAATGCATTCTTGTGTTGCAATGAAACGCGTGCCCATTTCGATTCCTTCCGCTCCAAGAGCATGCGCTGCCATCCAGCCACGGCCATCGCCAATGCCTCCCGATGCGATTACAGGAATCGATACTGCATCGACTACTTGGGGGATCAAGACCATTGTCCCGATGTCATCACGACCGAGATGCCCCCCACCTTCATGACCGACCACCATGACGGCGTCAGCACCGAGCTTTTCTGCCTTTTCCGCTTGCCGCCTAGCTGCTACCAAGACCAGCTTCTTAATATCTGTGCCTTTCAATTGTTCAAAAATCGGCGTCGGATTGCCACCTGTCATCGACACCACCGGCACACGCTCTTCGATTGCGACATCTAACATATGCGAGAACGCTCGGCCATGTTCTCCTATTGCAAAGTTCACTCCGAACGGCTTGTCAGTCAATTTCCGTACTTTACGAATCTCTGTCCGCAATTCATCTGGCCCCGGTAGACTCATCGCCGTAATCTGGCCTAATCCCCCGGCATTTGAAACTGCCGCTGCTAACTCAGCATAAGCCAAATAAGCCAGGCCGCCTTGAATGATTGGATAGTCGATGCCGAGTAGTTCAGTAACTCTTGTCTGAAACGCCATAATCCCACTCCTTTTTTTCGTCCTCTCCATGTCTATTCGCTTCCATCTCAAAATTTCCTGTTGATTGCATCTACCTTATGTCAGGATGCTGAAAATAAGTCAGACATCTGTACTATATGTATAGTAACGAAGAGACTTGCATGCTATAATTTTTCTTGTTTTCATTTTGAAAAAGTGAGGTGCACGTCCCATTGTCACAACTCGAAACGCCGCTCTTTGATGCCTTATTGAAGCATCGGAATCGGCATCCCATACAATTCCACATTCCCGGCCATAAAAAAGGGCAAGGAGTCGATCCCGCTTTTCGGGAATTTGTCGGCGATAATATTCTGTCTATCGACTTAATCAATATAGCACCACTCGATGACCTCCATTCCCCAAAAGGCGCTATTAAACAAGCGCAAGAGCTGGCAGCAAAAGCCTTCGGGGCTGACCATACCTTTTTCTCGGTCCAAGGAACGAGCGGCGCCATCATGACAATGATCTTGAGCGTTGTCGGGCCAAACGATAAAATCTTGGTCCCGCGCAATGTCCATAAATCGATCATGTCGGCCATTGTTTTTGCCGGCGCTATTCCTGTCTTCATTCACCCAGAAGTCGATCCGGAATTAGGAATTTCCCACGGTATTTCACCTGAATCCGTTGAAAAAGCTTTAATTGAATACCCCGATGCCAAGGCTGTGCTCGTCATCAATCCAACTTATTTTGGGGTCGCGGCAGACTTGAAGCGCATTGTCGATGTTGCACATAGCAAGTCTATTCCCGTGCTCGTCGATGAGGCACACGGCGTTCATATCCATTTCCATAAATCGTTGCCGGTTTCCGCCATGGCAGCGGGCGCGGACATGGCAGCCACATCTGTTCATAAACTAGGAGGCTCCATGACACAAAGCTCCGTATTGAATGTGCGTGAGGGCTTGGTGTCGCCAAAGCGCGTACAAGCGACTCTGTCGATGCTTACGACTACATCGACTTCTTATCCGATTCTTGCCTCACTTGATACTGCGCGCCGCCAACTTGCCATACACGGATTTGACTTGATCGACCAAACCATCCGCCTGGCACAAGACGCACGCAAACGAATCAATAAAATTCCTCATCTCGTATGTGTTGGAAAAGAATTGCTCAATTCTTCTGCCACTTACGATATGGACCCGACCAAATTATTGATCAGCGTCAAAAACCTTGGCATTACTGGCCATCAAGCGGAGGAATGGCTGCGCGAGAATGCCAATATCGAAATCGAACTGTCCGATTTATACAATATCTTATGCTTAGTCACGCTTGGCGACAGCCGCAAAGAAATCAATTTGCTCGTGAACGCCTTGCAGCGCATGAGTGAAGCTTTGGAGACAGAACAGGCAGTGTCGGAACCTGTCGTCTTATTGCCAGAAATTCCACGTTTAGCTGTGACGCCGCGTGATGCTTTTTATGCAGAGACTGAAATTATACCGATAGATGATGCAGTTGGCCGCATTTCTGCTGAGTTTATTATGGTTTATCCTCCAGGCATTCCCATATTCATTCCAGGAGAGATCATTACCGAGGAAAACATTTCCTATATCCACACCAACGTCAAAGCAGGTTTGCCCGTGCAAGGACCGGAAGATGATTCACTTCAAACTCTACACGTCATCAAAGAACATCATGCATTCCGCTAATGGTATACAATTACAATAAAAAGGTTCCAGCGCAATTTGCGCCGGAACCTTTTTTACGATCAGATCCCTTCTATTTCGTTCGGATCTACAAATTCATACCCTTTTTTACGCAGCCCTTCAATAATTTGCGGCAAAGCTTCATTGGTCCATTCCCTGTCATGCATCAGCAGATTTCCGCCGTTATTGAGTTCAGGGGCATTGACCATAATGTCTGTCAACGCTTCAGTTTCCATATAGCCTTGCATATAATCATAGCCGTAAGTCCAGTTCATGCGTACCATGCCTTGTTCTTGAACGAGCGCTTTACTAAACTCGGTATTGACACCAAAAGGAGCACGGAAAAATTTCGGTGCCTCTCCGATGATTGCCTCAACACGATCGTTTAGCAACAAGATTTCTTCTTGCTGGACGCTTTCTGTAGACTGCTTCAAATTCACATGGGTATTCGTATGATTGCCGATTGCGAAGCCCATGTCGTGAATTTCAGACAAGTTCTCTTGTTCTTCTTCAGTATCCAGGAAATGCCCATTGACGAAAAAGATAGCTGGGACATCGAGTTCTTTCAAGGTCTCGGCCATCTCCAAAGCATATGTATCCGGCGCATCATCGATCGTGATCAACACCGCTTGTTCGTTTGCATCGCCAATCGCTTCAACTTTCGAGTTTTGAGGATTGATGCGGTAACGCGGTTTGGCAGCCTGCTCGCTGGCTTCTTCCGACTCTTGCTCCTCAGCATTTTCTTGCTCTTCTATTTGTGCTTGATCCTTTTGTTCGCTTGCCGATTCGGATGCGATATCTTCCTCAATTTCTGTTGGTGTTGCTTCATCTTGTGCTGGATCTACCGGTTCCTGTGCAGTTTCATCGGAACACGCCCCGAGTAAAAATACTGCACATGCCGACAGCAGCCAATTTCGTTTTTTCATAACCAACCTCCCTGTGTAAAATTTTAACATAGTATCGCTGGATAAGGCATAGAAAAAAGGACCGCATTTTGCGGTCCTTTTAAAGTTAATTATTTGATGATGTGAATCGGCGTACCTAGAGCTACTTCTGCCGCTTCCATTGTAATCTCAGCCAATGTCGGGTGAGCGTGGATCGTCATTGCGATGTCTTCCACAGTCATGCCCGCTTCGATTGCCAAGCCAATTTCTGCAACCATGTCAGAAGCGCCCGCTCCAACGATTTGTCCACCTAGCAACAAACCATCTTCTTTACGGGATACCAATTTCACAAAGCCTTCAGAAGAGTTCAATGACAAAGCACGGCCGTTTGCGCCAAACGGGAATTTCGCTGCTGTCACTTCAAAACCTTCTTCTTTAGCTTGTTCTTCCGTCAAACCAACACTTGCAAGTTCAGGGTCTGTAAAGCAAACCGCTGGAATCGCCATGTAGTCAACTTCTGATTTTTCACCAGCAATCGCTTCAGCAGCAACTTTGCCTTCGTAAGATGCTTTGTGAGCCAATTGAAGACCAGCGACAATATCACCGATTGCATAAATGTTCGGGATGCTTGTACGGCATTGCTTATCAACTTCGATAAGCCCGCGCTCGCCCATTTTGATGTTGAGCTCTTCAAGGCCCATTTCATCTGTGTTCGGACGGCGACCGACAGTTACCAATACGTAGTCTGCGTCGATTGTTTTCTCTTCGCCGCCTGCTTCGTATGAAACCGAAACGCCTGAATCTGATTCTTCTACGCCTTTAGCAGATGCTTTTGTGATGACTTCAACGCCTTTTTTCTTCAAGCCTTTTTTGACGATTGACGTCATTTGCTTTTCAAATCCAGCGAGAATGTCTGGTGCGCCTTCAAGGATTGTTACTTCAGAACCCATATTGGCATAGGCCGTTCCAAGCTCAGTTCCGATATAGCCGCCGCCGATGACGAGCAGTTTTTTCGGTACTTCTTTCAAAGCCAATGCGCCAGACGAATCGATCACGCGCTCTGAATACTTGAATGTTGGAATTTCAACTGGGCGTGAACCCGTTGCAATAATCGCGTTTTTGAACTTATACGTTTGAGCAGAATCCGCGTCCATGATGCGGACAGTGTTTTCGTCTACGAAATATGCTTCGCCGCGGACGATTTCCACTTTATTGCCTTTTAGCAAGGATTCAACGCCGCCAGTCAATTTCTTAACGACGCTGTCTTTGAACGATTGCGCTTTTTCGAAGTTCAAAGAAACTTCTTTTGCCACGATGCCCATATCATCAGAATGCTGGGCTTCTTCAAAACGGTGGCCGACAGAGATCATCGCTTTTGAAGGGATACAGCCGACGTTCAAACAAACGCCGCCGATGTATTCTTTCTCAACGATGGTCACTTTTTGGCCAGTCTGTGCTGCACGGATAGCTGCGACATAGCCGCCAGGGCCTGAGCCGATGACGAGCGTGTCTGTTTCGATTGGGAAATCTCCTACTACCATAAGTTTTACGCCTCCATTAATAGTAATTCTGGTTCACTTAACAAACGCTTGATGTGATTTAATGCATGTTGTGCAGTTGCTCCGTCGATCATGCGGTGATCGAAGCTCAATGACAATGCTAACACAGGAGCTGCTACAATTTCACCATTTTTCACTACCGGTTTTTCGGCAATGCGCCCAATGCCCAAAATAGCAACTTCCGGATGGTTAATGACTGGCGTAAACCATTGGCCGCCTGCAGATCCGATGTTTGTAATCGAGCATGACGCGCCTTTCATTTCAGCAGATGACAATTTGCCGTCGCGCGCTTTTGTTGCAAGCTGGTTAATTTCATCAGAGACGGAGAACACGGATTTGCGGTCTGCATGCTTGATGACCGGAACGAGCAATCCTTTATCTGTATCAGCGGCAATTCCGATATTGAAGTAATGTTTTTGGATTACTTCACCGGTTTCGTCGTCGAACGATGTGTTCAGCGCTGGGAATTCACGCAATGTGCTGACTAAAGCTTTAACGACATACGGCAAGTACGTCAACTTAATGTCTTTTTCGGCAGCGATGTCTTTGAATTTTTTACGGTGTGCTACGAGTTCGGTTACATCGACTTCGTCCATCAACGCGACGTGAGGAGCGGTATGCTTCGAATGCACCATTGCTTTGGCGATGGCTTTGCGCATGCCGGACATTTTTTCGCGCGTTTCTGGGAATTCACCTTCTGGAGCGGCTGCAGCTGCTGGCGCTTCTTTTGTTTCTTCTGTTTCTTGTGAAGCAGCTTCCTGTTCTGCTGCTGGCGCTTCTTGCTCCTGGCCGCCGTCCAAGAACGCTTCGATGTCTTGTTTCATAATGCGCCCGTTGTCGCCAGAGCCTTTGACTTTCTTAATATCGACTTCTTTTTCACGCGCAAATTTGCGCACAGATGGCATCGCGATGACGCGTTTGTTCGGATCGCTGTCTGCTTCATCAGCTTGTGGCTGATCGCCGGCACCAGTTTCGCCTTGTGGTTTGCTTTCAGGAGCTGCTTCTTTTTCGACATTTTCGCCTGATTCAGCTGTTCCTGATTGAACCTGCTCTTCTGTTTCTTCTTGTTTCTCTTCTTGTTTCGCTTCAGGAGCCGGTTTTTCTTCGTCGTCTTTCCCGCCTTTGAAGTGAACATCATCGGCATCCGGGGAATCGATTTTTACGAGTACATCTCCAACGACTGCAACCGTTCCTTCGTCTACGAGCACTTCCTCGATAGTTCCTGAAACAGGAGACGGGATTTCTACGACCGCTTTATCATTCTGTACTTCACATAGAATATCGTCTTCTTCGATCGTGTCTCCGGCCTTGATAAACCATTTTACTATTTCACCTTCGTGGATACCTTCACCGATATCCGGCAATCGAAATTCAAAAGCCATTCTAGTCACCCTTTCTATTGTACGTTCGATACGGCGCGCCATATCAAGTGCTGCCATTTCATAGTGATTCAGCCCAGGATCCGAAAAAACGGAAGTCAGATGGGCTGAATACAGTTCTTCTTTCTATATTACCGCTTAGTAAGAGCGCATTCGCTCCCCCTTACCGGTCAATTAAAAGTTCAATACTTTGTTCGCTGTTTCTACTATATCCTTAGCATTCGGCAACCAAACTTGCTCAGCTTGCGAGAATGGGAAAACAGAGTCTGGTGCTGTGACACGGAGTACTGGAGCTTCTAAGCTCAAGATTGCGCGGTCGTTGATTTCAGCTACGACGCTCGCTGCAATGCCAGCTTGTTTTTGAGCTTCTTGTACAACGATTGCACGGTTTGTTTTTTCGACAGATGCAATGATCGCTTCGATATCAAGTGGCTGGACTGTGCGCAAGTCAATGACTTCCACTGAATGTCCGTCTTTTTCCAACTCTTCTGCTGCTTTCATGCTTTCCTGTACCATCGCACCGTAAGTGATGATGGAGAGGTCTGTTCCTTCACGCTTCACATCGGCTTTGCCGAGGGGAATTGTGTATTCTTCTTCCGGCACTTCTTGGCGGAATGAACGATACAATTTCATATGCTCCAAGAAAATAACTGGATCGTTGTCACGGATTGCTGAAATCAACAAGCCTTTTGCATCGTATGGTGTTGACGGAATGACTACTTTCAAGCCAGGCTGTGAAGTCATTAATCCTTCAAGTGAATCAGCGTGCATTTCCGGTGTGTGCACGCCACCGCCGAATGGTGAACGAATCGTTACAGGAGACGTCAATGTGCCGCCGCTGCGGTAGCGCATACGTGCCATTTGGCCACTGATGGAGTCCATGACTTCAAATACGAAGCCGAAAAATTGGATTTCTGGTACTGGGCGATAGCCTTGAAGCGCCAGGCCGATTGCAAGCCCGCCGATTCCTGATTCAGCAAGTGGTGTGTCAAATACACGATCTTCGCCAAATTCTTTTTGCAAACCTTCAGTTGCGCGGAATACACCGCCATTATTACCTACGTCTTCACCGAAAACCAGAACATTTTCATCATTTTTCATTTCTGTTTTCAGAGCGTCCGTAATCGCTTGGATCATCGTCATTTGTGCCATGGCTTACTTCGACTCCTTTGCTTTATAGATATCGAGCTGTTCTTGTACATTGAATGGAACTTCTTCGTACATGATTCCGAGAAGGTCAGAAACTTTTTGTTTCGGCGTACCATCTGCTTCTTTGATTGCCGCTTTGATTTCTTCTTTCGCTTTCTCGATTACTTCGTTTTCTTTTTCTTCATTCCACAAGCCTTTAGCTTCAAGGAATTTACGGAAACGAACGAGTGGATCTTTCTTTTCCCATTCGCTGTCGATGTCTGAAGTACGGTAGCGTGTTGGGTCATCCCCTGCCATTGTATGTGGCCCGTAGCGGTAGCACATCGTTTCGATCAATGTCGGTCCTTCGCCTTTGACTGCGCGCTCGCGTGCATCGCGAGTGACCGCGTATACTGCTAGTGGGTCCATGCCATCTACAAGCACTCCTGGAATCCCTGCAGATACTGCTTTTTGAGCGATAGTTTTAGCTGAAGTCTGTAGTTCGCGTGGTGTAGAGATCGCGAATTGGTTGTTTTGTACAATGAAGATCGCTGGTGCACGGAATGCGCCTGCAAAGTTAATGCCTTCATAGAAATCACCTTGTGAAGATCCGCCGTCGCCTGTGTACGTAACTGCGACTGCTTCTTTTTTGCGCTTCTGCATGCCCAAAGCCACGCCCGCTGCCTGGATA
Organism: Planococcus maritimus; assembly: GCF_001687625.2. NCBI lineage: Bacteria > Bacillati > Bacillota > Bacilli > Caryophanales > Caryophanaceae > Planococcus > Planococcus maritimus. Next base: position 2,084,046 of record NZ_CP016538.2, read on the forward strand.
AATTGTGCGCCAATGATAATTTGCGGAGGCAAAATGTTCAAGCCTTCAGCCATTTGGTTCCCTTTAAAGTGTCCACGAGAGAACAAGAAAGCCTGGTGCAACGGCCATCCGTGCCAGATCAATTGCGGTACATCGCGGTAGCCCGGCAAGATGAAATCATCTTTTTCCAACGCGAAATGAGAAGCCAATTGAGATGCTTCTTGCCCTGCTGTTGGTGCGTAGAACCCGAGACGCCCTTGGCGGTTCAATGAAATGGAGCGTTGATCCAAAATACGCGTGTAAACCATACGTTTCATCAACTCTTCCAATTGCTCATCGGATAAATTCGGATCGTAATCCTTATTAACAATTTCGCCTTCTTCGTTCAATACTTGAACCATTTCGAACTTTTCTTCGATCGCTTGAAGTGTTTCCACCGGATCGAATTGCTGATTCTTTTTCGCAGCCATAAAAGCAACTCTCCTTTATCTGTATTAAAATTTTAACACTAGCTTAGTGATACAATCGCCACATTCTTTTTCAGTATACGCCACCATAATATTACGGTCAATCATTGAAGAATATTACAATATACGTGTATACCCGTTTTTATAAATCTTAAAAATGTTCCCAACTGTACTATAAGGAAATAGTCATCTGTATTATAATACAAGGGATTCTAACATCGCTTTTATAGCACAGAAAAAAGCAGCCTGTCCGGCTGCTCATTCGTTTTCGGCATTCATTTTTTCAATGGTTTCGTTTTTCAATTCATTAAACTGTTCTGTTTGTTCGTTGAAAGCTGTTACTGCCTGTTGTACCAGTTCATTTTGTTCGTTTACTTCATCTGTTTTTTCCTGTAGCGTTGCAAGGTCCATCTCTTCTTCAGCTACCATGGCGTATAATTCTTTCTGTCGTTCAACCAACGCCTGGTAAGCGTCAGTGAATTCTCCATGTTTCGCGAAACGTTCGTCCATTTGTGCTTTCAACGCTTCAAGATTTGCTTGTAGCGTTTCATCTTCCGTCTCTTCGATCAATTGGCCGATTTCCGTAAATTCTTCAGCTGCCCCTTGCATCGATTCACGTTCCGTTGCCAATAGTTCAAGCCTCTCATCGGCAGAAGCAATTGCTTCCTGAGATTTTTCTTCCACTTCCGCCTGCTGTTCTTTGGTCAATGCCATAATCGATTCAAACAGTTCTTGCTCGTTCTGTTCGCGACTCTGCAATTCACTTTGCACTTCCCGGTAATCCGCTTCCTCTTCGAAAGTCGCTTCTAGTATTTCGTTCAGCTGTTGCTCAGTCGACTCGCCCGAACAAGCCGTTAGAAAGAGCGTGCCGGTCAAAACCGTGGCGATGGCTATTTTCTTCACAATAAAGTCCCCCTTGATTTCCATGAATTAACTATAGAATGATTATCGGCAAAATACAATGGTAGGAAGAGCTTTTTCTTTTTTCAAAAATGCAATCATGCGCTACAATAAGATGTACTAGCGAGCAGCATGAAAGGATGAACACACGTGATTTTAATGAATGACATTGTCCGCGAAGGACACCCTGCACTCCGCCAAAAAGCAGAAGAGGTTAAACTTCCACTTTCCGAAGAAGACCGTAAGCTTGGCGAAGAGCTATTGGAATATGTAAAAAACAGCCAAGATGATGAGCTGGTTGATAAATACGATTTGCGCCCGGGCGTTGGCATCGCCGCACCTCAAATTAATGTCTCCAAACGGATATTCGCTCTGCATTTCGACGAGCATTCCGGTGAAAACTTGAGCCTCGTTGCAGTCAATCCAAAAATCGTCAGCCATTCTGTCGAAAAAGCCTATCTATCAGGCGGCGAAGGCTGTTTGTCCGTTGACCGTTCGGTTCCGGGATATGTACCGCGTTATGCACGCATTACGGTCAAGGGCTATACGCTTTCCGGCGAAGCATTTAAAATGCGTTTAAAAGGATTGCCTGCTATCGCTTTCCAACATGAACTTGATCATTTGAACGGCATCATGTTCTACGACCACATCAACCCGAAAGATCCGTTCCAGGAAGTAGAAAATGGCTCGGCTATCGACCTCCAAGCAGAAACAGCAGAATGACGAAACCCCGCCCAATCTTGGGCGGGGTTTTATGGTGACCTTGAAATTTTTACATCCGTAACATTTTTAGCGGCTAAGTCCGAGAAACTCAAATGCGCGGGCTAGTCCGCCTTCATCAACATGCCCTGTGACATGATTTGCGCGTTTCTTGGTTTCTTCATGGCCGTTAGCCATCGCAACGCTATAGCCCGCAATTTCCATCATTTGAAGATCGTTCAAACCATCACCGAATGCAATCGTGTCTTCGAGTCGATGGCCGGTCGAACGGATCAATTGTTTGATGCCTTCTGCCTTACTGCCGCCTTTAGGCAGGATATCGCATGATACTCGATGCCAGCGCACAAAATCCACACTGTGAAATTCTTCGTGATATTGGCTTTCTTCATGTTCTTCGCAGAAGACCAACGCCTGATAAACGTCGTTTGTGCGGTAAAATTCTTTATCCTTCTCAGGATGCGGGAGCTTCAAACTTGTGATGCTTTCGTCAATGTCCGGGTGGAAATCGATAGACGATACCATCTTGTGCTCATTCAAGAACACCAAAGGATGGTCCCGTTCTTCTGCAAAAGCCAACACTTTCCCCAAAGTCTCTGCGCCGATCGCCTGTTTGTGCACCGCTTTGTTTTCATAAGCGATGTATTGGCCATTGAATGTGATGTACGTATCAATTGCTAATTCCTCCAGCAATGATCCAATCATAAACGGCGCTCGGCCCGTTGCGATAGCCAGGTGATGGCCATTTGCGCGCGCTGCATTCAAGGCTTTTTTCGTTGCATCCGGCAACTGCTTGTTCGTGTCTAGCAAGGTACCGTCGATATCCAATAACAATAATTTTGACATATTCTTATCTCCAATCTTTTGGGGCAATTCTTGATTCACCCTCTTTTCTTTTGTCAGAAAAAACAGTATACTATACATAAGGAGTGGTGGGCCATGCTGAAACGGTTGAAACGCAGACTACTCAGACAGCTCAACGGCATTATGAATAAAAAGAAGATAGCATAAGGTTTGTTTCGGCCCTTCTTAATAAATAGGAGGGCTATTCTTTATTTTAAAACAATGACATGATAATATAAAGAAAGTGCATTTATATTGAACGTGGAAAAAGGAGAGCAAAATATGATTTTTAAAGTATATTACCAAGAAAACCGTCTTGAAGTACCAGTTCGTGAAAACACAAAAAGTTTATACGTAGAAGCTTCCACCGAGCGGGAAGTCCGTTATCACCTGAAGGACCGCAACTTCAACATCGAGCTTGTACAGCTTTTAGAAGGCCAACATCTCGAATATGAACAAGCCTCCCAAGATTATCAAGTGGAGTCTATCGACGCCTAATGAAATTCGTAAAAAATGACCAAACAGCTGTTTTCGCACTCGGCGGACTGGGCGAAATCGGCAAAAACACTTATGGCGTGCAATTCCAGGATGAAATCATCCTCATTGACGCCGGCATTAAATTCCCGGAAGACGATCTGCTCGGAATCGATTACGTCATTCCGGATTACACTTACTTAGTCAAAAATGCCGATAAAATTAAAGGCCTTTTCGTTACCCATGGCCACGAAGACCATATTGGCGGAATCCCTTACTTGCTAAAGCAAGTAAACATGCCGGTTTATGGCGGTAAGCTGGCACTTGGCTTATTGCGCAAAAAATTAGAGGAACATGGTTTGCTGCGTCAGACGAAGATGATTGAAATCGAAGAGGAAGATGTCATTAAATTCCGTAAAACTTCGGTCAGTTTCTTCCGCACGACCCATAGTATCCCAGATTCATTCGGTGTGGTTGTCAAAACCCCACCCGGAAGCATCGTTCATACGGGCGATTTTAAATTCGATTTCACTCCAGTTGGTGAACCGGCCAATTTGTTGAAAATGGCTCAAATCGGAAGCGAAGGTGTATTGTGTCTATTATCTGACTCGACCAACGCAGAAATTCCGAACTTCACCATGTCCGAACGCAAAGTCGGCGAAACCATCAAAGATATTATGAGAAAAGTTGAAGGACGTTTAATTTTTGCGACCTTTGCTTCCAATATTTATCGCTTGCAGCAAGTAACCGATGAAGCTGTACGTCAGGGCCGCAAAATTGCTGTCTTCGGACGCAGCATGGATAATGCCATGACGATCGGCCGTGAACTCGGCTATATCACAGCACCTGAAGATGCATTTATCGATACTCAAACCTTAAACCGTATGCCAGCTGATAAAGTTGTCATTCTGTGCACGGGTTCACAAGGCGAACCGATGGCTGCGTTGTCACGTATTGCTAACGGAACACACCGACAAATCCAGATCCAACCAAATGACACAGTGGTCTTCTCTTCTTCCCCGATTCCGGGCAACACGAGCAGTGTCAACCGCACAATCAACTTATTGTTCCGAGCGGGGGCTGATGTCATTCATGGTTCATTGAACGACATCCATACATCCGGCCACGGTTCACAAGAAGAAAACAAATTGATGCTTCGCTTGATCAAGCCAAAATATTTCATGCCGATCCACGGCGAGTACCGCATGCAGGCTCAACACGCAGAACTTGCTGTAGACTGCGACGTTCCGCGCGAAAACACCTTCATCATGGAAAATGGTGATGTTTTGGCACTCGGTCAAAACGAAGCTTCTGTCGCTGGCCGCATTCCTTCCGGCGATGTTTACATCGACGGCAGCGGAATTGGCGACATTGGCAATATCGTGCTTCGCGACCGCCGCGTCCTATCTGAAGAAGGGCTCGTCATCGTCGTTGTCAGCGTCGATAAGAAAAAGAGCCGCATGGTCTCAGGGCCTGACCTCATTTCGCGTGGGTTCGTTTACATGCGCGAGTCCGGTACGATGATTTACGAAGCACAACAAATGCTAAACCGTCACTTAAATAAAAAAATCCACAGTAAAAATACTGACTGGGCAGAATTGAAAACCGAAATTTCAGATGTTCTTGGACCGTATCTCTATGAAAAAACGAAACGCCGTCCGATGATTCTACCCGTCATCATGGAAGTATAAAAAAAGAAGCCCTCAGCGGCTTCTTTTTTTATAGCATTGAAAAAGTCTATAATCTTCCATAAATAAAAGAATGTGACACTATTTCACAATTAAAAATCAAAGAACTATCTAAGTATTTGGAGTAGCGTTTGCTCGACTCCTGTGGGATTAGCGGGTTTGAGAGACCCCGCAGGGAGCGAAGCGAACGAGGAGGCTCGATTCCCGCCCCACGGAAAGCGAGCAATAAGCTTCGGAGAATACGGTCTTCTGAGTTCACTAAAGCAAAAAAAGAAGCCCTCAGCGGCTTCTTTTTTTCACTCTATTTAGTTCATGACTTTCTTTTCGAAACGATTAATGTCGGCATCAGATCCGATGATGATGAGGACATCCTCCCGTTCGATTTCCATATCCGCTGGTGGAGACACAATGATGTCATCCCCTCTTTTAATGGCAACAATATTGATTCCGTATTTGGCGCGAATATCCAACTCGATCAATGTGTACCCGGAGAGTTTTTCGTTAGCTTTGATTTCCATGATCGAATGCTCATCGGATAACTCCAAATAATCGAGCACGTTATTCGATAAAATGCTGTGGGCAATTCGGATGCCCATGTCGCGCTCTGGGTGTACGACTTTGTCCGCCCCAATTTTATGCAATACTTTGGCATGGTAATCGTTTTGAGCTTTCACCGTAATTTTTTTCACGCCGATTTCTTTCAACATGAGTGTCGTCAGAATACTGGCTTGAATGTTTTCACCAATTGCGACGATGACCTGTTCAAAATTCCGGACCCCGAGGGATTTCAACACCGATTCGTCTGTTGTATCGGCAACGACCGCTTGTGTGGCAATCGAGGCGAATTCGTCCACCCGCTCATGGTCTTTATCGATGGCCATTACGTCTGCGCCTTGTTCGATCAATTCACGGACGATGCTTCCGCCAAAACGCCCTAAGCCTATTACCACGAATTCCTTTTTCATGTCTATCCCCCATCTTCTTGTTTATTCTTCTTCATCATAGCCTTCTTTTGCCCATAAAAAAACCCCCGCTTATTTGCGGGGATCGAGTGGACGGTTCGGGCGATTCTCGCAGTATTCGCAGCTGATATCGCTGCAGCGTTCTTCGCGCCATTCGTTGCAGCTTGCGCAATAGCTAGCGTCGAACTCGTTATCGAATGTTAATGGGTCCATACATGTGTGGCAAAACGTATGAACGTCCATCCAGTTAATGAATTTTTTGTCGGCTAGTAAGTAAAGTCCTTTTTCTTCTTGTTTATAATTCATGATGGATGGTTTTTGCGCTACCCGGTTTTTTGGGTCGAGAAAAAAATTCATCTTTCCGTTCAAGTTGATCACTCCCGTAGTTGGTTGGACTTTAATGTCCCTGTCATCTGTCAGTTTTACACAATAGAAACTTCTATATCAGTCTTTGTAGACTTTTTGGCTTTTGCACTTTCTCTATAATAGTAATTGCCTTAACTGATTGCAATAGATTCGGATTCATTTCCTAAAGTTTTTTTCCCTTGAATTTCGGCAACAGTTTTGTATAATGAATAAATACTTTAACTAAACTAAAAGTATATTTTAACTAAACTACATTTCTTCGTACTCGCATTTGCAGGCGTCTTTGCCTGACAGGGCTTTTGCTGTCCATTACTAGTTCCCTTTATATTGTACCATTACTAAAGAATCGAGGAGACTTTATGCAAATCGGCAAAAAAATCAAGAATTTACGGCTTAAAAACGGCTTGACCCAGGAAGAGCTCGGGACACGGACAGACTTGAGCAAGGGCTTCATTTCACAGCTCGAACGCGATATGAACTCCCCTTCTATCGAAACTTTGTTTTCTCTTCTTGAAGTTCTTGGAACAACACCAAAAGAATTTTTCACTGATGCTGAGGAAGCAAAACTCGTCTTTAAAGAGGAAGATCACACAGTTCATATCGACCGAGAAGCGCGCTATGAGATCGATTGGCTTGTGCCAACATCTAATAAGAAGGAAATGGAACCAGTATACCTGACCCTGGAACCATCGGGAAAATTTAAAACTTTCGAGCCCTCGGCATCTGAAACTTTCGTTTATGTGTTGCAAGGTGAAGTCCGCCTCGATATTGGCAGCCGTTCCTACACCGCACAAGCCGGCGATTCTATTTACTATAGCGCTGACCATGAACACCAATTAGCTAATTACTCAACAAGACGTGCAGAAATGATCATCGTTGCAACGAAATCTTATTTATAACCCAGGAGGGATAGTATGACGGAACAAGCAATCATCCGCTTCGACAATGTGGTCCAATCTTTTGAAGGGGTGGGCAATGTATTAAACAATATCAGTTTTGAAATGGAAAAAGGGAAATTCTACACTTTGCTCGGTCCTTCAGGCTGCGGCAAGACGACCATCTTGCGCTTGATTGCCGGATTCAACCAGCCGACTAGCGGCGATATTTACATCAAAGGCAAAAAAGTCAATAAGATTCCAGCAAACGAGCGTCAAGTGAACACGGTGTTTCAGGATTACGCTCTATTTCCCCATTTAAATGTCTTTGAAAATGTGGCATTTGGTTTGCGCATCCAGAAGATCAAGAAATCCGAAGTCGAGCGCCGCGTAAAAGAAGCGTTAGCATTTGTCAATTTAAGCGGATATGAACAGCGCGAAATCCACGAAATGTCCGGCGGCCAGCGCCAGCGCGTGGCTATTGCACGGGCGATCATCAATGACCCGGAAGTGATCCTGCTGGATGAGCCGCTATCTGCGCTCGATTTAAAGCTGCGGACTGAAATGCAATATGAATTACGCGAGCTTCAGCAGCGGCTCGGCAAAACCTTCGTCTTTGTTACGCATGACCAGGAAGAAGCACTGGCCATGTCCGACGAAATCTTTGTCATGAATGCTGGAGAAATCCAACAAAGCGGCACCCCGATGGATATTTACGATGAACCAATCAACCGCTTTGTCGCTGACTTCATCGGAGAATCGAATATTGCTGAAGGAATTATGGTCTCCGACTACCGTGTACGTTTTGCGAATAAGGAATTCGAATGCGTCGATCAAGGCCTGTCCCCGAACGAGCAAGTGGAAATTGTCATCCGTCCGGAAGATCTGGAAATCACTAGCCCTGAAACCGGAAAGATGGCCGTGCATGTCGACAGCCAATTGTTCCGCGGCGTCCACTTTGAAATTTCGACATACGATGAAACGGGCAATGAGTGGCTCGTACATTCGACTAAACGCGTGGATGTCGGCTCCCAAATCGGCCTTGATTTCGACCCGGAAGCGATCCACGTCATGCGCTTGAACGAATCGGAAGAAGCGTTCGATGCGCGACTCGAATCATACGGAGCCGTTCCCCATGACTAATCGCTCATCACGCCCATGGTATTTGGCCCCTTATTATATATGGATTGCGTTATTTGTCATTGCGCCGATTGCGCTCGTCGTCTATTTTTCATTTTTGGATTTGGCCGGCGATTTCACCTTGGAAAACTACGCGAACTTTTTCTCATCGACGTATTTCCGAATGACGCTCAGTTCTTTCTGGTATGCGTTTCTCATCACCTTGATCTCGGTGTTAATCGCCTACCCGACAGCATACTGGCTGACAAAAACCAAGCATAAGCAATTATGGCTCTTGTTGATCATCATTCCTTCGTGGATCAACCTCTTGCTGAAAGCTTATGCCTTCATCGGCATTTTTGGGCTGTACGGGCCCGCCAACCAATTGATCCAATTTTTCGGCTCTGGGCCGCTGCAGATCCTCTTTACCGACTTCAGCTTTATTTTTGTTGCCGTTTATATTTTCATCCCGTTTATGGTATTGCCGATTTTCAACTCGCTCGATAAAATCAATCCAGCGCTCATCGACGCATCGCGCGATCTTGGGGCCTCTCAATGGACCACTTTCCGCCGCGTCATTTTCCCGCTGGCCATCAACGGTGTGAAATCCGGCGTCCAAGCCGTTTTTATTCCAGCCTTGTCATTATTCGTGATTACACGGCTGATCGCCGGCAATAAAGTGATCACACTTGGCACAGCCATCGAACAGCAATTCCTGGTGACCCAAAACTGGGGAATGGGTTCGACAATTGCCGTATTCTTGATCCTGTTTATGATCATCATCATGTTGCTCACTGGCCCGAAAGAGAAAGGAGGGGCTTTAAATGGCAAAGCTAAGTAAACTCGCTAAAATTTATTTGGCATTGGTCTTTTTCATTCTCTATGCCCCGATCTTTTATTTAATTTTCTATTCATTTAATAGTGGTGGGACGATGACAGGCTTCGAAGATTTCACCTGGGAGCATTATGCAGCAGTCTTTAACGACACACGCTTGCTCATCATAGTCTTAAACACGGTCATCGTTGCGTTATTGTCCGCGCTCATTTCGACAGCAATCGGTGTACTCGGCGCCATCGGCATTGTGTTCCTGCGCAACCGGAAAATGCGCAACGCCGTATTGTCCTTAAACACCGTGCTGATTGTCAGCCCGGATGTCATTATCGGAGCATCGTTTTTAATCCTCTTTACAATGGTCGGCGTCAAGTTAGGCTTCGCGTCCGTTCTGGTATCCCATATCGCTTTTAGCATTCCGATTGTCGTCATTATGGTGCTGCCGAAACTGCAAGAAATGAGTTCGAGCTTGATCGATGCTGCGACGGACCTCGGCGCATCACAACGCGATATTTTGACGCGTGTCATCATTCCTTATATCAAACCTGGCATATTTGCTGGTTTTTTCCTGGCCTTAACCTATTCACTCGATGATTTTGCCGTCACGTTCTTCGTTACCGGCAATGGCTTCGCCACCTTATCCGTCGAAATCTATTCAATGGCCCGTGCCGGCATTACACTGACCATTAATGCGCTGTCTGCTTTAATTTTTGTTGTCACGCTCGGTCTTGTCCTCGGGTACTATTTCTTTAATCAACGCTCCGCTGCGAACGCTGGAACAGGAGGGACACGCCCATGAAAGGCATCGTCAGAGCAAGCGCAGCTATTGTCATCATATCCGCCATTCTGTTCTACGCTGTTCACCTGTTAGAGAGCAGCACAGCAACAAGTGGAAGTGGGTCGATCTCAGTCTATAACTGGGGAGAATATATTGACACTGACCTGATCGATCAATTCGAAGAAGAAACGGGCATTCAAGTCATCTACGAAACATTTGATTCGAATGAATCGATGATGACGAAAATCGAACAAGGCGGCACCTCATATGATGTCGCTATGCCCTCGGAATACGCGATCGAAAAAATGAAAGAAAACGACTTGCTGTTGCCGATCGATCACAGCAAGATCCCGAATCTCGAAAACATCGATCCGTATTTCTTAGATCTGCCATTCGACCCCGGCAACGAATATTCCATTCCTTATTTCTGGGGCACCGTCGGCATTGCTTATAATCCGACCCTCCTTGAAGGACAGACTTTTGAGAGCTGGGATGACCTGTGGAATCCGACACTCGAACAGGAAGTAATTTTAGTCGATAGCGCACGTGAAGTGATCGGCATGGGCTTAAACAGTTTAGGCTATTCATTGAACTCGACCGACCTTGGCGAATTGCGAGAAGCTACCGATAAATTGAAAACGCTCGGGCCGAACGTCAAGGCAATCATCGGTGACGAAATCGTCGAAATGATGCGCCGCGAAGAAGCAGCTGTTGCTGTCACGTGGTCCGGTCAAGCGGCCGATATGATGTGGATCAACGAAGACATCGATTATGCTGTTCCCCAAGAAGGCTCTAATCTTTGGTTCGATAATATGATCATTCCGTCGACGGCCGGCAATGTTGACGGCGCACATCAATTTATTAATTTTATGCTGGATGCTGAAGTGGCTGCGCAAAACGCAGATTATGTTGGCTATTCCTCTCCGAATGCAGCAGCACTCAAATTGATGGATCCTGAAGTGACAGAAGACGAACGTTTTTATCCGACTGAGGAGATGAGAGATCGCCTCGAGGTCTATGAAAACCTGGGTCTTGAAATGCTTGGCGTTTACAATGAACTGTTTTTGGAATTTAAGATGGATATGGAAAAATGACAGGCAGAACTTCTGCCTGTTTTTTTCTTTGTAAATAAGGTATAGTATATAAGTTCAACACACCAAAATTTAGCCACACGAAATAATAACGAGAGAAGGTTAGGCTCATGGCCGTCAAATCAACTAAATTCGCCTTATACATTCTCATGTTCAATATGTTCATCGCCATGAGTGGAATTGGCCTTATTATCCCGATCATGCCAGCTTACCTAGAAACATTCGGTGTTGCGGGCCAGGCACTTGGCACCTTGATCGCGACTTTCGCTTTTGCGCAATTTCTTTTTTCTCCAATTTCAGGGGAGTTATCCGATAAATACGGACGCAAGAACTTGATCATTTTCGGTTTGGTCGTCTTCGGCTTGTCGCAGCTGCTATTTGGTATGGCAACTGAATTGTGGGTCCTCTACCTCGCCCGTTTCTTCAGCGGGGTCGGCGGTGCGTTTTTGATTCCGCCAATGATGGCATTTGTCGCCGACATCACCACCTATGAGGAACGCGGAAAAGGAATGGGATTACTCGGAGCTTCGATGTCACTCGGCTTCATGATTGGGCCCGGCATCGGCGGTTTCTTGTCTGAAGTCAGCCTGCAATTTCCTTTCTATGTCGCGACCTCTGTCGCTTTACTATCGGCTTTGCTGTCCTTTTTCGCCTTGCCGAATGTCAAACCGGCTGTACAAGCGGTTGGCTATAAACGCGAAAATCTATATCAGCAGATGAAACGCTCTGTCTATACTCCGTATTTCGTCATGCTGCTCGTCATGTTCATCTTCGCGTTTGGCTTGTCGAATTTCCAATCGACCATTGCCCTATACGTCGATAAGCAATTCCAATTCACGCCGAAGGAAATTTCAGTCGTCATCACAGTCGGCGGTTTTGTTGGCGTCATTGTCCAAACATTTGTTATTGACAGCTTGTTCAAGCGATTTGGTGAGATGCGCGTCATCCTTGTCAATCTGCTCATTTCTGCTGCTGCAATGATCGGTATTCTATTCGTCAATACCTTCTGGACCATCCTGCTCGTAGCCGCTATCTTTTTCACAGCAGCCTCCCTCTTACGCCCTGCAATCAACACACTCATTTCAAAACTGGCAGGAGATTCACAAGGATTTGCAGCTGGCATGAACAATGCGTATATGAGCCTCGGCAATATGATTGGGCCGGCACTCGCCGGGATTCTTTTTGATATCGATATGAGTTTCCCCTATATCACCGGAACGTTCATCCTGCTCGTTTGCTTCTTTATCGCTTGGAGCTGGTCATCTCAAAAGAAAGAATTGCTGCAGGAAAGCCGCAGCAACTAAATCATCCAAACAAAAAGCGAGATGCCGCAATGGCATCTCGCTTTTTATCGTTTCTTGAAATAGTCGTAGAGGAATGTTGGCATATATGCCAGGATGCCTTCATCTGGGATCAATTTGGCATGGTGAAGGCCGTAATCCGAGCCAACCCCTGCCCAAAACATCAAAGATGGCAAACGTTCAGTAAAATAACCGAAATCTTCTCCTGTCATGGCCGCTTTACTACGAATAGCTTGAATGCCTGGAGCATCTTGTGCGTAGCGTAAAAACGACTCCGCGAGCTGCTCATTATTGTCCACTTGACGGTAGTTTGCTCCGTAATCGATTGACACTTGGCATTCATAGCCCGTCTCAATTGATCTGCACAACGCTTCAATACGCTGTTTCACACTTTCCATCGACTCCGGCGTCAAAGTACGAATAGTCCCTTCTAAACGCGATCGTTCAGCAATGATATTCTGCACAGTGCCGGCTGACATTTTCCCAACTGTCACCACAGCCGAATCCATCGGGTCGACATTGCGGCTGACCACCGTTTGCAATTGCATGAGCAAAGCAGCTGCTGCCACCGCCATGTCGCGCGTCTGATGTGGGAAAGCGGCATGTCCGCCTTTGCCATGCAGGTCAATAAACAATTCCGAAGTATTGGCAAACAATAGCCCGGGTTTTGTCGCCACAGTGCCAAGGGGCAGTTCAGGCGCGATGTGTAAGGCGAAAAGTTCATCCGGCACCAAGTCGGGACGTTCCTGTTCAAGCCATGCTAGCAGCGGCTCAGCGCCGCCTGGTCCCTCTTCAGCCGGTTGGAACAAAATCACGGCATCGTTAGCGAGTGGATGCTCGATCAATTGCTCTAACAACCCAAGCGCAATCGCCATGTGAATGTCATGGCCACAGGCGTGCATATAACCCTCATGATGTGAAGCAAATGACAAACCCGTTTCTTCGCGTATCGGCAAGCCATCGATGTCCGTACGCCAGCCGATTGTTTTTTCAGGCGAGTGACCTTTTACTTTGGCCACAAGGCCCGTTCGCCATTCAACCAGCTCGAGACGATCGGGAGCCATTTGGGAGATGATCTTTTTTAAATAACTCTGCGTTTTGACTTCCTGAAACCCGATTTCCGGAATTTCATGCAGCGCTCTCCTGATTTGAATAAGATCCATAAATGGCCTCTTACAGCTGGCGGAGTTCTTGCTTGATTTCCGTTTTCGAACGGGTTTTTTCATCCATCAGCTTCAATACGCGTGCTGGTGTTCCTCCAACCACAGCATTCTCAGGAACATCTTCGATCACGACAGCCCCTGCAGCGACGACGGATCCTTTACCGATGCGGACGCCTTCCAAAACGACTGCGTTTGCGCCAATCATGACATCGTCCTCGACAATGACCGGTGTAGCGGATGCAGGCTCGATGACACCTGCAAGTACTGCGCCAGCTCCAATGTGGCAGTTTTTCCCGACTGTTGCGCGGCCACCCATGATGACACCCATGTCGATCATCGTACCATCACCGATCACGGATCCAATATTGATGACAGCGCCCATCATGATGATGCAATTGCTGCCAATCTCAACGTTTTCACGGATAAACGCACCGGGTTCGATGCGGGAATTAATATTTTTCAAGTCAAGCATCGGAATCGCTGAGTTTCTGCGATCGTTTTCCACTACGGAATCTTCGATGACTGAAGCATGCTGCTCAAGTGCTTTTTCCACTTCAGCCCATTCTCCGAATACTGTCGCGTGATTGCCTTCTCCGAATACTTTCGAGCCTTCGCCAAAGTTAAGCGCAGCTACGCCGTCACCTTTGACATATACTTTTACAGGCGTCGATTTCTTCGCATTTTGTATGTACGAAATAATTTGATTTGCATCCATTTGTTCCATTGATCAAAACCTCTTTCTCTCGTGTAATGGTGTTATTATATCTGATTCAGTATAATAATACATCCTTTAGCTTAACAGAGTGGCATGTTTTTTGACAATATCGACAAATGCCCCGACTTGCCGAAGCTGGAAAGACGATTCATAGCCAATCAGCCATGTGTCCCGGGTCAATTCAAGTTCCTGTTCGCTATTCGTCAGCGGCACCGTATGGACATCTTCTGCCCCTGTGAGGGTAATCGATGGCAAAATTGCATAGCCGATTCCATTGACGGCCATTTGCTTACACGTCTCGATCTGGTCGACCGTAATTTGGCGCTTCGGGTTGGAGGCGAAATGCTTTTGCCACCACTGTTGGATTTCCTCATAATAAGTGGAATCGCTTTTAAATTGGATAAACGGCCGCTCGGTCATCATCACTTCTTCGAGCGAACTGATTTCTTTGTCGACCAAATACAAAGTGTCTTTAAATAAATGAATCTTCGGGCCTTTCCAGTCGGTCTGGCCCCGAACGATGCCGATATGCGCTTCGCCGTCGTACAAAGCACGGACAATTTCAGAACTCCAGCCGGTGATCAATTGCACTTTCGCTTCAGGATACAGTGTAATAAAATCTTTCAATACTTTCGGAAGCCAGTTCTGCCCGATAATCGATGCGCAGGCAATTTTCAAGGTGCCATGCACTTTTTCACTTAAAGCATGCAGTTGTTCTACCATTTCTTCCCGCCGCACGACCGCTTCCTTTGCGTATTGGATGACTAATTCACCCGCAGGAGTGGGAGTTAAGCCTTTCTGGGAACGCACAAACAATTGTTGCCCCCACTCCTTTTCGATCGATTGCAATCGCTGTGATAAGGCTGGCTGCGACAGAAACAGCCGTTCTGCTGCTTTTCGCATATTGCCTTCTTCAGCCAGCACTTTGATAATCAGTTCTTCATTGGACATCCGGTTTCACTCCTTTCAATCCCTTCAAGCCGAAAATTAGCAAAACACTGATCAAGGCACAGAAAAATGCGATGCTGTAAACATTGCGCAGTCCAAAAGCCAATGCTTCTTGCAATACTTGCTTTTCTGCTTCAGGCAATTTGGCGCGACTATCTATGCTTAAAATAGCGTTGACCGACTCCAGCGACAGACGGCTCCCCACATCATTTAGCCGGTTTAGCAGCGAGCTATTTAATATGCTGCCGAGAAGCGCCACGCCAATCGTACTGCCAAGATTACGCATGAACATATTCGAAGCCGTAGCAGCCCCGCGCTTGTCGTAGGAAACAGCGGATTGGATGGAGACGATAAAAGCGGTACTCGTCAATCCCATGCCGACACCGACGAAAAAACTCGACATCCCTGCCCATAACGGCCCAAATCCAGGTTGCATGAAAACAAACAACGCGGTTCCAAACAGCAGGAACGCTCCTCCAAGCAGCGAAGTGCGGAAATAACCAATGCTGATCAATAGCCTGCCGGAAAAGACCGAAGCGATTGGCCAACCGATCGACATCGTCGTTAACGTGAAGCCGGCGATTGCGGCCGGCTGTTCCATGACGCCGGTCACATAAGCCGGCAAATAGCTGGATATGCCGATCAAAATAATTCCCGTTGCAAGTGAAACCAAATTCGCATAGCGGATCGCCCGGTTATGCCAAATTTCAAAAGGCATCATCGGATCATTCGACGCACGCTCTGCTTTGACGAACCAAAACAAGAACAAGGTGCCCATCACTGCAAGCCCATAAGAAGGAGCCGAGAGCCAATTGAAAGACACGCCCCCTTCAATCAGCAAATACAAGACACTGCTCAGGGCAAGCGTTAAAAACAAGGCGCCTTTATAATCGATTTTCGCCCGTTCCGTGCGCACTGGTTCTTTTAGATAAATCACGATGCCTAGCAGCGATAAGATCCCAAGCGGCAAGTTGACCCAAAACACATATTGCCAGCCAATCGTCGCCACCAAGACGCCTCCGATGGCAGGCCCCGCGATGGCTGAAATGCCCCATACGCTGGACAAATACCCTTGGATCTTTGCCCGTTCCTCTGCGGAATATATATCTCCCACAATAGTCGAGGCAATCGGCATGATGGCCCCTGCTCCCGCCCCTGGATAAAGCGAAAAGCGATCAATTGCTCCATCGAGTCCGCTAAACCGCAGAGTAATGACCCGAATAAAAACAACAGCATGCCGAAAGCAAAAATCGCTTTCCTGCCAACAAGATCCGCCAACTTGCCATATAATAACACCGTCACGGTACTCATCAATAAATAAGCAGAAAACACCCAGCTGTATTTTGAGAAGCCCCCGAGATCTGCAGCAATACTTGGCATGGCAGTCGAAACTATGGTCGCTTCAACTGCCGAGACGAACATCGCCAGCATGACTGCCAGTAAAATGAGTGGGCGTTTCGGTTGTTTCATGTTATTCCCTTCTTTCACAACCAGCAGAAAAAAAGGCCTCAATGGATGAGACCTTTTTCAGGGTGATTATCGTTTGAACTGGTATAGTTGTTTTTTTAATTGCTTTAAGACGATCCGTCTCGTTAAGATACCCATAAACATTCCATGGTCATCCACAACACACAGGAAATTCTGGTCAATCACTAAATCCAATGCTCTTTGAAAGCGGTCATTTAAATGGATCAGCGGCAAGTCAGTCTGCATGATCTCCTCGACTCGTATATTGCCTAGTTTCTCATATTCTATATGGTCCATTCCAAGAATGGCATCTGTGATGCGCTGGGCATTAATTAAGCCGTGAAACCGGTACTTCGCATCCAAAACCGGGATGGCTGAATAGCCGGTCTTCGTCAAAACCAATAAAGCATGCTCGGCACTATTGCCGATTTGGACATGTGCTACTTTTTCGGACGAGATGACAAATTCTTCAATCGGGGTTTCTAGAAAATCTTTGCTCGGTAATGAAATCATGTGCTCTACTCCTTTTGCATCGCATATGATGCTGAAACACTTCGATTACATCATAACATAATACGGTTCCCGAAACTATTTAATTGGGGATTTCGCCTTAAAAAGGAAACTTATTCAACCACTGTCCACCGTCTAAGGTCACGATTTCACCATTCATATAAGCTGCTTTTTCCGACATGATAAAAGCCGCCAGTTCTGCCACTTCTTCGGGTTTTCCAAGCCGTCCTAAAGGAACAGATTTCAAAGTCCGTTGCACCGCTTCTTGCGACTCAAACAATTTTTCCGCTCCTCCCGTCCGTTCGATTGGGCCAGGAGCAATTCCATTGACACGAATGCCGTATTGCGTACCCCATTCGACCGCAAGCGTTCGAGTCAGCGACATGACCCCGGCTTTTGCGGCGGCAGAGTGTGCAACGCCAGCGCCGGCATTCCAGGCATATGTTGCCAACATATTTAGTATATTCCCCTTTGTTCCATTTTCAATCCAATAATTCCCTACAGCATGAGAACAAAAAAACGTCCCGTTCAAGACGATATCAATGACAGAGCGCCAGCCATTTGGCGATAATTTCTCTGCATGGACGATGAAATTTCCGGCCGCGTTATTGACGAGGCCATCGATTCTCCCGAATTTTTCGTGAGCGAAACTGACCATCGCCTTAGCATGTTCGGGCTCACGGACATCCATCTGGAAAGCTTCCGCCTGTCCGCGTAGCGCTGATAATTTAGTCAAGGCCTCATTCAATTTTTCCATATCACGTCCCGTAATGATGACGTTTGCCCCTTCAGCAGCAAATTTTTCTGCCATGTGAAAGCCCATCCCACTAGAACCACCGGTTACAATTATTGTTTGCTCACTTAACATTTCAACATCCCCTTTTTTGAGTCTTATCTGCAGTTTTTTATCGAATTCGGTTTATGTACAGTGACTGAAAATTTTGATATGATAAGCAAAGATTAATTTATCCACTATTGCGAAAGGAATGAGTCCATGTCCCTGACGACGAAAGATTCGGAAATCGCTCAAGCTATCTTCACTGTTAACCGCCACGCTAAGACTGCTCCTGACAACCAATTTCTGTATGCATTAAAAAAACAATCTTTGAATCTGATGATTCAACAAAAACGAGCTCAAAAGCTTGGCCTGCACTTCAGCAAAAACCCCCGAAAAAGCCAACAACAATCATCTGTCCTCGTAAAATGCGGTAATTATTATTTTCACATGCTTCCCAAAAAGGAAGATTTCCATTCGCTCGAGCATTTTGGTGACTTGGACGAATCCTATCGCAATCCGCCAAGCCGTATGAACCTGAAGCATGCGAAAGAATTGCTTCAAAATTATACGGGGCTGAAGCCACAGGAAAAAAAGACTGCGCTCTCGGCTTTTTCCAAGCGCTATGAACCGAAAGAAACGAATCGTTTCTATACACCTAAAAAATCCTATTTCGATTGATCCACCGGCAAATGCATTTTGCCGGTTTTTTTTTGGTTATTTTTCCACAAAGTCAAAATGACGAATTAAGGCTTGTGTGCCGAAGTCACCATCTCCTCCACGTTCGAGCTCCTCATAGATGCCGAGCGATAACTTCAATCCTGGCAACTCCAAGCCCCATCGTTCAGATTCCTCTACCGCTATTTTCATGTCCTTGATGAAATGTTTGATATAAAATCCAGGTCGAAAATCGCCTTCTATCATTTTCGGAGCCAAGTTCGATAATGACCAAGATCCAGCAGCACCAGCTGAAATTGATCGCAGCACATTCTCCGGGTCCAATCCTGCTTTTTTTGCATAAATCAACGATTCGCAGACTCCTAACATATTATTTGCGATATTGATCTGGTTGCACATTTTTGTGTGTTGTCCAGAACCGGCCGGGCCTTGGAGAATGATGTTGCCTGCAAATAACCGAAACAGTGGAAGCAATTGCTTGAACACGTCTTCCTCGCCGCCGACCATAACGGACAGCACCGCGTTTTTTGCGCCGATATCCCCACCAGAAACTGGGGCATCCAGTGCATGCAAACCTTTAGCACGTGCTGCATCTGAAATTTCCTGAGCCAGTTTCGGCTGGGAAGTGGTCAAATCGACGAGCACCGTTCCTCTGCTAGCATTGGCTAATAAGCCGTTCTCGCCGAAGTAGATTTCTCTGACATCTTCCGGGTAACCGACCATCGTGAAAATCACTTCTGCATCTGTTGCCAGTTCCCGAGGCGTATCTTTCCATGATGCGCCTCGTTCCAAGAGATCGTCAGCTTTTTTTGCAGTTCTTGTAAATACAGAAAGCTCATGGCCTCCCTCCAGCAGATGGCGTCCAATGCTATTACCCATGACCCCTGTACCAATAAATCCAATTTTCATTTGATTGCCTCCTCTGTACTTCCATAATAGCAAAAATTATCAGTCTATTCACCCTTCTTTTTGGCATAAAAAAAAAGGCCGATCCATAAAGGTCCGGCCACAAAAGGGGGAAATGAGAATGTTGCTGTGTTCAAGTATACTATGCCCTCTCCAAACAAGGGCTAAACCTCTTTTCAAAAAAACTTCATCACTTTTTGTAAGACTTACGACGCAACGGCATTTTTGCTTAGATTTTATTTTGATGGTTCTATCGTATATTCGTATTGTGTTTTGCCGTGATGGAATGCGGTTCCACGAAAATGCTTGAAGTCTTCCCTTTCAGTTAAAATCTCACGGAATTTCAGGAATTCCTCTTTCGGGATGTCGAGTGTTTCGATCTCCCCCGTTTTTAATCGTTCTAGTTCATTCGCATAATCAGTCATGAAATGTTCCCCTTTCTTTTCGTTTTGTTAAAATGCTTCTGTTATAATACTATACGGACGAAACCTTACTCGTCCAGCTACATCACGCTTGACCCTACAATATGGGCAGCGTTGGTTGATTTTAGGAGGATTTTTTTATGTTTACTTTATTAAAGCGCCATACGCTGATTTGGCTGTTGCCGCTTTCGCTTTACTTGTACCACTTGGCTTTCGAAAACACCGCCATCTTCTGGTATATGCACACATTTGCGATTTTAGTCTTGATGTCGATCGCGCTTGTTCATTACTCTGTATTCGATGAATTAAAAACCTGGAAATCATTAATATATGGCCTTGTGTTCGGTACGATCATCTATGCCATTTTAGCGATTGGCTACCTGGTATTCGATGTCCTTCCACTGAATGTTGAAGGGCCTGTATCTGCTCTGCAAACCTTGTTTGCCCCGACTAGCATTTGGCATTACCTATTGCTGATGTTTGTTATCGTGCCTGGTGAAGAACTTTTCTGGCGCGGCTATATACAGCAGCAACTGAAAAAATATATGAAGCCGCCATTCGCTATCTTGGGCGCTTCGCTCTTATTCGGCATCGCCTTAGCTTTCAGCGGATTTTGGCCAAGCATCGTAGCGGGCGTTGTTGCCGGTGTATTGCTCGGCTTACTTTATGAATGGAAGCGCAGCATGCCGCTGCTCATCATCACTCATTTGGTGGTGCTCGTTCTCTTGTTCATCGTTCTTCCATTGCCACTGTAAAGCAACGCCCGGATAAAAATAGAAAAAGATCCTCCCAAGCGGAGGATCTTTTTTTAATAGGATAAGTCTTTGATCGACAAACCGATTTTTTTCATCAATTCGATGGCTTGTTCTTTTTCTTGAGTAGATAAAGCAGCCGTCAAGTCATGCAATTTTTGTTCGTGAGACGGGAAGATATCCGCCATAAATGCCTTTCCTTCTTCTGTAATTTCCGCATACGTAATGCGGCGATCGGTCGGGCAGTTGACGCGCGTAATAAAGCCGCGCTTTTCCAACTTATCGATAACATAAGTAATCGATCCGCTCGCTAGAAGGATTTTTCCGCCAATTTTTTGTAGCGGCTGGCGCCCTTTATGATAAAGCAACTCCAGCACTGCAAATTCTGTTGGATTGACGCCGTTTTCCTGAAAAAATTGGTTGGTTTGTTCCGAGATTGCTTTATGCGCACGGGACAACACGATAAACAGTTTCAATGACTGCTTAATGTCTTCATTCATTTTCGTTCACTCATTTCTGCTATAATCACTCGATTGCTTTAATTATATCCCTTTGCTGGCCGAATAGCACGCAAGGCCGACTTATCCAATGATGACACGCTCTTTCGGATAATGGAATTTTGTTGGATCTGTTTTTCCACCGATGGTAAACAAGAAGGAAATCAAGCCAACGCGGCCGATGAACATCAAAATCATGACGATCACTTTGCCGACTGAGGACAAGTCACTCGTCAGTCCCAGCGACATCCCGCACGTACCGAATGCTGAAGTGATTTCAAAGAGAATCTCTACGATCGATGCATTCGGTTCAGTGATGATCAACAGCATCGTCGCAACGATGACCATTGTCCCCGCAAGGAACAAAACTGCAAACGACCTAAACACATCAATCAACTCGATTTCACGGTTGAAAATTTGAATGGTATTCTTGCCTCTTGCAAAATTGATCAAAAACAAAATGGCGATTGCAAAAGTGGTCGTCCGGATACCGCCACCTGCTGAACTTGGCGAGGCCCCAATGAACATAAGCGCACTCATGAATACATTGGTCGCGTCGCTGAACTGGGTAATGTCGATGGTCACCAAGCCACCGGAGCGGGAAGAGACCGAATGGAACAACGCCCCAAAGAAGGTCTGATGCCACGACATTCCTTTAAATGCATTAACCGACTCCAAGATCAAGATGCCGATCGTTCCGACAACAAGCAGCATGCCGAAGATGCTCGTTGTAATTTTAGTGAACAATGAAAAGCGGAAGTTTTTGGTTTCATTCGACAAGAACTCTTTTAACTCGATCAATACAGGAAAGCCAATCGCCCCAAGAATGATTAATAACATATTGACGATTTGGACGAAATAATCATCGACATAGGGCTGCAAAGATGCACCTGTAATGTCAAATCCGCCATTGGTCGTTGCTGTGACCGATCCGAACACGCCGTGTAAAAGTGCTTCACCGAAGCTATAGAAGTATTGCGTGAAGTAGACAGTCAAAATGAGTGCACCAATCGCTTCGATCAACAAGAGAATCTTAACGATTTCGGTAATCAATTTGACGACGCCTGCCATGCTCGATTGGTTGTGGTCGACCATGATCAATTGGCGTTCTCTCAGCCCAATTCGCTTGCCGAGAAGAATCCAGAAAAATGTTCCGATCGACATGATGCCAATACCGCCGAACTGCAAGATGACCATCAAAACGATGATGCCAAACACGGATAAAGTCTGGGAGACATCAATGACGGTCAGGCCGGTAACGCTAACCGCGCTAACGGCGGTAAATAACGTATCGATGTAGGTCATGCTCACTCCAGGCTGCAGGACTCCCGGAAGCCGCAAAAGCAAAAAGGAAAAAGCAATCGCTACGAAATAATACGCTACGATTGCCTGTGCAGGTGTAAGATTTCGGACACGTTGAAATGATTTGTTCATAAGCGTAAAATTCCCTTCTGCAACTAACTCTCTTCCCATTCTATGTAAAGTACAGTGAAAAGAAAAGGGCTTTTTTGTAAAGCACCGCCTTCCTTGTAAATATTCCGCCGGAAACCGCCACTTTTGCTGTTTACTTTCCAAATGCCATAAAAAAAACGCTTTTTTCCCCTAGACATTGCCGCATGGTGCGGTGTTCGAGGAATAAGCGTTTTTTTAGATCAAACCGTCACCGGCTGTGCTACTCTTCGGCCAAATGGACAGCTGTTTTCACAAAAGGCATAACCTGTTTCTCCCTAGTCCTTCGGTTTTTTGGTCTTTTCCTTATCTGCCTTTGATGAATTGCTGTTAGTATTGCTATTTTCCTTGCTGTTGTTGCTGTTGTTATTGCTGTTGTTATTGCTGTTTTTGTTGCTGTTTTTGTTGCTGTTTTTGTTGTTTTTGTTGTTTCCGTTGTTGCTGTTGTCCTTCTCGTTGCTGTTGCTATTATTGCTATTGTCTTTGCCTTTGTTGAGTTTGTTTTCCTGGTCTTTCGGCTTGTCTGGAACTGGATTGCCTTTGCTTTGGCTGTCTTGTTTTGACTGTTCGGCTTTACTGTTACTAGAAGAAGCGGGCTCTTTTTTCGGCTTTGTTTTGGCTTTGGAATTCCCGGAATTATTGCCTTCTCCAGCATTTGAGCTTTTGGGTTTTACGGGTTCCGGTTTTTCTTGTTTTTTCGTCTCTTTTGGAGCCGCTGGTACTTTTACAGCAGGTTCTTTAACTTTGTTGTTGTCAGTGTTATCTGATGCCGGTTTAGACTGAGTGTCTGGTTTTTTGGGCTTTTCCTCTTTATTGCTATTTGTAGAAGCTGGTTCATTTTCCTTTTTAGCCTTGGGAGGTTCAGGTCGTTGAACTTTGGCAGGGGATTCCTGGTCTTCCGGTTCTTGTTTTACCTTGATGCCTTCATTTTGTGCAGGCTGCACGTCGTTTTCTTGGTTGCGCGGCGATGTAAAAGTCCGGTCTTTCTCTATCAGCCTGGCTACTGGCACTTGCTGCTCTTTCGCCTCACGCCATTGTTTTTTATTCGCTTTTTTCAAATGTATTTGTAATGCTTGATTGTTTCCCGTGAACAACGCCGCCAAAGCGATTTGTTCGACTTTGACCGTAGCATCCGTTCCATCACCTTCTTGTACTGTGGTAATGGTCACATGCTCAGTATCTTCGTCTACAGATAAACTGAGGACATTTTGCAATACCGCTTCAAATTCTTCATTTTCCCAATCCGCCAATTTGGCAATCAATTGTTTGCCATCTTCATTCAAGTCCCTCATTGAAATGACATGCCAATCGTCATTCACTCCCATTTCAATACCGGGATTGGATTCGACCTGCACATACCCATACGCTTCATCAGTAGGCAGCACCCATGTGGAAATAAACAAAAACAGCGCGGCAACGGATGCGATAAGCGGCATGGCGAATGGCTTGAAACGACGATTCGAAACCTTTACGGGTTCGAAATATGCCTCATCGCCCACGACCGTGTCAGCTGTTGGCTTGCCGGTTACAAAGCGTCCATCTGCGAGCATGTAGACAGAACGGTCTCCATCAAGTTCCATACATATGCCTTTTTGCATTTGCATTAGTTTAACCGCCCCTTTAAATAATCTTTTAAATAATGCAACTCGCTCATCATCAAGAGAGCCATTGCTATTATGTATTTCCGGTTTCGCTCAATGGTTTTCCTTGAGACCTGGACCAATGCCTCAATATCCTTGACCGGAAGTTTTTTCTTATCGAGCAAAAATTGCTTGTATTCATCTGTTTCCGCCACTAATTGCGCAATCTGGATGGCATTTCGCCTTGCGTCTTCATGCGCTGGAGAAACTTTGGCGATCATTTGGAAAGACAAATCGAACGTTGAGAGCATTTCTTCGAATTGCATGATTTCTTCACGCCGCTTAGCCGTCTGCTCCTGTTCTGAATAGAAAGCAGCCGATGCGCGGTCGCCGATAGGGTTGTGATGATCTTCATTCGGCAAAGCCATGAAATCATGGCTAAATTCCTGCCGCCTGCTCTCTTTCCGAATATGGTCGATCACTCTACGCCGGATGACCATATGGGCAAACGTTAAAAATGAAGCCTCATGTCCCGGACGGTATTGGCGAATCGCCTCATGAAAAGCCAGGAGGGCAATGCTGTATTCATCCTGATGATCGTCGATGAACCGTTTGCATACTTGTGCGGCGGTTTTTTTCACGAACGGGATATGTGAAGAAATCAATTGTTCTTCAGCGTCTTCATCGCCTTGTTGCGCGAGCTTAGCCAAAGTTTCAGCCGGCGTTTCTCGATAACCAAACAAACCGCCCAAAGCAGTCAATAGCATGCAACTCACCCCATTTCAAATCCATTTACTCTATTGTAGCTTTCAGTCTAAGAATTTAGAAGAACGAGGGGGCGTGCTGAGTATTACATTCGTGTGACAAGTCTCTCTTGTGTCCGTCATGTGAAAAATTGCAGAAAAATAACCTTGCAGAGCATTTACTCCGCAAGGTTATTTGTTAAGCGCCTACGCATTTTGTTGCTTGTTCTTTCTAAGGCCAGTTAATACGCCAACCAGAACAATGCCCAGTAATACTAGCCAGAATGTGATCGTCCACCCTGTTGAATGCGGGAAGTCATGCGGCAGGACGCCCAGTTTTTCGTGGGATAAAGTCAAAACGACCAATTTAATGCCTACCCAGCCGACCACTACAAATGCCGCAGTCTCAAGCTGAGGATACTTTTCCAATAGCCGGACGAATTTATGCGCAGCAAAACGCATGATGATTACGCCAATCAAGCCCCCCGCTAACATCACGCCAAACTGCCCTCCATTAATACCGCCGATGTCAAACTCTCCGAGATGCGGCAAAGTCACTGCCAGCGCTACGGCGGCGAGCATCGAGTCGATGGCAAAAGCAATATCGGCCACTTCCACCTTCAAGACCGTCATCCAAAAGCTTGATCCTTTTGTCGTTTCAGGCTCTATCGAATGCTCTTCACCTTGTCGTTGGTCGTATATATGTTTGGCTGAGATAAATAGCAAATATGCCGCGCCGATCGCCTGTATTTGCCATATATTCACTAATAAGGTGATCATGAACAAAGCGGCAAACCGAAAAACAAAGGCTCCTGCCAAACCGTAAAATAAGGCTTTCTTCTGCTGGCGCTTCGGCAAATGCTTGACCATGACAGCCATCACTACCGCATTATCAGCAGCGAGCAAACCTTCGAGCCCAATCAGCACAAGCAAGACCCATGCATATTCCAATAATAATGTATCCATACTTCTCCTCCTATTTTTCCCCGACAAAAAAGACCCAAGCCTACAAAAGGCAAAGGTCTTGCTAAGCGTTATACTATGCGCTATCACAACCGATGGCCAAAAGCCACGTCTTGACGACTGTGAAATAGGTTTCCCTATAGCTACTCCCCTTTGTCGAGAGTCCGAATTATTTGTCTGTAGCTGTATTATAGCACTTGCCTATCCTATGTAAACTATTAGGCAATGGTCACATGATAAGTGCGGTCTTTTTTATGCTCGTTGTAAAAGGCTACCATAGCGGGAATGGTTTCGAGAAAATCTGCTGGCCGGATGCCACTTTCTTTTAATAAGGCAAGCGCATTTTGCGTATCGAAATGCGCTTGCCAGTCCATATAATCCAAAGTTTCCGCTTCGACTCCGAGATGTTTTCGAATGGCTGGCATCGACATCGAGAACTTTGCGAGATTCTTTGGAATTCTTCCTTTCGGATAGCGTCCGGTCATTTCAAAGACCATTGCCCGGTATACTTCTTCTACAGGATGGGGCTCGGGGTCAGTCAAGTGAACGGTTGCCGATTCCGCTTTTTTGAGTTGGCTCAAATAAATAGAGGCGTCAAGGATGTAATCGACAGGCACTACATTTATGGTGGTATTCGAATGCCCAATATACGGGATAGCCGGCAAATGCTTCATTCGGTCAATCATATTCAAGAAAAAATATGGGCCGTCGAATTTGGATGTTTCCCCGCTTACTGAGTGCCCCCTGACGATTCCCGGACGGATGATCGTAGTCGGCACTTGTGGTTTCAATTGCTCGACGAGGAGTTCTGCTTCATACTTCGTCTCTTCGTAATGGTTTTTGAATGCTTGGGGACGGATGAGTTCATCTTCGCGCAATATGCCTTCTCTGTTGCCTGCTACATAAGCGGTGCTGAAATACATATAACGCTCCAGCTTATTCAATGATTTGACTAAGTCGTTGATATTTTGTGTACCGAGAATATTGACTTTTTTCGCGATGTGTTCCGGCACTGCCAAATCGTAGATAGCCGCCAAATGCCAAAAGATGAGCTGTTGGTCTTCCAACCAGGATCTATCTTCCTCTGAAAGCGCCAAGCCCGCCATTGTGATGTCTCCCGGCAGTAAACGGATCGTTCCACAGCCTGTTTGCTGCCTAATTCGATCAGCCTGCTTTTGTGCTTTTTCCATCTCGCTAGGCAAAACGATTGCCGACAAGCTAAACCCTTTTTGTGCACACGACTCCATCAACCGCGTGGCGATAAATCCCGGGAAACCCGTAAAGACCATTCTATTCATCCAATCACACCCCTTTTCTGTATTTTACTAAAAAATGAAGGGGCAAGCATGAAATTTTCAGATGAAAAACCTGTGCAGAGCTCTCTGCACAGGTTTTTTAATTTGTTTATTTATTTCTCTGCTCTAGCCGCTTTTCTTTTCTTGCTGTTCATAAAGCGCGTCTCCCGGTCAAACAAACTGTAGACAACCGGAACGACGTAGAGGGATAGGAAAGTCGAACTGATCAAGCCGCCGATAACGGCAATCCCCATCGGCTGGTTAATTTCAGTGCCTTCTCCAATGCCGATGGCTAATGGCAAGAGACCTAAAATTGTGGTCAAGGCCGTCATTAAGATCGGTCTTCTCCGGTCATGAACCGCCGTCACAATCGCTTCAAAGGAAGCGAGTCCAGCTTCTTTTCGTTGATTGATGTAATCAACGAGCACAATCCCGTTGTTGACGACTATTCCGACAAGGACCAGGACTCCGATGACGGCGGTGATGCTGATTGGCGTCTGTGTGACGAATAGCGCAATCGACACCCCGATGACCATCAATGGCACCGTGAACATGATTACCAATGGATATTTGAATGACTCGAATTGTGCGGCCATCACGATGTAAACGAGAACGATCGCCAATACAACAGCCAATAACATATCATCGATGGAATCTTCGAACAGCTCGCGGTCTCCGCCAAAGGAAACCACTGTCTGATCCGATAGATCCAAATCTGCGATTGCTTCATCGACTACAGTGGAGATATCTCCTAATGTTTGATTGGACGGATATTGCAGCGTGAATGATACACTTTCAGCCTGGTCCACTCGGCTGATCGAAACAGGCCCTTGTGCGACTTCGATATCAGCCAGGTCCTGTAACTCGACAAATGCGCCGGATGGTGTGCGCAGTGTCAGTTCACGTAAGCTTTCAACACTGTCCCGCTGCTCTTCGTCATAAGAAACAAAAACGCTGAGCACTTCATCACGTTCATCGATAACTTGTGTTGCAAGCACGCCGCGCGTGATGTTGTTGACTGTCTGAGCAATTTGCACCGGGGCCAGGCTGTTTTCAGTCGCTGCTTCCCGGTCGATCGTCATCTGTATTTCGTCGATCGTTTCCTGACGGTCGTTGGTCAATTCGACCACATTCGGTAGGCTAGCCAATTCACCGTCAATTGCAGCAACCGCTTCATCTAATCGCTGTTTGTCCGTATCGGTCACCGTAAAGCTCAATGTATTAGGTGTTGAGCCGGCTGCTGTTTGCAGATTAAAGTTGACAAGTGCATCGTCCCCAATTTCCTCAAGGACTTGCGGCTGTACATCATCGACGAACTCAAAGACCGAACGTTCGCGTTCATCCAGCGGCACGAGTTTCACGTAAATTTCTGCCGTATTGGATTCTGCGCTGCCTTGCGCCTGACCTTGTTGAGTCGCGCCGATCAAGCTGACGTATACATCGACTTCTTCTTCAGCCTTCAGTTCTTCTTCTATTCTTTGCACTACTTCGTCGGTTGCCGCTGTCGACGAACCGTTTTCGAGCTCAACCGTAACGCTGACGAATCCTTCATCTGTCGCCGGCAAGAATTCAGTTCCCACTTGGGAAACACCGAATGCGCCAAGGCCAAGGAACAACAAGGCGGTCAACAGCACAAGAATGCGGTGGCGCAATGCCCACAATACGCTTTTCTCAAATCCACGAACACCTTTAGAATCAGGCTTCACTGTCTTTGGTTTACCGTCTTTTTGGCCGAGCATCCGAGAAGCCATCATTGGAATGACAGTGAGGGCGACAGCAAGCGAAGCGATTAAGCTGAACGAAATCGTTAACGCAAACTCAAAGAAAATTTCTCCGATTAGGCCGGAGATGAAAATAACTGGAACGAATACGGCGACAGTGGTCAATGTCGAAGCAGTGATTGCCCCAGCCACTTCACGCGATCCATCTGATGCTGCTTGTTTCGGCTTTTTGCCCATCGCCAAATGGCGTTCGATGTTTTCGATGACGACAATGGCATTATCGACAAGCATCCCAATGCCAAGCGCTAAAGCACCAAGTGTCAAAATGTTCAACGCGAAGTCGGCAAAGAACATCAATACAAAGGTCACGATGACCGAATAAGGAATTGCCACACCGATGATGATTGGGCTCTTGATTCCGCGGAGGAAGAAGAACAACACCAGCATCGCGAATATGCCGCCCAGGATTAGAGTTTGTCCGATATTATTGATGGCCAGTTTAACATAGTCTCCCTGGTCAAATAGAATATCCGCCTCTACAGCCGAGAAGCGCTCTTCTGCAAGCAATTCATCGAGACGTTCTTGAAAAGCGGTCGAAACGTCTGCTGTGTTGGCACCGGATTCCTGAAGCACCGACAGCAATACCGCCGGCTCTTCATTGGCACGCGTCTCGCTGCTAGTTTCCCGTTCTGTCACTGCGACTTCCGCAACATCAGCCACTGTGACATTGTCGCCGGAAAGTGGATCGACCGTCACGATCAAGTCTTCAAGGTCCTCAACACTTTCGAGCGTGCTGACAATGCGCGTTGTTAAATTGCGCCCGTCTTCCGTTTCAATGGGGTCGCCTGGTAAGGAAATATTGTTTGCTTGGATCAATTGAACAATATCTGCTTGCTGCAATCCCCTTTCTTCGAGTTCTTCGGGGTCCAGCTTGATCGAAATATCCTCGATCAAAGAGCCGGAGACGTTCACGCTCGCTACGCCGTCTGTCTGACGCAGCTGGGTTTCCAACTCTTCTGCAATGGCACGGACATCTTGCCCAGCGTCAGTAGCGCGCAAAGACAATTGGATGATTGGGAATTGCGACGGATCGAATTTCAAGAAGCGCGGATCGTTTGAGTCGTCCGGAATCGGCGTTTGGGCGATTCGTTGTGTGACTTCTGACTGCACATCGTCAATATCTGTGTCCCAGCCAAACTCCAGCAAGATGAAATTGGATCCTTCTTGGCTATTCGACTGAACCGATTCGATTCCCGGCAAAGTCGCCAAGCTTTCTTCTAGCGGTTTGGTCACTTTTTCGTTTACTTCCGTCGGGCTGGCTCCTGGGTAATTGGTAACTACTACGCCAATCGGCGGATTCAACTCTGGAATTAACGTTACCGGTATGCGAAGAAACGATACCGCCCCTAGAATGATGACCAAAATCATCGTCACAATGGTCAGTACTGGTCGCTTAATGGAAAAATCGCTTAGTTTCATTTCTTCAATCCCTCTCTATGCCTGGTCCTTTAATCATAAGAAAAAATGCCCTGTACCGCAAACTTAAGGTCGTCTGTTCACAAGACCGCCATGTTTTCCGTAGCAATGAAAAATAATAGCTTGTTTGCCAGTATACCAAAAACAGCCTGCCAAAAAGGCAGGCTGTTGGAAATTTATTTCTTATAGAAGACTATACAAGCGGATTTCCGGATTTTTATCTTGGAACCAGCGCGTTGCAAAATCGTTTTCGAACAAGAACACTAAATTGTCATAGCGGTCTTTAACCAGCATGGAGCGGCCACTTGACATTGACTCTTTAACATCTTCCTCGTTTTCGATCCAGCGTGCAATTTTATTGCCGACTGGTTCCATTCTGACGTCTACATTGTATTCATTTTTCATGCGGTGCTCGAACACTTCAAACTGAAGCTGTCCAACTGCGCCAAGAATGACTTCTTCCAAATGCAGTGTTTTGTAATACTGGATAGCGCCTTCTTGGACGAGCTGTAGAATTCCTTTATGGAAATGCTTTTGCTTCATGACGTTTTTTGCCGTCACTTTCATAAACAATTCCGGTGTAAATTGAGGCAAGGCTTCAAATTCGAATTTCTTGCCGCTTGTGATCGTATCGCCGATCTGGTAATTGCCTACATCGTGAAGCCCAATAATATCACCAGCGACCGCTTCAGTGACCATTTCCCGGTCATCCGCTAGAAACTGGGTGGTTTGCGATAGTTTAAAAGATTTTCCGGTACGTGATAAGGTGACGTTCATGCCGCGCTCGAACTCCCCTGAGACGATGCGGACAAAAGCGATGCGGTCACGGTGCGCCGGATTCATATTGGCTTGAATTTTGAAGACAAAGCCAGAAAACGGTGTTTCTACAGGATCGACAATATCTTCTTGCTTGGTCAATCGCGGCTGCGGTTGCGGCGCAAATTGCAAATAAGTTTCCAGGAAAGTCTCGACACCAAAATTGGCCAGTGCTGAACCAAAGAATACAGGCGTCAATTCGCCTTTTTCTACGCGGTCAAAGGAAAATTTGTTTCCTGCTTCTTCCAGCAATTCGATATCTTCTAACGCTTGCGTGTAATAGGAAGTTTGCTTCATTTCATGTTCTCCAGCAAGGTGGCCGTTTTCATCAAGTTCCATAAAACGCTCGCCATCAGTGCGGAATGGTTCAACGCGCTTGTTAAAACGGTCGTAAATGCCCATGAACTCTTTCCCCATGCCGATTGGCCAGTTCATTGCGTAGGATTGGATGCCAAGCACTTCTTCCAGCTCTTCCATCAATTCAAGAGGCTCTTTACCTTGGCGGTCCATTTTGTTGATAAAGGTGAAAATCGGAATACCGCGCATTTTACAGACTTTGAATAGCTTCACGGTTTGAGCTTCAATCCCCTTGGCAACATCGATGATCATAACCGCGCTGTCGACGGCCATTAATGTGCGGTAAGTATCTTCACTGAAATCTTGGTGCCCAGGAGTATCGAGAATATTGACACGATGGCCTGAATAATCGAATTGCATAACAGATGAGGTAACGGAAATACCGCGCTGTTTCTCGATTTCCATCCAGTCGGACGTAGCGAATTTCCCGGTCTTTTTCCCTTTGACTGTTCCGGCATCGCGAATCGCGCCGCCGAACAGCAAAAGTTTTTCCGTTAAAGTCGTTTTCCCAGCATCCGGGTGGGAGATGATTGCGAAAGTTCTTCTGCTTTCAATTGCTTGTTGTAATTGGTCTGACATTGTATACGCTCCTTTAATTTCCTCTCTCTATCTTAGAGAAGGACCGTGCAAAAAACAAGAACTATCGCCCGAAGTTGCGGAAAGCGCTCATAGCTGAAACGCAAAAATGAACGGGGGAAAATACTTCGATTTCCCCGTTCTCGTTCATGATCCGAATTTACGCTGCGCTTCGTTTTCTGCTATTTCTTTATCACTATGAGGGTATTTCTTGTTTTCGATAATCTGATAATCTTCATGCCCTTTGCCAGCTAAAATGATGATATCGCCCGCTTGTGCCTGCTGTACGGCGTGACGGACTGCCTCTTCGCGGTCTCCGATGCAAGCATATTGCTCATGTTGCATGCCTGCCGCTAGATCGCTCAAGATGCTGTCGTACGATTCATAACGCGGATCGTCTGTTGTCAGGACGACATAATCCGCAACGGAGGCTTTTTCTGCCATGATGGGCCGCTTCGTCTTATCACGATTGCCCCCTGTGCCAACCAAAAAGATAAGCCGGCCGGTCTTGAAGTCCTCGACAGCGGCAATGGCTTTTTCAATTGCATCCGGCGTGTGCGCATAATCGATGAAAACCGAGACGGGTGCATCGATTTCTGCCATTTGCATACGGCCTTCGACTGGAGAAATGGCTTCGAGCGCAGCGATTACCCGTTCAATCGGATGGCCTTCTGCAAATAATGCTGCAATCGCTGCCAGTGCATTATAAACGTTAAAGTGACCGAGCAATTTCATCTGAATCGGAAAATCACCGGATGGACATTGCAAAGTAAAGAACGTTCCTTTTGCTTCTAACCGGATATCAGTCGCACGGAACATCGCGTCATTCTCCAAGCCATACGTATAGACAGGGAAAGGAGTCATGGCTGCAAATTTTTCAGACCATTCGTCATCTACATTCAAGACTGCCCGTTTGTTCTGCGTCAAATCCTGTCCGAGTTGCGAGAACAGCAGCCCTTTGGCGTGGCCGTATTCCTCCATCGTTCCGTGAAAATCCAAATGGTCATGAGTTAAATTCGTAAAAATAGCCGTATCGAACTCAACGCCAGCCAACCGGCCTAGAACGAGACCATGTGAAGAAACTTCCATCGTCATATGGGAGCTCCCCGCCTCTAAAGCGCGACAAATCATTTGCTGTGTTGTTAAGGCATCGCTTGTCGTATTCGCGGATGGATGCAGTTCCCCGTTTAAATTGAAACCAATTGTCCCGGTCAAAGCGGAGGTTTTCCCGAGTTCCATAAGCATCGCGTGAAGCATTCCCGCGACACTGGTTTTTCCGTTGGTCCCCGTCACGCCGATCATATTCAGCCGTTTGGAAGGGTGGTCATAAAAGCGCGCCGCTAAAATGCCAAGTGCCCGGCTTGTATCGAGAACTGTTACGACAGCTGCGCCTTCTAAATTCAGTGGTTTTTCCGCTAAGATAACCGCAGCGCCCTGTTTTACTGCTTGTTCAGCAAAATCGTGGCCGTCAACGGTATAGCCTTTAATGCAGACAAATAAGGAGCCTGGCACAATCTCTCTGGAATCCATTGTGATATGAGAAATAGATTCGGGCAATTCCCCTTTTATGGATGAAATTGAAATATGATTAAATAATTGCTTGCTGTCCATCTAAAATCCCCCTAGTATGATGACCCGAGCGGTGAGTTGATATACGCATGAAGAAGTGCTGCTGTTGCTTTTAAAGAATCGCTATGTGTTCGTTCATACGCGTGGGATGCTTCAATCCCAGGGCCAAATAATGCGTGTTTTACATCAGCACCAGCCCCGATTGCTGCAGAAGCATCAGATCCATAATACGGATAAATGTCCACTTTGTACTCGATGTTCCGCTCTTTTGCCAAAGCGATCAATTGGCGAGTCAGCCCGTAATGATAAGGACCACTCGAATCTTTAGCACAAATCGAAACCGTGTATTCATCGGATTGTTGGCCATCTCCAATGGCTCCCATATCGACAGCAATGTATTCTTCCGTCTCTACTGGAATATTGGAATTGCCGCCATAGCCGATTTCTTCATTATTGGAGATATAGAAATGAGTTGTCTGGGGCAAAGTTTCCCCATTTGCCGCTTGCTTTGCCAATTGCAGCAACAGGGCGGTGCTCGCTTTGTCATCGAGGTGGCGTGATTTGATAAATCCGCTTTCCGTTTTGATGAAACGCGGATCGAATGATACAAAATCTCCTACTTCAATGCCTTGTTTGCGGACGTCCTCTGCCGAACTGCATTTGAGGTCCAAGCGTACTTCCATATTGTCTGCTGAACGCTCAGCTGTGCCCGAATCGCGGTACACATGGACCGTTGTCTGATGAAGTAGAATCGTGCCAGTAATGGTTTCACCGCCTGCAGTGTGGATCAAGCAATTCTCGCCTTCAATGGCGTTGAATTTGAATCCGCCCACCAGCGATAGCTTCAAGCGCCCGGATGGCTTGATTTCTTTCACCATTGCACCGAGCGTATCGACATGTGCCGTAAGCAAGCGATGGCGTTTATCGTCCTGCCCTTTAATCGTTGCGATGACGCCGCCTTTATTTGTTGTTATGTATGGAATGGACACCTGGTCGAAAAAATCCGTGACGAAATTCATTACTTGCATCGTGTAGCCGGATGGACTCGGGATTTTCACCAATTGCTCCAAGGTGTTGATCGTTTCTTGTTCTTTCCAGTCAAAAGCCAATTTAATCACTCCTTGATTTTTTAATCATATCAAAAACTGCCATTTTCGCACAGTCCCGACTATAGTAAGATGAGTAAGACTCTTAGCATGATGAGGTGCAATTATGGAACGCTCACTGATAACCCGCAAGCGCAATCAATTATTTATCCATCTTTTCGGCTTTGGCAGCCTGGCGCATTTGGTCTTAAATTATTTTGTCGACTTTAACGCTTCCATCATCGCGCCGATATTCGGCATGCTCGCCTACTCTGCATTATTTACTCTACTATATACGAAATTGCCCCCTTCCCGGTTGCGTTTTGCCATATTAATTGCATTAAATATCTATATCTTAATTTTGCAGTTTGAATCGCTGTCGTTTATTACAGCCATTTACTTCATTCTCCCGATTGTGGCGGCGTCGCTTTATAACGATACCCGGTCCCTTCTCGCCTTGTCATTGTTGACCATTACCGAAGTGATTGTGCTGACAGTTATTTTCGGGCGCTTCCAGTCAAACGGTTCGTTAGAGTATATCTATGTTTCAATGCTGATGTTTTTCGGGCTGGTGATGCTGTTGACGATTTTGCATAGCGTTTATTTCAGTAATTATTGGCGTCAATTGGAACTGCGCAATGCCTCGATGGAAAAAGCCCTCACGTCTAAAGAAGGCTATCTCGATTTATTCTTCCAGGCAGCCAAAGACGCCATTGCCGTTTTTGACTTTGAAGGGCGCATCATCGCGATCAATCCTGCCTTCGTTCAATTATACGGCTGGACTGCTGATAGCTGTCTCGGCAAAGTCATTCCTCTTTATCCGCCAGAATGCGCAGAAGAAGCAGAACGGCGCGCAGCCAAAGTCCGCCAAGGCGAAAGCTTCACACTGGAAACCGAAGATATCAAGCATGACGGCACACGGTTCCCTGCCCAAATCACGCTGTCGCCGATTTTCGATTCGCATGGTGAGGTCATCGCCACGTCTGTCATTTCCCGTGATATCAGTTATCGCAAAGAAACAGAACGGATGCTTCTGCAAACGGAAAAATTGAAAATGGCGGGTGAAATCGCCGCAGGAGTGGCCCATGAGATTCGGAATCCGATGACCGTCATCTCTGGATTTGTCCAAATGATGCATAATGACCCGAACCACCGCTATCCGAACTACACTTCCTTGATGCAATCGGAGCTTGAGCGCATCAATTTGATCATCAGTGAATTTCTGATTCTGGCGAAACCGCAAGCTTCCCAAAAGAAACAGCTCGACATCGGCAAAGTTCTCGATGAATGTATTTTTTTGTTCGGGCCGGAATTCGTGCTTCATCATATTTCGGTCAAAGCAGACGTCTCGGGGCCATTTTTCGCAGAAGGAGAAGAGCATCACTTAAAGCAAGTGTTCATCAATATTCTAAAGAATGCAATCGAAGCGATGGAACACGGCGGCATTTTGAAAATAACTGCCCATCACGAAGGCGCACAACTGAAGATCTCTTTTAAAGACGATGGTCCTGGCATTCCGCCGCAACTCGCAGAACGGGTATTCGAACCGTTTTATACGACGAAAGCTACGGGAACTGGGCTTGGTCTATTAATTTCTCAAAAAATAGCACAAGAACATGGCGGCAGCTTAGCGATCGCAAGTTCTGAAGAACAAGGTGCCTGCGTCATTGTCACGTTGCCGCTTACGTCTGCACCCTAACCAAAAGCCTCCCACCTGAATGGCGGGAGGCTTTTTTATCTCTTTACTTATTGTCACCATTCCACAAAGCTAAAGCACACTTTTTACTTCAATACTGTCCGGATCCATTTTGCTTTGTTTTTATACGGAGGGAACGTTAAGTTGGTCGATAATTTTGTCGACTTTTTGACGATTGATTTGGCGTGCGTAAAGGTCTCAAAGCTTGCTTTTCCATGATAGGAGTTCAAGCCAGAAGATCCGACGCCACCAAAAGGCAGATAGACGCTTCCGACGTGCGAAACAGTGTCGTTGATGCAGCCTCCGCCAAATGGCAATTGATCCAAGAAGAACCGGACGGCCCGGTCGTTCTCTGAAAACATATAGGCAGCAAGGGGTTTCGGCAAACGGCGAATCTCACCGAGTAATTTTGGCAAGTCGTTGTAAGTGATAACCGGCAGAACTGGCCCGAACAATTCATCTTCCATTGACGGGCTATCCCACGTGACACCATCGATCAAAGTCGGTTCGATATACCGATCCACGCGGTCAACATCACCGCCGTAAACGATGTGGTTGCGTTCCTTCTCAAGAATTTCTGTCAGCCGGTCGTGATGTTTGACGTTAACGATGCGGCCGTAATCTGGGCTGTCTTGAGCATTGTCGCCGTAAAATTTACGGATGGTCTCGATGAACACTTTCATAAACGCGTCTTTTACCGATTCGTGGACACAAATATAATCGGGCGCCACACAGGTCTGGCCAGTGTTCATGAATTTGCCCCAGGCGATGCGCTTCGCCGCAAGCTCCAGGTTGGCTGTCTGGTCAACAATTGCTGGGCTTTTGCCACCAAGTTCCAAGGTAATAGGTGTCAGCCGCTCGGATGCCGCTTTCATGACCACTTTTCCGACAGGCACGCTGCCCGTAAAGAAAATATAATCGAACGATGCGTGGATCAGCGCCGTCACTTCCTCACGCTCTCCTTCCACTACTCTCACATAATGAGGTTGGAAACTTTCTTCTAATATTGTACGCAGAATACGCGCAACATTCGGCGTCGCCTCTGACGGCTTGACGACGGCACAGTTCCCTGATGCCAATGCGCCGATAAGCGGCTCCATTACCAATTGAAACGGATAATTGAACGGACCAATGACGAGCACCGATCCATACGGTTCACGAATGACAAAACTTTTTGCCGGTTGCAAATGAATCGGTGTTTTGACTTGCTCAGGCTTCATCCAGTCTTCAAGATGCTTTGTCATATAGCCAATACTATCGAGCACAAAGCCCACTTCTGTCGCATACCCTTCGAACTCACTTTTGCCAAGGTCGATTTGTAAGGCTTCGATAATATCATCTTCATGAGCTTGAATAGCTGATTTCAAACGCTGCAACTGGGCGATACGGAAATCCGCTGATTTTGTTACGCCTGTAAAATAATAGCCGCGTTGGTCGGCGATCATATCCTCTACGTCATTCGCTGTAAAATTCACGATTGATTACCTCCTGTGGGTTCTTGCAATAATTGATCAATGTATCGCTGAACGACTAATCCTTCATCGAAACCGACGAGAAACGTCGATTGTTCTTCCATTTCTTCAAATAGCGAAGGCACGATTGTTTCCGTTTGCACTTCCACACGTGTTTTCCCTTGTTCTTCCCGGTACAAACGCGACCAGTTTTCAAGCGTCAGCACACCATCTTCTCCGTACACTTTGAATTGCAGCAACTCCGTTTGCCCGGCACCACTCATGCCGGACAGTAGAAACGGCGATCCTTGTTGAGTCTTGCCATGGGCGATAATCCCGGTTTCACATTTTCCGGCGTCTTCCGGAAAATCTGCTTGATGCGCAGCAATATCTAATGTGCCGAACAGGCGGTGCATCAACTGGAGGTAATGAGGGAACACTTCGCGGACAAAGCCTCCCTGATCTCTTGAGCCGATCCATGGATTTTGCTGCCACGGCCGTGGCCACACAGGAAAGACGGTGTGCAATTCGATGCGGCGAATTTTGCCAATATCCCCACTTTTAATGCGAATAGCCATGTCGCGCACAATCGGCGAATACATCAACGGAAAATGCATGGCAGTGTGGATTCGGTTGTTTGTCGCAGATTCCGCCATCGCTTGGGCTGCCTGCGCGTCATGAGCAAGTGGCTTTTCACACAAAGTGTGCAAACCTCTTCTCGCTGCCGTTTCTGCAAGCTCGGCATGGCTATTCGGCGGCGTGCCAATATACACCCAGTCAATGTCGGCTTGGAACAATTCGTCTAAAGAATCGGTGACCGGTATTCCGTATTGCTGTTCGATAAAGTTTAGTCTGTCCACATTGGTGTCAAAAACGGCTTTAATCTGTGCTACGTCGTTTTGCTGGATTTGTTTGATGATACGTTCCCCTACGATTCCAGCGCCTATAATTCCAATCGCTATCAAAGCCATCGCTCCTTTTTCATTTCATTGTTTATAAGTGTAACCTTGTGGGGTATAGAATAGTCAAACAATTACATTCGGAAAGAATGGGAGGAATCATCATGAACGAACAGAAAAACTGGTGGGAGCCGATTTTTACGGGCACATTGGAAATGGGCGTCGACAAAGAAAAGCTGGAAACAATCAACGAAGACAGCCTGTTATACTTCGGAGAATCCACAAATACTTTGGAACAATAAGATGCCTAAACAATTCGCATATACATAGCAGCGCTTGATCCGGATCGATGCGGAGCAAGCGCTTTTTGATGGAATCCGGTCCGTGCATTGTCGCTTGCAATGGTTTTCGCTATAATTCGATATAGAAAGCAGGGATTGCCATGAAACCATTCATCTTACTCATCAGCTTGCTATTATTGTCAGGCTGTACTTTTTCTGAGAGCGCCGACACGGTGAATACTGAAGGCAGAACGGCTGTAGAAATCACCCAGGTCATCGATGGAGATACGGTTAAGATTATCTATGAGGGGAACGAAACGACGGTGCGTTATTTACTAGTCGACACACCGGAAACCAACCACCCTAGGTTCGGCGAGCAGCCACTCGGCCAAGAAGCGACAGAGCGCAACCGCGAACTGCTTGAACAGGCCGAGGAAATCGAAATTGAGTTCGATGACGGCGATCGCTTTGACGACTATGATCGCTTACTCGCGTATTTTTACGCGGATGGGGAGAGCGTACAGGAACAATTGCTTGAAGAAGGATTCGCTCGTGTCGCTTATGTTTTCCCGCCAAACACGCGCTATGTCGATCAATTCCGTGAGGCCGAAGCCGAAGCAAAGGATGCAGAAATCGGCATTTGGGAATTTGAAAATTATTCGACAGACCGTGGATTCAATGCAGATGCTTATCAACAAACAGAAGCAACTAGCATCGATACGGATGACGACTGCCGCATCAAAGGCAATATAAACCGAAGCGGCAATAAAATCTATCACCTGCCTGGCTCTCCATCTTATGAAGGCACCAATCCTGAACAATGGTTCTGCACAGAACAACAAGCAAGAGACGCCGGTTTCCGCAATTCCGGCCAATAATAAGAGGAGGAATATCATGCAATTGCTTGTCCTGCGCCTTGACTACCGCAGCTCTGCAGTAATCGAAGGCCTTCAAAACCAGCTGCGCCAGCCGAATGCCACACCGGCGCTTCAATTGCCACACATTCCGCTGCTAGCTTTTGAACAGACCGCCCCGCTTCAATTGAAGGCAGCACTAGAACCAATTGTTTCTACTATTGCGGCACCAGATTTTCATGCCAGCGATATTGGATTTTCAAAAGATGGCGAGCGATTTTATTTACATATCGAGCCTAGTGGAGCCTTAAATGACTTACATAGCTCATTGAAATTGGCGGGCCGTGAATTTCAAAATGGGCCAGAACTTCATTGGCCACTGCGCATCCCGCTCATCAAAAAAGTACCTGCTCCATTTTGGGGACCGCTATTTGCCAGATTGGCGTTGGAGTTTAATCCGCTGGACGGAACGGGCGCAGCGTTAGAATGCTGGTCTGTAATTGGAGACCGGACGACTATCGAATGGAGCATTTTCTTGGATAGCTAACCAAAAAAGCTGGTTTCTAAAAAGCTAAAAGTTTTTTTACAAAAGCTATTGTCTTTTTTAAAACGGGGATATATAATAATAAATGTCCTTGAGATTGCGATTCCTTAGCTCAGCTGGGAGAGCGCTACCTTGACAGGGTAGAGGTCGCTGGTTCGAGCCCAGTAGGAATCATCAAATGCATGCTACGCGCTGCACAAACACCAGCCGGTTTTCCGGCTGGTGTTTTTTATTATTGCCCAAAACAAAAAAAGAGGGGCAGTCTCTTTTCTTCTAAAGAAATGGCTGATGTCCATTTCGACGGACGCTTTCCGCGGGCACGGCCTTAGCCGCTTCCCTCGCTTCGCTCAGTCCAGGGTCTTCGGCTTGCGTCGCTCCTTCGCTTAGCTCAGTCACTGTTCCCGCTGGAGTCGCCGTCTCCATTCTCATCAGCCAACTACTCTCAGGTGCCTCACCGATAAATCAAAAACAGACAGAGAAAAAGAATTTTTTCTCCGTCTGTTTTATTTTAGGGACTTATGAGACAGCCCCCTTTTTTATTATGCCGTTTGAGCTTTTTTGGTCTTTTTCTCTCTCGACATCCATTGGATTGCGAACAAGATGATAAAGACTGCCGCCCCGATCAGATCCGTGAATCCTTCCGGGTAAATCAAGGCAATTCCTGTCACAAATGTGATGATTCGCTCAATCCAATTGAGCTTCCGGTACCAATAACCGATCAATCCGGCACCAATAGCGATCATTCCGGAGATAGCTGTAATCAACACCCAGATCAATTCGGTCCAGGTTGTATCGATCATCAATAGTTCAGGCGACAAGACGAACATATACGGAATGATAAATGCCGCAATGGCTAACTTCGCCGCATTGAACCCGGTCCGGATTGGCTCCCCGCCTGAAATACCGGAAGCTGCGAAGGCTGCGAGCGCAACCGGAGGCGTGATATCTGCGATGATCCCGAAATAGAAAACGAACAAATGCGCAGACAATGCGACCACGATCGGTACAGCAGCACCAGCAGGCTCATCGACCATCAATAAGGTAATGATGGCAGGAGCGGCAATAGTAGACGTGATAACATAGTTTGCCGTAGTCGGTGAACCCATGCCAAGCACAATTGCTGCAAGCATCGTGAAGAACAATGTCAAGAGCACATTGCCGCCAGATGCCGAAACGAGGCCGTTTGCCAATGACAAGCCGAGGCCAGTTTTAACGACGACTCCGACGATAATCCCAGCCGTAGCAGTTGCTGCAGCGACGGCGAGTGCCGTTCTGGCACCGTCTACAAGCGCATTGATGATGTCTTTAAAGCCAAGGCGTGTTTCTTTATTGAAAGCACTGACAAAAATCGTCAGCAAAATCCCGTACAATGCCGCTTGCATCGTTGGCACCCCGACCAGCAGGAACAAGATGATAGCAAGAATTGGCGTCAGTAGATAAATTTTCTTCAAGACTTCCTTGCGGTCCGGCATTTCTTCAGGCG
Source organism: Planococcus maritimus (assembly GCF_001687625.2). Taxonomy (NCBI): domain Bacteria; kingdom Bacillati; phylum Bacillota; class Bacilli; order Caryophanales; family Caryophanaceae; genus Planococcus; species Planococcus maritimus. Next base: position 2,126,109 of record NZ_CP016538.2, read on the forward strand.
ATAGGCCTTTCAAGCCGATTCGTTTCGCCTCGAAATGCGTCATGATCCAAACTCCTGTAAAGTACAACAGTGCTGGAATCGCCGCGGCTTTGGCGATTTCCCAGTACGTGACGCCGCCGATAAATTCAACCATTAGGAACGCTGCCGCGCCCATGATTGGTGGCATCAACTGGCCGCCTGTAGAAGCTGCAGCTTCTACACCGCCAGCAAATTCTTTCTTATACCCAAGCTTTTTCATCATCGGAATCGTGTAAGATCCCGATGTTACGACGTTTGCGACTGAACTTCCTGAAATGGTCCCTTGCAGGGCACTTGAGAAAATGGCCACTTTTGCCGGCCCCCCGGTCAAATTCCCAGCCAATGACACGGCAAGGTCATTAAAATATTGCCCGACCCCTGTCTTGACCAAGAACGAACCAAATAATAGGAACGTAAAGATGAACGTCGCAGAGACCCCGATCGGTGTACCAAGAATTCCGTCCGTTGTATAGAACATCAACTGGATCAAGGAATCCAAATCCTGCCCGCGGTGGCGCAAAAATCCTGGGAAATACGGGCCGAAGAATCCATAGGTTAAAAACAGAATCCCGATGACTGTAATCGGCATCCCGACGGCCCGACGCGTTGCTTCCAGTGTCAGAATGACAGCTAAAATCCCGACAATCAAATCAAGTTCCGTCACACGGCCGATTCGGAATACCAAATCATCATACATGATCGGCCAATAAGCCCCGATACCGATAGATAATAAGGCGAGTATGTAATCGTACCAAGCCACTTTATGACGCTCGCCTTTCCGGCGGCGCATCGGGAACAAGATGAAAATGAGCGACAGCGCAAATCCTAAGTGGACCGAGCGCTGGATGTACGCTGTATATTGGCCGAAAACGGCGGTATACAATTGAAACAAGGAAAACGCTAACAGCCCGAAAAACACGACATGTTTGATGATGCCCGATAAATCACGGGTGTTCGACTCCGGATCGTATTTCTGAAGAATTTCTTTTTGCTTTTCTTCCGAGATATGGCTCTCATCTTCTGGTGGAAGTTTTTTCTCTTCTCTTTCTTCTGGCGATAATTTATCACTCATAGATGTTCACTCCTTCTAATTGCTGATAAATGGAAAGGCGCTGGGCACGGAAAGTGTAAATCTTGCCTCTTTCCAAACTCTTCTTCAAGTCGAGTTCTTTTCCTGCGATAAGGAAAGCGAGTTCCGCGTCCACGTCCCCGACTAGCAATCGGAATTCGGGCAGCTTCCGCTTCATATCTTGAATAAAGTATTTCCCGTCCTTTTCGACAAAGCGCTCCCCTTCTCCTGCATTCGACGGCATGCCGATATTGAAATCTTCGTATTCAAGTTCTGTCATCACCAATTGCCCGTCCTTATCAAGGCGGTAACTTTCGATGACATCCGATAAATGGATCGAATGCGTATAGCGAATCTTAAAGCGCTCTTCAACAACTGGAACGCGCGCTGTCACTTCATTTGTTTCCGAATCGATGAAGACGAAGTGTTTCTCATATGGGATGAAGAAAAGTGCGGAGCAAATAAGGGTGAGGATGGTTAACATAAGAAGGATTTTGAGAACTTTTTTATTCTGCAAGATGGTCCCCCTAACGACAAAAAATAAATAACGACGATAAAGCTTGCGCTTTATCGCCTGTTATTCTGATCAATTCTTATTCGTTTACTTCGTCGAAGTAACGCTGAGCGCCAGGATGGATGTCAATCCCGATGCCATCAAGAGCTGTTTCCGATTTGATGAATTCAGCTTTAGCGTGTTGGATTTGATCTGTGTTTTCATAAATAGCTTTTGTAATGTCATAGACTGTATCTTCCGAAATATCGTTTTGGACGACAAGCATAGCCAAAACAGACACTGTCGCAACTTCTTCAGTCAATCCGTACGTACCGGATGGAACGACATCTTCAGCATAGTATGGGTATTTCTCGATTAGTTCCGCCGCTTTATCAGCTGCAACAGGAACGATGTTTACATCAGAAGTGGCACTCAAGCTTTCAACTGCACCCGTTGGCGTTCCAGCTGTGATAAATGCTGCGTCAATTTGGCCCGATTGCAAGCTTTCCTGCGACTCGCCGAAGTCCAAGTTCTGTGCGTCGATATCGTCCATCGTCATGCCGTGGATTTCAAGCAATTGTTCCGCGTTGATATACGTACCTGAACCAGGTGCGCCAACAGATACGGATTTGCCAGCCAAGTCTTCAAACGCCGTGACGCCTGATCCTTCAGTCGTGACGATTTGGATTGTCTCTGGGTAAAGTGCTCCGATAGCGGATACGCTGTCGATAACTTCCCCTTCGAACATGTTCGAACCTTCAGATGCGTAGAAAGCCGTATCTGTCTGCACAAAAGCGATTTCGCCTGTGCCATCAGCAAGTGATGTCATATTGGCTGCAGAAGCCTGTGAGACTTCAGCAGTCGTATCGATGCCTGTTTCATTTTCGATGATCGTCGCCATCGCTCCGCCTAGCGGATAGTAAGTTCCTGTTGTTCCACCAGTCAACACACTAATGAATTCCGGCTCAGCTGCTCCGCCGCCTTCACCTTCAGTTGCTGCATCGTCTCCGCAGCCTGCTAGAAATACGGATCCGGCCAAAGCGACAGTCGCATAGAATCCAAACTTTTTGTTTAACATAAATCGGCCTCCCTTTATCTATAGTTTCTTTCATCCTTCATAATACCATGACTTTCTGTCCATCTGTCAATTTAATTTTTTCCAATGGAATCGGTTTCAAACCAAATTTATGGCAATAAAACCCTTTTTTTATATTTCTGCTCCAGGCACGTGAGTTTCGGGTGTCGTCTCTTCTGGTTTCAAATCTTCGAAGCTTCGGCCTTCTTCCTCTAAGTCGCGCGTACGGTGTGCGATACGTGCTGAAGCACAGGCGGCGACGCTCGATACAAGGTCATCAAGGAAGGTGTGGACGTGGTCACCGTATTTCGTATCGAGCTTATGGATAATGCCAATTTTGTTTTTATCCAAATGGCCGAATGTTGTTACGGCAATGCTGCCATACGTAAGAACTGCGCCGAGACCGATCATTTCATCCACACCGAACAAGCCTTCATCCGAACCGACGATTTGTTGGAGTGGCTGGGACAACTTCCCTTGTTCGGCCAATTCATCGAGTTCAATGCCGACTAGGAGGGCATGCTGCATTTCTCGCTTGCGCAAGACACTTTCGACTGATTCGGCACAATGTTCTACAGTCAATCCTTCATTATAAGGCAATTGCATTTCCAACACGATCTCTGCGATGTCTTTAATCGTGACACCTCTTCTTTCCAAAGCTTCATGGGTTGCTTTGGTTACTTCTTCTGAATGCACACGGAAATGTCCTCCATCCATGATACCATCCCCTCTCTCTATTTGGATTTGTCTTCCTGTCCATTATACCTTGCATAGGGGAATATGTTACAATTTTTGTACAATAGAATTTTGAAGGAGGCAACACCATGAACAAAGGAAGCGTAGAAGATTTCACGCTCTATAGCGATGCCTTGGGAGAAGAGATGCAAGTGCTCGTCCACTTGCCGGCAAACTATTCTCCCCTCTATAAATACAGCCTCGTCATCGCATCCGACGGCAAGGATTATTTCCAGCTTGGCCGTGTTCCGCGCGTCGTCGATGAACTGCTGGAAAATCAGAAAATCGAAAATATTATCTTCGTCGGCATTCCTTATAAAAGCGTAGAAGACCGCAATCGGAAATACGAACCGACCGGTGAACAGCATGGTGCTTATTTGCGTTTTCTTGCACATGAGCTAGCGCCTTATCTCGATGAAAACTATCCTAGCTACCAAGTAGGCATGGGACGGACATTGATTGGTGATTCGCTGGCAGCGACCGTTTCTTTGATGGCGGCGCTCAAATACCCTAATATTTTTGGGCGCGTCATTCTTCAGTCGCCGAAAGTTGGACCTGAAATGATTAAGGCCGTCGAGAACTTTTCGATGAACAATTCATTTACGGTCTATCACGTCATCGGATCGGAAGAAACAAACGTGAAGCTAACCAATGGAGAAACTGCCGATTTTCTAACGCCGAATCGCGAGTTGAATGAGTTGATGAAAAATAAAGGGTTTTCCCTGTTTTACGAAGAATTCAAAGGAGACCATACATGGAAATTCTGGCAGCCTGACCTGAAGCGGGCCTTGCTGATGAATTTCGGCATGTAGGCTTTCAAGTAACAAAGCGAACAATTTGATATAATTGAAGAGAAGCACATTTATTAGATGAGGAGGTCTATTGATTATGAAATATGGTATTGCAGCATTTCCATCAAAAAAACTACAAGATTTGGCGAATTCCTACCGGAAGCGCTATGACCCGCATTATGAGTTGATCACGCCCCATATTACATTAAAAGGGCCTTTTGAAGCAGATGACTCAGAAGTAAAAGCAATGGCTGAAGAACTCGGCAATATTGCCAAACGCCAAAAGCCATTCCGCATTCACGCAACGCGTGTCAGCACGTTTACTCCGGTGACGAACGCTTTATACTTCAAAATTGAGCCATCCAAAGAGCTATTGGATCTTCACGAAGACCTCCATTCTGATTTTCTTGGCGGCATGCCGGACCACCCATTTGTGCCCCATATTACCATCGCACAAAAACTATCGGATTCGGAGCATGCTGATGTGTACGGCCAATTGAAAATGGCTGGCATTGACCACGCAGAGACGATCGACCGTGTCCACTTGCTCTATCAATTGGAAGATGGTTCATGGACAGTCTTCGACACCTTCCGTTTGTCAGGAGATGAAGCTTAATTGCAGAAAGTGAAAATCGTTGAAACTGAACTGGAAAAAGAACAAGCTTTTGATATTCGCCGAAAAGTGTTCGTCGATGAGCAAGGCGTTGCTCTTCATGTCGAGATGGATGAGCATGACGACAGTGCAACTCATTTTATCGGTTATGAACTGGAACAACCAATCGCTGCTGCCCGCATTCGCGAGTATGAACAGGGCGTTGGAAAAGTCGAGCGCGTCTGTGTTTTATCAGAATACCGAGGGCATCATTTTGGAGCAGAGCTGATGGAACAACTCGAGGAATATGCTCGGTCAATCGGCTATTTCCGCTTACAGCTTAACTCTCAAAGCCATGCCATTTCATTTTACGAACGCCTTGGCTATGATGTGGTATCACCTGAATTCATGGACGCTGGCATTCCGCATCGACAAATGGAAAAAACGCTATAACAAAAAACCCCTTCCGGAAAATCTGGAAGGGTTTTTGTTATGCCTTTTTACAATACGTGGTAGCCGCTATCGACGTGCAACACTTCTCCGGTGATGCCGCGAGACATATTGCTGAACAAGAACACGGCCGTGTCGCCGACTTCTTCAGGTGTTGTATTGCGGCGAAGCGGAGCTTTTTCTTCGATTTCACGCAAAATCGAGTTGAAATCGCTGACGCCTTTAGAAGACAATGTGCGAATAGGGCCTGATGAAATCGCATTGACGCGAATATCATGCTTCCCGAGATCTGCCGCCAAATAACGGACAGACATTTCGAGTGAAGCTTTCGCCACACCCATAACATTATAGTTCGGCATGACGCGTTCTCCACCAATGTAAGTCAAGGCTACGATGCTGCCGCCTTCTGACATCAACGGTTTCGCGTATTTCGAAACAATCGTCAATGAGTAAGAACTGATATTATGCGCCAATAGGAAGCCTTCACGCGATGTATCCGAAAAATCCCCTGACAATTCTTCCGTTTTTGCGAATGCGATGCAATGCGCAAGCCCGTCAATTTTGCCATTATTTTCTTCGATGGTGTGGAAGCATTTTTCGACGTCTTCATCACTTGTCACATCACAAGGCAAAATCTGCTCATGATTGCCATCAAGTGTTGCAACTAAGTCACGCACTGATTTTTCAAAGCGCTCCCCTGCATATGTAAAGATCAAGTTCGCTCCAGCGGCATCCAATGAACGCGCAATTCCCCATGCAATGCTGCGCTTATTAGCGACACCCATGATAACGTATGTTTTGTCTTTTAATGAAATCGACATATATAGACCTCCTAATATTATTACCTGGTACTAATATTACCTCATAAAAAAAGAAAGTGCAATTGCACTTTCTAAAATCTTTCTTCATTTTACTCATTGCCTATAGATTCGTTAGAAAAGTCGTCGCTAAACCTAAATAAATGAGAATGGAAATGATATCGTTCAACGTGGTGATAAATGGGCCGGATGCCACGGCAGGGTCGATTTTCATGCGGTGAATCAATAAGGGAATAAACGAACCAGCTAGCGTCGCGACAAAAATTGAACTTGCCACTGCTGTGCCGACCAGCATCCCAATCACCAACTCCGATTTCCAAAAATAAACGAGCCCCACGACCACAACACCGCAGATGACGCCTGTAATCAGGCCAGTCCCCGCTTCGCGGAACAATAGCTTCATCTTACTTTCTTCCTCGATGTCCCCTGTCGCAATACCACGCACAGCCACAGCGAGCGCTTGCGTACCGCTATTCCCAGCCATGCCGGCAATCAGCGGGATGAACACAGCAAGCAGCGCCACTTGATCGAGCGTCGCTTCGAACATGCCCATCAAGTTTGCAGTTATCATACCGAGAAATGTCAGCAAGATAAGCCACGGCAAGCGTTTTTTCGCAGCTGTCAATGGCCCCCTGTCAAAGGTATCCATGTCGGAGACGGCGGCTAGTTTAGAGTAGTCATCGGACGCCTCTTCATCCAACACGTCGATGATATCATCGACCGTAATGATGCCGAGCAGGTGATCCTGGAAATCGACGACCGGCAGTGCGAGAAAGTCGTAGTCCTTGATCATGCGCGCGACTTCTTCCTGATCTTCGCTCACTTGGACGCTGACGACCCGGTCATTCATGATGGACCCAATTAACGTGTCTTCATCAGCTACGATTAAATCACGCAAGGTCACAATACCGGATAATTTACGGTCTTCGTCGATGACAAAGACATAGTAAATGGTTTCGGCATTCGGCGCGGCATTGCGCAGGATATTCATGGCAGAACGCACAGTTGAGTTTTTCGGGATGGCGACAAACTCTGTCGTCATGATCGATCCCGCCGTATACTCTTCGTAATGCAGCAAGTCCTTGATTTGCTGCGCGGAATCCTTATCCATAATCGTCAAATAGCTGGCGACTTGATCTTTGTTTAATTCATTCAGTACGTCAACCGCATCATCTGTGTACATATAGGACAAGATGTCTGATGCATAGCGCGTATCCATTTCTTTAAACAAATCTTCGTATTCGTCGTCATCTACTTCAATAGCTTCAAAAATATCCGCCATTTCTTTCGGAGAGAGATACTGATAGAGCAATTGCCTCGTTTCGCCTTCCGCTTTTTCGTAAAAGCTTGCCTGGTCGTATGGATGGTGGGATAAAAACTCTTCTCGGAATGCTTCCACATCCCCTTGCTGCAGCAGTTCATGCATCAATTCTTCGTTTAGTTCTTCATCACGGATCTTCGTTTCTTCCATCATGTATACTCCCTCCTTTCAATCGTTTCAGTTTTTTCCTTTTTATGCGGTACACTAAAATCAGCCATTAGCAGTTAGGAGCTGAAGAATTATGAATGTTGATGTGATTGGTGATGTCCATGGCTGTTTTGATGAGCTGATCGAATTAATCGAACAGCTCGGCTACCGATTCGAAAATGGCCTTCCTGTGCATCCGGATGGCCGTTGTCTTGCATTTGTCGGCGATGCGATGGACCGTGGCCCAAAATCCCTCGCCGTCTTGCAGCTATTGTTCGATATGCAAGATGCAGGCATCTTGCATTATTCCCCCGGCAATCATTGCAATAAACTCTATCGTTTTTTCAAGGGCAATCCTGTCGAGCTCTTGCACGGACTGGAAATGACCGTAGCCGAATGGCGCCTGCTTGAAAAAGGCGCCCAACAACAATTCAAAAAACGATTTATCCGTTTTTATGAAAAGCTTCCTTTATATCTTCAACTGCGTGATGATTTGATCGTCGTGCACGCCGGGTTGCGCCAGGATATGATTGGAGAAGCACTGAGCCGCCGCATCATTACGTTTGCCTTGTATGGCGAAATCACCGGAAGGTACCATTCCGATGGCCGTCCGGTTCGCGGCAACTGGGCGAAAAGCTATAAAGGAACGCCGTGGATTGTTTATGGACATACCCCAGTCGAAACTCCTTATTTCAAAAACAACAGCGTCAATATCGACACGGGTTGCGTATTTGGCGGAGCTTTGACTGCTTTACGCTTTCCTGAAATGGAGATTTGCCAAGTGACGTCAAAACAGGATTACCAGCCAGACCGCTTTCATCTTTATGACTGAAGCAATGCACGCATATCCTTTGCGAGGGCAGATGAAAAGGCTAACCGCTCTCCGGAAACGGGATGGTCGAGTTGCAATTCGGTGCAATGCAAGGCTTGCCTTGAAATCAACTTGCGCTCACCACTGTACAAATCATCACCAAGTAACGGATGCCCAACATGTGCTAAATGAACGCGTATTTGGTGAGTCCTGCCAGTATTCAGTTTCAAGCGGACATGGCTAATACCTGCCATCGACTGAATCAATTCCATTTCAGTTTCTGCAAACTTGCCATCTTCCCTTACTTCACGTTCGATGATGCTCGTGCCTTTTCGGCCGATTGGCGCAGTGATTAATGCCTTCTGGGAAGCAACCTCGCCGTGAACAAATGCTTCATAACGACGATTCATGCGCTTTTCCTGTTGCTGCACAGACAATAAATGATGGATATGACGGTTTTTCGCAATGCACACCAGTCCTGAAGTATCTTTATCCAGTCGCGTTGCGATGTGCAGCGTCGATGGAATGCCGTGGCGCTCGAAATGTCCAGCGACCACATTTGCGAGACTGCCATAGGGCTGCTCGCGCGATGGGATCGTGTTTTGCCCAGGCGGCTTCTCAACGATTAATAATGCATCGTCTTCATAGACGATGGCAAGTGGGCCTGCTTCCGCTGTCAGTCCTTTACCTTGAATTTCTTTCGGAAAAATAACGGTTACAGCATCCCCAGCTTCAAGCGGATGCCTAACCGTCACTTCTGATCCATTGACCAGCAAATGGCCCCCGCCATATTTCACAGAAGCCAAGGTTCTTTTAGAAATTCCATAATGCTGAAGCGCCTCTCGAAGCAGACCTTGCTTTGTTGCCGTAAATTCAACTTGAAATGCTTTCATGTGCTCAGTCCTCCGACAATTCACTGTCAATAAAGGAGTCATGAACACGGCGCCAGAACGGGAATGCACGGAAGCGGGCAAAGCGTACTTTTTCTTTTGCCACGCGGTATTCAATCGATTCAACGTCTTTATGAAGCAATTGAAGGTGATCAACAGTTACCATGAAGTCTGGCGCTTTTACCGGTAGCAAGGTGCAGCGATGATGCGATGGCAAGACTAACGGAGAACCGACAGTCCGAAACACCCGGTTATTAATCGAAGCCATTTCGGTTAATTGCATCGCCGGCAAGGATGGATGGATGATCGCTCCGCCGAGTGCTTTATTGTACGCCGTGCTCCCTGAGGGCGTTGACATACACAGACCATCTCCGCGGAAACGTTCAAAATGGCTGTCGTTTAAGAAAACGTCCATGACAAGCGTTACATCTGGGGATTTGACAGTCGATTCATTCAAGGCCAAATACGTGGAAGATTCCTGTTCGTTCCGGTAATGCACCGTCACTTCCAACAAGGGGTACTCAATGACTTCGAATTCTTTTTTGGCAATGGCCAATACGAGTTTCTCGATTTCAATCGGCTTCCAGTCTGCATAAAACCCGAGATGGCCTGTATGGATTCCGACGAATGCGACAGTATCCAAACGATCGCTATATTTATGGAAGGCGTGGAGTAAAGTGCCATCTCCACCGATCGACAAGACGATTTGCGGAAATTCTTCATTCCATTCCATTCCGAAATCCTCTAGATATTCACGTGCCTCTCCCATCAATCGATTGGATAACTCATCACTTCTCGATATGATATAAAATTTCATGAATCCTTTCGACCTCCTTCTGCATCCGCCGGAAATCTGGTTCCGGGAGATTCTTTGTATTCGCTGAAATAGGCTTGCGCTTCCTGGATTTCGTCCCGGATCTGCGTCATTTCCTCATCAAGCTGGAATGCGGCTTCCGCTGCGCGTTGCAGACGAAGCTTGATTTCTTCGGGAAACACACCTTTGTATTTATAGTTCAAAGAATGCTCAATCGATGCCCAAAAATTCATCGCCAAGGTGCGGATTTGAATTTCCGCAAGGATCAACTGCTCACCATCAATTGTTTGCACGGGATATTCCACGATGACATGATACGACCGATAGCCGCTTTGCTTTTCATGTGAAATATAATCTTTTTCCTCAACGATCCGCAAATCGTTGCGTTGGCGCAATAGCTCCACAACAGTTTCGATATCCCCTACAAATTGGCACATCATCCTCAAACCGGCTATATCCTGTAAATTACGCGCTAATTCTTCCGACGGTTCAAACAACAGCCCCTTTTCCAAGGTTTTATCATAAATGCTCGCCAACGGCTTCACACGGCCGGTAACGAACTCAATCGGTGAATTCGTGTTATTCGTTTCAAATTGTTTACGCATTCCTTTGAATTTTACTTTCATCTCGTCGACCGCTTGTTTATACGGTGCCAAAAAACGATTCCATTGCCCCATGTCTGGCCCTCCTTACTGCTTTGCTTACTCTTTCTATCTTTTAAGCCCAGCACAGGGCTGTTTCTTCATACCGCTATTTTACCACAGCAAGGCTCTACGTTGCAGATTGCATCCAACTATCCGATAATGAAATTAATGGCAAAGCCAGCAGCTATGGGCAAAGGCGTATGTCTTGGGCTGGCTGCCGGTTAATCCCCCTGCTAGTGCGATCTTCCTTGCTTTTTATAAAGACCAAGCAAGTGGCATGACAGAGCAGGGATTATGAGGTGAACAGATGACAAAAGAACTCGAAATCGAATTCAAGAACATGCTGACGAAAGAAGAATACAACTTATTACTGGCGGAGTTACAAGAAGTACCGATCAGCCAGACCAACCATTATTTCGACACAGCCGATTTCCAACTACGCGACCAAAAAGCGGCCCTTCGGCTTCGCAGCATCGGCAACCGATTTGAGTGCACGCTTAAAACACCGGCCGCTTCAGGCAATTATGAGACAACCGATGCGTTAAGCCAAGAACAAGCCTCAGCTGTTTTGGATCACAATCAATTTGACGCGCCGGAAGTTACAGCTGAACTCGAGCGGCTAGGGGTCTCCTCCTCTGACTTATCGCTCATCGGATCACTGACGACCCACCGTGTAGAAGTCGAGTACAAGGGCGGGTTGCTTGTGCTCGATCACTCAGAATATTTGGGACTAGAAGATTACGAGCTGGAATATGAAGTAACGGACGAAGCCGCTGGAAAACATTCTTTCATGTCCTTACTGGAAGAAAAACAGATCCCCATCCGTCCTTCAGATAAGAAAATCGCACGTTTTATGAAGGCTGCTTCAAAGCGCTAAAAGACGCCTACACGTGTTAAGGCATGCGATTTGTTTGAGATATTTACCATGCGTTGATAGAATGGTTTTACAGCAAACACAAAGGGGACAAGACTGATGACTGGAAAACCGCTTATTCCGTACGACCAAATCGGTGCGGAAACTTTATCAAATCTGGTGGACGCTTTTTATTCTCGCGTCTCAGCACATCCGCAGCTTGCACCCATTTTCCCTGATGATTTAACCGAGACCGCAAGAAAACAAAAACAGTTTTTGACACAATACTTGGGCGGCCCAAATATTTATTCAGCCGAACACGGGCATCCCCGTCTAAAAGCACGTCATCATCCATTCCCAATTACTCCAGACCGCGCTCAAGCCTGGCTGGAGTGCATGAGTGAAGCAATGGATGAAGTCGGGCTCAGCGGCCAATTCCGCGAGACGTTTTTCAATCGTCTCGTTTTGACCGCACACCATATGGTGAATGATTACGACAGTGAGGAGGAGTTGGAGTGAGCAATCTGGATCTGGCAGAGGATATCCGCGAACACCAAGTTTCCTGCAAACCAATGGAATTATACGTGTTCATGGATCCAATGAATCCCGCATGCTGGGAACTTCAATCGATCATCCGCAAAATGCAAATCGAATACGGCCATTATTTTTCCATGCGAATGATTTTGAGCACGCAATTGTCTACCTTGAATATGAGTATAAAAAATGCCGAAATGGATGGCGATGAGCTTGAACATCCCGCCCTTCCATCTGTCGCCATCAAAGCGGCTGAATTGCAGGGCAAACGGGCAGGCAATCGTTTCCTATACAAACTACAAGAACATCTCTTTTTACAATCGAGAAACGTTACCTCCTATGATGTATTGCTTGAAATCGCTGAGGAAGCGGAACTGGACCAAGACGAGTTCAAAGATGATTTCCATTCAGTTCATAGCGCTAAAGCATTCCAATGCGATCTTCGGATCACTAGGGAGATGGAAGTTTCTGAAGTACCAAGCATCGTTTTTTTTAATGAATGCATCGAAGACGAAGGCGTCAAAGTTTCTGGCCTTTATTCATACGACGTCTATCTGACCATCCTACAGGAAATGCTAGGGAAAGACCGGCTCAACCGGCAATCCCCGCCTTCTCTCGATGACCTATTCGTTAAGTACCCAACGATGGCTACTCATGAAGTCGCGAGTATTTACAATATCAGCGAACAAACGGCTGAACGCGAACTGAAAAAACAAGTGCTGCAACAGAAACTAGAACGCATCCCCCTGCAGGATGAAACATTATGGAAAGTAAAATAAGCTAAGCTCCTTTTGGGAGCTTAGCTTATTTTTCAGGCTGTCGAGAAAGGTGAAAAGTCGTATTTTCCGAAGCTTATCGCTCGCTTTCCGTGGGCTCGCGCCCAAGCCTCCTCAGCCGCTACGCGCCTTCCGGGGTCTCGGTCGTCTCGCTTTACCACTGGAGTCGAGCGAACGCTTCTCCAAATACTTAGAGAGGTCATTGACTGTTGAAGAAAGCAAAAGACGCTATTTTTTTATAGTTGAGAGCAAACCATAGACTTCTTCAACACTCTGTAAAATAAGCTAAGCCCCTTTTGGGAGCTTAGCTTATTTTTTTCTGTAACTATAGCGAAAGGCGCCTTCCACGTCCGGAAGGCGCCTTTCTTATCTTACACAAAGGGGATGGGAGAAATGTTCACGCTCAAACAAAGGGGTGTATGTTTGTATGTGATTAATTTCACAACTTAATAATATCACGCCATAATAGTTAAAGCAATAAATCACAAACTCTTTCACAAATCTGTCATAATAGCAAGCGCTTCCATATTTTAATTGCACTCAATAATTATATTAAAATAATTTATAGCCATCAGAAATCGAGATAAATTCGCTTCATTCAAAGGATCGTACCATTTTGAAATAATAATCCGTAAATTACTTCGAATGTTAATGTGATGGCTCCTCAGGCTTCATCATTGTCCTCTTCTCCAGAAGCTAAAAAACCTCTGCAAGAGGCTGTCTCTGCAGAGGTTGTATGGAATGTTTCTATAGATTTTTTCTAAGCAAAGTTTCCAACTCATCAAGCTTTTGACCAAAAACTTTACAAGCTTCTTCGACTGGTTCCGGCGAGGCCATATCGACGCCCGCTTTTTTCAAGACTTCAATCGGATAATCAGAGCTGCCGGCTTTCAAGAACTCGTTAATATAACGTTCAACCGCAGGCTCTCCTTCCTCCAAAATCTTCTTGCTCAAGGCAGTAGCTGCACTAAAGCCCGTTGCATATTGGAAAACATAATAATTGTAGTAGAAATGAGGAATACGCGCCCATTCCAGGCCAATCTCCTCGTCTACTGCCATATCTTCACCGAAATATTTTTTATTTAACTCATAATAGACTTCCGTCAATCGATCAGCTGTCAAAGCTTCACCATCTTGGTCCATCTGGTGGATCGCGTGCTCGAATTCAGCAAACATCGTTTGGCGGAATACTGTCCCACGGAATCCATCTAGCCAGTGATTGAGCAAATAAATACGCTCCTGCTCATCTTCAGTAGTATTGACCAAGTGCTCGTTCAATAAAGCCTCATTTGTTGTCGAGGCAACTTCTGCCACGAAAATAGAGTAATCACCATAAACGAATGGCTGATTCTCTCTCGTGTAATGACTGTGGACGCTATGGCCAAATTCGTGCGCCAAAGTGAAGAGGTTGTCTACATTGTCTTGCCAATTCATCAAAATATACGGGTTGGTTCCATATGCTCCTGAAGAATAAGCACCGCTGCGCTTGCCTTTGTTTTCTTTGACGTCTACCCAGCGATTATCGATGCCGGACTTAACGATGCCCACATAGTCTTCACCAAGCGCGTTCAGGCCATCCAGCATCATGCCGGTCGCCTTGTTATAGGGAATTTCCATTTTGACTTCTTTAACGAGCGGTGTGTACATATCATACATATGGACTTGGTCGACTCCAAGCACTTCTTTACGCAAGGCAACATAACGCTGCAATAGATGCAGGTTGTTGTTGACGGTCTCGACCAATTGATCATACACGGCTTCTGGAATATGATCATCTGACAACGCCGCTTGACGTGCTGATGAATAATTACGGATTCTCGCCTGGACATTATCCCGTTTCACATTGCCCGATAAAGTAGAAGCAAATGTATTGCGGAATTTTCCATATGTCGCATAGACTGCTTTAAATGCGTCTTCGCGCACGCGACGATCTTTGCTTTCCATAAAGCGAATATAATTGCCATGCGTAATCTGTACTTTTTCGCCGTCTTCATTTTCGATTTCCGGAAATTCCAAATCAGCGTTATTGAGCATACCAAAGGTTTCAGAAGATGCTCCAACGACTTCAGACATTTGTGCAAGCAAGGCTTCCTGTTCTGCTTTCAAGACATGCGGACGCATTGTATTCAGTTCTTCAAGCGCATGTTGGTAAAGCTTCAAACCTTTGTGTTCGTCTACGTAACGAACTAGCTCCGCTTCATCCAAAGACAAGATTTCAGGGGTCATATAAGATAAACCTGCGGCTGTTTTAGCAAATAAAGATTTAATGCGGCTGTCCATTGCTTGATAAGTCGAGTTTGTCGTGTCCTGGTCATAACGCATATGTGAGTACGCGTACAATTTACGTAAACGCTCAGACAGTTCATCTTTATAGCTCAGTGCAGCATATAAGGCATCTGGCCCTTCAGATAATGTGCCTTCGTATTGTCCAGCTTTCTCAGCTAAAATCGAAACGGCTTTAAATTCTTCTTCCCATTGTGAATCAGTCGCAAAAATATCCTCCAAGCGCCAAGTCAGTTCTGCAGGCACTTGATCTCTCGTCATTAATTTTTCCGTCATTTGGCTGCCTCCTCTATCCCTTGTTTAGGGAAACGAATTACATCTCATTTTCTCAATTTTCCCACGTTTTTGCAAGCAGATGATAGGAAATATCCACCATTTTTGAAAAACCAACATATCGTCCATTTCTATAGATAGTTTCATATGCCAAAAGCACCTTAATAAGGGAATGCTTATCCACCGCTGGAGACGCAAGTTTTACTAGCCCATCAGTTAATAAAGTTTCTACAGGTTTTCCTGATTCAATCATCAGAGCCGCTTTCATTTGCCAAATGACAGGATGCTCTAAAAACAAATGACCGCCGGCAAACGGCAGGCCAAAAATCTCTGGAATCGCTTCCCTTTCGAGCTGAAGTTCATAGCTTAAACGCCAAAAGGAATTTCTCATGCGATTCTTTGCAAATAATTGAGAACGGAAAAACTTATTGTTTTCTATGCGCATAAGAGACATGGCTTGTGCATACTCTGACGGAGTCACCATTTTCGGGACGGCAAACGGGAAACTTTGCGCATCCATCGGCAATACGGATGCCTTGCCGATCCATCTATTTCCTTGTATATAAAAAAGATTGGAGTAATAAAAAAAGAGGGAAAGCTGAGGATTAAAATGCAGAAGATGAGGATGAAGTGATGCCCCTCGAAGCATTGCTCTTTCAAAAGGGCGGATATGAAAAATAGTCATTCCTGGAGCTATTAGCTTTTCTATGCCGCGGATCCATATAGCTTGAAATCCTGACTTTGTGTATCCTTGGCTACGCTTTAGTACTTGCTCGATAGGCAATGTGCTGCACTGAAATTCGATTGCTGAGTTTTTGACCAGCAAGTCAGGACGCTGCTTGATTGAGACTAAATATTTTTCGACATGAGCTGGAATGCCTTTTTCACGAAAAAAAGAAGATAACTTGAACTTACCTAGCAAGTGTAGCTGTGTTTCCGGTTCACCACCTGGCCTACAGGAGTATTGTTGGCGATGAGCGAAATGGGGGATTTTCCTTGTGCCGACCTTTAAGACGACAGGAGCTTTGCACGCAGGACAAACAAAGGTGCCGTTCTGTCGAAGCTCAATTAGTTGTTCTCGTGTATGATGTGCTTGGACTGTAAATAATTGACCATTATTGAGTGCTGTCAGTATAAAAATCACCCTCCTTTTCTTCAGTTTACGTGGAAGAGCCGGCGAGCGCAATATTCAAAAATCCATGACTAAAAATCGATGATATTGGTAAGAACATAAAAAAACCTCCTAGAAAGGAGGTTTTTATCCGAAATAATGAAGTACGTTTGGCAACGCATCTTTTTTGAAAATCGGCTTTCCATATTCTTCAAGACGGTGGATAGTCATTGGAGTTTGCTGCAAGTATTCCGTAATGACGCTCAATTGATCTTTGATGTCTTTTTCAGAATGCAGGATTTCGTCGAACTTGACATGCATATAGTAATTGCCGTCAAAGTGGTACAATGCCGTATCGACTGGCATGTACATTAGACGCTTCGCAATTGGAAGCAATTCTTCCACTTCGGAGAGAACAAATGAGTACTCGAGTTTCTTCGAATCACCTTCGTCATAAACTGGTTCGAATTCGTCGAACTCCTGCGAGCCAGCTTCTTCTCCAGAAAACATCTTGCGGCGCTCTTCTATATCATCTGGCAAATCTAGTTTTTGCCCGTCTTTCGTCAATTGTGCACGAGTGACAGTGACTTCCAATCCTTTGTCCATGGCTTGTACTTGAATCCACAGCGGCCCTTCCATAACGAAATCGGCTTCTTCATTGACTTCATCCATCATTTCCCAGAAAAGCTCTTCGCTTTTGTCTCTGTTAAACCAAATTTCGTCACGGCTAAACCCTCGCTCTTCAACATCAAGATAGGAAATGTAAAATTTCACTGTGTTGTCGTTAATGCGTTCTATTTCCATTTTACACCTCTCCTTTTCGGATCGGATTAAGAGGAAGCTCCTCAAAAGCCGTGATTTATTACTACCTTCATTATACCTTTCCTGAAGGCTTAAAAACATTTTTCTGCCTATAGGCGGCACGAGAAGATAATTAACTTAGAGTTTAATCGAATCGACAGACTTTTGCAACTAATCAAGATGCCGGGCGTTTCATGCCTCGAACTTTCATGTCGAGTAGACGATGAAGATAAAGAAAAGCTGTCCCGTGACCCCTTATGAAAAACCATAAAGTCCGGACAGCTTTTTCCCCTTATTCTTAGTTGACCATGCGCTGAGCTTCCAGCAATTGATATGCGCGCACTTTACGTGGCAGGAATCGGCGAATTTCATCTTCGTTATAACCAACTTGTAGGCGTTTTTCATCCATAATAATCGGGCGTCTCAATAAGCCGGGATGTTCCTGGATTAGTTCATAGAGACGTTGCAACGGCAAACTCTCTACATCTACATTCAGTTTTTGGAAGATCTTCGAACGAGTCGAGATGATTTCATCCGTCCCGTCTTCTGTCATACGCAAAATTTCTTTAATTTCACTAATAGTCAAAGGTTCGGAGAAGATATTGCGTTCTGTATATGGAATATCATGTTCCTCCAGCCACGCTTTCGCTTTACGGCAAGACGTACAGCTTGGAGAAGTGAATAAAGTAACCATCATAATGGAGCACTTCCTTTCGGATTCATAGGTGTTAAGGGAATACATTCTTAAATTAGAATCACTATCGTTTAGAAGCTCTACAATCATTATACAACATTGGGCTTCAGTAATATATAGCAGACAGCAAGAATTTTAAAAAAACATTGATTCTGTCACAGTCTTGCTACATTTCTAAGAGTTTGTAAAACTTATACAATAGAAATTTACCCGTTTCTTTTATCAATTAAACTTCAATAAGAAAAAATTATTCTCATTTACCAAACTGTCTTGAAAATAACTCTTCTATTATATAGTACGTCTCAACACTTGAAAGGTTTCATTTTGATCCCCTCTTTAAGTGAATTTTAAAAATCGAAATGCCCCTGACAGTCGCTTTACTGACAGCAGGGGCATTTCGATTATTCAGGTGTATAGTCTACTCCCGGCGAGTAGCTATTGCCGGCATTCCATAGCAGAAATTCGTCGATTCCTTGTTCATTCAAGGCCCGGATTTGGGCTTCCACTTCTGACTTGCCATAGCGTTTATAATTTCCACTGCCTAAATAGCTTGCAGTAAAATCCTGCAACCACGGTCGTGATGTAGGAGCTTCCTCTAATTTAGACAATACCTTATTTTCCACTTTGGCGTATTCGGCGACTAAGTTATAGGGTTCTAAATCTGGTTTTGCAATACCAAAATAAGAAGTCCAATGACTTGGATAGATCATCGAAGAAATTACATCGACGTTCTCTGAAATTTTTGAGAAGTTCTGGCCAATTCCAGGAGCCTCAGGCAATGTCGCAGCGTAGCCGAAGATATCCACCGATACTTCTACATCATAGGGCTGGAGTTTTTCTTTTGCGTAGGCGACAAAATCTGTGACCGCTTCCACGCGGCGCTGCACAGGGTCGAGATTGGACTCCGCATAGTCGCCCATTGAATAATCGAGTTCTTCCCCAAGTCGTTCAAAGCCTTCAGGGAAACGTACATAGTCGAACTGAATTTCTTTAAATCCAAGTTTCGCAGCTTCTATGGCTACTTCTACATTATAGTCCCAAACTTCCTGCATAAATGGATTGACGAACGCTTCGCCACGGCGATTTTCCCAGACTTGTCCGCCTGAAGTAAAGGACAGCTCAGGATGCTGTTGAGCAAGCTGCGAGTCCTTAAAGACCACCACACGGGCAATTGGGTAAATCTGTTCCTCTTCCATTTGCTTAAGCACCGCGTGAGGATCTTTGATCAATGATGTACCGATGCCTTTTTCCGCTAGTGGAGAATCTTCTTCTGGCATGTATGTTAAATGCCCCATGTCCTCCTTGACATCAATGACCATAGCATTTAAATCCGTATTGCCGACAAGATCGACTAGCGAAGCAAATCGCTCCCCCCCGGCCGAGTTCCCGGTGACGAATATCCCTCTGACTGCATCAGGATAATCGAAAGTCAATCCCGAATCGAACCGGAAACGCTCGGATGTCCCGAGTAAGACCGAGTCGATTTTAACAGCTTCATATGCACGGGTTGAAAAGTCTTCTGTTTCGATTTCAGCTGCCTGAACAGCAGTGGCACTACCTAGTAAAAATACGGATGCAGCAAGCCATTTCAAGGATTTCACACAGATTCACACACCTTTTTCGCTTTTCTTCAGTCTACCATTTCTTCAGCTATTTGGCAGGGTAAATTAGTAAATTTAGAGAAACTTCGACATTTATATATAGAAATGCTTTAGTAAGCCTTCAATTCATTAAAAAAGCATGTGCCTTTTAAGGGACACATGCTTGTTAAACCATTATTTTTTTGTAGCCATACGCTCTTGTAATTCTGCAAATTCTTTTTCAGAACAGTCAACAAAATGGTTGGGTGCAACTTCACGCATTTTTACGTCTTCGCCATCTGTATAATTATGGACGGCCGGGTCGTATGCTTTACGCGTACGATTGCGCTCATAGTTCGGATCCGGAAGTGGAATGGCCGAAAGCAATGATTGCGTATAAGGGTGCATCGGATTTGCATACAACTCATCAGCTGGTGCCAATTCCACCAATTTCCCGAAATACATGACGCCAATACGGTCTGAAATGTATTTAACCATCGACAAATCATGCGCGATGAACAAATACGTCAAGCCTTTTTCTTCTTGCAATTCTTTCAGCAAGTTGACGACCTGCGCTTGGATCGAAACATCCAGTGCCGAAATGGGCTCATCGGCAATGATGAAGTCCGGATCGACTGCTAAAGCACGTGCGATGCCTAAACGCTGGCGCTGTCCGCCGGAGAACTCATGTGGATAACGGTTGGCGTGTTCTTTGTTCAAACCGACCGTCTCCAACAAGTCATAAACCATCTTTTTGCGTTCTGAGGAATCTTTCGCCAATCCGTGGATATCAATTCCTTCTGCAATAATATCCATGACTTTCATCCGCTGGTTTAATGAAGCGTATGGGTCTTGAAAAATCATTTGCATTTTGCGATTGAACTTTTTCAAGTCTTTCTTGTTTTTCTTGCCATGCACGCTCTCGCCTTCATAAAGGACTTGGCCATCCGTTGCATCATACAGACGAATAATCGAGCGGCCCGTTGTTGATTTTCCGCAACCGGACTCTCCAACAAGACCAAGCGTTTCCCCTTTATAAATGTCGAATGTAATGCCATCGACTGCTTTTACTTCGTTTGCTTTGCCAACATTGAAATGCTGCTTTAGATTCTTAATTTCAACTAATTTCTCAGCCATCAATTTGCGCTCCCTTCGTAATAGCGGCTACCAGGGAACTTTTTCATCCGTTCGATGACCATTTCAGGCGGTTCGACTGTTGGAGCTTCCGGGTGCAAAAGCCATGTAGCAGCCATATGTGTATCGCTGACTTTAAAGAACGGTGGTGGCTGTTCCATGTCAATCTTCATAGCGTATTCACTGCGCAGCGCAAATGCATCACCTTTTGGTGGATCCAATAGATCCGGCGGCGTGCCAGGAATCGCGTAAAGTTTGGCATCTTCTGCATCCATCGACGGCATCGAACTAAGAAGGCCCCATGTGTAAGGATGCTGCGGGTTATAGAATATTTCATCGACTGTGCCGATTTCTACAATTTTCCCGCCATACATAACGGCTACACGGTCTGCTACGTTCGCTACTACCCCAAGGTCATGCGTAATGAAAATAATCGACGTATCGATTTTCTTCTGCAAGTCTTTCATCAATTCCAGGATTTGCGCTTGGATTGTTACATCCAATGCAGTTGTCGGCTCATCGGCGATCAAGATTTGCGGATTGCACGCAAGCGCAATGGCAATAACGATCCGCTGGCGCTGTCCGCCTGAGAATTGGTGAGGGTATTGTTTCATGCGAAGCTCAGGTTTTGGCATGCCGACTAGACGTAATAAGTCGACTGCCAATTTCTTCGCTTCGTCTTTGCTGATTTTTTGGTGCTTCAAAATCGGTTCTGTAATCTGGCGTCCGATTGGCATTGTCGGGTTGAGTGATGTCATTGGATCCTGGAAAATCATCGAAATGTCTTTTCCGCGGATTTTCTGCATCTCTCTATCGCTCAACTTCGTCAAGTCACGTCCACCAAACAAAATTTCCCCATTTTTGAATTCTGCACTTTCTTCAGGCAGCAAACGCATGATCGATTTCGTTGTAACGGATTTACCAGAACCGGATTCACCTACGATTGCCAATGTTTCGCCTTTATATAAATCAAAGTTGACGCCTCGGATTGCTTTTACTTCTCCACCAAATGTGTTGAAGGAAAGTTCGAGGTCTTTTACTTGAAGTATCTTTTCCATCTAAGGCTTTCCTCCTTAATCTTTCATCTTCGGATCGAGCGCATCACGTAAACCGTCACCAATTAAGTTAAATGCAATCATAATCAAACTCAAGACTACAGCTGGGAACAAGAGGATGTGTGGCTGATACTGGATCAGTTTGTATCCATCATTGATCAAAGTACCAAGAGACGCATCCGGAGCTTGAAGCCCGAGTCCGATAAAGCTCAAGAACGCTTCGAAGAAAATAGCGCCTGGAATCGTGAACATCGTGTTGATGATGATAACGCCAAGGACGTTCGGCATCAAATGTTTCCAGATGATACGGGTGTCGCTTGCACCAAGCGTACGCGCTGCGAGAACAAACTCTTGACTCTTGTACTTAAGAACCTGACCACGCACTACCCGTGACATCCCGGTCCAACCAGTGATCGTCAAGGCAATGATGATTGCGAGTATCCCCGGATCCATGATGAGGATAAAGAGGATAACGACGACCAAGTTTGGAATACCAGTCAAAATCTCTACGATACGCTGCATGACATCATCTACGCGGCCTCCGAAATAACCGGAAATCCCGCCGTAAATGACACCAATCAACATATCAATCGCTGCTGCTACGAATGCGATGAATAAGGATACTTGCGTCCCTTTCCATACACGCGAGAACATGTCGCGGCCGAGGCCGTCCGTTCCGAACCAGTAATTTTGTTCGACACTTTTCATTTCATACAAATCGACTTCACGTCCGCCTAGTGTACCTACTCCATCCATGATCCCTAAGTTTTCGATTACCGGAATCTTAGGCGGCAAGTTGGCATGTGTAATCGTTTGGTCATTTGGTTCATAAGGGCTGATCACTGGTCCAAGAAAAGACATAAGGACAATCAAACCAAATAGAATCAAACTGATAATCGCGCCTTTGTTTTTCTTCAGGCTGCGCCAAGCATCCTGCCAAAAACTGACACTAGGTTTTGAAATTTTCTCTGCTTCTTGTGTATCCCTAGGGATGCGAGTAAATGCATCTTGAGGAAGTTTATCATAATTCTGTGTCATTAACTCTTACCTCCTGAAAGACGAATACGAGGATCGATGACGCCATACAAAATATCTACAACCAAAATGATAACGATCAAGAATACTGAGAAGAAAATAGTCGTACCCATGATGATCGAGAAGTCATTGACCATGATTGATTTTACAAATTGTTCACCGATTCCAGGAATTGCAAAAATCTGCTCAACTACGAGTGAACCTGTCAAAATGCTGACTGCCATTGGCCCAAGAACAGTGATCAATGGAATTAAAGCATTTCGGAATGCGTGTTTAAATGCAATTTCAGATCCGCTAGCCCCTTTGGCTTTTGCCAAAGTGATATAGTCAGAGCCTAGAACTTCAATCATCTCAGTACGGATAAATCGTGCAGCTGTCGCCAGCGGGAACATTGCCAATGCGATTGATGGCAACACGCTGGACATGAATCCATCTTTCCACAATGCCACTGGGAACAGATCCAATTTTAAACCGAGCCAATATTGTAGCATGGATGCAAAAACAAATGATGGAATGGATATACCGATAATCGCGACAATTGTACTTCCGTAATCCACCCATGTGTTTTGCCTGAGCGCCGCTACCATTCCGAACAGGATTCCGAGCACAGTTCCGAGGAGCATTCCCTGGAATCCGATCTGGGCTGACGGCCCCATGCGGCTTAAAATAACATCCGTTACGTTTGCGCCTTTGAATTGGTTAATCGAAATACCCAAATCACCTTGTAGCAAACCAAACATATAATCGAAATATTGAACAGGAAGGGGTTGGTCCAGTCCGTACCGTGCCTCTACGACTGCCCGTTGTTCAGGAGATAGCTTATCTGCGGAAGCAATTGGGGAACCTGGTAATATTTTCATCAAGAAAAATGTAAACGTGGCAATAAGCGCTAAGGTGATGAACATATAAATTAATCTTTTTCCAATATAGCGTGCCATGGTGCACCTCCAAAATAAAATCGCTCTATTATATCAAGCGTCAATCGACACTTGTATTTTTCTGATTAAGCAGAATATCGTTAATTTTCGGTGAATTTATCTACAGTAGAAAAGAGAGTATATCAATCCCTTGATATACTCTCTCTCTATTATGTTTTCCTAAAGTACATTCAGTTGGGAATAATTATTCCTTACCGGAAATATAAGCCCATTTGTAGCTGTAATCTCCACCGAATGGGTGTTTGACGATGTTGTTAACATATGGCTTTTGAAGGGACATGATACCGCGCTGATAGATCGGTGCGATAGCAGCGTCTTCTTCAACCAAGATTTTTTCAGCTTGAGCCATTGCTTCCCAGCGTCCTTCAGCATCCTGTGCCAATTCGCCTTTAGCTTGCTCTACCAAGTTATCAAACTCTTCGTTAGAGTAAGACATCAAGTTGTGAGAAGCGCCAGTTACGAATAGGTCGATGAATGTCATCGGATCCTGGAAGTCAGGGCCCCATCCAGAGTTTTGGATATCGTAGTCTTGTGCTTCATCAAGCTCAAGGCGTACGCCGAATGGTACAGCTTTCAAGTTAACTGTCAAACCTTCAAGGTTTGTTTCAAGTTGCTCTTTCAAGTAAGCATCCATTTTACCAGCAAGTTCAGAGTCGCCTCCAAGAAGTTCCATTGTCACTTCTGTTTCGCCGATTTCCTCTAGGCCTTTTTCCCAATAAGTTTTCGCTTCTTCAGCGTTGAATGGCAGCATGTCTCCGTTGATATCACGGAAGTCTTCGCCCGCTTCGTTGAAAGTGAAATCAGTTGGTACTAGGTAGTTAGCTGGAAGAGATCCGTTAGCTAGAACTACGTCTACTAGATCTTGTTTGTTGAAACCAGTAGCGATTGCTTTACGGATGTTTTCGTTAGCAAGTGGAGTTTCTTCTCCGTTACGCTCTTGGTTGAATTTCAAGTAGAACAAAGTCGGTTCAAGTTCTTTTACCACTTCTGGATCTTCAGCATATTGCATTGCGAATTCACCAGAAAGTCCGACACGGTCTTTTTCACCTGATTGGTAAAGGTTAACTGCTGTTGAAGTTTCTTTTACAACGTCAACGTTAACTGTTTCAAGTTGAACAGTTTCAGCATCCCAATACTCAGCGTTTTTCTCCATTGTCCAAGTCAGGCCAGTGCCATCCCAGTTCGTAAGAGTGAACGGTCCGTTGTATAGGATTGTTTCAGAGTTTGAAGCGTAGTCATCGCCTTGCTCAGTAACGAATTCTTCGTTCAATGGGTAGAATGTACCAAAAGCCATCAATGACATGAAGTAAGGAGTTGGGCGCTCAAGTTCTACAACAAGTGTTTTGTCGTCTTCAGCAGTGATTCCTAGTTCAGAAACTTCCATGTCCCCTTCAGATACTTCTTTAGCGTTTTTGATTGTTCCAGCCATCATGTATGGTCCGTAAGGTGAACCAGTGTCTGGGTCAATCGCGCGCTGCCAAGCATAGACGAAATCGTTAGCTGTGATCGGTGTACCGTCCGACCAGTTAGCATCACGCAGTTTGAAAGTGTAAGTCAAGCCATCTTCACTGATCTCAGGCTCGCCTTCAGCAAGTGCAGGTTCAGCAATGTTTTCTTGGTTCAAACGGAACAAACCTTCGTTTACGTTGTTAAGGATGTTGAATGCTACTGCATCCTCAGCAATCGAAGAATCCATTGATGGAATTTCTGCTCCTTCGATCAAGTTTAGTTCTTGTACAGAATCCGGCTCTCCGCCGTTGCCTTCTGCGCCTTCTGTACCTTCTGTGTCTGTGTTTTCCGTCCCAGTATCAGTGTCATCTCCGCCGCCGCAAGCAGCTAGGAAAGCACTAAGTACCAAAACCAGGCCAAGTAGCCATAAAATCTTGCTGTTTTTCACTGATTTTGCCCCCTTAAATTTTCTGAAAAATTGGTACATGATTAATTATACATAAATATTTATTGTTGTACAGCGTTTTTTTTGGAATATTTTACACTCTTCCCAGTAATCATGCTGTTAGGAAACCCATCAATAGGCTGAAAAGCGCGTCATGTAAGCGTTTTCTTTAAGATCGAAATTCGAATATTTTTTTGATTTTTTTTGCTATTTCTTCTACAATAAAGAGCGAATAGAGGTGCACTAATGAGAAAAATAATTATCGGAATCGCCGTTGTGCAGTTGCTAGTATTGCTGACAATGCTCTTCCGAAGCGAACCGTTTTCACTGTTGTCATACATTAATAACTCCTTTATTTACGGGGGTGTGCTTGTATTTTTCGGACTTTGGGTCTTCGTTGTCCAGACAGGAGTTTTCGACATCTTTACGATGAGCATGCGCAAATTTTTCAAAAGCAAATCCACCTTGGACGATGACGAAATGCGCCTGCCTTCAGAAGTGTTGGCTTTCTCCAGTTTCCCGCTACTAATTATTGGCGGCGTTACATTGCTAGCGATGGCGATTTCACTTGCAATTTATCAACAATAGAATTGCATATTGCAGCAACAATCTCTTTTGTATTATAATAAAATTAATACAAATGAGCGTTGACAAAGAGTAGTAGATGAAGTTTCTTCTATAAAAGAGAGCTTGTGGTTGGTGGAAACAAGCAGAAGCCTTCATTGAATGGACTTTCGAGCTAAAGCGGCGAAACAAGTAGCCGTTTTCGTGTTCTCCACGTTACGGAGACAAGAGGCCGCTTTGCGGCAAGCAGGGTGGTACCGCGGAACCGCACATCATTCGTCCCTTTAGTTCCAGGGACGAAGATGTGCTTTTTTATATCCATTTTTAGGATCACCACTCAGAGGAGGAATTTCATTGAAAAAAATATTTTCTGGCGTACAGCCAACCGGTACGGTCACACTTGGTAACTATATCGGAGCCTTTAAGCAGTTCACGGATCTGCAGGAAGAATACGATTGCATCTTTTGCATCGTCGACCAACATGCCATTACCATGCCGCAAGACCGTCTCGAATTAAGAAAGAGCATTAAATCGCTAGCTGCCTTGTATCTTGCTGTCGGCATCGACCCGGAGAAAGTGACGCTGTTTATCCAATCCGAAGTTCCAGCACACGCTCAGGCTGGCTGGATGCTGCAATGCGTATCGACTATCGGCGAACTCGAACGCATGACGCAGTTTAAAGACAAATCAGCAAAGGCCGCTTCGATCTCTGCCGGCCTCCTTACCTACCCGCCTTTAATGGCTGCTGATATTCTTTTGTATCAAACAGACATAGTCCCTGTCGGCGATGACCAAAAGCAACATATCGAATTAACACGTGATCTGGCGGAGCGGTTCAACAGAAAATACAACGACATCTTCACGATTCCGGATATCCGTATCCCAAAACATGGCGCACGCGTCATGTCCTTGCAGGATCCAACGAAAAAGATGAGCAAATCCGATTCAAACAAAAAATCAATCATTACGTTACTCGATGATTTAAAGACCATTGAAAAGAAAGTAAAGAGTGCTGTGACAGACTCAGAAGGAATCGTTAAATACGATCCGGAGAACAAACCGGGTGTCTCCAACCTGCTGTCAATTGAAGCTGCCTTGACGGGAGCTTCAATCGACGAACTTGTCGCTAAATACGAAGGCGGCGGCTACGGCGAGTTTAAAGCGGGTGTTGCCAAAGCAATTACCGACCACCTAGCACCGATTCAAGAACGCTATTATAAATTGCTTGACTCTGATGAACTCGATACGGTTCTCGACGAAGGCGCAGAAAAAGCCAATGTCATTGCCAACAAGACATTGAAAAAAATGGAGAACGCAATGGGTCTTGGCCGCAAACGCAAGCGTTAATACAAGAAAAAAGGATGAACAAGTGGAATGCCACTCGTTCATCCTTTTTATGTGGTTTCTGTTAGCGCAATGATTTCGGATTTAACGCATCTTTTAACCCTTCGCCGATAAAATTAATCGACAGGATCGTCAAGGTAATGATGATCGCTGGGGGCATCCAAATCCATGGCTTGCCTTGCAGCACGTCCGGCTCATTGGCAGACGACAGCATATTGCCCCAGCTCGGCGTCGCTTGTGGAACCCCAAAGCCAAGATAGCTGAGCGCCGATTCGATCACGATCATCGTCGCAAAAATCAGCGTCCCCTGAACGATGATCGTTGAAATGACGTTCGGCAGCAAATGCTTAGTAATGACTTTAAATGGAGAGCAGCCAATAGACAAGGCTGCAAGGATATACTCATTTTCTTTCTCTGCTAATACTTTACTCCGGACGAGACGGGCAACCCCGCCCCAGCTGAGCGCACCGATGACCATGATCAAGACCCATAAACCATCGACGATGCCGTAAAGGATAGTGTTCAAGACGATGACAAATACCAGGAATGGGAAATTCAACACGAAATCGGTAAAGCGCATCAAAATGCTATCGATCATGCCACCAAAAAATCCGGCCAATGCCCCGACTAACGTTCCGAGCACGATGACCATCAGTGTCGCACTAAAGCCAACGAGGAGTGAAATCCGCCCGCCGTAGAACAAGCGCGTCAAAACATCCCTGCCGCTTTTATCCGTACCCAATAGATGCTCGCTATTCGGCTCGATATTCATCGCTCCGATGTTCACTTTCGAGATATCAGGAAGCGGCGATAATACCGGTGCGAGAAACGGTGCTGACAGCGACATTAATGTCACCAGCACGATGAAACACGAGCTGATCATCGCCAATTTATTGCGGACAAACTTTCTTCTCGCTATTTGCCATGGAGATAAACTTCTTTCCGGCTTTTTTTGTTGAGCAATGGTAGTTGATGATGCCATTTTACTGCTTCCTCCTCAATCCAGGCGAATTCGTGGATCCACGACGCCGTATAGAATATCAGCCAATAAATTACCGAATAACGTAAGGAACGACAAAAGCATGGTCAAAGCCATCAAGGTCGGATAGTCACGGCTCGTCACTGACTCCAAGAACAATTGCCCGATTCCCGGGTATGTAAAAATCGTTTCTGTAATAATCGCTCCACCGATCAAGGCAGCAAAATCAAATCCAAGGAACGTCACCAAGGGAATGATGGAATTGCGCAGGATATGGACATTGTAAATCTTTTTCATCGGTGTCCCTTTCGCGCGTGCTGTACGGACAAAATCCTTGCGGGAGTTTTCAATGATGTCGTTGCGTAAAAATTGGGTATAGCTCGCTGTACTCATCGCTCCTAGCACAATTGCCGGCAACAATACGTGGTGCATGCGGCTCAAGTAGTATTCGAAGCTGCCCTCTTGTGCCAAAATATCGACAGAGCCGGCAAACGGGAACCAATTTAGCTGGAAGGCAAAAATATAAATCGCAAAAACGGCAGCGACGAACGATGGAATCGCAAGCATAATATAGTTGAATCCTGCGATGGCATTATCCCCTAACGTATATGGACGCCTTCCGGAATACATGCCCATGAGGAATGCCATGATATACGTAATAATGAGCGCCGTGATGCCGAGCAATAAAGTATTCGGTATTTTTTCCATTATCAAGTCGAATACCGGAATCTGAAAACGCGTGGATTTGCCAAACTCCCCCTGGACGAATCCACTGATCCAATTAACATATTGAACCGGCAATGGGTCATTATAGCCGAGCTTTTCACGCATTTCTGCTATGTATTGAGGGTCGGTATTGCGCGGATCGATTTCCCCGCTGAGCGAATCGCCCGGCATTAGTTTAGCGAGGCTGAAGACCACGATAGAAATTAAAATCAGCATCGGAATCATTCCAAGCAATCGTCTAATCGAATATTTAAGCATAGGTACTCTCCTTGTCTGGTAGGTTCTGGGCTATGCTCTTTTGCACGGGAAGGGGTATTTGGCAAAAACAGCCCTTCCCGTGCATAAGAGCTTCATATAAAGATTCAACGATGGGCGACACGCCCATCGTTGAAAGTTTGTGCTGAGTTTATTCGGTTACGAACCATTCAGCAGGGCTGTTTTGACCAGATACATCATATTCAACTCCACCGACACGTGTGTTCAATGCCTTGATTTCTTCAAGTTCCGCGATGTAGAGCATCGGGAGGTCTTCATTGACGATCTTCTGCCACTCTACATACAATTCTTTGCGTTTTTCCTGATCCGTGCCGACGATTTCGATATCAAGTGCATCGTCTAGCAATTGATCCGCTTCAGGATTGTTGTAGCGTGGGTAGTTCCACAGTTGATCTGCTTTCCATAGGCCAGATGGATCCGGGTCAGTGCCAGTTCCCCAGCCGCCAAAGAAGGTTTCAATGGAAGCATCGTCTTTTTCGACCATATCGTAGTAAAGATTGACTTCGACCATTTCCACTTCAGAACGCAGTCCGACTTCTTCGAAATACTGTGCAATTTGCTGGGCACGGGATTCGAAAGTCGGGTTGCCTGTTGCGTAGTGGGAGAATTTCACGATAAACTCATCGCCATTCGGGTCTTCACGGAATCCGTCGTCATTCGTATCGACGTATCCTGCGTCTTCCAGCATTTGTTTCGATTTTTCAGGATCGTATTCATATTGAATCAACTCGCTGTCATCCGCTGAATTCCAGTGGGAAGACGGTACCGGCTTGTTGACGACATCCGCATAGCCGAAGAAGAATGCATCCACCCATTCCTGGCGGTTCAATGCATACATCATCGCCTGGCGAAGCTCCTTGCTTTGGTATTTCGGAAGTTCTTCTGTGATCGTTTGGGATTCGTTATCGAATTTGCCAAGCTTGAATCCTACATAATAATACGTCAATCCAGGATACGTAACGATTTCCACGTTTTCCAAAGGCTCAACTTCAGGGCCGGATACCGGCTGAAGGGAGATCATGTCAATGTCGTTGTTCTGCAAAGCCCCGACAACAGAAGAGTTATCGATTACGCGCAGGACGATTTTATCCAAATTGACATCTCCGTTCCAGTATTCATCGAATTTCGAGAATTCGACGGACTCGCCAGGAACGATTTTATCGATTTTGAACGGCCCGATTCCGATTGGAGTCGAACGCACCCATTCCGAAGCCGACATTTCAGCGACCGGCACATCGCCGAGAACGGATTCAGGAAGCGGATATGCCCAAAGGTTGGTTAAGTTATTGACTCGCGCTTCGTCGAAAGTGATATTGATTTCGTAATCGCTGACCACTTCGATCCCTGAAATGGAATCGGCGTCGCCGCTGCGGTATGCTTCAGCGCCTTCGATTGTTTGAACATTTGCATAGCGGGGGCCGTCATAGTCAGGATCTGCGATGGTTTCTAGCGCAAACACCCAGTCGTTGACAGTCAATTCTTCGCCATTATGCCATTTCACGCCTTCTTCGAATGTGAAGTTGAAGACTTTGCTGTCCTCGGTTTCCCAAGAAGCGACGTTCGGTTCTGGCTCTAAGTTTTCGTTATAGCTGATTAACGCTTCATCGAATAGTTCAATGACTTCAAAATCAGTGGCAATGCCATAAAACGCGGAAGAGAACAAACCTTCCGGTGGTGCATCAAGACCGTAGACCAGCGTTCCGCCTTCTTGCGGCTCGCCATCAGAAGATCCCCCTTCTGAGCCTGACTCACTGGATCCATCGTCGCCGCCGCATGCCGCCAGAAACGCAGACAGGACAAGCACTAGCGCGAAAAGCCAGAGTAACGATTTTTTCTTCATCTCTTTTCCCCCTAAAAAATTTTTTGATCAATACAAATGGCACGCAACTTGATGGCCTGGCCGCACTTCTGTCAACACGGGTTTCTGTTGTGAGCAGACTTCCATCGCCACCGGGCAGCGCGTGTGGAACGGGCAACCGGCAGGCGGGTTTTGAGGGCTCGGCACATCCCCTTTCAAGACAATCCGCTCTTTCCGCTTTGCCGGATTTGGTTCCGGAATTGCGGAGATGAGCGCTTGTGTGTAAGGATGCAGCGGTTCTTTGTATAAATCTTTATTTGAAGCAAGCTCTACGAGGTTGCCCAAATACATCACGCCGATTCGATCGCTCATATGCTTTACGACACTCAAGTCGTGCGCAATGAAGAGATAGGTCAGATCGAATTCGATTTGCAGTTCTTTTAATAAGTTCAGCACCTGGGATTGCACAGACACGTCGAGCGCGGATACCGGTTCATCTGCGACAATCAACTTAGGGTGCAGTGCCAGCGCGCGGGCGATGCCGATGCGCTGTCTTTGGCCGCCTGAAAATTCATGGGCGTATTTATAATAAGCCTCTTCAGGCAAGCCAACCCGCTTCAGGAGCGTCTTGATTTCCTGCTCCAATTCTTTTTTATTGCGCTTTTCGTAATTGAGGATCGGCTCGGCAATGATGTCGCCGACCATCTGCGTCGGATTCAGCGACGCGTAGGGATCTTGAAACACCATTTGAAAATTTCGTCTGGCCTTTTGCAATCTAGACCCTGATAACCGGGTGATGTCTTTTCCTTCAAAAAGGATTTCGCCTTCCGTCGGTTTCATCAGCCTCAAGATGGTTCGCCCGGCAGTTGATTTGCCGCAGCCTGATTCACCGACCAAGCCAAGCGTCTCCCCTCTCCTAATCGCAAACGACACGTCGTCCACCGCTTTAACATTGCCGATGGTCCGCTTGAAAAAGCCGCCAGTGACTGGATAGTATTTTTTCAAATTCCGGATTTCGAGAAGATTTTCACGCTTATCTAAGTGATCGATTCGGTCCTGGATAAAGTCTCTAGTGGTCATAATGCCGCGACTCCTTGTCGTTCTCTTTTTTGGTCACTGGGCCAACTTTCTTCATATAATAGGCACGCGGCTTCGTGTCGATTGTCCACTTTTGCAAGCTGCGGTGTTACCGTCAGGCATTCTTCCATCGCTTTCGGGCAACGGTTCGCAAAACGGCAACCTACTTGCGGCATGTTGATAACAGATGGCACAAGCCCTTCAATCGTCGCAAGCTCCTCGACATCTTCGTCCATTTTCGGGATCGCTTTCATCAGCAATTCCGTATATGGATGCTTGGGACTACTGAACAAATCATCCACAAATGCGCGTTCTACGATTTTGCCTGCATACATGACCAATACTTCGTCGCAGATTTCTGCTACGACTCCTAAGTCGTGTGTGATGAGGATGATCGACATATCGTTCGCTTCTTGTATGCCTTTCATCAATTCGAGGATTTGCGCTTGCACCGTCACGTCCAAAGCGGTCGTCGGCTCGTCGGCGATCAGCAATTTCGGTTGGCACGCAATCGCCATGGCAATCATGACGCGCTGGCGCATCCCCCCGGACAATTGATGGGGGTATTCAGTAACAATTTGTTCAGCCCTCGGTATCCCCACTTGCTTCAATAAAGCGACTGACCGCAACCGAGCTTCTTTTTTGGTCAGTTTCTCATGATTCAAGATCACTTCCTCAATTTGATAGCCAATGGTGAATACCGGATTGAGCGAAGTCATCGGTTCTTGGAAAATCATCGAGATGTCTTTTCCGCGAATATCATTCATTTTCTTATCGGAAAATTTTGAAATTTCTTGTCCTTCGAATTCGATTTTGCCGCCTCGGATCTTACCGACGCCATTTGGCAGCAATTGCATAATCGATAGCGACATGACGCTTTTGCCGCAACCTGATTCTCCTACCACCCCGACGATTTGCTTCGGCAGGACATCAAAGCTGACGCCATCGACTGCGTTATAATAATCGCCGTCAATTTTGAAGCCAGTTTGGAGGTTTTTAACCCGCAAGAGCGGTGTAGACTCATTTATTCCATAAGCTGTCATGAAAACACCTCAAAATTCTTTTTTTTCTGTTAATTCCAACTAGTTTTAAGCATATTACAAAAGTATTACATGCGCAATATAATTTTTGTATTTTAAGAAATGATTACCATATAGAGAAAATCATTTCTTTTCCCATGTCTTGCTTTTGCTATGTATCGCTGATGATAGCCCACTTTGAAATGATTGCCATATTAAAAATTATATAAAAAAACTCCTGTTTCCAGGAGTTTTTCGCAGGTTGTTGAGAAAGTTTAGAAGCCGTAATTTCCGAAGCTTATCGCACGACTCCGTGGGCTCGCGCCCAAGCCTCCTCAGTCGCTTTGCGCCTTGCGGGGTCTCGGTCGTCTCGCTGATCCACAGGAGTCGAGCGAACGCTTCTCCAACTACTTATAGAGGTCATTAATTGTTGGATATAGAAATGGTTGTCTTTTTTCTTAATAGATAGCGAACTATGAAATTTTTCAACACTCTGAAAAAAACTCCTGTTTCCAGGAGTTTTTCGATAAGCCTTATACTTTTTTGAAGACGAGTGAAGCGTTATGTCCGCCAAAGCCTAGTGAATTGCTCATTGCATAAGAGAAATCAGCTGTTCTAGCTTCATTCGGTACATAATCCAAATCCAATTCCTCGTCTGGTGTTTCGTAATTGGTCGTCGGTGGCATGATGCCTTCTTTCAAGGCCAAAGCCGTGAAGATAGCTTCGATGCCGCCTGCTGCGCCTAGCAAATGCCCTGTCATTGATTTTGTTGAACTCATGCCGAGCTTGTAAGCGTGGTCGCCAAAGACCGTCTTGACTGCCATCGTTTCGAACATATCATTATAAGGCGTGCTCGTGCCATGTGCATTGATATAGCCGATCGCGTCTTTTTCAACGCCTGCATCTTCAATTGCCTGTTGCATAGCGCGTGCTGCTCCTTCGCCGCCTGGAGCTGGAGCCGTAATATGATGCGCATCTCCAGTGGAGCCATAGCCGACCACTTCTGCATAAATTTTCGCGCCGCGTGCTTTGGCGTGCTCGTATTCTTCCAGAATGACAATACCAGCACCTTCGCCGATGACAAAGCCGTCACGGTTTTTATCGAATGGGCGTGATGCCGTTTTGACATCTGCATTCGTTGTCAATGCCGTATTTGCTGTAAAGCCGGCTACCGACAAGCGTGTGATTGGAGCTTCTGCGCCGCCTGAAATCATGACATCCGCATCTCCACGCTGGATAACCTTAAAGGCGTCGCCGATCGAATTCGTGCCGGATGCACAAGCCGTTACCGAGCAAGAGTTGATGGCTTTCGCACCGAAGTGGATCGATACTTGGCCTGATGCCATATCGGGAATAATCATTGGCACGAAAAACGGGCTGATGCGACGAACACCGCGTGAGTTCAACACGTCCATTTGGTTTTCGATCGTTTCCATTCCGCCGATGCCGGATCCGATCCAAACGCCCGTGCGGAGAGCCGTTTTCTCATCTAGCTCTAGTTGCGCATCTTTCATTGCCATGATCGATGAAGCGAGTGCGTAATGAGTAAAACGGTCCATCTTACGTGCTTCTTTGCGTTCGATGTAATCTTCAATTGAAAAGTCTTTTACTTCTGCAGCTACTTTCGCAGGATACTGATCGGCATCCAAGCGAGTTAGCGGGCCTACGCCTGACTTGCCTGCTTTGACCGCTTCCCATGTGCTTTCCGCACTATTTCCAAGCGGCGATACTGCACCAATACCTGTTATGACGACACGACGATTTTCCATTTGATTTACTTCCTTTCGCATATCCGATTATTTCCCCCACTTCATAGCAATTGCGCCCCAAGTCAATCCACCGCCGAAGCCGACCATGACAACTACATCGTCATCTTTGATACGGCCTTCCTCTAAATCTTCTACAAGTGAGATTGGAATTGACGCTGCTGAAGTGTTTCCGTATTTTTGTATTGTTTTCGACATTTTCTCTACCGGTAAATCAAGACGAGCCCGAGATGATTCCATGATTCGGATATTCGCTTGATGCGGGATAAGAAAGTCGACATCTTCTTTGTCTAAGCCAGCTTTTTCGATCACATTGATGGCGGATTCCCCCATTTGGCGCACCGCAAATTTAAACACTTCACGGCCATTCATGACCAAATGCTTGTCTTGATACAAATGTTCGCCGCCAGTGCCGTCCGCCCCAAGTTCGAACGATAGAATCCCGCGGCCTTCTGACACTTTGCCAATTACAGCCGCGCCAGCTCCGTCGCCGAATAAGACAGCCGTGTTGCGATCTTCCCAATTGGTGATTTTTGAGAGCTTCTCAACACCAACTACTAGGACGTAGCGATACGTATCCGATTCAATGAATTGTTTCGCTGTGATGACTCCGTACATGAACCCCGCACATGCGGCAGAAATATCCATAGCTGCCGCATTCACCGCACCGATCTGCTGCTGAATGTCGCATGCGACAGAAGGAAATGGGCGGTCAGGCGTGACAGTCGCTACTAGGATCAGTCCGATGTCTGCTGGATCGATTCCAGCAGATGCGATTGCCTGTTGTGCCGCGACCCGGGCCATATCCGATGTATCTTGTTCATCGCGTGCAATCCGGCGTTCTTCAATGCCGGTCATGGTTCGAATCCATTCATCCGAGGTGTCCATGCGCTGCTCCAAATCAAAGTTGGTCAATTTATCTTCCGGCAAGCATCTGCCGGTACCAATGATTCCAGCATTCATATCTATATCCCTCATTTCGATTAATATCAATTATTAGTACCTGGTATTAATAATACGCCCTTTTCCAATCGATTTCAAGTTGGCGACATATTTCCGACAAAAACTTTCGAAACGCGCGAAACTTTCTTTCTGAAAAGGCTTCCTTATGCTATGATAAAACTAGTTATTCTATGTATAGAGGTGAAAACAGATGCAATATATCGGAACTCTTTTCTGGTCTGTCCTTATTATTTCCATGTTGAATTATGTAGTAAGTGCTGTACAAAACGTGCCATTCGACTTTCCAATCGGTCTCGTCATGGCAGTAGCAGTTACTGTATTGATCATCGTTATGGATGCCATCATCCCGAAAGAAGCAGCAAAAGAATATTGATCACAATAAAAACGGAAGCCCTTGTGGCTTCCGTTTTTTTTATTTGGCTTGATCTTTTCGACGGCTATTTAAAGTGGAGCTAGCTTTTAAATACCTTTTTCAAGATTCATAACGGCTGATGGGAATGGAGACGGCGACTCCTGCGGGGACAGCGCGAGCTGAAGCACTAGACTGAGCGAAAGCGAGAAAAGCGGCTGAAGCCGTGCCCGCGGAAAGCGTCCGTCGCACTGGACATCAGCCTTCTCTTATACAGTGATAAGCAATTGTTTATCAGCGTCCATCGACACTCTCAGTGTAGATCCTGGAGTGACGTCTCCCTTGATCAATTCCTTGGCGATGCGCGTCTCGATTTCACGCTGGATAAAGCGTTTCAACGGGCGTGCACCAAATACAGGGTCCGTACCAGCTTCAATGATGTAATCGATAACCGCATCATCCACTTCCAAAGAAATTTGTTGTTTTTTCATTCGGACAGCCAGTTCACCGATCATTTTCTTGGCAATGCCGTAGAAATGCTCATTGGACAATGAATGGAAAATGACGATATCGTCGATTCGGTTTAATAGTTCCGGGCGGAAATGCTTACGGAGTTCCATCATAACGATATCTTCTGTGTCGTGCTGGCTGCTCGTACTAATGTGCTGGGAACCGATATTCGAAGTCATGATGACGACGGTATTGGAAAAGTTCACGAGCCGCCCTTGGCTGTCAGTGATGCGCCCATCATCCAAAATTTGCAATAAGATATTCGCGACATCCGGATGGGCTTTTTCGATTTCATCCAGCAACACGACTGAATACGGATTACGGCGAACCGCTTCGGTCAATTGGCCGCCTTCCTCGTAGCCAATATATCCAGGAGGGGCACCGACAAGACGCGACACGCTATGCTTTTCCATATACTCGGACATGTCGATACGGATAAAATGATCTTCCGAATCGAATAAATTCGCAGCGAGCGACTTCGCGAGCTCCGTTTTCCCGACACCAGTCGGTCCAAGGAAAATGAACGAGCCAATCGGCTTTTGTTCATCTTTAATGCCGGCACGTGCGCGCCAAACCGCTTCTGTCACGAGTTCGACAGCTCTGTCCTGCCCAATGACGCGCTCTTTCAGCGTGTCTCCAAGTCGCAAGAGTTTTTCGCGTTCGCCTTCGACCAACTTGGTCACCGGAATCCCCGTCCAACGGGCGACGATGCCAGCAATTTCTTCTTCTGCCACTTCCTCGCGAAGCAAGCGTTCTCCTCCGTCACCTGCAAGTTCCACTTCCATTGCGCTCAATTCTTTTTCAAGCTCTGGAATCTTCCCGTGGCGCAGCATTGCCGCAGTATTCAAATCGTATTTGTTTTCCGCATCTTCCAACTGACGGCGATACTGATCCAGTTGTTCCCGTTTTTGCTGAACCTTCTGAAGCGATTGTTTTTCTTCATTCCATTGCTGCTGCATGCCTTCAGAGGACGCTTTCAACTCTTTGATTTCTTCTCGCAGTCCGGCGAGGCGACTCTTGCTCGCTTCGTCTTTTTCTTTGCGAAGTGCCTGCTCTTCAATTTCGAGCTGCATGAGGCGCCGTGTCACTTCATCAAGTTCCTGTGGCATGGAATCGATTTCCGTGCGAATCATGGCACATGCTTCATCGATCAAGTCGATTGCCTTATCTGGCAGGAAACGTTCGGTAATATAGCGGTCCGACATTGTAGCCGCTGCCACGATCGCCCGGTCATGAATGCGAACCCCGTGGTGGAGTTCAAAGCGTTCTTTCAAGCCCCGCAGGATGGAGATCGCATCTTCAACAGAAGGCTCACGCACCATCACTTGCTGAAAACGCCGCTCGAGCGCTGCATCTTTTTCGATATGCATACGGTATTCATCCAATGTCGTAGCCCCGATGCAATACAGCTCGCCGCGCGCAAGCATCGGTTTGAGCATATTGCCGGCGTCCATTGCGCCTTCTGTTTTCCCGGCGCCGACGATCGTATGGATTTCATCGATAAAGAGGATGATTTGCCCTTCGCTGTCTTTTACTTGCTTTAAGACGCTTTTCAGCCGCTCTTCAAACTCCCCGCGGTATTTGGCACCTGCTATCAACGCACTCATATCAAGTTCGTAAATGACACGGTTCTTTAACCCTTCCGGCACATCGTTTCGGACGATGCGCTGTGCCAGCCCTTCAACAATTGCTGTCTTGCCGACGCCAGGTTCACCGATCAGTACCGGATTGTTTTTTGTTTTTCTAGAAAGAATCCGGATAACATTGCGGATTTCTTGGTCGCGGCCGATGACTGGATCCATTTTTCCGGACTGTGCTTGTTCGACCAGGTTGCGGCCGAATTGTTCCAATGGCGATTTCTGCTGATCGTTTGGATTTTGGAATTGAACCAATCGAATCACGCTCCTTCAAAATTAGTTTGACTATCTTTGACTAATTAGATTATATGTCCGCCCGCCCCCTTTTGCAACGAAAACGCTCATCAAAAAAGCCGCAAGGAGTCTCCTCCCTGCGGCTTTTTACGGTTCTATTATCGAACGCCGAGCGCCATTTTAGCATAGCGCGACATATGATCTTTGCTCCAGACAGGCTGCCAGACGATTTTTACATCGACTTCTTCAACCTCCGGCAATTCATATAAGGATGTTTTGACCATCTGGACGATTTGCGGCCCCATTGGACATCCCATTGAAGTGAGTGTCATAGTGACCACGCAAAAACCGTCTTCGGATAATTCCACATCATATACAAGGCCCAAATTGACGATATCAACACCCAATTCTGGGTCGATGACATTTTCGAGTGCACCTAATAGATAATCTTTTGTTTCTTGATCCATTTGGAATCCCTCCTTTTCCTGTTAATGCTTATCTTACCAAACATCCTGGCGAATTGAAATCGACTTGCTTATTCCGTTAATCGTGCGGTGACCCACGAAGTCGCAGCGAGCATCCCTTTTCGGCTGACTGCGTGCGCTGCCTCTGTTTCTTTCATGAGCGACAAGCGTTCAGGATATGCAGCATAATCTTGCTGCAACGCATGGAAAAGTCGGTTGGTCGGTTCAAACGGAACGGTCGGGTCTTTCACACCATGCCAGAAAAAGACCGGGCGTCCGCCAAAGGCTTGACGATTCAAGCTAATGTCAAAGCGTGACAAAGCCTGAAGCATGCCTTCCCGTTCTTTATCAGTCAATGGCAAATCGAAACCGCGCGATTCATACTGCCTCATTTGCGCTTTCGCCAGCTCCACATAGTTTCCGGACCCCATCATGACGGCTGCTGCTTTAATCCACGGATGGGCGGTCAAAGCACCGAGTGTCGTGATTCCACCCATCGATGTACCTCCGACAGCTGGCTCTCCTGCTATCAATTGACGCTTATGCAATTCTGCGTGTATAAATCCAAGCTCTTCAATTGAAGTTAAAACAATTTCCCAAAAGCG
Organism: Planococcus maritimus; assembly: GCF_001687625.2. NCBI lineage: Bacteria > Bacillati > Bacillota > Bacilli > Caryophanales > Caryophanaceae > Planococcus > Planococcus maritimus. Next base: position 2,166,049 of record NZ_CP016538.2, read on the forward strand.
CAAGCTAATCTCAACTTCATCGAGCGATTGATCCCGCTCCCCGTGAAGCAAGGCATCCGGCAGAATGACACGTACCCCTTGCCGTGCCCATTGCCATGCATAATGTAGATTATGTTCTTTCGCACTCGTATGGCCATGCAAAAAAATGACCGTTGGCAACGGCCCTTCATCATGTCCATCAGGTGTTATATGTAAGATCGGGATATTTCCCCATAGTTCATTTGTTACTTTCATATGCTTCACTCCTCACCTAAATCCTAGCAATTATTCTTTGTTCCCGCAAATTCAGGCATCGTCGTCGGCTTTTTTTGACGGATAGCCTCTATTATCGCTAAACTGAAGAGAGATAGAAGGGAGCCGGATTTTTATATGAAACAGCATTTAATCGTACTTGACTTGGACGGTACGTTATTGACCGACCAAAAAGTCATTTCACCGAAAACTAAAGCAATTTTGAACCAAGCACGAAACGATGGCCACCAAGTCATGATCGCTACAGGTCGGCCTTACCGCGCGAGTGAAATCTACTACCGGGAACTTGGCCTCAATACGCCGATTGTCAACTTCAACGGAGCTTTCGTCCATCATCCCGATAATGAACATTGGGGGCTTCACCATACGCCGATTGGCTTGGACGTCGTACACGAAGTTGTCGAATCGATGCACGACTTCGATTTCCACAACATTGTCGCAGAAGTGATGGATGATGTCTATGTTCACCATCACGACGAGAAACTCATGGACATCTTCAACTTCGGAGATCCAAGTATCACAACTGGCGATTTGCGCAATTACTTGAAAACCGACCCCACTTCGATGCTCATCCATGCGCCATACGAAAAAGTACACGCCATCCATGATCATTTGTCGGAAGTCCATGCGGAAGTTATTGACCATCGCCGCTGGGGCGCACCGTGGCATGTCATTGAACTGGTCCGGGCAGGCATGAACAAAGCTGTCGGCATCGACCGTGTGTCGAAATCACTCGGCATCGCCAAAGAACATATCATTGCTTTCGGAGATGAAGACAACGATCTGGAAATGTTGGATTTTGCAGGTGTCGGAGTCGCTATGGGCAATGCCATTGAGCCTCTAAAGAATATCGCCAATGAAATTACTTTAACCAATAATGAAGACGGCATCGCTGAATTGCTGATGGACCGCTTGAAACTGAAACTTTAAAGGGGGAAATTTTGTGAGATTGTTTGCAGACAGCGCTTCTGATTTACCAAAAGATTTCTTTGAACAGGAACAGGTCGTCCTGTTCCCTTTGCGTGTCCATATTGGCGAGGCGGAATATGAAGATATTAGGACGATCGATTCCATGAAAGTTTATGACGCTATTCGCTCGGGTGTCCATCCAAAAACCTCTCAAGCCTCTCCTGAAGAAATGCTCAAGGCATTTGAACAATTGGCGAAAGATGGGGAAACTGGATGCTATATCGCTTTTTCTTCAGAGTTGTCTGGAACCTATTCGACAGCGGTCATGGTTGCAGGCCAAGTACGAGAGGAATATCCGGACTTGAACTTGACGATTGTCGATTCCAAAGCAGCTTCGCTCGGCTATGGGCTGCTTGTCAAAGAAGCGGTGAACTTACGCAACGCCGGCACAAGCTACGACGAGATCATTCAAAAAGTGCGTTTCAAGGCCAATCATCTCGAGAGCCTGTTTACAGTGGAAGATTTGGATTATATGGCACAAGGCGGACGCATTTCAAAAGGCAGCGCATTTGTTGGCGGCTTATTGAATATTAAACCTTTGCTTCACGTGGAAGACGGCAAACTCGTGCCAATTGAAAAATTGCGCGGGCGTAAAAAAGTCATCAAGCGCATGATCGAGCTGATGAAAGAACGCGGAAGCAATTTGGACCAGCAAATAATCGCTATCAGTCATGCCGACGACTTGGAATTTGCTGAGGCTTTAAAAGGCGAAATCGAATCCGCCTACCATCCAAAAGATATCGAAATTCATATGATCGGTTCCGTGATCGGGGCCCATACAGGACCTGGTACACTTGCGTTATTCTTCTTCAACCAAACCGATTAAGGAGTGAATTGTTGATGAAAAAAGTTCTTATAGTCGGTGCGGTAGCCGGTGGTGCGACTGCAGCGGGCCAACTCCGTTTCTACGATAAAGAAATGAGTATTACTGTTTACGACAGGGATTCTACCATGTCGTATGCCGCTTGCGGGACGCCTTACGTGATTGGCGAGGTCATCGAAGACGAAACTTCGCTCTTGATGGCCGATCCGGAAAAATTCCAGCAAAAAAGAAATATCAAGGTCAAACTTGAACACGAAGTCGTGGAAATACTCCGCGCTGAGAAAAAAATACTTGTCCGCAACATAAACACCGGCGAAGAGTTTCACGATTCCTATGATGTTTTGATCCTATCGCCCGGTGGCAGTGCCATCAGGCCAGATATTGAAGGCTCACAGCAAAAGCATGTATTCACCCTACGTAGCTATGGTGACATGCAAGACATCCATTCCTACATCCAAAGAGAGAAGCCTTTGCGTTGTGTCATTTCAGGAGCTGGATTCATTGGGCTTGAAATGGCGGAAAACCTGAAGCATCTCGGCCTGGAAGTCGATCTTGTCCATAAGTCGAGTGCTATCTTGTCGATTTTGGATAAAGACCTATCACAGCTATTGCATGCTGAACTAGAGAAAAATGACGTTCGCGTGCATACAGAAACCGTCATCGACAAGATTGATGATCGACACGTCTATTTATCAGATGGAAAAAGCCTGAAAGCCGATTTTGTCCTTATGAGCATCGGCTTAAAACCAAATACCGTTCTTGCTGAAAGTTCCGGACTCAGCTTAGGGGAAACTGGGGGCATTCGTACCAATGAGTTTATGCAGACCGAGGATGAAAGCATCTATGCTATCGGGGATGCGTCGGAGAATGTCGATTTTATTACCGGAGACCCGAAACGCGTACCACTCGCTTGGCCTGCACACCGTCAGGCTTTTCTCGTCGCGCAGCATATTGTCGGCAATCCGATTGCGAAAAAAGGCTTGCTTGGCACTTCCGCCTTAAAAGTTTTCAGTTTGGACGCAGCGATGACGGGATTGACGGAAACAGCGATCAAAGAAAAAGGGCTGAACGCCCAAACAGTCACACATACAGGAAATTCGAACGCAGGTTATTACCCAGATCATGAGAAACTGACTTTAAAAGTTCATTATAACCCTGAAACTAGACAAATTTTAGGGGCGCAATGCGTTGGCGGAAAAGGCGTCGACAAGCGCATTGATGTCCTAGCGACAGCCATTTTTGGCGGATTGACCATTGATGACTTGCAAGCGCTCGAGCTATCCTATGCTCCTCCTTTTTCTTCACCAAAAGATCCTGTCAATATGATCGGCTATAAAGCCTTTGACTAATTGTGTTGAAAGCGCCTGGAAACAGGTGCTTTTTTTATGCAAAAAAGGCTGCGGACAGGTAGGAACCTGTTCACAGCCTTTTGTTTATTTAGTTTGTTTAGCCGCTTCATCAGCTTTCCGCTGCTTGCCTTTTCTCCAGACAATCCATAAAAAGCCCATGAAAATCAAATACATTAGCCCTAAAGTGACGATGTACGCCGTGTTTAGCCCACGTTTTTCAGTGATGTGGTAGGTTTCCACCAATTCCCGGTCTAATGTGAGGCGGTACTGCCCATCCTCATCTGGGCGGACAATATCGCTTTCAAACAGCCCGCGAAGTTCCATGCCTTCACCAATAACATCCGGCGCCAAACTCAAACTTTTCGTTTCGGAAGAGTTATTGATTGCAATGATCCAAGATTCTTCGTCATTCGAACGCTTATAGACCATCCACCCCTCTTCTGCATGGAGTATTTCCAAGTCCCCTGTGCGCAATGCTTCAGATGAATTACGCAAAGAGTTCAAGTTGGTAATGTGGTCGATCAATTCCTTTTCAACCGCCATGTCCAAAATTTGATGAGATTCCGGCAAGGCTTCGCCGTTCATCGCCGTTTCAGAACCATACTGCACGACCGGAACACCCGGCATCGTCAGCAATTGTGAAAACAGCATGCGCCAGCGTGTCGGTGGATAGCCTCTTGATTCAACGATATCGAATGTAAAGCGTGAACCGTCGAGTGAATCAACACGGATCAATTTGCCATCTGCTTGCTGCATCAATTCAGGGACCTCAGCCAAAGACTGATCAAAATTGCGGTAGCTGTCGCGGAGAGTTTGTTCTACCCCCTCTTGCACGACCGCATCAAATCCAGCTTGATTATCCATTTCTGCATCTGCCAGCACATAAAATTCTTCCTCCTGCTTTATATCAGCAGAAAAGGTTTCGACAAATACCGGATCCAGTGCCTCAGCATTTAACAGGCGGACGCCATCAATTGCGTATGTATCGCGGAAGTCAGCGAACATTTTAATTAAAGCTTGCTGCGCCTCTTTATTGCTTGTATCGAGCGATAGCGTCTCGTTTTCATTTTCAGTAAACCATTCAGGGTGTTCTTGCACCCATACGTGCTTCGCGCTCACTTCTTGCGTTGGCAAGTCGACAATCACTTTCATTTCACCTTCATGCACTTCCTCGATCAACGACTGAAATTCTTCCGCTGTTCCAAAATGGCGTTCCAATTGGCTATAATCGAGTACTTGGCGCCCATCGTAGCTGGCAGTCTGGAATACTGGCCCAACCGACAGCATCGTAAAACCCATATCCCGGACATGAGCCAGTTCGCTTTCCATCCCTGCGAAATCACCACCGCTAAATGATGCCGGATCGGTGGAATCGACTTCGTAATCGTTTTGGATCAGTTTATTGAAATAGCGGTCTACAAGAACGTCGTAGATGCTTTCGTCTTCAATTGTGCGGTCTTCTTCAGCTGCCACACCCGTTGTTGCCGGTAATAGCAATACTGCTACCAGTGCCCAAATCATGGTTATTCTTTTCAATTCTGTACTCCTCCTTCACTGAGGCCTAGATGATGCTCACCCGGTCTATTTTATCAAATTCGCCTGTTTGCCGCTATGTCATATTCGTGAAAGCGATATTGTTTGGTCATAGTTTCGTCCAAACTGTGAAATCCCGCAGGCAGTTGAACCGAAATCATCTTTTCGTAAAAAAAAACTGCCCGTTCCTTGTCGGTAAATACCGATAAAGAATGGGCAGTTTTAATTTGAGTACAGCGAATAAATTATGCGAAGAAATTAAAGCCGATCGGCAATTTAAAGCCGAGGAATAAAGTCACAAGCAAGAATACTACAAACAAGGCCCAGAACAAAGTTACCGGTTTTTGTTTCTTGCCGCGAACGAGCACCATTTCCATCATGCCGATGGTCAATAGGCCGAATAGGAATTTCAAGCCGTAGAGCATAGCGTCGAATGACGAATGCGCAACGAACAATGTCAGTCCCGTAATAATGATTAAAACATACACCAATCTTGTAATCATGTGGACAATTTTACGTCCTTTGCTGTCGCGGTGCATAAACGCAGCCACGAGGAATAGCACGATGCCTACTACCCACATGGTAATGTGTAAATGCGTTGTATCAGTTAAAAATCCCAAAAGCTCACCTCATTTAATATAGTCCCCTCAAGTTTACCACATGCAGGACGGCAGGAAGTGATTGTTCCTTATGACAAATGTGTGACGAGTGTGCCAATGGACTGGATCGATACTTTGATCGTATCGCCCGCTTTCAAGAACTTCGGCGGATTGAATCCTTTGCCGACACCAGCCGGGGTTCCAGTCAAGATGACATCTCCCGGTTCGAGCGCCACTGATTTGGAAATTTCGGCAATCAGTTCATCGACACGGCGAATCATGTTTTCCGTATTGCCATTCTGGCGGACTTCGTCATTGACTTTCGTCACAAGAGACAGGTTCTGCGATTGCGGAATTTCATCTTTGGTAACAAGGTATGGTCCCATCGGGCAAGAGCCTGGCAAGCTTTTTCCTAGGAAATATTGCTGATGCTTTTCCTGGAGGTCACGCGCAGTCAAGTCAAGCGCGATGGTATAGCCGAACACGTAATCATAAGCCAACTGTTTCGGAATTTTATGGCCTGCCTTGCCAATCACGACAGCTAGTTCACCTTCGTAGTCATATGAATCGGTGACATCTGCATGTGCAGAGACCTTTTCTTCGTCTGCCGCGACCGTGTTAGGTGCTTTCGTGAAAACAACCATATCTGCCGGTGCTTGTCCGCCCATTTCTTCGGCGTGGTCAGCGTAGTTCTTGCCAATGCAGATAAAATTCTTCGGAGGTCTCGGGACAGGTGCCTGCCATTCGATTTCCGAAAAAGAGTGTTTGAATTGCTCAGGGGTTTCCGATTGGACAGCCGCTTCTGTCAATTTGCGGATCTGTTCCACAAACTCCATTCCTTGTGACACTCCATCAATCAGCTTTGCAGGAAATTCCGGCAAGACATTCAACTGCTGTTGGATAGCAAGGACATCCCATACGGCTTCTTCTTTTTTTACCTTAGGTCCAAAACGTTCTTCTCCATGTAAGCGAAACGATAAAAGTTTCATTCGTCAAACACTCCTTTTCTGTGATTGCATTCATTATACACATTCATCGTTTTGAATTGTTGCTTTTTTCAAAATTTCTTCCGTAAGTCCACCGGCGCCAAATCATTTCGATCGGGCCACGCTTAAATTTGCTGAACCACAGTTCTGCAAAGATCAATTGAACAACGAAAATACCTAGGGCGATCAAAGTCCCCGTCAGTAAGTCCACTTGGCCATACAAGCCAAGTCCAAAGGAATAAAAGATCGAGGTCGCGATGATGGATTGTGTCAGATAGATCGTCATCGACATCCTGCCTGCTTTAACTACCGGAGACAAAGCCTTCATAAAGTTCAGGTTCATCGATAATAACGCGATGATCCCCGCATAACCTACAGCCACCAACGGCCCTCCGAATATTTCCTGGACATATTGAAAGGCATAATTGGTGTCGAATAAGTAAGGAGTGGATTTCAACAACAAGCCGAGCACAAGCGAACTGAAGGTCAGTAGCAACCACGTTTTTTTCTTAGCGGCAACTTGTTCAATCATCCGCCATTTGGCCGCAGCTGCCCCCACCATCATCAATGGCAAGATGGTAACGGCATAAATAATAAAACTGAATGGATTGTTGCCATAATACCAATCCGTCAACCGCCTGCTGAAAATTTCTGCGAAGTTCCCTGAGCCATAAGCCGCAATCGATTGTTCGGCTTCTTGGTACCCAATATAAATATTAGGATCTGCCATGACCGAAATAAACATAATGGCCGTGAACATCAAATGAGGCAATGCGTAGATTAATAAAGCAAGCCCCAACAGCCAGTTGGCGGGCAAGCTGAGCATGCCAATCAGCAGCAATCCCATCAAAGCGTAGGTGATTAAAATATCCCCGTACCAAATAAAGAACGCATGAATAATCCCAAATGCCAACAAGATCACCAGTCTCTTGACGGCTAGTGGCACAAACGGTTGACTGTGTTGTTGGGCCCGCGAAAATTGCATCATCAAGCCGTAGCCGAACAACATGGCAAATAGCGGGTAAAAGCTTGCCTGGACGAATATATCCAAGCCGGTGAATATAGTTTGGTCCATATTGCTGCTGAACCATTTATACGGATCGATGTAACTTAAAGGCGAATGGAATGCCAGCATATTGATGAGCAGAATTCCGAATAACGAGAACCCCCTCATCAAATCAATGGCTTCCACCCGTTCACTCAACATGGTCGGCTGTAATTTCAAAATAATCCTCCTAGACTTTCACTTCTTCGTTTGAAGAGAAGAGATACAAAACGCGTTCTTTTATCGGAATGCGCAAAATGGCTTCCACTGCTTCTTGGTAAATGGATAATTGGATGGCGTAACGCTCTTTCATTACTGATTGAACATTGCCCATTCCGCGGGTTTGATCGGTTTTGTAATCAAGCAAGACCCACTCCCCGTTTTCTTTAAACAGGCAATCGACAATCCCTTGGACAATTTGATAATCCCCGTCTTCATCAGCACGGGCATACGTGAAAGGAACTTCTCTTCTGACATCCTCTGCAGCTATCAAGCGCTGTGCGATTGGGCTATCGAAAAAGGTTTCGACTTGTTCGGCTCTGACCGCCTGCGCTTCTTCCTCTGTCAAAATTTCACGCCCTGCCAATTCCTCTAAAAATTGACGGATTTCCGCTAGATTCATCCGGCGTTCAAGCGGCAAATGCTGCATGACCGTATGGACAGCCGTTCCGACGTCTGCTGCGGACAGTTTTCTGTCCATCAAGAAGTCTGGGCGATGGGGCGCCTTTTTCTGTGTTTTCGGTTGATATTCTTGGATGAATGATTCGGGCTCATCCAAACTCTGCAAAAGCTGCAGCCTTTTCATTTCGGTTACCGACTGCTTAGAACGCTTTTCAACAGCAGCCTGGTGGGGATAGGAAAAATCGAAACGGCTGTAGATCAATGCGGCATCGGCATCGGCTTCTGGACGGTCTTCAGGCGCTTCCAGTACAGGCTGCAGCTCTTCTAAAGAAGCGGTCTCGACAATATCAATGTCAAAACGCGAATGATGCTCAATCACTTCACCACCCGTGTGCAGTTGCTTTGCATCAGGATGCCTCGTGACAGCCGGACCAATCCAATCCAAATACGATTTTGCACGCGAGCGTTTAAAATCAGGCAACAGCAGATCGCCAGAAGTCGTTTTCCACTTTTCAAGTAAGCGGTCAATATCTTTTACCGAAGCAGTTAAGTAAAGCTGTTCTTTCGCGCGTGTCATGGCTACATACAAGACGCGCATCTCTTCCGCCTTCATTTGTAGCTGCTTCATCTCTTTGACAGCCAGATACGGCAGCGACGTATATTCAATTCGCGTCTCCGGATTTACAGCCTTGACCGCGAGTCCGTATTGCTGGTCGAATAAATACGGTTTATGGAAATCCATTTCATTGAATGGCCGTCCGGTCCCTGCGAAAAAGACCACTGGAAACTCTAAGCCTTTCGATTTGTGGACGGTCATCAGCCGGACGACGTTTTCTTTTTCACTCAATGATTTGGCAGTCCCAAGGTCGTCTCCGCGTTCTCGCATGCGGTCGATAAAACGCAAGAAGCGGAACAAGCCGCGAAAAGCGGTTTGTTCGTATTCAAGTGCACGGTCGTGAAGAGCACGCAAATTAGCTTGGCGCTGTTTGCCATTTGACATGGCACCCGCCATTTCGTAATAGTTCGTATCCAAATAAACTTTCCAAATCAACTCTGCTAACGAGCCTCTTCGCGCCAAATCACGCCATTTCTGCAAGCTATTAGTAAATCGCGACAACTTAAGGCGCGTAGCTTGTTCCATAGTGCCGATGCGGATAAACGCTTTTAACGCATCGTAGAAAGTGCCTTTCGCATCAGCTAAGCGAATTGCTGCGAGCTCGTTTTCCTGAAGACCGAAAAACGGCGCACGCAAAACGGCGGCAAGCGGAATGTCCTGATACGGATTGTCGATAACACGCAATGTATCGAGCATGATCATCACTTCGAGTGCATCGAAATAACCGCCGCTCAATTCCGCATATAGAGGCACACCAGCCGCTTTAAATTCATCGGAAAAATCACTGGACCAAGTCATTGAACGCATCAAAACAACCACGTCACGATATTCAAGCGGGCGCTCTTTGCCGCTCCATGGATCGTGCACAAGCGTTCCCGCATCCATCATTTGGCGGATTTTCTGTGCAATCCAGCGAGCTTCCCATTGCGATTTGTCCATATCCACAGATACGTCTTCGCCTTCTTCGGTTTCCGGTTCATGGATGAGCGTCAAGTGGATCGGCACATCCGCTTCAGGATAAGGCGCTTTCGGCTTTAATGCCGCATCTTCGTCGTAGCTGATTTCGCCAACGCGTTCGCCCATAATCTGCGAAAAGATGTAATTGGTGCCATCGAGTACTTCTTTGCGGCTCCTGAAATTGGCGTTCAAGTCAATCCTCAGGCCCGTTTCTTGCGCTTCCCGGCTAAAGCGGGAATACTTGCCGAGGAACAGCATCGGCTCCGCCAAACGGAAACGGTAGATCGATTGTTTCACATCCCCAACCATAAACAAATTGCCATCTTGTTCTGTACCGGACTTCACCAGGCTAAGTATCGTTTCTTGCAGCATATTCGTATCCTGGTATTCGTCGACTAAGACTTCCTTAAAGCGTGTTCGGTAATCTTGTGCTATCGCTGAAGGTTTCCCGTCCTCGCTTAAGATTTCCAGTGCATAATGCTCCAAATCCGAGAAATCTACCAAACCGCGATCGATTTTCAGGGCTTTGTAATCTTTTGCAAAGCGCTTTGTCAAATCAACCAATGTTCTCATGAGCGGCGCCATTTCACGCATTTCCCCAAGAAGCCGTTCGGGAGCGCGGGTGAAATACCCGTCTTTTACGTCATTAATCAGTTTTTTTGCTTCATTTCTCCGCGCTTTCGCTTCTTCCGCTAACTGCGGGTCGCAGGAATCTTTTTTCACGGAAGCTAAGCGTTCCCATTTAATGTTTCGCGCATAAGCGTGAAGCGACGCCCAAGACTCATCCAAAGCGTCGAGTGCCGTACGGATCAGTGTAGCATCCATCCGGAAATGCTCTTCCAAGATGTGAGGGCCGTCCGGCTGCGTAGCTAACTCCCAGCCTTCGTCGAGTAAATCGAGCGCTGCCTCAAAACTATGACGTATCGTCATTTTTAAATCATTCATGAACGGCAATTCGTCAACTGTGGCATGTTCCGACACATCGTAAAGCTGTGGCAATTGTTCAAGCCAAGCCTCCGGTTTAGGGTGCACACGTGAATAATCATATAACTTCCCTAGTAAAATCTCCATGGCCTGGTCGCTGCGGTCAGAAGTAAAACTGTCCGCAAGCCTGTAAACTTTGTCGCGCCCTTCCCCCTCGTAAGCAGATTCAAGCACTGCTTCCATCACATCGTCACGCAATAAGGCCGCTTCTGTATCTCCAGCAATACGGAATCCTGGGTCGATTTCCAATAGATAGGCGTATTGCTTCACCACTTGCAAGCAAAACGAATGCAAGGTCGAAATTTGAGCTTTATTGATCAGCCTCAGCTGTTTTTTCAAATGAACCGAGTCTGGCTGTGCAGCGACCGCCTGCTCGAGAGCCGCAGACATACGGTGGCGCATTTCTGCTGCAGAGGCATTCGTAAAGGTCACAACCAATAGCTCGTCGACTGATATCGGATCTTGCTCATCCAGTACCTTTTCAATCATCCGATTGATCAATACAGCCGTTTTCCCAGAGCCTGCCGCGGCCGATACAAGCATGTCCTGCCCCTTGGCCCAAATCGCCTGCCATTGTTCGTCTGTCCATGTGGCATCATTCGGTTTTTTCGGTATCATCACGACCCACCTCCTTGCGTATTTTCTCAACTGCCTGTTCAGAACTCAAGACCGGCAATTTCCGGTATGTCTGGTCGGGATCACTCGGATCGAATTGACATACCGCGCGGAAGTTGCAAAATTGGCATGGCGTATCGTTTTTTAAGCGGTACGGAGAAACGTCCGTATGGCCATCTAGAATCCCGTTCCCTGCGCCTTGATGTTTCTTCCTGACAAATTCACGAATGGTTTCCATGTCTTCTTTTTCTACCGTTTTCGATGAACCTTTGGAGACCGATCCATTTTTATTCAGACGGACGGGAATAACGTTCGAATATCCGTCGATTTGGTCGTCCATCGCCTGAATGACTTCTGGATCTTCTACGACGAGCCCGTTCATCTTGAACGACTTCGCTAGTTCTTCTTCCAACTCTTCAGCCGTTAATAATTTTGTCATCTTGAGCATCGGATTGTGCATATGGAAATACAACACGCCAGCCGGTTCCGCCTGCTCCCCTAGCCAGCGTTTGGAATGGGTCAAGGCGACATCCAAATACGTGAAAGTTTGCAGTGCCAGGCCGTGATACACTTCGCCTAAATCCAGCCCTTGCTTGGACGATTTATAGTCGACGACTCGCAAATACGGTTTACCGCCAATATCCGTTGAATCGATGCGGTCGATGCGTCCCCTGACATTCATTTTGCGGCCGCGTTCAAGCGGTATATCGAGCGGTGGAATCGCTTCTTTTGTGCCAAAGCCTACTTCAAGGGCGACCGGCACGAAGCCCGACACTTGTGCATGCTTGCTTAACATGAATGCCGTTTGGCGAATGATGCCCTCGAGTTTGTATTGGATATAGCGGTAACGATGCGAACTCAACAAGATTTGGTTAACGAAATAAGGTGATAATTGTTCGATTGCCCGCTTGGCGAGATCTGCACATTGTTCTTTGCTTAACGATGACCAGGAAACGCCCAGTTGCATTACTTCGTCTGAAATCCATTTGATGGCAGCATGGAATAAATCTCCCATCGCTGGAGCCGCCAGGCGGTAGTGACTGCGCTCTTCAAGTTTCAAACCATAAGCCGCATAATGGGCAAATTGGCAGCTATGATACGTCTCGATACGGGAAACGCTCGAGGCAATCGGTGCCCCGTAGAGGGATTCAGCGGTCTCTTCCGATAATTTCTCAGCTTTCGTGTGGCTCAAAGGCTTGAATATTTGCTGGATGATCGACGACCAAAGCGGATCTTCCCTGTAATAATCGAGCACGGCTTGCCAATGTCCCGTGAGCTCTCCGCTTCTGATTTGAGCAGCCAGGTGGGAAAGCGTCGCACGTGGATGGCTAATATATTCCAAAGCATCTGGCTCATGCAGCTCTTCTGGGCCAATCGCTGCCAGTTTCGGCTCAAGCTGAAGCAAATCAGCGATTTTCCTAATATATAACGAAGGCAACAAAGCTTTCCCTTCCTCATCAGCAATCGGGTAAGAGACGCTCAGCCGGTCGGAAGCGGAAGAGAATGAGCGATAGGCCATATACGTTTCATCCATCAGACGCATGCGTGAACTCGGGGCAAGTTCGATTCCTATTTTTTGGAACCACTCCCGCTCCGCATCGGTCAAAAGCCCTTCATGTTCAATGCGCTGCGGCAAGACCCCATCACTTGCACCAATAATAAAGACCGAGCGGATATCCATTAAGCGCGCCAAGTCCATTTTGGCAATCGTCACTTGGTCAAGTGACGGCGGAATGCGGGAAAACTCCAAGGTTTCGAAGCCTTCATCAAGAATGCGTGCGGCGCTTTGGAGGTCCAGTTCTTTATCTCCGAACATCAGGACGAATTGGTCAAGCACACCAACCCATTGATTCCATGCCTGCTCGTGCTCGGTTGCGGCAAGCAATTGATGGTCGGCCTCTTCACGGTCTTTCAACAATTGGATTTTCGAATAGACATCGAGTTCTTCCACAAACTGAAACAAGGTAGTGGCAAAATCGCGGCCGGTCACGCAATCGTTGAGGCGTGTTTTCAAACGCTCGAGTGGATCGCGGACGACATCGCGGACGGTTTGCAATTCCATTTGCAGCGCCAGCTCTTCATCGGTCTGGATGCCTGAATGGAATTCGAGCCCGCGGTATTTTTTATAGACCCAACGCTTATCGTCAAACCAACGTTCGCCATAAATGCCATTTGCCAGGACGAAATTCTCGAGCTGGTCTCCTCGTTCCCGCCATTTCGTGACATTGCCTTCTGGAAAGAACAAATCCGTCTTCAATGCCCGAAAAACTGGTTCATATGCATAATTTCCGATGACCGCTTCGAGTGCAGAGCGGCTGAATTCGATCAATGGATGATGAAGCATCGATTTTTTTTGACTGATGAAATAAGGGATTTCGTATTGCGGAAAAATAGTATTGATCAATTCGTCGTACACTTCCGGCTGTCGGTACAGCACCGCAATATCATGATAGCGGGAACCTTCCATTACTTGTTGGCGGATCGACCGGGCAAGTTCGTGGATTTCAGCGCGCCGGTTCGACGCTTCGACTAATTCGACGGCTCCTTGGCCTTGAATGGAAGGAGCGGGAAAAGTTTCAATAAAGCGTTCGACATGCATTAGCTCCTCATTGTTGAAGCGCTTCGTTTCTCTCAAGTAGACCTCTGGTTCTAGCTCAATTCCTTCCACTGCGGCAAGATCTGTCAAACGGCTTGCTGTGACGGCCGATTGATAGAATAACGACTGCTCGTCTTCGGCGCTGCTCGCATCGTCCATCGGCAAGACGATCGTCACAGATTTGGCATGCTTCAGCAACTCTTCGATGATTTGGAATTCACGTGCTGTAAAACTGACAAACCCGTCAATGTAAATAACCGATTGCTTAATCGTTTCTGAGTGCCGGATTTTCTCACTTAACAATCCGAGGTGACCTTCGGAATCCACAAATACTTTGCCTAGCCTGCGGTCAATTTCAAGCAAGATGAGCTCTAGGTCTGCAGCCTTGTCCTGCAATGTCCTAGGTGCCCCAGCTGTTTCAAGCGAGGAACGGATGGTACCGAGCTCTTCGCAATCGATGCAATAACGGGAAAATTCCTTGATCAATTGTTCAATCTGGTCAGTGAACCCCCGCTTCCCTGCCGCTCTTCTAAACAAATTAAATTCATCTCTATGTTCTTCGAGCAAACTGCGGATCAGCATACGGTAGCCAAATGTATCGATTTCCTTGCGGCTAATCCCGCCGACTTCCTGTAATACACGCCAGGCTAGCCGCTTGAACGTGACGGCTTGCGCACGGATCATCCCATTCATGCCATATGCTGCGGATAATCGATATTCCGTTGAAAACGACATTTGATCGGGAACAATGAGAAATATCGGATCCCCGTCTGCTTGGTCTTTTAAACTATCAGCGATTTCCTCTTGGACAAAACGGGTTTTTCCGGTTCCAGCTCGCCCGTACACAATGCGTAGAGACATATAATGCACCCCTTCTCAATAAAGAACGTTTGTTCTCATTATACTATATACGATAAAAAAGAACGACTTTTCCGTTAAGATAGCCGTTCCTTTTCACGTTCTTCTTTCGCTCTTTTGAAATCGGCTTCTACTTTATTATTGAGCCGCTTCTCCAAAATTTTTCCAATAATATACAACAAGACGATGACGACAATCACAATAGCTGTGCGGATCGGCTGGGTAAACAAAGCGCGAATATCATAACCGACATAAGAAATCGTCAAGACCATGACAAATTTCCCGGCCATCAAAGTCAATAAATAATAATGGCGGCTGATATTTGATAGCCCTGCCACTAGATTGACGAGTGCCGATGGCGTAAACGGAAAACACAGCAGCAAGAATAAGGGCCCGAAGCCATTGCGCTCTACCCAATGAATAAGCCGTTCCACTTTCTGATGGCGCGTCATGAATTTCATGAAGCGCGCTTGGCCGAATTTTCGGACCAACAAAAAGACTGTATAAGATCCAGCGACCGCCCCGCCCCAGGATAAGAGGAAACCGAGCCATAGACCGTATGCAGTGGCATTAGCAAAAACGAACACAAATAATGGCAAAAACGGCAAAAACGATTCGATGAACGGCAACAAAAATCCAATGAACGGACCAAATGCCCGGTAAGATTGCGTTAACTCGACAATGTTTTCCATCGTAAAAAAATCCGACATAGGCTCAGTCCTTTTAAATTGCGTGATTTTTCAATAATGAATCTAATAACAGGAAAAAATATGCTATGCTATGATAATTACTTTACACTCTTTCTCCCGTTTTGGAAAAGAGAAATACTTGCGGCTAAAGGAGCGGAACAAATTGAAGGAACACGGATTTTCTTCTGGGATTAAAGCTGGCGCGAGCATCGCCATCGGATATTTCCCAGTCGCATTGACTTTTGGGCTATTGGCGAAAACAACAGGCTTGTCTCTCATCGAAACGACGGCCATGAGCATCTTCGTTTTTGCCGGTGCCGCCCAGTATATATCACTTTCCCTCATCACAGCCGGCGTACTCCCGGCGCTCATCGTCGTCAACACGTTCATCGTCAATATTCGCCATTTTTTGATGACAGCGGCGTTGAACGAAAAAATGGAGCCGGCCGCCCGTTGGAAAAAAGCGCTGTATGCGTTTGGCATTACCGATGAAACCTTTACGGTGCTCGCGACACAGCCAGGCCATAAAATCCGAACCTCATTTGCAGCTGGCGTCATTGTAATATCTTACGGAAGTTGGGTATTGTTCACTGCACTTGGCCATTTGATTGGCGCCAGCCTCCCAGCTTTTTTACAGGCATCCATGTCAATCGCCCTGTATGCAATGTTTGTCGGCTTGCTTGTTCCCTCCATGAAAGGCAACCGCAAAGTCGTCAGCCTGGCATTCATCGCTGCCCTATTCAATTCGCTATTTTTCTTCACCGGCTGGCTGTCCACTGGCTGGGCAATCATGGTGTCGACTCTCGCTTCAGCCATTATCATTGAACTAATTTCACGGAAAGGAGTTGCCGCCTAATGGGTGCTTGGATCTGGTGGATGATTTTTGGAATGGCTATCGTTACCTATATTCCGCGTGCTATCCCGTTAACCTTTTTGGAAGGCCGTGAGTTGCCAGAAGTGGTACAGAATGTATTGCGCAATATTCCATACGCCGTACTGGGCGCTTTGATTTTTCCGGCTGTATTCTTCATTCAGGAAAACATCTGGTTCGGCGTGATCGGTGTCGCCTCTGCATTTGCCATCGCGATTGCCGGAGCGAATGTAATCTTCGTCGTACTTGGGACGATTGCTATACTTTCCATATATGGACTTTGGTTCGGATAAGAAAAAAAGCCGTCACTCATTTTCATGAGCTTCGGCTTTTTTTCTTTTTTGATACATATTGCTTGCATACCAGAAACCAGCTGTTAATGAAGCGGCATTGACGATAAACAATAACCACGTATGAGTGAAGCCGGCATACACTGCCGCTGCAATCAATGCTACGGTCAAGATGAGGCCGACATAATGGTTGAACGTCACTCGCGTAAACAGGATCACAAGAAGCCCGGGCACAAACAGCGATAGGAAAAACTTAGTCACCATTGACTCCATATTTTTCTCTCCTTACTCGACAATCAAGAGACCTAGACGATGGTGGTCATGACGGAAGACAACATGTTGTCGAAGACGCATTTCCAGGTTATGGTCGATTACTTCCAAGCGGCAATGCGCCGCGTTAAGTTGGATGGCTTCGTATAGTTCCGTTTCATTCGTCACAGTGGTGCCGTTTACTTTGCGGATGATTTCCCCGCGCACAAGCCCCATCTTCTCTGCAGGAGAGCCCGGAAGCACATCGATGATCATGACACCTTGCGCTTGTGGAGTCACTGTGTAATTCCCGCTACGCTCTTTTTGTGCATAATACACGCTGATGCCTAAACGGAACACTGCACCAGCAGCAAGTGCGATGATTGCCATCGGCTGCCAAAGAAAACCGAATAGGGCAAGAACAATCGTCAAGACAGCCGACCCTGCAACCGATTTGGCGATTTTAGGATACAAATAAACAGGCAAGGTACGTTTACTGCGGCCTTGGAACCCGAATACGACTGGGAACAAGATGAAGGAAAAGGCCGATTCTCCAATCGGCAGCTGCGGCCAATACGGTGCGTATTCAGAAATCATCTCTCCTGGCACGACCAAGACAGCTGGGATCAGCCACAACCGGCGGGAAATATAAGCAGCTGCACGCAAGCCACGCGCCGATTTATGCAGGCGCGGCGATGCGGCTGCTGCCGCTGACTTGTCGATCATACGGCTCTCGATAAATAGGACAATCCCTGAAATCAAAGCGACTGAAATGAGCCATCCGTCCGAAAAGCTTCGACCAGCCATTTCGGCGAATCCAAGATTGAGACTCCAATTACTAGCTTCAAATAACCAAACGATTACTGCTGCAGCTCCCGCTAAATAAATAAAAGAAGCCAGATGATAAAATCCGGTCAGCATGATGATAATGCTGACGATGCTAAGCGCAATCAGCCATTCCATCGGTACTGCTAACCCAGCGGCTGCCACGATCACCGATAGGATCAATGCATATAGCAAGCCATCCTTCAGTAAGCGCTTGAATTCCGTCCCGCCGTACACAATCCGCGTACGGAAAATACGGCGTTCTTTTTTAACGCGAAAATATCCAAGCATGGTCGCAGCAAATAATGCGACATAAAAAACAGGGTTGAGAAAAAACATGGCGATTGCCATCAAAAAATCCGTTAACACTCCACTGACACCATCCTTAAGCTAAATGAACTTATCTTCCATTGTACCAAAGAAGCAGGAATAGCCCTACATCTTTTTCAATCAGTTGAATGCCAGTTGCAGTTGTCCGAGGATATCGTCTGTGCCTTCAATTCCAGCTGACAGTCTGACAACACGTTCCGTTACGCCGATACGAGCTTTTTCCTCCGCGGATAATGTGCGGTGTGATGTGCCGAATGGATATGACACAGTTGTCTCAACACCAGCCAAAGTCGGAACGATTTTAATCCAACCGAGTGAAGAAAAGAAAGTGGAGACATCTATCGACTCAGGCAATTCAAACGAAACAATGGCGCCTTTTCCTGGATACCATACTCGTGCTTTGTCTTGCAGAAAATCAGCAATCGCCTGTGCATTGGCAGTCTGTTTGTCCATCCGCAGCGCTAAAGTCTTAATGCCGCGAATGGTCAGCCATGCTTCAAACGGGCTTAAATTCATGCCGAGATTGACCACACGTTTTGTGGCTTCTTCGATCAAGGATTCATCTCCGACCAATACCCCTGAAGTGACATCACTATGTCCACCGAGATATTTGGTTGCGCTATGTACGACTAAATCCACACCTTGAGCATAAGGCGTATATGTGTAAGGTGTCGCAAAGGTATTATCTATCATCACTTTCACACCGTATTGATTTTTCAAGCGGACAAGTCCTTCGATATCTTCGATTCGCAGAAATGGATTGGTAATCGATTCACTGACGATTAATTTCACTTCAGGAAAATCAACAAGCATTTGTTCGATCGTGCTGATATCCGAAAAATCTTCGAAGTGCACGGTAATGCCGAGCCTTTTCAATTCTTCTTTCAATAAATGGAAAGTTCCGCCATACACATCCTCAGCAGCAAGGATATGGTCTCCCGCTTGTGCAACAGCTAAGATTCCAGCAAGTATCGCTGACATGCCAGAAGATGCAGCCACGCCTCTCGGTGCCCCTTCAAGCTGTGCAACCGTTTGTCCAAGTGCATCTGTATTTGGGTTCGCTGTCCGGGTGTAGAGATACGTTCCATTTCCTTCGTAATAGCCTTCCAATTCTTCCAACGAAGAAAAAGAGAAAGCCGATGTTTGATAAAGCGGCATGACTTTCGGGCGGATGATCCGCTCTTCCATTCCTGCCGTGTGTACTGATTTCGTGTCGATTGATGTCATTCTGATTCCCCCTCATTGATTTCGTCGATAAATCCATTCATCATGTCTTCGTCCATCGGGCCAACGATTTTATGGAGTATACGGCCTTCTCTATCGATGATATAGGAAGTCGGTATCGAAAACGCTTGGTAAAGCGCACCGATGTCTCCATCCACATCCATCGGAATCGGAAAACTCAAGCCGAATTCTTCGACAAATTTTTCGATTTCCGACATGCCCCGGTCTTCTGTCGTTAAGTTAACTGCGACCACTTCAACAGCCTGCTCCTGCTGTTTGTCATAAAAAGTCTGCATGTGAGGCATTTCTGCACGGCAAGGTGGACACCATGTCGCCCAGAAGTTAAGGATGACCGCTTTTCCACGATAATCCGATAAGCGCATATCCTCGCCTGCCAATGTCGTTAATTCGAAGTCAGGGGCCAACTCGCCTTTCGCTAAGCCTTCATCGGTCGGAAGAAAATCGACCGTACTGCCAAGCGCCATTTTATTCAATGCCCGGTCTTCTTGTTGGCTGTCAAAGACTGCCCACACCGCAAGAATGATGACCACAATGGCGGCTATTAGGAGCCCGATCATTTTTTTCGACATTGTTTTCACTCCATTCCATAACCATCATACGATAAACGAACTGTTTGTAGCCAGTATATTCGCCAGAATTGCTCCGCAACAAATTGTGTCAACGAAAAAACCGCCCAAGCCATTTCTCCAAGCTTCACCAGTCGTGAAGCGGAAAGAACGGCCTTGACGGCTTTTTGGATTAATAAGAAAGATAGTTGGCTGGGTTCACAGCATTGCTGCGCGAACCGTTCCAAGATCCTACATGGATTTCAAAATGTAAATGAGGCCCAGTCGAACGGCCGGTGTTGCCCATGCCTGCAATATATTGGCGCTGTTCAACTTTCTGTCCGACTGATACTCCAATCGAATTTAGATGGCCATATACAGTCGCATAAGGTTGCCCGTTAATCGAGTGGTTAATAATAATGACATTCCCGTATCCGTTCATCGACCCGGCATAGGAGACATACCCGGCAGCTGAAGCCACGATAGGTGTTCCAGGAGAGTTGGCAATATCGTATCCTAGATGCGTCTCAGCACCGTCCCCGATATCACGTCCACCAAACCCAGATGTGTGACGGCCGGATGCCGGCATGACAAAGTTTGCTGCTGGCTTGACGACAGGAGCTGGTGTCGGTGTCGGCGTTGGTGCTGGAGTTGGCGCTGGAGTTGGTGCCGGGCTTGCAGTGCTGGCACTTGCTGATGAAGATTTACTTGCTGCTTTTTCGGCTGCGGCTTTTTCCGCGGCAGCTTTCTCTGCTGCGGCACGTTCAGCTGCCGCTTTCTCTGCTGCGGCACGCTCCGCTGCTGCTTTTTCAGCTGCGGCCTTTTCGGCTGCGGCTTTACGTTCAGCCTCCGCGATACGAGCACGTTCAGATTCTTCTTCCTTAGCCAATTTCGCCATGCGAGCTTGCTGTCCCATGATTTGTTTTTCCACTTCAGCGCTGACTTCAAGCGCTTCTTCGTGTTGTGCTTCTAAATTGGTTTTTTCTGAAGCTAAGCGTTTTTGCTCTGCTTCCATTTGTTTTTTCAACCCAGCTTGTTCTTTCTTCTGGCTATCCAAAGATGCTTTCAGTGAAACAAGTTCTTCGCGGCGTTCTTCCTGGTTGGCAAGAATCGTTTCAACCGCTTCTTTTTTAGCAGCCAATTCTTTTTTATCCTCAGCTTGTTCGCGCATGATGTCACGGTCAGCCTCAATTAATGTATTGACCGCTGAAACACGGTCGATAAAATCGATAAAGCTATTGGCACCCAATAAGACATCTATGTACTCAACCGAGCCTCCGCCCATTTGAATTGCACGAGCTCGTTCTTTCAATAATTCTGTACGCTCGTCAATCTTGCGTTCAAGTTCTTCGATTGCTTCTTTCAACTCATCGATTTCTTCTTTGGTTTGGTCGATTTCAGCTTGTACAGTATCAATTTTAGACTGTGTTTCCTGCATTTTCTTATCTAATTGTTGGATTTCCGAAACGATGCGGTCAAGCTCTGAAGACGTTTCTTGGATCTCGCCTTCTTTCTTTTGGATCCCTGAGCTTAAATCTTCTTCTTTTTCTTCCAGCTCTTTACGTTCTTTTTCTAATTTTTGCTGTTCTTTTTGGACTTGCTGTTGCTCCTGTTCCAATTCATTGAGCTTGCTGCTGTTTGCGTGTGCACTAGGCATGAGCAGAGACAGTGCGAGAATTGATGAAACACCGGACAACATCCATTTAGACTTCGAATTCAAGTTCGTTTTCCCCCTTTGGATTTACGTTCTTTTTCTATGTCTGTATTTTATTTCCTAATTTATGTAAGCTTAAGGCCTATGGTTAACATGCGACCATAGGCCTTTGATTGATTATACACGTAAAAACTTGCGAATGGACATAAAACTTCCCCAGATTCCGATAAAGACACCCATCGCCAAGATCAATGCACTCACTTGGTAAATAAAAGGTGAAAACTCCAGCAGTTGGAAAAGTTCTCCGCTTAGTCGAGGTTGTACGAACTCCGTAATTTTCTGGTATAGCAGCACGACAAGACCGATCGGGATAATAGAACCCAAAATTCCTAGCCACATGCCTTCTAGAATGAACGGTACACGGACAAACCAATTGGTTGCCCCGACAAGTTTCATGATCTCAATTTCGGTACGACGCGCCACAATGGTAATGCGGATCGTATTCGATATTAAGAACATCGCTGTAAACAACAAAGCTAAAATGAGGACCAGGCCGACATTGCGCCCAGCGTTCAAGAAATTGAAAAGTTTTTCAATTTTTCCTTCCCCGTATTCTACGTCTTCGATATATTCAAGGGCAGCAATATCGTTTGCTACCGCTTCTGTCTGTTGAGGTTCTGTCGCTTTTACATAGAACACATCAAACAATGGATTGCTTTGTTCAAATAGGCTCAGTTCTTCGCCAAAGTCGAGTACGAGATCCGTCAATTCTTCTTCTTTCGTTGAAAAATCGGCTGATTCGACGCCACTCAACCCGGATATCTCTTCCTCGAGTTCAGCAATTTGCTCTTCTTCTGCCTCGAGAGAAACGAAGACTTTAATTTCGACATCATTTTCGAGGTCATCGGCTACTTTGTTCAAGTTCATCATGATCATGACGAATACTCCCACAAGCAGCAATGTAACCGTAACGGCGCTGACAGATGCAAACGTCATCCAGCCATTTCTACCGAGGCTCTTGAGGCTTTCTTTGATGTGGCGGCCAAATGTTCTAATCTTCATAGCCGTAATCACCTCCGGCTGCGTCGCGTACAATCAGCCCGCCTTCAATAGCGATAACGCGATGTCTCAATTTGTTAACGATTTCTCGGTTGTGGGTCGCCATGATAATGGTCGTGCCTGTTGAATTGATCTGTTCGAAAAGATTCATGATATCCCACGATGTATCAGGGTCAAGGTTACCTGTTGGCTCATCGGCGATCATGATTTTCGGTGTATTGACGATGGAACGGGCGATAGATACACGCTGCTGTTCACCACCGGACAATTCACGGGGGAACATTTTCGCTTTATGCTTCAACCCGACCATGTCCAATACTTCCATGACACGATCTTTGATGATTGGAGGTTTTTCCTCGATAACCTCTAATGCAAAGGCAACATTTTCATAAACATTTAAGCGCGGCAATAATTTGAAATCCTGGAATACGACACCGATATCACGGCGCAGAAAAGGAACTTTCCGGTTTTTCAATTTGGCGATATCTTTTCCATCGACCAGCATTTGCCCTGAAGATGGACGTTCTTCCCGATACATCATCTTGATGAACGTCGATTTACCGGCTCCGCTTGGCCCAACGATATAGACAAATTCGCCTTGGTCAATCTCAACATTCAAACCATTGAGTGCCACAATACCGTTCGGATATTTTTTATAGACATTTTTCATTTGTATCATTTATAAACCACCTATTAATCATCCGGCATATTGCCGAATTTAATTTCCCATGTACGTAGCAAATTTTGCAGCACGGTTATTATAACACTCCTAAACTTCTTTTTTGTTACAGTTACATTTCAATTCAGACTCAGTCTCTATACAATTAATTATCTGAAAGTTCGATAAGTTTAAGGCGAATTTCATTGCTAGTTTCCTTATTTTTATCATTTGTCTTTATATTCTCCTTGTTTTTTGGCAAAAAAAATAAACCGGTCAACAACCCGGTTTATTTTTGGTTTGCAAGATATTCAGCTACAGCTTGTGCTTCTTCACCTTCGATAATGTTTGGAGGCATTGCGCCTTGCCCATTTTCAATAACTGATAGGATTTCTTCTTGAGATAAGCGGGATCCTACATCATTTAGTGCTGGGAAACTGCCTCCGCCTTCCAAGTTTTCACCATGGCATGAAATACAGTTTTGCTGAATAACTGCTTCAGCGTCTACTGTTGTTGTTTCCGTTTCGCCACCTGTGTCAGCAGGCTCTTCAGGAGATGATTCTTCTTCGCCTCCGCATGCACCAAGAACCAGAACAGAACCGAACAATACCGTCATCAATTGTTTTTTCATGGAAATCCTCCTCTGCGTCTTGCTTATTTTACCTTCTATAGGAGTATACCAAATTTAGGCACGTTTGAAACCTTCTCCTAACACTTCAGACGCGTCGGATACAATGACAAATGCTTGCGGATCGATTAATTTCACCAATTGTTTTAACCTTGTGAACTCTGTTTGTGGAATGACGACCATCAAAATCGGCTTTTCATTTCCTGAGTAACCGCCTGTTGCAGTCAATTCCGTTACGCCTCTATCGACTTCATCATAAATGGCATCCCGGATTTCCACTTGCTTGTTCGTGATGATGTAGACCATCTTCGATCGGCTAAATCCGACCTGCACTAAATCTATTGTCTTGGTCGTGAGGTACAATCCAATCAAAGCATACAAGCCCTTTTCAATATCAAAAACGATAGCTGCTGCCAAGACGATCATGCCGTCGATAATCGCGACACTTGTCCCGAGCGTAAACCCGGTGTATTTGGTGATGATTTGTGCTGCCAAATCAGTTCCGCCAGTCGATGCTTTTCCTCGAAAGACGATCCCTAGTCCAAGCCCCACCATGATACCGCCGAACAGCGAGCCGAGCAACGGATCTCTCGTCCAGGCTTCCCAATCTTCAGTCAGGTAGACGACAAGCGGCAAAAACACGGTGCCGACTGCCGTCTTGATGCCAAAATTCTTCCCAAGCAAAATGACTCCAGATATGAACAATGGGATATTAAACGCCCATTGGACAAATGCAGGCTTCCACTCGAGCAAACCAAATAAAATCGTACTAATGCCACTCACGCCGCCCGATGCGACTTCGTTCGGCAATAAAAACACGTTAAATGAAATAGCGACGATCGCCGCGCCTGCTAATATCGAGAAGTAATCTAGTACACTCGTCAAAACCGGATGTGGATCTTTTGTTTTTCGTATATTTCGTTTTCCCATATGCTGTTATTCCTCTTCCTTTTCTATTCACTTGAACCCTGTCAGAGTATAGCAGACCCCCCGTTTTTTGTGAACTTCATCCGGATAAAGCAATAGACATGCCATGACGAACTAACTAATCACTTTCCTCCGCCAGATGCCAGGTTTTTGAAATGGCTTCTATTGAAGCTTTTTTAATGCGATTGATAATGGATAGACGCCAATACTTTGAATAGTCAGCGATAACAAAATAACTGCAAATGCCAGTGAAATCAGCAATTCTCCCTGGCCAGATGCCGTTTCTTCAAGCCATAGCAATAACGCCACAGACATGGCACCTTTAATGCCAGACCAAGCAGTTAATGTAATTGACGATAAATCATTTTTGAATTCATGCCGCCATTTAGGCACTCCATAAATAAATACTGCAATCACAAGGAAGCGGATGATGATGGATAATAAGAAAATAGCGATCGCGAACCACCAGCCTGAAAACGTCAGATATTCTGCACCTCGTATGCCGATTAACAAAAACAGTACTGCCAATAAGATAGGGGTAACGATGTCCCAAAATCCATCCAATGACTGAGGAAGCGTATCTTCCTCAATGTCTTTGTCCATTTCATAAGCGACGAATATACCGGCTGCCACTGTTGCAAGTACACCCGACACCCCGATGGCCTCCCCAATATAAAAAGCGCCATACGCCCCAATGACGCTAAGCATAACTTGATATCTCTTATCCTCGGTAAAGCGGATGGTTTCGCTCATTAACCAGCCAATAGCGATTCCAAGCATGACGCCCCCCATCGAGACGAGCAACAATTCCGACATAAACTGGCCGACTGAAAATCCGTTTCCGGTTTGATACATTGTCAGGAAAATCGTGAAAAAGACAATGCTCGTCCCGTCGTTAATCATTGACTCCCCTTCGACTACGTCAGCAATTTGTTCTGAACCGCCGCTTTCTTTCAGGATGGCAGTCACAGACACCGGATCGGTCGGTGTCAAAATCGCTGCGAGTAAAAATGACGCCGTCAAGGTGAGTGAAGTAAACAATCCGCCCACGAAATAGACGGACAAGCCTAGCAAAATGACCGTAAGAATCAATCCTATGGTGCTTAAACTGAGAATGATCCCAATATTTTGTCTGAGTTGCTTCAACGGGAATTGATAAGCCGAGGTAAACAACATAGCTGGAAGAAAAACAGTGAAGATAATTTCTTTGGAAATACGGAATCCATCAAAATACGGAATAAAAGAAAGTCCTAAACCTATGAACACCAAGACTACAGGTACTGGGAAATAGTTCTTTTTGATATCGATTGTGTAAACGATATAGCCAATGATCAATAAGACCAACAGTTGATGCGTCATCATATAGGAGACCTCCTTGGCCAATTCAAGCTCTTTACTTCTATTGCCTTTTCACCATCAAAAAAACCCCAAATCAGCCGGTTTCTAAGGGGCTGATTTGGGGACTGAACAATACCTTATTGCATTTTCGAACGCAGCATAGCGTGGATAAAGCCATCCAAATCGCCGTCCATGACAGCTTGAAGGTTTCCAGTTTCATGATTCGTCCGATGATCTTTGACCATGGAGTACGGATGGAAAACATAAGACCGGATTTGGCTGCCCCAGCCGATTTCTTTTTGCTCTCCGCGGATTTCGAGCAATTCCTGTTCTTGCTCTTCAATCTTCAATGCGTAAAGCTTCGCTTTCAGCATCTGCATCGCTTTTTCACGGTTTTTAATTTGCGAACGTTCTTGTTGGCACGTCACGACTGCGCCTGTTGGTAAATGTGTGATCCGGACGGCAGAGTCTGTCGTATTGATATGCTGCCCGCCGGCGCCACTTGCACGGTAGGTATCGACTTTTAAATCTTCGGTGCGGATATCGATTTCGATTTCGCCCGTGAATTCTGGCATCACTTCGCATGACACGAATGATGTGTGACGGCGTCCTGAGGAATCGAACGGTGAGATACGGACCAAACGGTGAACGCCTTTTTCAGCTTTTAAATAGCCGTAAGCATTATGCCCTTTGATTCCGAGCGTCACCGATTTGACACCAGCTTCATCTCCCGCCAAATAATCCAAAGTCTCGACTTTGAATCCGCGTTTTTCAGCCCAGCGCGTATACATGCGCAAAAGCATCGAACACCAATCCTGTGATTCCGTTCCGCCAGCCCCTGGGTGCAGTTCCAGTATGGCATTGTTTTTATCGTGCTCTTCACTTAATAAGAGCTCTAACTCGTAAGCATTTAAGTCTTTGAGAAACTGCTTAAGTTCACCGCTCACTTCTTCATGGAGTTCCTCGTCGGGTTCTTCACGTAACAGCTCGAGGGTCATTTCCATGTTTTCTTGGTCTTCCTCGAACTTACGGTAACGATTCACTACATCTTTTAATGCATTCACTTCGGAAATGACCACTTGCGCTTCTTCTTGGTTATTCCAGAAATTCGGGTCGATCATTCTCTCATCTAGTTCCTGTATCCGAGCCTCTTTGTTTTCTAAGTCAAAGAGACCCCCTAAAGTCCGCCAGTTTTTCGGCTGTTTTGTCGAGCTCGTTGCGAATATCCGATAATTCCATCATGTAAAGTTCCTCCTCATAATAATGCCGAAGAGCTGTTGCTCTCCGGCAATGTACACCTGTTTTCGTTTAAGATGCAGCCCCGTGGCAGTTTTTGAACTTCTTGCCGCTGCCACATGGACATAGATCGTTGCGTCCGACTTCCATCTCGCGACGAGCCGGTTCTTTTCTCTTATTTGTGGCTTGACCGCCCTCTTTTGGGTTGACCGCCTGTCCTTTCGCCACTTCCTCACGCTCGAGATTGTTCTTGATTTCCGCTTTCATGGCATATTTCGCCACGTCGTCTTCAATCGCCTCGATCATCGCTTCGAACATGGCAAATCCTTCATTCTGGTATTCGCGTAATGGATCGTTCTGACCATAAGCACGCAAATGAATTCCCTGGCGCAATTGATCCATCGCATCGATGTGGTCGATCCATTTTGTATCAATTGAACGCAACAACACGACTTTTTCAAATTCGCGCATACGGGCCGGCGTCATTTCTACTTCTTTTTCATTATAATGCGCCGTTACTTTTTCGCGCACATGTTCAATAATTTGCTCTTGTGTCTTGCCTTCTAACTCTTGCGGCGTGATCGTATCTTCTGGCAATAGATTGCCAGAAATCACTTCAGTCAACGACTTCAAATGCCATTCTTCCGGCTTTTCTGCCGTAGTGTAGCTTGCGACCATCCGACCGATTGAGCTATCAATCATACTGTCGACAAGTTCGCGCATATCGCCAGTCTCGAGCACTTCCAAACGCTCTTTATAAATGATTTCGCGCTGTTCGCGCAGCACATCATCATATTGCAAAAGGCGTTTCCGTGCGTCGAAGTTATTGCCTTCCACTCGTTTTTGGGCAGATTCGACAGAACGCGTCACCATGCGAGACTGAAGCGGTTGGGAATCATCCATCCCTAATTTACCCATCATATTACGCATAGCATCTGAACCGAAGCGGCGCATCAAATCATCTTCAAGCGACAGATAAAATTGTGTCACACCAGGATCTCCCTGACGTCCAGAACGTCCTCGCAGCTGATTATCGATGCGGCGGGATTCATGGCGTTCGGTACCAATTACCGCAAGTCCACCTGCTTCAATGACGCCTTCACCGAGTTTGATATCCGTTCCGCGCCCTGCCATGTTAGTGGCGATGGTAACGGCACCTTTTTGACCGGCATCCAAAATGATTTCAGCCTCGTGAGCGTGATTTTTTGCATTCAAGACTGAATGCTTGATGCCTTTTTTCGTCAAATACGCGGAAATGATCTCAGACGTTTCAATCGCAACGGTACCGACTAGAACCGGTTGCCCTTTTTTATGACGCTCAATGATGTCTTCAGAAACTGCTTTGTACTTGCCTTCCGTTGTCGCGTAGATCAAGTCAACGCGGTCGTCACGGATGATTGGCTTATTGGTCGGGATCGAAATGACGTTCATATTGTAGATATTGCGGAACTCTTCTTCTTCTGTTTTCGCAGTACCCGTCATACCAGAAAGCTTTTCGTATTTCCGGAAATAGTTCTGGAAGGTGATAGTCGCCATTGTCATCGATTCATTTTGGACTTCAAGGCCTTCTTTGGCTTCGATTGCTTGATGAAGCCCATCAGAATAGCGGCGTCCTTTCATCAAACGGCCAGTGAATTGGTCAACAATGACCACTTCGCCGTCCTGTACAACATAGTCGACGTCTTTTTGCATCGTCACATGTGCTTTTAATGATTGATTGATCGCATGGTTCAAGCGCACATGCGTTAAGTCGAATAAGTTATCAATGCTGAAGGCTTTCTCGACTTTTTCTATGCCTTCTTCGGTTAACACTACGCCTTTTGTCGTTTCGTCATAAGCGTAATCGCTATCCTTCTGGAGCAGTCTTCCGAAAGCATTTGCTTGCATGTAAAGCTGGGCAGATTTTGCAGCCTGCCCTGAGATGATCAATGGTGTTCGTGCTTCATCGATCAAGATTGAATCGACTTCATCGATAACCGCAAAGTGAAGCGGGCGCTGGACCATATCTTCTTTATACAAAACCATATTATCGCGCAAATAATCGAAGCCGAGCTCATTATTCGTGCTATATGTGATGTCCGCTTGATAGGCTTCACGCTTTTGTTCTTTCGTTAAGCTGTTGACATTGAGCCCGACAGTCAATCCAAGCCAATTATAAAGCTGGCCCATTTCTTCCGCATCGCGGCTCGCCAAATATTCATTGACCGTTACCACATGAACGCCTTTTTTCGTGATGGCGTTCAAATAGACGGCCATCGTCGAAGTCAAAGTTTTACCTTCACCGGTCTTCATCTCGGAAATATTCCCTTGATGAAGCGAAGCGGCACCCATGATTTGTACGCGGAATGGATACATCCCGAGCACGCGTTTTGATGCTTCACGTACGGTTGCAAAGGCTTCAGGCAATATATCATCAAGCAACTCACCTTGTTCGAAACGTGCTGTGAACTCGGCAGTTTTTGCTTTTAAGGCTTCATCCGTTTTAGCTGTATACTCATCTGCTAAGGCTTCCACTTGATCTGATACTTTTTCCAATCGTTTTAAATCCCGTTTATTCGGGTCAAATACTTTATTCAATACTCCAAGCATGTTTAACCGCTCCCTGCATGGCGAATCTGGCTTTAAAAAGCCCAAAAACGCTATTGCTCATATTTTCATTCTTTGGGTTTATCTGAATCATATGCAGCATTTTTTAAAAAATCTCATCATTCATTTTAACACTGCACTATAAAGCGTGCAAACAATGCATTTTTTGAACTGGCAAAAGAGTATTACAACAACTTGGTTTCTATAAGTCTTTCTTTTAACAAGCTTGGTGTATCGACAAGCGCTTAAAAATTGGCAATAGAAAAGCCTCCCGTTACAGGAGGCTTACTTTTATGAAGTGGTCTCAATCAATCCGTAAGAACCGTCTTTGCGTTTATAGACGATGTTTGTGCCGTTGGATTCAGCATCTGTGAAGACGAAGAAACTATGCCCGAGCATATTCATCTGTAGGACTGCTTCTTCCTCATCCATTGGCTTCAAATCGAATTGTTTCGTCCGGACAATTTTCAAATCTTCCTCGTCTTCCGTCTCTGCAGAAGAAACACTTTGCGCTTCGCTTTCAGCTATAGCAAATGCTAACCCCATTCCTTCGCGGTCACGGAATTTGCGATTGACTTTCGTTTTATACTTGCGGATTTGACGCTCCAATTTTGAAACGATCAAATCGATCGCTGCATAGAGATCATCGTGCCGTTCTTCAGCACGTAGTGTTAGGTTTTTCATCGGGATTGTAACTTCTACTTTTGTTTGGTTGTGGTTATACGTTTTCAAGTTGACCATCGCGGTTGCATTCGCTCCATCGGTGAAAAAGCGTTCGATTTTTTCTACCTTCTTCTCGATGTGTTCGCGAATTGCGGGAGTTACCTCAATATTCTCGCCTCTGATGTTGAATTGCAACATGTGAACTCCTCCTTCTGTTTTGCTATCTATCTATTTCTATTTGTTCCCTACGGAATCCTTCTTGAAACGTAAAAAGTTTCATCACAATAGTAAAAAGGTAAACTATACGACAAGGAGATGAAGTTTATGTTTGCAAATAAGACAGTTATTGTCACAGGTGCCGCACAAGGCATCGGCAAAACCGTAGCGCAATATTTTCAAAAAGAAGGCGCACAGGTCATTGGCCTGGATATTGAAGAAGTCAAAATCGATGGTGTGGAATACCGGCAATGTGATGTAGGAAGTTTCTCGGAAGTCGAACGCGTCTTTTCGGACATCCACAAGACCCATGGCAGCATCCATGTGCTGATCAATAACGCTGGAATCTCAGAATTCACCCCCCTCTTCGAGTTAACCGAAGAAGACTGGGACCGCGTGATTGATACGAACTTGAAGAGTGTATTTATCTGCAGTCGTGAAGCTGCACGATACATGGATGAGGACATCCGGTCTATCGTCAATATGTCCTCGACACGAGCATTTATGTCAGAACAAGGAACAGAAAGTTACTCTGCTTCAAAAGGCGGGATTTTCGCACTAAGCCATTCTCTCGCAGCGAGCCTCCATTCAAAAGGCATTCGCGTTAATTCTATCGCCCCGGGTTGGATTCACACGGGCGATTCGGAAGAACTGCGGAAAGTCGATCACGAGCAGCACTGGAGTGGACGCGTCGGCACTACCGATGATGTCGCTAGAGCTTGCTTGTTCCTGTCGAATCCCGACAATTCGTTTATTACAGGGGAATGCTTGACCGTCGACGGTGGCATGACACGCAAAATGATCTATGAGCATTAAGACGAGCGGCTGCTATTGCAGCTGCTTTTTTCATGTTGTCGCTCACTTCTCGCCCTTTTCATGCGCGAATCAATGTCAGGGTTCGGATAGATACAGCCCCCGCTTCCTTCAATGTTTTAGCTGCCTGGCGCATCGTCGTGCCGGTTGTGTAGAGATCATCCACCAACAATAACTGTTTAGGAACCGCTTCACCGTTTAGGCGAAATAGCTGTTGTGTCGCCATCCGTTCTTGGCGGTTTTTTGTCCCCAAGGTCTCACCGCATTTCTCGAGCAAGTGCTGGAATGGAATATCCGCTGACAGCAGCAATTGATCCACTTGCGAAAAGCTCCGTTCGTGGAGTTTTTCTTTATTCAGCGGAATCGGAACGACCACTGCCCGTTCATGCGCCAAGGCTTCTCTTAACTCCTTCGCGAACACTTGCGCCAACAAAACATCTTTCAAAAATTTATATTGGTGAAACCAATCTTTCATAGCTTCATTATAGCCATACAAGCTTTTTCCCGATTCGATGACCTCTCGGTAGCCATGCTCTTCCCAGTAGCGACAGTCCTCGCATAGGATATCTCCTTCTTTGCTGCAAAATTTACAGCCCGTCAAAGAAATCTTCGTAAATTCTTTTTTACATGCCCGGCACGCAATTTCCGGCACTTCGTAGAGAAAAATTCCGCGCCATGAAGGAATAAAATGCAATTGTTGGTCACATAAGCAACAGTTCATGACTCCCCCTCCTTGTTATAAAAAAGGATATCTGCTCTGGCGGCATCCATTTGCCCCGTAATGCCGTTGTGGAAAAAGACAATTTCCCCCGTGGGATCTTTTCCGCTTCTCCCAACCCTGCCCGCAATTTGGATGAGCGCTGCCCGGTCGAATACCCGGTGGCAAGACCCGATGACGGCGACTTGCAGATGAGGAATGGTGATACCGCGTTCCAAAATAGTGGAGGTGGCCAGACCAGCCAATTTCCCTCCTCTTAATTGCAGGACTTTTTCTTTTCGCTCAGCATCCTCAGAATGAACAGCTTCTATGGTCTGATCAATTTGCTTTAACAGCGGAGCAACCTGGTTGATTAATTCGATTGTTGGAAAGAACAAAAGAAATGGCTGCTTTCTTTTCAACCTGTTTTCGATCCAATTTTTTAATGCAACGGGAATCTTGCCTTTTTGGATGTGGCGCTCATAATTCCATAACGCCTGGTATGTGGGGACTGGCAAGGGAGCGCCATGATAGCGGCGGAATATCTTGGAGTGGATGATGATTTGTTTTTGAAGTGTTTGTGATGGAGTGGCAGAAATGTAGATAATCGGAGCAAACGGTTTAACCGCTTTTTTCACGGCCCGTTCTAGCGACTGATCAAGCGAGTAAGGAAAAGCATCCGCTTCGTCGACAAAGAGTAAATCAAAGGCTTCCTGAAATCGATATAATTGATGCGTCGTAGCCAACACAATTTCGCCGTAACCCGTTTGTTCTGGGCTATTGCCGTAGAGTGTATGAATGGCAGCATCGGGAAACGCTTGTTGGAATCTCGGGGACAACTCGAGGATGACATCGGTTCGCGGGGCAGCCACACAAATACGCAGGCCATTTTGCAATGCTTCGTGGATAGGGGGAAAGAGGATTTCGGTTTTACCGGCACCGCAAACGGCGTACAATAGATGGTGCTCATTTTTCCGGATGCTTTCCGAGATAGCTTTTGATGCGGTTTCCTGCTGTGGAGTCAAATGGCCTTGCCAGCCAAAGTCGCGTGGCCCAGCATGCGGAATGGAAGGGGCTCTCCATAAAACCAATTGGGTGCAACTGCTGATGCGCCCCATCCTTATGCACTTCCGGCAATACCGGCAAACTTTGCCGCATGTTGCGCAGTCGAATGGAATCACGTATTCTTTTGAGTTTTCAAGGCATCTTGCACATTCGCCATTTGCCGATATGCCGCTAACGATGGTGGCGTCTCCTTTATCGATCACTTCCTGTATCAGTTCTTCAGGGAATGGAACGAATTGTTTTATCCATATTCTGCCCCTTAAAAACGCTTCAATGGCTTGCATAAATTTCCTCCTTTTGGGTAGCCAAAAGGCCTTAACCGGTCATTTCTTTGCCCAGCCAAGGCCCATTGCGCCTTCTCCTAAATGCGTACCGATCACTGGCCCAAAATGGGAAATGGTGAATTCCACATTCGGACAATCACGTTCAAGCTCCGCTTTCCATTTCTCCGCTTCTTCTAGCCGGTTGGCATGAATGACGGTTGCTTGAAGCGGCTCTTTTCCGCAGTCTTTTTTTAATTCTTCCACAATGCGGTTCATCGCTTTTTTTCTTGTACGGATCTTTTCGTATGGAACGATTAGCTTGTCTTGGAAATGCAGGATCGGTTTAATTTGGAGCATGCTGCCAACCAAAGCCTGTGCTCCTGACAAACGTCCTCCCCTCTGCAGGTGACGAAGATCTTCCACCATAAAATAAGCACGCAAGGTTTTTTTCATTTCCTCAAGTTCTGCTAAAATTTCTTTAGCCTTCATTCCTTTGTTTGCGAGTTCCGCTGCCTTTAACGCATAAAACCCTTGGACGGCACAAGCAATTTCAGAATCGAACACGTGAACGTCCATGTTCTCTACCATATCGCCTGCCTGTTTCGACCCAGCCATCGTTCCGCTGATACCACTCGACAAATGAATGGCCACTACTTCATCATACTGTTCTGAAAGCTTTTCATATAATGAGACAAATTCACCGATGGGTGGCTGAGAGGTTTTCGGAAGTTCTTCCCGTGCTTTTTCGTAAAACTCCACAGTATCCAATGCCGTTTCCGCATAGGACTCGGCGCCGAATGTAATCTGCAAGGGCACAACGTGTATACCTTTGTCTTGTGCTTGTTGCTGTGGGATATATGCCGTGCTGTCTGTCACAATCGCTGTTTTCATTTTCAATCAGCCTCCACTGCTATCTTACCAAAACTTGCCTGTCAGTAGGCAAAAAATCCAGTCCTTGAATCAACACGTTCAAGCTTTCTTTCCCTTTGCGTGCATGTAAAAAAGCTTTTCCGGACACAAGCCCTATTCGCCTGCCAGGAAAAGCTTTGATTGTAGTTGTTGATTATTGATTTCCGATAAAATGCAGGCTCGTCACTTTCCAATCGCCCTGCTCTTTCTTGAACACAACCACTTGCCGCCCAGATTGCTGCATGCCTTGGTCGGTTCCGGATTCATTCATCTCTACATTGATGGTCGCAAATACTTCTGCCCGGTCTTCTTCGTATTTCACAATCGTTTCATCACTCGTCGTATAGGTCGTATCGTAATTATCGAAAGCCTCAGCTAAAGCTTGCTGATCTTCTTCACGGTCAAAGCCATCCGGATTTTCAGCAATCGTCGCCATATATCGTTCCATATCTTCCGCATTGAACGCTGCGATGTATTCGCCGTATGCATCTAACAATTTCTGCTTGTCCTCTTCCGGAACTTCCGCTGCGACAACATCTCCCTCATCATCAAGAGTGAAGCCAACTTCTTGGTCCGTTATGCCGTGTTCTATGGCATTGTTTTCAGTAGCCGCATTGCCATCTTCTGCGGTATTGCTATTGACTGTAGCGTCTTCTTCACTTGAACAACCCGCGAGCGTCAATATGAGCCCAGTTGCCATAATCCATTTTTTCATGATGCATTCCTCCTGCGCTCATTTTGCCATAGCTCCATGCGGAATACAATGAAGAAACAGTGTCAATATGCGACACGACAATTCCATTAGCTGTCATGTACAATGTAAGGAAACCTTAAGGAGGCGATCATGTGGAAAAATGGGAAGCTGAACGTTTGCTCAACCAAAAAATGCAAGACACTCGAACCTATCCAAAAAGAAGAACCGCGACACGAGCGAAAAAATACAATTTGACGATGGAACCTGCAGATGACTATATAGTACTGGATTTTGAAACGACCGGTTTGCGCGCTGGTGACGATAAAATCATCCAAATCGGTGCTGTGAAGTATATCGGTCATCACCAGCAAGACACCATGTATTTATTGATTAATCCGGAACGGCCGATTTCTAGTACCATCACCCGCATTACAGGTATCCGAAACAGTGATGTCCAGAATGCGCCGGTCATAGAAGAAATTGCTCCTCAGTTGATTGACTTTATCGGGGAGCTGCCAATCGTCGCTCATAATGCCCCCTTCGATATGGGATTTTTGTACGCACTTGAGCGCATCACGCCTGTGCCGCCTTATCAAGTAATTGATACGGTCCGGCTGGCACGCAAATTCATCACGGAAACACCCAATCATAAACTGACGACCTTATCCGCCTATTTAGAGCTCGAGCACAATGCTCACGATGCACTTGGCGATTGCTTAGTTACTGCATCGATCTATCAATTTTGCATCGGACGCATGTAAAAAAGCGCCGGAAGCAATTGCTTCCGGCGCTTTTTATATGTTCACGGTGAGATCACCTACTGCGGCCTGTTGGCTTTAGCGGACTTCCACCCATCCGTTTTTAATAGCTGTTACCACTGCCTGCGTGCGGTCGTTAACCTGCATTTTTTGCAAAATGCTCGACACGTGATTTTTAACGGTCTTTTCAGAGATGAACAAAGTTTCACCAATGACACGGTTGCTTTGCCCATCCGTCAGCAATTGCAAAACTTCGCTTTCGCGTTTTGTCAATAAATGGTAAGGTCGACGGATTTCTGTTTGGTGGAATGAACCTTTGTTTTCCCGTTCGCTCAAACGGCGGAATTCCATTACCAAATTTCGCGTTACTTTTGGATGCAGGTACGATCCGCCTTTAGCCACGACTTTGATCGCCTGGATAATGGCATCTGCGTCCATTTCTTTTAGCATATAGCCAAGTGCCCCAGTTTTAAGCGCATGCGTCACATATGATTCGTCATCGTGAATGGACAGCATAATGACTTTAGCGTCCGGGAATCTTTCGATCAGCTCACCCGTAGCTTCGACACCATTTTTTTGCGGCATGTTGATATCCATCAACACAACATCCGGCTGATGTTCTTCGTATAGCTTGACGACTTCCTCGCCGTCGCCGCCTTCTGCGACCACTTCAAAGGTTTCTTCGAAGTCCAGGATACGCTTAACACCTTCCCGGAACAATTGGTGATCATCAATAATAATAATTTTTGTCATTATGTCGTCCTCCTCAAAATACCATATCTTACATACCCGTCTTCAGCGGGATATGAAACATTAACACCGTTCCTTCGCCCAGCGTGGAGTTAATGAAAAACTCGCCGCCGATCAATTCAATTCTCTCTCTCATGCCGGCCAAGCCGAATGACTGGTCTTTAACAATCTCTTGATCAAACCCGGAGCCATTGTCCTTAATGATAATCGACACTTGTTCAGAGAGCCACTCCATTTTAACTTCGATTTCCGTCGATTTTCCATGGCGAATCGCATTCGACACCGATTCTTGCACGAGTCGGAAAATGGACGTTTCAAAGTTATTCGGGAGCCGGAGTTCGTTTCCATTGGAATGAAAAAACAACCGGACTCCGTGGTTATATTCTTCAATCGTTTCGAGATATTTTTTTAAAGTCGGAACTAGCCCAAGATCATCTAATGCCATTGGACGCAAATCATAGATGATTCGCCTGACTTCTGTGAGTGCTTGCCTCACCATCTCTTTCAACGAAGAAATTTCCTTAAAGGCCTTATCCGCACCTTTTTCACGGTATGTTTTCTCGATTAAGTCCGAACGCAGCAAGACGTTTGCCATCATCTGGGCCGGGCCATCATGTATCTCACGTGACAGCCGCTTCCGCTCTTCTTCTTGCGCTTCGATGATTCGCAAGCTATAGTCCTGTTTGCTTTTCGATTTATCGACCGCTTCACCAAAATCTTCAATATCCGACGCCAAATAATTGGTGGCCACGTTGATCTGGTTGACCAATCGTTCTGCACGTTCAATTGTTTGAAGAAGTTTTTGAAGATTGCGCTGGAGGCGGTCCCGTTTTTGCCGAAACTTTTTTTCCTCTGCGCGGTTCAAGGATAATTGCACTTGCATTTCGTTGGCCAACTCAAAAGCTTCGCGAACTTGGTTTTCAGTGAATGATTCGAATGAACCCGATAGTTCAGCGAGTCGCCGGCGAGCTGAACGAGTCCGCTCTTCAAGGGCATCGCCTTCCGCTATGATGCGGCTGATGTTCGACCTAACGTTCTCCAACTCGTCCTTCATCTCTTCATAGCTGCGACGACTTTCTTCGCTAATGGCGAAAATTCCCTGTTTCGACTGGTCCATCTTTGCGACCAGTTCGTCAAAGATGGAATCTAATGAAGTTCCACCGTTTTTCTTTGCCATTCTAAAACCGCCTTAGCTATACTTACTGTAACCAACCGTCTCTTTGCTTCTTTCGCCTTACGGGCTTTAACCAGTATATCACTATATACGCAACAGCATATTAAGAATTCATTACAAATTATCTGATTTCATTCTACAACAGGGGGAGTAAAAATGCGAGAAAATTACATAACAGTAGGTTCTTCTGCCAGTGCAGAAATACTCATAAATAAATCCCGTTTTATCGGTCATGCCGCAAGAGCTGAAACAGAAGCAGAAGCAGCCGCATTTATCGATTCCATCAAAGCGCAACATCGCCAAGCTACCCATAATTGCTCGGCGTACCTGATTGGCGAACATGATACAATTCAAAAAGCAAACGACGACGGGGAACCTAGCGGAACAGCGGGTGTGCCAATGCTAGAAGTGCTAAAGAAACAAGGGCTAAAAGACACTGTACTGGTAGTGACACGCTATTATGGCGGGATCAAATTGGGTGGTGGAGGATTAATCCGCGCTTATGGAAAATCCGCAACGGAAGCAATTGCTGCTTGCGGCGTGGTGCAACGCCGCCTCCACTACTTGATGCAAGTATCCATCGATTACACTTGGCTTGGCAAAATGGAGAATGAAATCCGGCAGTCGGATTATCCACTAGCTGGCATTGATTATTCAGACGCGGTGGTCTTGTCCATCCATGTGCCGATTGAACAAGAACTCCTGTTTACTGAGTGGGTCAATGAACTGACAAATGGCCAGGCTGAAATTGAATCTATACGCACCGAATTCCTCGAGTTTCCACATGCTTAGTTTGTTTTCATTTACGTGCGTATCAAATCCCTGTATAATATCAACAGCACAAAAAAATGAAAATTCGTAAATCCCTTATGTCTTTACGATTAGCAAAAAGCGACAGCATGTGCTCGGCTAATTCCAAAGCCGCACATAATCCCCCCTTAGAGGAGCAACTATAATGAGTAGAAAAATCCAGCGGGAGGCGAAGTCCAGCAGGCGGAAAACAATCATCAAAATTTCCGCGATTCTGGCCGTCTCCTTGTTGATCAGTTTATCCGCGTTCGGCATTTGGCTTGTTAAAAAAGCAGAGTTTGCTGCAAACAATGCGTACGAGTCGGCAGATGGGCGCGACAAATCCGATCTTCGCGAAGAGCAAGTCGAACCGCTGAATGACAATATCTCGATTTTGTTCATCGGGATCGATGACAGTGAAGCAAGAGATCAAAGCAGTGACAATATTCGTTCCGATGCGTTGGTGTTGGCCACGTTGAATAACGAAGATAAATCTGTGAAGCTTGTCAGCATTCCGCGAGATACCTACACTTTCATTCCGGATTCAGGATATGAAGATAAAATCACACATGCATACGCATTGAACGGTCCGCGCTCAACGATTGAAAGCGTTGAAGGACTGCTCGACGTACCAGTTGATTATTATATGACCATGAACTTCGATGCTTTCGTTGATGTCGTAGATGCATTAGGCGGAATCACAGCCGAAGTGCCTTACGATTTGAAAGAAAAAGATGAGACAGATTCTCATAATGCAATTGAACTCGAAGAAGGGCTGCAGCAGCTCAATGGCAGTGAAGCCTTGGCCCTGGCCAGAACCCGCTATTACGATAATGACATTGAACGTGGCAAGCGACAGCAGATGATCCTTGAATCGATCATGGACAAAGCTTTGTCGGCAGGATCTATTACCAAATACGGCAGTGTGATTGAAGCTGTCGGAGACAATATGAAAACCAATATGAGTTTCCGTGATATGCAGGCATTTTTCGAATATGCTAAAAACGGCAAACCTGATGTGGAGACGATGAGCGTTCAAGGTTACGATGATATGTCTACGGGCATTTATTATTACCAGCCTGACCAAGAATCTCTCGAAGAATTGAAAGATATACTTCAAAGCCATCTCGGTTTGAAGCCGGACACATCGAATCTGTCTTTAAACGAAGATACTCTTACCGAACAAGCTTTTCCGGATCTAGAATCAGACCAAGAAGAATAAAAAAACTGGCAACCGAAATTCGGTTGCCAGTTTTTTGTTCTCATAAATGTTTTGCCCAAAAGAAAAAAACGGCCGAGGCCGCTTTTTCACTTCCCTATCATTCTCACTAAATTGATTAACGGGCGGTAATTCTTTCCTGCAAGTCCGACCACTTCCACGAATAATTCAATCACCAGAAGCATAACTCCGATTAGCAGGATACCTCCCCACAGAGTTGCTTGCGAGAATAGCAATGCCGCCAATCCGAATAGCGCAGAAATCCCGTAGATAATCAAGACTGTCTGGCTATGCGAAAATCCGATGTTTAACAAGCAATGGTGTAGATGTGATTTATCCGCTTCGGAAATGGATTTCTTTTCACGAACGCGTCGCACGATAGCGAAGAACGTATCCGAAATCGGCACGCCAAGCATGATGATCGGAATGATTAAAGCGACCACTGTCACGTTCTTAAAGCCCATCAATGCCAGCACGGAGATCATGAAGCCGAGAAACAGCGCCCCGGTGTCGCCCATGAAAATCTTTGCTGGGTGGAAATTGTAAAACAGGAATCCGATGGAGCTTGCGGCAAGAATAGCGGCTGTCGACATAACGAAAATATCGCCCATGATGAAAGCCATCGCCGTTAGCGTCAATAAGGCAACAGTAGAAACACCTGCCGCTAGGCCATCAAGTCCGTCGATCAAGTTGATAGCGTTAGTAATGCCCACAATCCAAATAATCGTAAGGGGAATACTGAAATACCCGAAATCCAACACGCCGCCAAACGGCAAGTTAATGAATGAAATTTCGAGTCCGCCGCCAATGACGACAACTCCAGCTGCAGCCAATTGACCAAGCATCTTCGCTTTTGCTGTAATTTCAAGCATATCATCCAAGACACCCGTTACGATGATGAGAAATGCACCGATGATGATGGCTGTTTCAATCGGAATCAATGAAGCATCTAACGCTGAAGAAACGGGATCCTTCGGTTGGAGGAATAGATAAGCGATCAAAAAAGATCCAAATATAGCTAACCCGCCCAAGCGCGGCATGATTCTTGCGTGTACTTTTCGATAATTGGGCCGATCCACTGCCCCGATGCGAAATGCCAATCTCTTCACAAGGGGAGTCAGGAGAATCGAAGCGATAAATGCCACAACCAGTGTAAGGTATAGCATGTTCTTCCTCCTTAAAAAACTCTCATTTTGCATACATATCCTGCATTATTATAGCATGGCCATTTAAAAAAGAAAGTAATAGATGCTGCTTTCCAATATCTTTCCTTTTCTTACTCTATATCAATAGACGGTCCTCGCGATAAAAAGTTTCCGCCCCCTTCTCCTTTTTGATAAAATAATTCAAGCGAGTGAAACTTTGGAACCAGAATTTCGTTCACTCGATAATATTCAGAATAAACAGGCACTTTTATAGTATTATATCCATAATATGCTATAATAAACACATAGATTACGAATATCATACTAATTTGAGCGGGAGTGCAAATTATGGACAGCAATCTTCTATTTTATTCTTCGAAGAAAGAATGGTCTCCTTATGATGAAGCAGCTGTATTGAAAATGGACTACCATAAACGGGCGGAGCTTGCGCGATCAATTAATTGCGAAGGGCTGCTAGTGGATTTGTCGCTCGATCAGCATCCCGAAGTACGAAAAGGTGTCGCTGCTAATGCAGCTACTCCACTGACTACATTAAAACGATTGGCAGAGCAGGATTTATGCATCTCAGTCCAAGAAAAAGCCAGAGCAACACTTAAAGATCCATCTTTGCAATCATAAACGAATGCTCCCTGAGATTGCTGCGGGGAGCTT
Organism: Planococcus maritimus; assembly: GCF_001687625.2. Taxonomy (NCBI): domain Bacteria; kingdom Bacillati; phylum Bacillota; class Bacilli; order Caryophanales; family Caryophanaceae; genus Planococcus; species Planococcus maritimus. Next base: position 2,207,809 of record NZ_CP016538.2, read on the forward strand.
TATTAATTTTCACAAGAGGTTTATATCCACTCAAAAAGGCTATATAGGCAGTAAACAAATTCATAAGGAGGCATTTCAATGGCTGATAAAGAAGGATTCTCTGATAAACTGAAAGGCGCCGTCAGCAAAGGCAAAGGCGAAGTGAAAGATCAGGTCGGCAACGCGACGGATAATCCGGATTTGCAGGCTGAAGGCAAGTCCGATAAAACCAAAGGCAAAGTCCAAGACACCGTGGGCAAATTTAAAGAAGGCTTCAATAAAGACAAATAAGTTTATGAAAAACCGGCCAATGTGCCGGTTTTTTTTATTTCCAAATTTTAATTTTCATAACTGCGCGAATTCAGCTATAATAAATTCTTGTGCGACCATGTTTAATTTAAAAGGAGAACTCCCATGAATAAGAAAACGCTTACAAATTCTGAAACTTTAACAATTGGGCTCATGCTATTCGCGCTGTTTCTCGGCGCTGGAAATTTAATCTTCCCTCCCTATCTCGGCCAATTGGCAGGAGAACAATTAATTCCCGCCATTATTGGATTTTTGCTGACAGGCGTCGGCTTGCCGCTATTAGGCATACTCGCCATCGCAAAAGCTGGCGGAGACTTGCAATCAATCGCTGGACGGGTCCACCCGGTCTTTGGCATCGTCTTCACAATGATTGTCTATTTGGCAATTGGTCCGTTTTTCGGGATTCCCCGAACAGCTACTGTCGCGTTTGAAATCGGCACAGCTCCTTTTTTGACAGCTGAAATGGCGTCATCGTTTTGGTCATTATTTTTGTTTACCATCATTTTCTTTGTGATTACTGTCCTTTTTGCGCTGAACCCCACCAAACTTGTGGATCGTATCGGTAAAATTCTGACGCCGATCCTCATCGTCGTCATCGGGTTTTTAGCCATCAAAAGTTTTCTGACACCTATGGGTCCAATTGGTGCCCCAGTCGAAAATTATGGTACGGAAGCGTTTTTTGAAAGCTTCCTCCAAGGCTATTTGACGATGGATGCAATCGCTGCATTGGTTTTCGGAATTGTCATCATTCAATCTATCCGGGCTAAAGGTGTTGAAGATAAGAATATCATCTTAAAGACGACCGCTTATGCTGGATTTATCGCTGCGGCTGGCCTGTCGCTAGTTTACCTTTCCTTAAGCTATATTGGCGCAACTAGTGTTGAAGCTATCGGCATGCAAGACAATGGTGGAGAAGTGATTGCACTGGCTTCACGCGTGCTTTACGGGGAGATTGGCGGCATCATTTTGGCTGCCGCGATTACATTTGCTTGTTTAACGACATCAATCGGTCTCGTCTCCGCAACATCTCAGTTTTTCAATAAGATTTTCCCGCAATTGCCGTACGTGGCCTATGTGTTTATTTTTGCAGGGTTCTCGACCATCATCGCCAATGTCGGGCTGACTCAATTGATCGCCATTTCCTTGCCAGTCCTGCTAGCCATCTATCCATTGGCGATTGTGTTAGTTATACTTTCATTTTTCGATCATTCCTTTTATCAAAAATCTTATGTCTATATAATTCCGCTTGTCCTTACGGGTATCGTTAGTGTAATAGATGCATTAAAGAGTTCAGGGTTTGAGTTCAATGCCATTACACAGGCATTTTCTTACTTGCCGTTTTATGAACAAGGGATCGGCTGGCTCGTTCCTGCTGTTGTCGGAACACTCATCGGAATCGTCATTGCTCGTACCACACACAAATCATGAGTTTATAAAAAAGGCAGGAGAAATGAAAATTTCTCCTGCCTTTTTGTCAGAACAAACGAGGCGTTGGTGGCGTTCCCGTCTTCTTCTCTACATCTTTGTGGAAATCATCTACATCTCTAGGGTTTTTCGCTGATTCAAAATCGTCGCGACGATCTCCATCATTTGAATGCTCTTCTTCTGAATCATGGCCGAACGGCGCTGGCCCAAGGTTCGGATCTGATCCTGGAGAAGATTCAACTTCTCTATTCAATTCCTTTTCGCCTTCTTGGTCACCGAGTTTAGGTTCGTGTTCCATGCGTTTTTCAGATGGTTTTTCCGCTTCCGATGGCTTTTCACGGTCGCTAGTCGGATGGATTTCGTCACCTTTCAAACGGGAATCCTGGGATTTGCTATGCACTTGAGATCTATTCGTCTGCTCACGAGTGGCATCGGTAGTATAAATGCCGTCAACACCCGTATCATGTCGGCCCTCGTGTTTCTGGATATCTTTATCGATCAGTTTTTCATCGTCGTGCATTCTTCCATCCCGTTCAACATCTCTGCCAAACGGCGCGAATGCCGTATTGCGTTCTCCCGAATCCAGATCCATAGGTTGGTTGTCATCAGAATGCGAAGAAAAGTGCTCAGCCTCTGAATCACTAGGCTCCCCATCGGTATAGAGAAGGACCGCGCCTCGTTCAATTTCACGCTCGTACTGATCTGCCTTGTCGCGGGTTATACCGAATTCATCCAACTTAGCTCGAGCTTGATCCTCACCAGTGAAAAGAGTTTTGATGCGTTTGCCAAAAGAATTAGCCTGGCTTGAATCTACTCCATACCGATCGTGTGCTTCGTTCACCAAGTTTTTATCGTTCGCCAGCACATGGATATCTTCGTTACGATATCCTCTTGAAATAAAGCTTTCCAAAGCCTGTTCCATTTCTTCTTGCGTGTAGACGATTTCGTATTGACGGTTTGTCTGTGCCATTCATAAAACCTCCTGATTTCACTTGTCTTGTTAGTTGTTTACCCGCACGTTATCATTGCTAAAACATTTCGTTCCTTCTATTTCATCATTTTTACATCGATAAAACTCGTATCCTCAGGCACCATAAAACCCCCGGCCATTGATGGCTGGGGGCAAGGATTCATCTGTATTTTCGATCAGTCTTACTTTGTGCTTCTGTTTTGCTTGTGCCGCCCCTAGCTTTTTCCACTTCGGGTTTTTCCTGAGTAGTAAAGGATACATGGCGCTCATCTTTCACTAATGTTGGATCTTGAAGGAATGTTTCACCTCGAGCGAAACGGTCTTCCTGTTCATCATAATTATTGTCAACGGACTGGATGTACTGACGGCGCTCTGCATCGGTTGGTTCTCCCTCAGGCGCACCTTCTGATTCTTTTACTTGTTCCATGATGCCCTTTCGTTCGCCTTCAACATATAATAAGGTTCCGCCTTTAGCTACATCTTCTGTGTAGCGCTGAGACTCCGCTTCTGATAAACCAAGTGAATCAATCGATTCCTTGACCGCACTCTTCCCTGTTACAAAACTCTTCATTTTATCTCCGAATGCCCCGGCTTTTTCCACTTCCACTTGATCGCTGTTTAAGTGATCGGTATTTTCAGCCACTGCATGGATTTCCTCTGTGGCATAGCCTTGTTCATTTAACTGGCTCAATTTACGGTTGAAATCTTCTTGAGAATAAACGACCCCAAGTACTTGTTTGTTTGATGTGCTCATCACAATACCCCCATTTAATTGATTTAGCTGCTGTATTATTATTCCTTACCCCTCATTACACTTTATCTAAACTTTCCGGAAATTATTATACTAGAACATTAGAACTACTAGTAAGTCCAATTACTGTAATGATTTAGGTGTTCTTTTGGATAATAGGCACTTTTTACCTTTTTTCTCAAAACACAAGTTACAGATATAAAAAAGCAGTTTATTTTGAAAATTGATGCTATCATAGATTTAATATGTGCATTTAAAGTAAAATATGAATGTAGATGTGGAGGCGGTAAGTATCGTACTAAATAATCTCTCTGATATACGCTTGTCAGGGCCGCCTGGCCAAGCGGAGAAAAACTCTCCTACATGGATGATGGAAGTACTGCCCATTCAAATGGAAAGGAGAGCGGACATGGACACTGGAATGAGACTGAAATACCACCGATTAAAAAAACGTTTCAGCATGGAAGAAACGGCATCTGGCATTATTTCTTCCAAAGAGTTGAAAAAAATTGAATCCGGGTTGAAAGAGCCGGCTTTGAAAGAACTGGAAGCATTATGCAAAAAACTTGAGATTCCGTTAGCTGCTAAAGATAACCCAATTGGGAAAGTGCTAGTGAAAAACTTCAAGAATTCATTGCTTCACCCCCAAAATAAAGGGAAGATTATGGAGCATTATGCAGACATCTGCAACCACCCTCTTTTACGCGCAGACGAAGATGTCGAACTCGAATTCGATATTCAACAAATCCGCTATTTCATTATTACCGGCGATTTGGAAAGCGCAGAAAATAAAATCAAAGAGATGGATCGCTTCAAGGAGTTCATGGATCAAGAACAGTATTACCTGTATCATAAATACAACGGCAATTATAATTACATTTTAAATGATTTCGAGACTGCATTAAAAACCTATTTGATTGCTGAGAAGATTATTCCAAAGTCTATATCTGCCGCTGAAGTGGGAGACTTATATTATTCTATCGGCATATCTAGCAATCATTGTGAAGAACATGAATTGGCTTTTAAATATTCAGAATTGGCATTAAAAATTTATCAACAAGAGTTTGTACCCAAACGAATTGTGGAGTGCCACTTGAATATAGCGATTACTCATGAATACTTCGGAAATTACAAATTATCTCTTGAACATCATAAGAATGCTTTAACCATCGGCAGTAAATTGGATATTGATATTTTAAAATTCACTACTGAATATAATGTAGGCTATTCTAATTTTATTTATCAACAATACGAAGAAGCTATTCCACATTTAAATAACGCCTTAAAATATATTCCCAACGAGTATTTAGCTGACTGCATTTCTACCTATTGTTTGTTGATTAGAAGTTACTTAGAAATTGATGATAGAGTTAAAGCTGAAAAAGCTGTCAAAGAAGGTACAGAAAAAGTTAAAGCTAAAGATTTGGGCTTAGATTCCCCAGCAAATACTTCTTTCAGAAATGTGTACATGGAATTTGTCGCACTAACTTATTTACTTGAAGGTGATGAAAAAGGGTTCGAAGACATTTTATTGAATGAGTTAGTAAAGACTTTCGAAGAATCAAATAGTTTCCATGATTTAGGTTACTACTTTGGATATTTGGGTAATTTGTATTTTAGACAAGAGCGCTACAAAGAATCAGCTATAATGTTAGAAAAATCAAAGGATGCTTACAAAGCAGTCCTCAATATCAGTTAGGAGTGAGAAAATAATGAAGAAAAGCATACTTTTGTTATTAGCATCCACTTTTGTAATAAGCACTTTGCCAGGTGTTACTTCACTAAACGATACAAATGATTTGGCTGTTAAATCTCGCATCCCTGAACCTTGGGCAGTCGAAGATCAACTTGCTGTCAAGTCCCGTATCCCTGAACCTTGGGCTGTTGAAGACCAACTTGCTGTTAAATCTCGTATCCCTGAACCTTGGGCTGTTGAAGATCAACTTGCTGTTAAATCTCGCATCCCTGAACCTTGGGCTGTTGAAGATCAACTTGCTGTTAAATCTCGCATCCCTGAACCTTGGGCTGTTGAAGACCAACTTGCTGTTAAATCTCGCATCCCTGAACCTTGGGCTGTTGAAGACCAACTTGCTGTTAAATCTCGTATCCCTGAACCTTGGGCTGTTGAAGATCAACTTGCTGTTAAATCTCGCATCCCTGAACCTTGGGCTGTTGAAGATCAACTTGCTGTTAAATCTCGCATCCCTGAACCTTGGGCTGTTGAAGACCAACTTGCTGTTAAATCTCGCATCCCTGAACCTTGGGCTGTTGAAGACCAACTTGCTGTTAAATCTCGCATCCCTGAACCTTGGGCTGTTGAAGACCAACTTGCTGTTAAATCTCGCATCCCTGAACCTTGGGCTGTTGAAGACCAACTTGCTGTTAAATCTCGTATCCCTGAACCTTGGTCAGTTAACGCGAAAGCATAATTTCGCAATCAGAATTAACCCGCCCTCCAAAATGGAGAGCGGGTTTTTTGTGATTTCATAAGAAACGACGGACATACTATTGCTGCCGTCTTATTGATTTTGCTTTTTGTCTATCAAACATTCATTAACGAAGTAGGAAAATATATTGCATGATGCTTCATCGCCTTGCAGTGCAAATTCTTCGGGATGCCATTGGATGCCCATCGCAAACTGATGGTTTGGGCTCTGCAATGCCTCCACTAGTCCATCTGCCGCACGGGCTGCCACTTCTAAGCCTTGTGCGACGTCTTTGACGCCTTGGTGATGGAAAGAATTTACATGAAACTCTTTTTCTTTCATGATTTTATAAAGCAGGCTATCCTCTTCCAGTTTTACAGAATGCGTACGGTGTGTCCGCATTGCCATTTGTTTGTGTTGGTAAAGAGTCCCTTCGTATTGCGCTTCCAAGTCTTGATAAACGGTGCCGCCAAAAGCCACATTGAACATCTGCATGCCTCGGCACATTCCCATAAATGGCTTATCCAACTTCAGAAAATTCAAGATCAGTTCTGCCTCATATTTATCACTGCCTGGATAAACTGCACCCAATCCAATATGGGGTTCTTCCCCATAAATATTCGGATTAATGTCTCCGCCACCTGTCACGATCAAACCATCCAAACGCTCGCACAAAAGCGGGATATCTTCTTCATCTACAATTGGCACTATCAACGGCAACCCGCCTGCACGTAAAATAGCATTAGCATAGACAGGATCTAAAGAATACATTTGATCTTCTTCTACACGGGCTGTAATGCCAATAACCGGTTTATTTTCTGTAGCCACTATAATTCCCCATTTCTGAAACAAGAAAATTTGTCATTGCAAGTTTATACCCTCTTTCAGGCTTGTTATAAACGTGCTATTTCTTCGTTACAAATCCGGAAAGTACTGATAGCGGCTGAGAGAAACAGTTCCGTCTTCCTCAAAGCAAATACCTTCTTCTTCGAGCAGCAACTTTTGAGTGTAATTTCCTTCCCCGTCTTTAATGACAATTTCACCCTTTGCGTTGACGATTCTATGCCAGGGAATGCTATATGTTCTACTCATGCTGTGAAGAATTCTTGCCACTTGGCGGGCAGCACGCGGGCTGCCAACTGACCGGGCAACTTGCCCATAGGACATTACTTTTCCTTCCGGTATCTGTTTCATCACTTCGATTGCTTTTTTCGTAAATGGCTGCATTCTCGATTAACTACCCCTTTTTGATGACTTGTTCGTTATCTCTTCAAGCAATTCTCCTTTTTCATAGCGCTGAATAAGTTCCTCGACAAATTCAAATAACGTCAAATTGGAGGCCTCCACTGCCAATCCATTGCTTTCCGTATGAACTTGGCGGTAATAGGCGGTCATTTTTTCTACCTGTTCTTTGAATCCACTCAAGTCAGCTTCTCCTGTATGCAGGAGTGTTTGTTGAAGACTCTCTTTCTTCTCTTCATTTACATAAAGAAAATGCATTTTGTCAAGTTCCTGTACTTTTTGATCAAATAGGCGCTGGTGATCATCGTATCTGTAAAAATGTCGCCAATACTCAAAGATAGTTTTTGCGACTCCAAGGCGCAGTGCCCCATTCACCGAATCCAAACCTTCTAGCACGCATAGTTCATACATAATTTTGCGCAACGACTTCTTATACTCCCGCTCTACTACACCTTTATATTGTGTGTATCTCATGTATTTTACCTCCTTTTTTCGTTGAACCATTTAGATATTGCGATAGCGACGAATTACATCTTCGTTGTCTAAAGAAATATGTTGATCGTATAGTTGCTGGTCATAGATGCATTTGCCGATAAAAAAAGTGGAAGCCGGAATATTGGCAATCGCCCGTTTCGCATCGCCTAAATCGCTGTCCAGACTCCCACCTAGATGAAATTCTTCGTAATAATTATCCACACCCCATTCAGCTACTTTCGCCAATAGTTCACGGTCTGTGTGGGATTTTTTAGCTTCTGGTAAATTGCCTTCCAAATGAAAATTAATGGTTTTTCCCATTGCCAGAACATAGCAAGAGGAAACCAGTTTTTCTTCTATATAGGCCCCAAACAAATGAAGATTCGGCCCAAGCGTGCTGACTAAGGCTTCAAAATAATCATTGGTAAAAAAATAATAGCTATCGGCTTCATCACGACTTCGGGCATTTGAATAGTAAAGAACCAGAAACTCGAACATATGGCGAACGGTTCCCAACTTGCGCATTTCAACTTCAGCAGAATCCTCCCCTTCTGCCTCTAGGTTATTTCGCCATTTTTTCAAATCAATCGAATAGGTTTCGTGTAAAGGCAATAATTGGAGATAATCCTTAAAAAACTCTGCATTTCCTCGTGAAGGATGAAACCGAATGAACTCAGCAATAATGGTTTCCTTTTTGCAAAAGCCAGCAAACGTTTCCCTAAATTTCGCTACTAGTGTTGCGCTATTAGATCGTATGTTCAATATAGGTCCGCCATAGCCAAAAGGTGTTGTAATATCAAAATAATGAGGAAGTTGATCATTTACTTTTCTTTTGATGAAGGGATAGGCCACTTCGCCTTCTGCACATTGAAAATAAAAGAGGTAAGCTTCTCCTGGGTCCAGTTTCAGGGCACTTAGAAAATACTGGGTCGTGTAATAAATATCTTGTATGTCCAAGGCATCAAGTATTTCCTGCCATTTGATATGCTCTTGTATGGAAACCAGCTTGTACATACTCTCACCTCAGTTTTAACTATCGTTTATTTAAAAACGGTTTGTAATTGCGCATCTTTCTTTCGACCTAAATGTGCATATTTTCTCGCAAATCCTACCAGCTCAAGTGCAAAACTAAGAAGAATACCACCAAGCATTCCCGCCACTGCTGCAAGCGATAGCAGGACGCTTAAACTGCTACTTTCTTCAAGCGCACCATTCGAGGTGCCCGCTTTTAAAACAATGCTCACATTGTCTACCTTCAACAGAGTTTTCACTTCTTCTTGCAGGCTATAGGCGAGGGCATTCGCTACCGCAGCAGCTTCGTTCTTACTTTCAGCAGTCACGACAATATTCAGAATCCGAGAATTGTCTGGCCGGTTGATCGCAATATGGTCATGGAGTTCAGCCATCGAATAGGAGTTGGAGGTGTTTTCCAACACTTGGGATAAGACAGCTGGGCTTTTTGCTAAAACTTGATACGCTTCTAATGTTTGATAATCGGCTAAGGCTAAAGCCTCTCCATGGATGGCATCGGATGAGGACGGTTCAACAAACACTTGGCTGGTCGCCGTAAATTCCGGTTCGTAAATAAACACTGATACTAACCAAACAGCGAACACTGTAGAGACCGTCGTACCAGCTACCAATCGGAAATTACGGCTAAGACATGTTAGAAGTCGACACCCAATTAATTGTTTCCCCATGATTCATCCCCCTCACCTATTTGATATCAAACTTACTATCTAAAAATTCAGAATATTATAGTACCTTTATATCACACTTCCTTAGTTCATTCTACACTTTTTAGCTAATTTTTATAAAATTAATTAATTTTAATAAGCAAATAGCCTTGTTACACATATTTATTTTAAAAACCGAACTTTTATATAGTTATATATATACATAAAACGAATAAATCTTAAAACGAGAAAATAGTCCGATATTATTAAACGAAGAAAAAGACTGGCGGAGTATCCGCCAGTCTTTGTTAACCCGATTCATCGGATCACTTATACGTTGATTATTCTTGCCACAATCCGATGATGCCGTTTCTTCTATAAATTATCTCCTCTTTTTCAAGCCTTTTCAGAACCTTAGTCAAGGTTTGGTGAGAGATATTCAAGTCGTAGGTGATTTCTTTAATAGTTTTGAAAAGCACACCTTCCGACGAAGCATTTCTAATGAAATATTCCATAAATCTTTCAGCGATTTCTGCTGTTCGAGCAGTTTCCGATGAAAAATAATGGCGGCATTCCTTCAGGATTTTCTCTTCTGAAAATGGGCGCACACTATTGGGAACGTTATTCTCAACTGCTTTCACGTTCATCACCTCCGTACCGAATTTGATATCAATTCTTACTTTCTATATACCCGTTTTACTGTTAAATATACACTCTATATCAAAATAACCCGATAATTCCATAATAAGGATCTCCAAAACCATATTTTTCTAATGCGTTAAGGCAAAATGAAAAACAGAGGGATTCACCCCTCTGTTTCGCGCTAAGCTACTTATGCTTTTGCCATTCTCGATTCAATAAAGCCTTTTAAAGCATGTACCCCGTGAACACAATCCGATAGCGACGACCACTCTTTCGGGTTGTGGCTAATGCCGTCTTTGCTGCGGACAAATAGCATGGCAACTGGCATATGGCGCCCAACGATCATAGCATCATGACCTGCCCCGCTCGGAATTCGTACAGGGTCAATTCCTTGCTTCATCAATAATTCTGCCAGTTCTTGCTGCAGTTCGTCTGCAATTGGAACAGGTAGAATACTAGTGTTTTGTTGCAGTGAAACCGTAACATGATGTGTTTCGGCTACTTCACTCGCTAAATTTCGAATGCGTTCTACAAGCAAATCCCGCGGTTCTTGATGGATGTCTCGCGCATCGACATGCAGGACGACTTGCTCCGGTATAACATTGATGCCATTCGGAGATACATCGAATTTGCCGACTGTTGCGACAGCCGTTTCACTAATGGCTCGCGGAAGCTCAGGCAAGCGGCTAACAAATTCACCCGCGGCCACTAAACTATCCGTTCTACCAAGCATGGGCGTGTTGCCTGCATGTCCCGCCTGTCCAGAAAATTTCACTTCCATCCAGGCAGGGCCGGCGATGCCACTAACGATTCCGACCGGCTGATCCTTTTGTTCCAATATTTTTCCTTGTTCGATGTGCACCTCTGCAAATAATTCCAGTTCTGATAAATCTCTGGTCGACTCGTGAAACGCCTCTAACGAACTGCCATAAGATTCAAGAACTTGCGCCAGGTCTTTGCCATCATAATCCCGCAACTGCTTCATTTCCATATCGGTTATATTTCCTGTCATCGCCCGGCTCCCCGTCAGCCCGCTATTGAATCTTGAACCTTCCTCATCGGAGAAAATCACTACTTCATATGGTTTTTTAGGAACAACTCCAAGTTCCTTCCACGCTTCTGCCACTTCGAGCGCAGACAAAACGCCAAGTGGGCCATCGAAATTTCCACCGTTCGGTACACTGTCGACATGCGATCCTGAAGCAATAGCAGGCCCCTCTGACTGTCCCGGCAAAGTGCCGAAGACATTGCCAGCACCGTCTTCCTTGACTGTAAGCCCCGCCTCCTCCATCCAGGATTTAACCAATTCTTTAGCTTGTTTTTCTTCACGGGATAAACCTGGGCGCTTTACTCCGCCTGGTTCTGTATAACCAATTTCCGATAACGCATGCAAACGTTTCGCTATCCGGTCTCCGCTGACCCCTGAATGGTCTAATTGTTTGTCGTACCCTCTGATCAAGTCTTCGTATAATGTGCTATTTCCCATAAGCCCCTCCATCAATTTGTTTGGTTTTTGTTCAAATAGCTATAAGCATATTGTGCATATAATTCTGCCCCGACCGATAATGCCTCTTCATCGATATTGAACCGTCCATGGTGATGTGCCCATTGTGTATCTTTTTCTGGATTTCCTGCTCCCACTAACGCGAAGCAACCTGGCGCTTCGTCCAAGAAGAACGAGAAATCTTCGCCGCCCATCGTCGGCTCTTCTCTGTATAAAACATCTTCCCCAAACGCTTCCGCTGCTACAGCTCGTGCCAAATGCGCACTTTCTTGTTCGTTGATAACGGCTTGTGTGCCGCGTATGTATTCTACTTTAAAAGTTCCACCGTATAACTCAGCTGTGTTTTTCGCATACACTTCGAGCTGCTTTTCGATGTGGCCGCGCACTTCCGGATCAAAACAGCGGACGGTTCCTTCGATCACTGCGTTTTCTGCAATGACGTTAAAACGGGTTCCGACTGTCATTTTGCCGACCGTGACGACGGCTGGCTGTTGTGGGTCAATGGTTCTCGAGACGATGGACTGGACGTTCATAACAAACGACGAAGCCATAATTGATGCATCTACACAGGCTTGCGGCATCGCACCATGTCCACCACGCCCAGTGAAGCGAATGTTAAAAATATCTGCTGAGGCAAAAGAGGGGCCAGGAATGCACGATACTTTGCCGGTTGGGCTCTGTGACCAAATATGCATGCCAAAGACATTATCTACACCTTCCATCGCCCCTTGCTTGACCATTTCACGTGCTCCAGTCGCCACTTCTTCTGCCGGCTGAAACAAGAACCTGACCGTCCCCGATAACTGCTCTTTAACTGCCACAAGTGCTTTGGCAGCAATCAGTAACATCGCTGTATGGGCATCATGCCCACATGCATGCATTTTTCCTTGTTCTTTCGAACGATAAGGCAAATCTCCATTTAGCTCTTCGACAGATAATGCGTCCATATCCGCCCTTAGCGCTACGGTCTTGCCTGGCTTGGCACCCGCCAATTCTCCGATGACGCCTGTAGGTTCGGTTTTACGGCATTCGATGCCTAGTTCAGACAAATAATTATAAACGTATTCGGTTGTCCGATATTCTTCCCAAGACAACTCCGGCTCGCTATGCAACTGTCTCCTGATGTCTACCAATTCTCCGCTGTGATTTGCGATTTCTTTTTTAAGTGCTTCAAGAATCATGGCAATACCCTCCTAAATGATAATTTACAGGAACCCGACGAAAATTCCTGCCAAGATGACTGATACGATCGTGACCGTGATGAATCCCGCGACCAGCATCGGCGGAAGCATACGGCTTGTTAGCATTTCACGTTCTTTTTCATCCTGCGTCAATGCGTTGATCACTTCCACTGTAATGATATAGTCTGCCGGGAAGCCGTACAGCGCCGTCAACGAACACGCGAACGCCATTTCTTTGCTGACTTTGAGAATCTTCCCGATGATGAATGAAAAGATATACATGCCGACTAGCCCGATGATGATGCAGCCGATCAATGGATACAGGATTTCCAGCATCATTTCAGGTGTCGCTGTTTTCAAACCATCGAATATGAATAGCAATAATGCCATGATTGCAAAACCGAAGCCATTCGCTTTTTGCAGTGGATGGCGTTCCAAAAAGCCAATGGAACGGGCCAATACGCCGAACAGCAAACACAGAACAAAAGGGCTGATCTCCACAACGGGAGCTAGCAATGTCGAAACGAGGTAGGCCGCATAACCGACGAGTGCCAGGCGGAAGAATTTGAAGAAATCGGTGTTGTATTTCTCTGGTAAAGCCGCAAAAAGTTTCGGTTTTTCATCCTGTTCTCTTTGTTCAACCGCTCCTTGCGTTAGAGGGGCATGATCCGGTAAATCGTTATTGCGGTATTGCTTCAGCAAATTGCGCCCTTCTCGTTTTAGCATGATAGACGTTAAAGGATAACCTGCGAATCCCTGAATAACGTAAATCACGATAGCAAATACAGCGAGCGTCGGAAGTCCAGCTGCTGATGCTCCTTCTGACATGATCAATGCTGATACCAAGCCTCCAACAAGCGGTGGAATGGCGACGATAACGGTCTGAAAATCAAATAATAATGTCCCAATCGCAAGCAAGAAGACGACGATGCCCAATATCCCTGACAAGGCGATTAAAATGGTGCGCCATTGTTGTTTCAATTCATTTAGCGACAATAAAGTCCCCATATTCGTGATCAATAAGTAAATCAGCAAAGTCGCCACGACTGGCGGAATGCCGCCGATGGTCACGATATCTTCCGGAAAGAATGTCCAATATCCAATCAGGAATAATACCCCGCTCACGAAAATGGATGGAATCCAAGCTTTCGTACGAATGGAGATGAGCTCTCCGATAAACAAGATGAAAGCCATAATGGCCAAAGCCAACATTTGGGGCATAGTATTCCTTCCTCTCTCAGCTTCAAAACATTATACAAAAACAAAGTTTTGGAAAAGCTTATTGGTTTTAAGCAATAGTAGCACAGAATTTCGAGTTCTGAAATACAATTTATAGACTATTTTGAAATAACTTAAAATTAAAATAAGAACGCATAAAATGTAAGCGCGACCAACGGCGATATATTGCGTATCCTCATAAATTCACAGTTTTGTAGCTTTTGCTATATTTATTTGGCAATTTTCCATTCATGGACATGCACCAGTGATATCGCCTGTAAGTTTAGACATTTTCCAGGTGAGGTATTGACTACAAGAAGCATAATTTGAGGAGGCGTTTTGATGAATGGCAAACATTATATAAATGGCGAATGGACAGATAAAGGAAACGATGTAATCGAAGTCATGAACCCGGCGACCGGTGAACAAGTGGGTAGCGTCCCCAATGGCGGTGAAGCGGAAGCGACTGAAGCCGTAGAAGCCGCGGCGGCCGCTTTCCCATCGTGGTCAAAGACTACTGCTTACGAACGGGCAGAAATATTGATGAGATGGCACGATCTCCTATTGGAACACAAAGAAGAAGTCGGGGAAATCCTCACCAAAGAAATGGGCAAACCGCTGAAAGAGGCAATCGGCGAAGTAGAATATTCCGCTTCTTTCATCTCCTGGTTTGCGGAAGAAAGCAAACGTGTATATGGCCGGACCATCCCTGCTAGTAAAGACGGCAAACGGATCCAAATCAATAAGCAGCCGGTTGGCGTAGTGACTTCCATCACGCCGTGGAATTTCCCTGCGGCCATGATGGCACGGAAAATGGCACCCGCACTTGCTGCTGGATGCACCTTCGTCTCAAAACCAGCGAAAATGACGCCACTTACAGCCGTTCGCATGTTCG